>JANQHQ010000017.1 GCA_028282595.1 Chlorobium sp. | reverse complement strand
GGGCGAAAAATTTTTCGCCCCTACGGTCGTCGTGAACACCCGTGCAATCCGCGGGGACAATAAAACCTGTCGATCACCAGCCAATCGCGCCCCTACAGTCTTTTACCCTTTGACCTTTGATTTTTTGCCTTTTGACTTTGCTCCTTGCCTTTCCCCCTCACTCCAGCGTGATGGACCGGATCGCCAGTTCACGGCCGGCGACGACATCGACCCTGAACGAACCGCAGGAGATGCATTTCGCGTAATGGAACTCCACCGGAAAGCGGTTCCCGCAATCCAGACACTCTCCTTCCGGCTGCACCTCGCGGATTTCGAGCCGCGCGCCTTCGAGCATGCTGTTTGCGGCGGCCGCAGAAAAACAGAAGCGCAGGGACTCCGTCTCGACTCCCGACAGCTTTCCTATTTCGAGTTCGACAGTGGAAATTTTCTCTCCGCCTTCTTCCCTCGCCCTGGCTTCCACGGCGTCGACAATGGACATCGCAATCGACATTTCGTGCATCTACCCCGTGTCTGGTTGCAAGAAAACAACAACGTACAGCGCAAAATCATTTCCTCCCGCCCCTCGACCGGTGTTTACAGAACGCCGCGGGCTTTTCAGAGCGCGTTTTAATTTTGTAAATTTGCTGGAAATTTCGAAGCAGACCATGACCGCCACACAAAGCAAAGCACCTCCGTTGAAGCACCTCACGGGCCTGAACGGCCTCTCCTCCGGCACGATAACCGCAATCCTCGACAGGGCATCTGCGCACAAGGAGCTGTTGCTCCACGATACGGCCGACGTCCCTCAGAGTCTGAAGGGGAAAAGAATTGTGCTCGCCTTTTTCGAAAATTCCACCCGTACGCGCTTTTCCTTCGAAATAGCCGCCAGGAACCTCGGTGCCTCGACGCTCAATTTCACGGCTTCGGCCAGCAGCGTCAGCAAGGGGGAAAGCATTGCCGACACGATCAGAAATCTCGAGGCGATGCGGGTCGACGCCTTCGTCATCCGCCATCCGTCGCCGGGATCTGCCGATCTGATAAGCCGCATCACCGGCAAAAGCATAGTCAACGCGGGAGACGGAACGCACGAACATCCGACCCAGGGGCTTCTCGACATCTTTACCCTGCGGGAGTTCTTTGGAAAACTCGAAGGGGTCAACATCGTGATTCTCGGAGACGTTCTTCACAGCCGTGTCGCCCGCTCGAATATCTTCGGGCTGGGCGCCCTCGGCGCAAACGTCGGGCTCTGCAGTCCGGTCACCCTTCTTCCGGGTGATCTTCCCACAACGAACTTCCGGGTTTTCACCGGCATCGACGATGCGATACGCTGGGCCGACGCCGCCATCGTCCTCAGGCTCCAGCTCGAACGAACGACCGGAGGCTACCTCCCCTCCCTTGCCGACTACTCCCTGAATTTCGGACTGACCGACGAGAGGCTTGAAAAAATCCGCAAGCACATGCTCGTGCTCCACCCCGGCCCTATCAACAGGGAGATCGAGATTTCAAGCAATGTGGCCGACAGAATTCAACCTCCCGGTTTTTCCAAGAGCATGCTTCTCGAACAGGTCACCAACGGGGTAGCCGTCAGAACCGCCGTACTGGAAATACTTCTTTCGACCACGGAATAAGCCAAACAAAAGAAACACCATGACCGGAAAAAACAGCTTTCTCGCCTTCATCGCAGCAGCGCTGCTCGTACTCTCACCCGTTTCGTCGGCGACGGCCTCGCCGACCCTGCGAACCATGTTCAAGCCCCTTCTCGCGGACCCTCTCGAACCGCAGATCGCGATCATGCCCCGGCTGAACGACGACTATCTCCGCCTCGACATCGGAACGTCCGCCGATCTCTACCGCAACGACCGGGACTCTTTCGCCTTCGGCATCGATTTCGGCACCTACTCGCTCCTCCAGAGAGGCGACAACTTCAAGTTTCCGGTCGATACCATCGACTACCTGTTCGGCATCAATTTCACCTGGAAGGAAAAGCTGGCCGCCGGGGGGATTCCTTTCGACGAACTGTCGGCCAGGCTCCGCATAACCCATATTTCAGCCCATTTCGAAGACGGGCATTACGACGAAGAGGCCGACGAGTGGATCGACGAGGAAGACTCCCCTTTCGGCATCCCTTTCACCTACAGCCGCGAGTTCGTCAATCTCGTGCTGGCTCTTTCCTCGGAACACAGCCGCGTCTATCTCGGCTACCAGTACCTCTACCACACCATTCCTGACGAGATCAACCGCCACGCGTTTCAGGCCGGAGTGGAAATCGAGACTCCGGGAAACACCTACCTTGCAGCCGACTTCAAGCTGCTTCCCGAGTGGAACGACGAGAAGGAACGAACGGACGGTTTCAGGGGAACATGGAATCTTCAGGCGGGATGGAGGCTGAAGGTTCTGGGAATGGAAAACGTACGGCTCGCCTACAACTACTTCAACGGCATGAGCCGCCACGGCATGTATTTCTACGACGACGAGAGCTACAGCTCTCTGGGTGTGATCGTGGATCTCTGAGCCCTTCCTCCGCAGCTCAGTGCGGCGACTCGTAGAAACGGGCCGAGCCGCTTTCCGGCGGGATTTTTCCGAGCAGTGCTTTCAGGAACGGTGGATAGAGCTCGTACTCTCCGAGTGCGCCGAGCGGCAGCCACCGGGCCTGGATGATCACCTGCCGGTCGTCGGGCAGTTCGGGGTCCTTTCCCGTCACGAGCCTTCCCCCCGTCACCTCACAGTGAAACCCGACGGAAACCGAATGGTGCCGTTTCCCCGCGCCGGGTTCGCCGGGACCGGGATAGAGAAGCTCCTTGACGAAGGCCATGCTTCCCACGCTGCACTCCAGTCCGGTCTCCTCCCGCACCTCGCGAACAAGGGCGTCGCGCATGGTCTCTCCCGGCTCGACGACACCTCCCGGCAGAATCCAGTAAGCCGGAGGCAGCCGGGGATCTTCCGGTGCGAAGCTCTTGTGCTCCACGAAGAGAACGTTTCCTTCCATCAGGCAGAGGGCGCTGACCCTGAGTTTGACACTGTTCATGGTTACGAGTCGGATGATGTCTGCAATGCCGGAACGTAAAATACGATTTTCGCCGCTTACGCCTGCACGAAGCGGAACAATACCCTAAAAACACCCTCGTCGCCCGGGCCGCCGGACATGAAATGAAAAGCAAGTTCTTTTTTTAATCCGTTTTATGTAAATTACGGCGTTTAAGAACACACGGATGTTCTTTTTCAGGAAACACGTTTCCCTGCCCCTACGGCACACAGGGAGAGGTTTTCCTTTTTTCGAAGCAACACAAAAACCTAACGGAGAAAGCAATGAAAAAAATGCTATCACTTGTTTTTGCGCTCGCGATGCTGGCTTGTTCCTTGCCCGCTTCCGCCGAGCTCAAAATTGGTGGTGACGCTCAGGTCCGTCCGAGAGCGGAGTTCAACGATTACGAAAATCCCTCCGGCGACGATCAGGAAGACGACATCAGGTATCTCTGGAGAGTCCGTCTGAAAGCATCGGCCGACCTCGGCGACGGCTATTTCTTCAAGTCGTTGATCGCTTACGAGGGTGGCGGCTGGTTCCAGAGCGTTGGCTACGCCAACTACGAAGAACACGAACTCGGGGTTTCGCAGTTCTACTTCGGTCGCATGATGGAGAACTCCCACTACATGATGGGACGTCTTCCGCTCAACAGTGCGAACAATCCGGTCTTCGACCTGACCCTTTATCCTTTCTCGCCGCTTGAAATCCCGGTCTTCCTTGTCAATAATGACCGTGTTTTCGGATTCAATTACGGCACCAAGGTCGGTCCCGGCGAGTTGAACGCCACGCTCTGCATCCTTGACAACGAGTCCCAGGACGACAGCCCGCTCGAAGGCGACGGTCTCTTCAACGACGGCTACGCCCTGCACCTGACGTACAAAACAAACATCGGCGACATCACCATCGATCCGCAGCTCCTTGCGATACTCACCAACGGTGACGTTTTCTACAACACCGGAGTCTTCGGGGATGTCAGTAACCGCTACAGCCGGGCGTATCCCGACATCACCCCCTGGACCATCGGCACCAACGTCGCCATCCCCGCCGGTGACACCAACTTCACCCTCAGCGGCTTCTACACCTCGTGCAACGACGACGATGTCGAGTACAGCGGCTACCTGTTCAGGGTCAAGGCCCAGAACGGCCCGATCAAGGCGTGGGTGGACTACAGCAGCACCAACGACGAAAGCTCCGGCAGCGACGTCGACTTCAGCAGCATGTTCGTCTGGGCCCAGTACAACTGGAAGGTCTACGAATCGTCGATGGGCAGCTTCACGCTCTCCCCGACCGTTCGTTACCTCACTTCCGAGATCGACAACGACTGGGAACACAGCCGTCTGAGAACGGAACTCTGGGCAAACATAACGTTCTAAACGATTGGCGACAATCGCTCGTAACGAAAAAGCCGCAGGTAATTCCTGCGGCTTTTTTTTCCGTGAAAACCGGTCTTTTTTCGACACGGGCACAGCGATAATAACAATCGTTAACAAATATCTGTTGCCACCAGTTCTTTTTTTTTCCTTAACTTACGTTATGCGTTTTTTTTTAACAGAGACCGCTTCATAAAAACCTAAACCATCGATGCCATGGAAAAAGGAAAACTTCAGGAGTACTGGATGACGAACCTCAAGTACCTCATAGGTCTTCTTGTGGTCTGGTTCATCGTCTCGTACGGCTTCGGCATTCTGCTTGCCGAACCTCTCAACGCGATTCGCCTCGGAGGCTTCAAGCTGGGATTCTGGTTCGCTCAGCAAGGCTCCATCTACGTTTTTGTGGTCCTCATCTTCGTCTATGTCGGACTGATGAACAGTCTGGACAAAAAGTACGAAGTACACGAAGACTGACACCACCCCCTCCTTACGGATAATCTTCACAAATCACATAACACTCAAAACTATGGATGTACAAGCGTGGACCTATCTTATCGTAGGTATTACCTTTGCACTCTATATCGGCATTGCAATATGGTCCAGGGCCGGTTCGACAAAGGAATTCTACGTGGCGGGTGCGGGCGTACCCCCTCTTGCAAACGGAATGGCGACCGCCGCCGACTGGATGTCGGCCGCATCGTTCATCTCCATGGCGGGACTCATCTCCTTCATGGGATACGACGGCTCCATCTATCTCATGGGATGGACCGGCGGTTACGTGCTGCTCGCACTGCTGCTCGCGCCCTACCTGAGAAAATTCGGTAAGTTCACCGTTCCCGACTTTGTCGGCGACCGGTATTATTCGAACGCGGCCAGGACCGTCGCGGTCATTTGCGCGATCTTCGTCTCCTTCACCTACGTCGCCGGCCAGATGCGCGGCGTCGGCGTGGTGTTCTCGCGCTTCCTCGAAGTCCCGATCAACGTGGGTATCCTGATCGGCATGGGTATCGTGTTTTTCTATGCGGTGCTCGGCGGTATGAAAGGCATCACCTATACCCAGGTGGCCCAGTACTGCGTCCTGATTTTCGCCTACATGGTTCCGGCGATCTTCATCGCCCTGCAGATGACCGGCACACCGATTCCCCAGATCGGATTCGGCAGCGAGGTTGTCGACGGCAGCGGTTACATCCTCGACAAACTCGACGGGCTGCATGAACAACTCGGCTTCGCGGCCTACACCGACGGCAGCAAACCGATGATCGACGTCTTTTTCATCACATTCGCACTGATGGTGGGCACGGCGGGACTTCCCCACGTTATCGTGAGGTTCTTCACCGTTCCGAAGGTTCGCGACGCCCGCGTTTCGGCAGGCTGGGCGCTCGTTTTCATCGCCCTGCTCTACACCACCGCTCCCGCGGTCGCCACTTTCGCGCGCTACAACCTCATCAACACCGTCAGCGACACCCAGTACTCGGAGCTTCCTTCCTGGTTCAAGACATGGGAAGGCACCGGACTGATCGCCTGGGCCGACAAGAACGAAGACGGTGCGGTTCAGTACGTCAACGGCAAAGCCTTCGCCGGCAAGCCGGCGTTCACCGACGGTACCGGAGCACAAGGTCAGCGGCTCATCTCCAACGAGCTGACGGACAACGAAAACGAACTGTACATCGACCGTGACATCATGGTGCTGGCCAACCCGGAAATCGCAGAGCTTCCGGCGTGGGTCATCGCCCTCGTCGCTGCGGGTGGACTTGCCGCCGCGCTCTCGACGGCCGCCGGGCTGCTCCTCGTCATCTCCACCTCGGTGGCTCATGACCTGATCAAGAAGCAGTTCAACCCGGATATCAGCGAAAAATCGGAGGTGACCATCGCCCGTATCTCCGTGGCGGTAGCGATCATGATCGCCGGCTACTTCGGCATCAATCCCCCGGGCTTCGTCGCGCAGGTCGTGGCGTTCGCGTTCGGTCTGGCGGCATCGTCGTTCTTCCCGGTCATCATCCTCGGCATTTTCTACAAACGGATGAACAAGGAAGGCGCGATCGCGGGCATGCTTGCCGGTATCATCTTCACGGCGGCATACATCATCTACTTCAAGTTCGTCAATCCCGCGGCGAACGTTTCCGAAAACTGGCTGTTCGGCATCTCGCCGGAAGGCATCGGGACGCTCGGCATGCTTATCAACTTTGCGGTAAGCCTTGTCGTCTCGAAGATCACTCCGGCCCCGCCGGAAGACATCCAGGAGCTCGTAGACAGCCTCCGCTACCCGAAAGGGGCTGGCGAAGCGTCCGCTCACTGAGCGTTTTACGGGTAGTATGCAAGAGAAAGGCGCGGTTTCGACCGCGCCTTTTTTTATGCCGAAAAACCGCCTTGGCGCCTGTCTGCACAGTGTATCCCGACCTGTACCGCTTGACCGATTATTTTTTTACCTTGCCTTTCAGGATCCGATCCATTGCCACAGGAGATCATGCCGAACGCCGCAGAGAACGCACTGAACCCCGGAAACACGGCCGACCTGGAAAAAACGCTTTCGGGACTGCCTCCCTCGCCCGGCGTCTATCAGTTCAAGGACCGGAAGGACCGGGTCATCTACGTCGGAAAGGCGAAAAACCTGCGTTCGAGAGTTCGCTCCTACTTCCGGGGGGGAGGCCGGCACACCGGCAAGACGAAGATCATGATCGGCCGTATCGCCGCTCTCGATGTCATCATCACCTCGTCGGAAGTCGAGGCGCTGATTCTCGAAAACAATCTCATCAAGGATCTCAAACCCCGTTACAACATCAACCTCAAGGATGACAAGACCTACCCCTACCTTGTCATCACGAACGAACCGTTCCCGAGGATCTTTCTCACAAGGCAGGTTCGCCATGACGGTTCGCTCTATTTCGGTCCCTATACCGAGGCCCGGCAACTGCGATCGGTGCTCGATCTGATCGGCTCGATCTTCCGGGTCAGAAGCTGCAAACTCAAGCTGGAAGAGGAAGCCGTCCGGGCGAAAAAATTCAGGGTCTGCCTCGACTATCACATCGACAAATGCAAGGGCCCCTGCGAGGGGCTGCAGACCGAGGAAGAGTACGACCGGATGATCGCCGAAATCGTCCGGCTGCTGAAAGGAAAAACATCCGGCCTTGTCCGTTCCCTTACCGAGGAGATGCTTCAATGCGCGGAAGCTCTGCAGTTCGAACGGGCCGCGGAACTGAAGCTGCAGATCGACGGGCTCAGGAAATACGCCGAACGCCAGAAAGTGGTTTCGGAGGACACGGTCGACCGTGACGTATTCGCCGTTGCCGCAGAGGAGGACGATGCCTGCGGCGTGATCTTTAAAATCAGGGAGGGAAAACTCCTCGGTTCACAAAGGATGTATTTCTCCAACGCCGGGGGAGAGCGGCCGGAAGAGCTGCTCCTGAAATTCCTGGAAAAATATTACATGGAGACACCCGACCTCGTGCCCGGGGAGATCTTCACCGGGATCGCACTGCCTGAAGAGGAAAGAAAAGCCCTGCACACCCTGCTGTCGACAAAGGAGTCCGGTCAGGGCAAGAGAAAAACCGTGCGCTTCGTCACCCCCCGGAAAGGCGAAAAAGCCCGGCTCCTGGACATGTGCACGGAGAACGCCCGGCACCATCTGGAGGAGTATCTGATCCAGAAACAGAAACGGGGGGAAATGGCGAGGGAGAACCCCGCCCTTTCGGCGCTGCGGACCGTGCTGAAGCTCGAAAAAAATCCCCGGCGCATCGAGTGCTTCGACAACTCCCACCTCCAGGGAACCGATTACGCGAGCTCGATGGTCTGCTTCGTCGACGGAAAACCGAGGAAGTCCGACTACAGAAAATTCAAGCTGCGATCGTTCGAGGGCTCCGACGACTACGCCGCCATGAAGGAGGCGGTCACGCGGCGTTACGGCGGCGATTTGTCTCATGAACTGCCCATGCCGGACCTTCTGGTCATAGACGGAGGGAAAGGCCAGGTCAACAGCGCGAAAAACGCCCTTTCGGAGCTGGGACTCGACCTCCCCGTCATCGGACTCGCCAAACGGCTCGAGGAGATCTACCTTCCGGGAAACAGGGATCCCCACAACCTTCCGAAAACCTCCCCGGCCCTGAAACTCCTTCAGAACATCCGGGACGAGGCCCATCGGTTCGCTGTCGCCTACCACCGGAACCTTCGGACGAAGAGAACCCTCAAGACGGCGCTTACCGACATCCCCGGAATCGGAGAGAAAAACGCAATGAAGCTCCTTCGGCATTTCGGCTCCGTGGAGCGCGTCGCCCGCGCGTCCGAAGCCGACCTCCTGAAGGTGACCGGCAGGAAAACCGCGTCGGCGATCGCAAGGTTCTTCAGAGAGCGGGCGAAACCCTGAAAGCGGGGGACGGAGGTGGCGCAAAAAAGCCCCTGGAGCTTCGTGTTGTCACATTTCCGTGACAGGTAATTATTCAAAAAATCTCGTATATTGATTCAGTCACAGATCCGACAGGATAACGAAGAACACATATACCACTTTTATGAGCTTCCTCGACTTCTTTGATGAAGGTGGCAGTAACGAATCGAACGGTTTCTTCAGAAAAATTCAGCTTGACGATATAGACCTCAGATCCATATACGACACTGAAGAGCTGATAGAGATAATCAACCAGCTCAACGAGGAGGGCAAGCATCGGGACGCCCTGAAGGTTGCCCGTCATCTGGCGAAAACAGCGCCCTACAATACGGAGGCGTGGTACCATCTGGGCAATTGCCTTACCATAAACGGCTTTTTCGACGACGCGACCTCGGCATTCAGGAAAGCGACGGTGCTGAGCCCGGCCGACAGTGAAATGCAGCTGAACCTCGCGCTCTCGCATTTCAATATCGCGGACTACCATATCGCGCTCGAACAGCTCGACAGTATCGTCATAGACTCGACGCTCGAGAAGGAAGCGTTCTTCTATCGCGGCCTCATACTCCAGAAACTGGAGCGCTACGGCGACGCCGAAAAGAACCTTGAAAAATGCCTTGCCGCCGACTCCGAATTCACGGAGGCGTGGTACGAGCTCGCCTTCTGCAAGGATGTGCTGGGCAAGCTCGAAGAGAGTTCCGCATGCTACCGTAAAACCATCGACCAGGATCCGTATAACGTCAACGCGTGGTACAACAACGGGCTTGTGCTCAGCAAGTTGAAAAAATACGACGAAGCGCTGGAATCCTACGACATGGCCATCGCCATCGCCGACGATTTCAGTTCCGCCTGGTACAACCGGGCGAATGTTCTCGCCATCACGGGCAAGGTCGAGGACGCGGCCGAAAGCTACAGGAAAACGCTTGAATTCGAGCCTGACGACATCAACGCGCTCTACAATCTGGGCATCGCGTATGAAGAGCTCGAAAAGTATGCCGAGGCGATAGCCCACTACCGGCGCTGCACCGAACTCAAGCCGGATTTCACGGACGCCTGGTTCGCGCTTTCCTGCTGCCACGAAGCGATGCAGGAGTACGAGGAGGCGCTGAAAGCCATCGATACCGCGCTGCGGCACATGCCCGACTCGACCGACTTCCTGCAGTTGAAGGCGGAGATTTTCTATAACCAGGAACGTCTCGATCTCTCGATAGAGACCTACCGCGACATTGTGTCGATCGATTCGGCCTCGCCCCAGATATGGGTCGATTTCGCTCTCGTACTTCGCGAATCCGGGCTCTTCAACGAATCGATCACCGCACTCGAACGCTCCATAGAGCTTCAGCCCCACTCGGCCGAGGCGCACTTCGAAATAGCGGCGACCTACTTCGCGCTCGGCGACAAGAAAAGCACCATCGACGCCCTCCAGCAGGCGTTTACGATCGATCCCGAAAAGAAGCAGCTTTTCGAAAACACCTTTCCGGAACTGTACCAGCAGGACGCCGTCCGCAAAATTCTCGGAATCGTGTAAACGAGCCTTCGATGCCTGAACCTGCAAACGCCCCGGGCAAAATCCTGGGGCTGATCGGCAGAAACGTCGATTATTCCTGTTCGCCCTTCATACACAACACGGCGGCCGCCATGCTGCGGTTGCCGTTGTACTACACCGTCTTCAACATCGAATCGCCCGAACTGATACCCGCGGCGCTGGACGGAGCCAGAGCGCTGGGCATCGCCGGCTTCAACGTTACAATTCCCTACAAGCGGACGGTCGTCGCCTGCATGGACGACCTCTCTTCCGAGGCCCGCGCCACCGGCGCGGTCAACACCATCGTCAACCGGAACGGGCGGCTCAGCGGTTACAATACCGACATCGAGGGGGTATCGGGGCCCCTGGGGCCTTACGCCGGCTCGCTTTGCGGAAAACCGGCCGGCATTTTCGGAAACGGCGGTGCAGCCCTGGCGGCGGTCGAGGCACTGCGGCGTTCCGTCCGCCCTTCGGCGATCAACCTGTTCGTCAGGGACCGGAAAAAAGGCCTGCAGCTCGAAACAGCGCTCGAACATTCCGAAACCGGCATCCCTCTCGTGATCCGCCCGGCGGACGATTACGCAGCCCTCCGGCAATGCTCGCTGGTCCTCAACGCAACGCCGGTCGGCACGAAAGGTTTTGCCCTGGGATTCGACAACTGTATCGTCCCCTCCGGCACCGGGGCCATCCACAAGGGACAGGTTGTATTCGACATGGTATACAACCCGGTGCAAACCCCCCTTCTCGAGATGGCCCGCGAAGCGGGTGCGGCGACGATCCCCGGGATCGACATGCTTCTGGCCCAGGCCGCAAAATCCTTCAGCATCTGGACGGGAGAAACCATGCCGACCGATGAAATCAGGCCTAGGGTCCTCGCGGTGCTCGAGTCCGGAAACCGGAAGTCCTGAACGACCGCTGTGCGCAGCGAAGGGAAACGCCCTGCGGAACCGCTTGAAAAAACGCTCTTCCGGCAGTACATTGCTACAGCCTGAAAAACCGGCCGCACAGCTCGTCCGGGAAGTCGTCGACGGCCGTCCCGAAACAGCCTGCCGGTTTTCACCGAATCAGAAACGCGACACCCGGATATGATCCTTTTCGCCGCCACCGCACTCTTGATCGTCATTCTCGACCAGTTGACAAAACAGCTCGCCGTCCGCCACCTTGCGGAAAACACGGGAAGCATCGCCCTGATAGCCGACTGGCTCAAGCTGACCTACGCCGAAAACACCGGAATCGCTTTCGGCGTCTCGCTCGGCCCGCAAACGATCCTCGTGACCGTAACCGCCCTGATTCTCGCCGCCCTGCTGCTTTTCGTGTATTTTTCGAAAAACCGTCAACCGCTCTTTCTCGTCACGTTCGGCCTGATACTGGGAGGCGGCATCGGCAACCTCATCGACCGGGCAACCGTTGGAAGCGTCGTGGATTTCATCCATCTCGACCTTTACAAAGGCTACCTTTTCGGGACATGGGTCTCTCTCTGGCCGGTTTTCAACCTCGCCGACTCGGCGATCACAATCGGAGCCTGCATTCTTCTCTTCCGGTACCGGACCGTTTTCAACGAGCGCTGAACGAACCCCGAGCATGTTCACCGACGTCCATTCCCATCTCTCCTTCCCGGAATTCGACGACGACCGCGACGAGGTCGTCCGCCGTCTGCTCCGAAACGGGGTCTCGCTGGTCATCGACCCCGGCATCGACTGCGAAACCAGCAGACGCTCCATAGCGTTGTCCCGCGCCCACTCGTTCGTCTATTCGACCGTGGGACTGCACCCGTACGAAGCCAGGGAGCCCCTGGATGAGGAAACCTTCGCGGAGCTCGAGAGGCTGACAGGGAACCCGAAGGTTGTCGGTATAGGAGAGATCGGGCTCGACTACCATTACACGCCCGTCTGTCGGGAACATCAGCAGGAGGCTTTCCGGGCGATGCTCCGCATGGCCGTGCGGCTCGATCTTCCGGCGGTCATTCACAGCCGCGACGCCTGGAACGACACCCTGAAAATCCTCCGGGAGGAACAAGCCTCGAATCTGCGCGGCATCATGCACTGTTTTTCCGGCGATACCTCGATTGCGCGCGAATGCATCGGACTGGGGTTCAGCCTTTCCATTCCGGGAACCCTCACCTACAGGAAATCGTCGCTGCCGGAGGTCGTCCGGCAGATCGACATACAGCACCTTCTCACGGAGACGGACGCCCCCTACCTCGCACCGGTTCCCTTCAGGGGAAAACGCAACGAGCCCGCCCATGTCCGGCTCGTCGCGGAGAAGATAGCGGCGATCAAGGAACTCGGGTTGGAAGAGGCCGCCGCACGGATCGCAGAGAACGCGTTCACACTGTTCGCGATTCCCGGCGGAAGCGGAAGGCCGGACGAAAAACCGGGCGGGTCGTTTTGAAAAACATCTCGACTTCTGTAGGTTGAGTTTCGATCGTCCCGAACAGAAAAACCATTGAACGCGACATGAACGACAGTTTCCCGAAAACAGGAGGAGAGCAACCGCCGGTCCCGGAGGATAACGGCCATTCCGAAAAAATCGAGCGCCTGCTCGACTTTTTCATCTTCAATAAAAACACCATCATCGCTGCGGTCGTAGCGTTCGTCGCCGTTGCCGGAGCGGTGATCTTTCTGCAGCAAGAACGGCAGTCCTCCGAACAAACGGCATCGCTGCTGGTCGACGCCGCGGTGTCGGTCATGGAGCAGGGCGATCTTTCCAGGGCCCTGAACGGCGACAACGAGCTCAAGGGCTTGCGGGAGATTTCGGAAACGTATCGATCCACCTCCGGCGGGAAGTTCGCCGGCATCATGGCCGGGGAGTGCTACCTCGCACTCGGCGAAACCGACGCGGCACTGCAGGCCTACCGCTCCCGGACCGACGGAAAAGGGGATCTTTCCGCCGCCGCCAGGGCCGGCGAAGGGGCGAGCCTCCTGAAAAAACAGGAGTTTGCAAACGCTGCCGACGCGTTCCGGAAAGCGGCCGAAACCGCATTCAATCCAGCCCTTAAGGCGCTCTACCTCACGGAAGCCGCCGACGCCCTTATCGCCGCGGGCGAGGAGAAACAGGCTGCCGAACTGTGCGTGACCGTCATCAGGGAGTATCCCGGTTACGCCTCGACCGCGAAATCCCGTGCGCTCCTGCTTTCCCTCGCGCCGATCACGGGAACGGTCCAGCTTTGACGGAGAACCGGAAAACAAACACCTGCAAAACCATGCCACACATCTGCACCATCAAGACATCCCTGGGCGACATCACCGTCTCGCTCTACGACGACACACCGCAGCACAGGGACAATTTCACGAAGCTGGCCAGCGAAAACTACTACGACGGCATACGCTTTCACCGGGTCATCGACGGTTTCATGATCCAGACCGGCGACCCCCTCTCCCGGAACGACGATAACCGCATGCTGCACGGAACAGGGGGACCCGATTACCGCATTCCCGCCGAAATCATTCATCCCAACGCAAGGGGAACGCTTGCCGCCGCACGGGACAACAATCCGCAGAAGGCGTCATCCGGCAGCCAGTTCTACATCAACCAGGCCGACAACGGCTTTCTCAATGGAGAGTATACCGTTTTCGGCAAGGTGACGAACGGCATGGATGTCGTCGACGCGATCGCCGCGGTCAAAACCGACGGTAGCGACAACCCCGTCGAACCGGTAACCATCGAGACCGTCGAACTCGTCGAACAACAATAAGAGACGGGCATGAGCTCCATAGCGGAAAATCTTTCGGCTGTCAGGGGTGCGATCCGCGAAGCCTGCGCGAAGGCGGGCAGAGACCCCGGCGAGGTCCGCCTGATAGCGGTATCGAAAACAAAACCCGCCGCCCTTGTCGGGCAGGCTTTCGAAGCGGGTCAGTCGGATATCGGCGAAAGCTACGTGCAGGAATTCATTGAAAAACAGCGGTCCGAAGAGCTCACGGGCCTTCCCGTCCGGTGGCATTTTATCGGACACCTTCAGACGAACAAGGTGAAGTTCCTTGTCGACAAGGTCTGCATGGTGCACAGCATCGACAGTCCCAGAAGCGCCGAAGAGCTTTCGAAACGCGCGGTCCGCGCCGGACTCACGGTCGATTATCTGCTGGAAATCAATACTTCCGGGGAAACGACGAAGTTCGGTCTCGCTCCCGGCGAGCTCCTCTCGTCGGCCCACCGCTTTTTCTCCCTGCCGGGCATCCGCCTGAGGGGGCTCATGACCATAGCATCACCCGACAGGGAACAGGCCCGCAGGGAGTTCCGCCTGCTCGCGTCGCTTCTGAAGGAGCTCCGCACGCAGGCGCCGGACCCAGAAGCGCTGACGGAGCTGTCGATGGGTATGAGCCAGGACTTCGACATCGCCATCGAGGAGGGCGCCACCCTGATCCGGATCGGTACGGCGATCTTCGGGGCGCGCTGAGCCTCATGTCGCGGCCCGCCGTCCGAAAGCCTGTCAGATTTGAAAGGATCGACTGCGGAATTTATATTAGGGGATTGGCTATTCTGTGATTCTCTTGTGCGGGCGACGGCCGCCGGAATGGCGAACATCTCTGTACCAAGCTTATAACGCCTGCGTTTCGAACCATATGCCCTACTCCAACTCACCGGTTTTCATTCCCGCCCAGCGTGTACAGAACTATCACTACGCCATCCGCAACATCGTCGGCAAAGCGCTTCTTCAGGAACAACAGGGAAAAAAGGTCACCTATCTCAATATCGGTGACCCCATTCTTTACGGGTTCCAGCCGCCGGCCGAGCTCGTGGCGGCCACCGTCATGGCTATGGAACAGGGCAACAACGGCTACGCCCCTTCGGCGGGCCGCCAGGACGCGGTAGACGCCATAGCGGCCGATGCCGCATCGAGAGGCATCGCCACCTCTCCCGAGGACGTCATCATCACCTTCGGCGCCTCGGAAGCGGCCGACCTCGTCTGCACCGCGATGCTCAACCCCGGCGACGAAGTGCTCTGTCCGGCTCCGGGCTATCCGCTTTACAGCGCCATAATCGCCAAACTGAACGCACGGGAATCGCGCTACCGGCTCGATCCGGCAAACGACTGGCTGCCCGATCCGGAGGAGATCGAACGCCGGATCACACCCCGGACCAAGATTCTCGTCGTCATCAATCCGAACAACCCCACCGGCGAGCTCTATCCCGCGCACATCCTGAGAGAACTGGCAGACATCGCCCGACGGCACCGGCTGCTGGTCATCACGGACGAAGTGTACCACAAGCTGGTCTACGAAGGAACGCACATCCCGCTCGCAACGTTCGCGGACAGCGACGTGGCGGTGATATCCTTCGACAGCCTGTCGAAAAACTACATGGCGCCCGGCTGGAGAGTCGGCTGGATGATCATCACCAACGGACACCTCGTGCCCGACGTGCGGCAGGCTTTTCTGAAGCTGGCCGATGCGAGACTCTGCGCACCGATGGCGCCGCAGTTCGCCATACAGGCGGCGATAAACCTCGATAACGGCTATCTCGACGGGGTCATGGCGCGCCTGCACCGCCAACGTGACGTGACGGTTCGCATGCTCAACACCATCGACGGCATCACCTGCAATCATCCCGGGGGCGCATTCTACGTCATGGGAAAGATCGACCTCGAGCACCTGCCGTTTTCCTCGGACGAAGATTTCGTCCTCCGTCTCCTCGAGGAAAAACAGATTCTCTTCGTCCACGGCTCCGGCTTCGGAACGGAGCCGTCCGAGGGGTTTTTCAGGGTCGTCTACCTTCCGGGCGCCGAAACACTGGAAAGGGTGTACGGCGAACTTGCGGATTTCATGAATCAATTCACCTGAGTATAAACGGCAGAAACCATAACTTCAAATCTCCTCATCATGATCGAACAGCGCGAAAAAATTCGGGACGCGGTTACCTTCATCCGTAAAAAAACCTCGGACGACTATCCCGTAGGAATCGTTCTCGGAACGGGCCTCGGAGCCCTGGCAAAGGAAATCGACGTCGATTTTTCACTCGATTACGGCGACATTCCCTACTTCCCCATTTCAACCGTCGAAACCCATCACGGGAAACTGATATTCGGAACCCTTTCGGGCAAAAAGGTGGTCGCCATGCAGGGACGCTTCCACTTCTACGAAGGGTACTCCATGCACCAGATCGTCTTTCCCGTCAGGGTCATGAAACACCTCGGGGTAAAGACCCTCGGCATAACCAACGCCTGCGGCGGACTGAACCCGGGATTCGCCAAAGGCGACATCATGCTGATCGACGACCACATCAACCTGCTCGGCGGCAACCCGCTTATCGGGCCGAACGATCCGGAAGTCGGCCCCAGGTTCCCCGACATGTGCGCACCCTACTCCCCGCGCATACTCGATCTTGCGGAAGAGGTCGCGCTCCAAAACGGCATCAAGCTCCAGCGGGGCGTCTATGTCGCGCTTTCCGGCCCCTGCCTCGAAACCAGGGCCGAATACCGCATGCTCAGGACCATCGGGGCCGACGTCGTCGGCATGTCGACCGTACCGGAGGTCATCGCGGCCGTCCACCAGGGTACGGAAGTGTTCGGGATGTCGATCATCACGGACGAGTGCTTCCCGGACAGCCTGCAACCGGTCAGCATCGAGGAAATCATCGAGGTATCGAACCTTGCGGAACCGAAAATGACGACAATCTTCAAGAACGTCGTCGAGAAACTTTAACGGAACACAAAAGAACTCACACAGCATGATCGACGCAATCTCCTTTGAAAACGGGACTCTGGGCTACCTCGACCAGCGCTTTCTTCCGCTGAAGGAAGAGTATGTGAAAACCGTCAGCCATCGGGAAGCCATCGAAGCGATCAAAACCCTGGCGGTGCGGGGCGCTCCGCTAATCGGCGTAGCCGCGGGTTACACGGTGATCCTGGGCCTCAACAGCTACAGCGGAAGCAAGGAGGATTTTCCCGCCTATTTCAACCGCCTCATCGCCGATGTCGAGGCCTCCCGCCCCACGGCGGTCAACCTCTTCTTCGCTACCGCGCGCATGAAGGAAATCTTCGAGCGCCGGTTCGAATCGTCCTCTCTCGAGGAGCTTTTCCGGGATATGCGAGAGGCCGCGCGCAAGATCCACGACAACGAGATCGAAAACTGCGAAAACATGGCGCGCCTCGGCGTCGAGCTCATCAGGGAGGATTTGGCGGAAACCCTTGAAACGAGAAAACTTACCGTCCTGACACACTGCAACACCGGCACCCTTGCCACCGGCGGCTCCGGCACGGCGCTCGGCGTCATCAAGCAGGCCTGGCGGGAAGGACTTATCGAAAAGGTGATCACGGCCGAGAGCCGTCCTCTCCTGCAGGGATTGCGTCTGACAGCCTGGGAGCTGGAGAAGGAGAACATTCCGTTCTTCTCGATCTCGGACTCCTCCTCCGCGTTCCTCATGCAGAAAGGAATGATCGACTTCGGCATCGTCGGAGCGGACAGAATCGCCGCGAACGGCGATACGGCAAACAAAATCGGAACCTGCGCCCATGCGATCAGCGCCTATCACCACAATCTCCCGTTCTACATCGCCGCTCCGGTTTCGACCATCGACATCACCATCGGCGACGGTACGGAGATACCCATCGAGGAACGTGACGCCGACGAGCTGCGAACCATTTTCGGCACCCGGGTCGCAACGCCGACCACGCCGGTAATAAACTACGCTTTCGATGTAACTCCCGGCACATTCATCCGGGGCATCGTCACCGACAAAAAAGCGGTCGTGGGCAACTATGAGGAGGAGCTTAAAAAACTGTTCTGCTGAACGAAAGAGGTCCGACGGCGCTTTCGCGTAACCGTGTGAAAAAGGGGGAAACGCCCCCTTTTTCTTTTTTTTCGTACCGGAGTCCCGCAGTTTTGCAGTAAGAATCGTTACCTTTTACAAATAAAAACAACTTTCCCACGCAAAACACGCCAAGTTTACCAAGACGACAACATCTAAATCGGATCAAAAACGTATTTTTTCCTATATTTGTCAGGTATACGTTTCGCACTACGTTTTTTGTTTTACCAGAGATGCCGCCGGTCACTTTCCTCATGTCGCCAGAAACCGCTCCGGCTTCTCGTACATTTTCCGGATCGCCCGGAAACCTTCTCTCGTCCGGCGCGCCGAACGGCTCTCCGGATACAGGCTGAACCTACATGGCCGTCCCTCTTGAACATAAAGCGATGCTTTACGACATCGCGCTCTGTATCGAACCGGGAGCCCCCTTTGTGCGGGTGGCGCTCGAAACTCTTTCGGCATACCGCAAACACCTCGCATGCGAAGCCGCCTGTCTCTTTCGTTACCCGCCCGAGGCAGAGCCGAATCCCATAGCCGTTCCGAAAAACAGCATGCCCCGGGATATGGCCGAAGAGATCGCCGGGGACAGGCACTGGAACGCCCCCGGAGAACAGGTTCCGGCCGCAACCGTCGAACCCAGGATCTATCGCCGGGACGGATTGTGCTCTCTCGCCATGCCTCTCGCCGGTTTCGGCCTGCTGGTGCTCGTCAGGAAAGATCGCGAGTTCGAAGGCGAGCTTCCGGACCGGCTCACGGACCTGAATCTGAAATTCGCAGAAGCGTGCAAAGCGTCTCTCCGGACCGAAGAGCTCGAAAAGAGGGCCGCCCGCCGCCAGGCACTTCTCGACGCGCTTCCGGACATTCTCCTGCGTTACGACCGGCGGGGGAACGTTATCCACGGCAACGATTCCTGCCGGAACAGTCGACTCCTCGACGCCGCTCCCGAGGCGAACCGCTCTCTCGACGAGCTGCTGCCACGGCCGCTCGTCGAACAACTTTTGCGAACGGAGCCCGGCGATAAGCCCGTTGTTTTCGAATACATCCACGGGAGCGGAACCGGCGAGGAAAAAACCTATGAAGTCCGCGTGTTCGCGACGGAAAAAACAGAATTCCTGACAATGATCAGGGATGTCAGCGACAAAAATACTGCGGAAAGCGAATTGCGGGCAAACGAGGAGAAATACCGGAGCATTTTCGAGAGCATACACGACGTATACGGCGAAATCGACATCGCCTCAGGCAACATAACGGAAATCAGCCCGTCGATACGCCAGCTCTGCGGTTACGAACGCAAGGAGATCATCGGCATGCCGCTGACAACCCTCTACGCTTTCCCCGAACAGCGGAAACTCGCCCTGTCGGCAATCCTGAAACACGGTTACGTCACCGACTACGAAGTCATTGCACTCGATAAACTCGGCAAACACGTCCCCTGTTCGTTTTCCGCCAAACTGATCAGGGATGCGAACGGCGTTCCGCTTAAAATCGTCGGGACGCTGCGCGATATTTCGGAAAGAAAGGTGAACGAGGAGAAGCTCCGCACGCTGAACGAACACCTGGAACAGGAAACGGCCAGGGCCAACGAAATGGCCAGGGTCGCGCGCACGGCCAATCAGGCGAAAAGCGAGTTCCTCGCGAACATAAGCCATGAGCTGCGCACCCCGCTCAACGGCATCATAGGCATGACCAACCTCCTGCTTCACACCTCTCTGACGCCCGAACAGGAACACTATTCCGAAACCCTGCTCAACAGCGGCCAGTCGCTGCTGTCCCTCATCAACGACATTCTGGATTTTTCGAGAATAGAAACCGGGTCCATTGAAATCGAAACCGTCGACTTCAACCTTCACGACCTTCTCGAAGAGGTCAGCCGCCTCTTTCAGGCTAAAACCACCGAAAAGGACCTCAGCTTCAGTTGCCTCTCCGAACCGGGCGTTCCCGGAAAACTCAGAGGCGATCCGGAAAGAGTCCGGCAGATACTCATCAACCTTCTGAGCAACGCCGTCAAGTTCACCGAAAAAGGCTCCGTCGACATCAGGGTAAACGTGGAGAAAAACAGTGAAACGGACGCCCTGATCCGCTTCCGGGTTACCGACACGGGCATCGGCATCCCCAGGGAAAAACTCGACATGCTGTTCCGTCCCTTCACGCAAGCCGACAGCTCCTCGACAAGAAAGTACGGCGGGACCGGCCTGGGTCTTGCTCTCTGCAGGCAGCTTGCAGAGCTTATGGGCGGCTCCATCGGGGCCGAAAGCGCCACCGGTTCGGGGTCGGAATTCTGGTTTACCATCCTTTTCAGGAAGCAGGAGCCGGGAGAAGAAACTTCCGACATGCTGGCGAAGCTGAAGGATGTGCGCGTACTCGTTGTCGACGACAACCTCGGCAACCTCACAACGGTCGCCTCCTATCTGAAAAACTGGGGAATGCTGCCCGATATCGCCGAAAGCGGCCTGCAGGCGATGGAAATGCTCCAAAAGGCGCGCGAGTCGGGCATGTCCTACAGTTTCGCGATCATCGACAGCCGCCTGCTCGACATGAAAGGCGAAGAGTTGTGCATGCGCATAGAGGAAACGGCGAAGCAGCATGAAACGACCCTGCTTCTGATGCACAATCCCGGCGCGCTCCCCGAACACGCGGTCAACGGAGAGAAATACCATGCGGCCTCCATACTCAAACCGGTCAGCCGTTCGGATCTCTACGACTTTCTCGTCATGACCCTCGACCTGCGCGAAACGCCGGAACCGAAGAGCGGCGCGGGCGCCCAGGAATCGCTCAACAGACTCTATATCGGGCCGGTAAAGATCCTGCTCGCGGAAGACAACATCATCAACCAGAAAGTGGCCGTGGGCGTGCTCAGCAAACTGGGTGCGCAGGTGGAGACCGTCATGAACGGTTCCGAGGCGGTCGAAGCGCTCCGGCGAAAAAAGTTCGACCTGGTGATCATGGACGTGCAGATGCCCGTAATGGACGGGCTGGAAGCAACGACGATCATCCGCGATCCAGGCTCGGGGGTAAAAAACAGCCGGATTCCGATCATCGCCATGACGGCTCATGTCCGCCGGGAGGACAGGGACAAGTTTCTTTCAACGGGAATGGACGATTTCGTCCCGAAACCGTTTACGCCCGAACACCTTGCAAAAGTCATAAAAACCTGGATAAACAACGAACATATGCCCGAAGATCTTTCTTCCGGAACGGAAAACCTCCGGACACCCCCTGAAAAAATCTTCGATTACAACGATTTCCTCAACCGGACCATGGGGGACCGGGAACTGGCCACGAGCATTCTCGAAGAGTTCGCGCGGCTCATCGACCAGCACGGCGAACGGCTTCGCGCCGCCATAGCCGACAGGGACCATGAAAACATCCGACAGATAGGTCACCTCATAAAGGGCGAATCGGGCAATATCAGTGCCCCCGTGCTCTACGAAAGCGCCTACGCCATGGAAAAAGCCGGGAAATCGAAAGACAGAACACTGCAGGACGAACTCCTTCCCGTGCTCCTCGACAACATCGAAAGCCTCAAAAAAGCCATTCACGAGGTCCTTCGACAGAACAGCGGGTAATCTTACAGTACCCAGGCTTTTTCGGGGCGGTGTTTTTTGCAAAGAAGCGGATTGCGTAGATTCCCTTCTAAGCGGACTTCCCGTAAACGTTCGACCAGCTCGCTCCTATGGACGTCCTTTCCCTGGCAAGACTGCAATTCGCCGTCACGTCGGTTTTTCACTTTTTTTTCGTCCCCCTGACACTCGGCCTCTCCATTTTCGTGGCGATCATGGAGACCGCCTACGTTCGCAGCGGAAACGAACGCTACAAGCGTCTCACACGGTTCTGGGGCAACATTTTCCTCGTCAACTTCGCCGTAGGCGTCGTAACCGGCATCGTCATGGAGTTCCAGTTCGGGCTGAACTGGTCCGAATACGCCCGGTTCGTCGGCGACATTTTCGGCGTTCCCCTGGCCATCGAGGCTCTGCTCGCGTTTTTCCTGGAATCGACCTTTCTCGGCATCTGGGTTTTCGGCTGGGACAAGCTGCCGAAAAAGCTGCATGCCGCCACGATATGGATCGTCGCGATAGCGTCGAACCTTTCGGCCCTGTGGATACTCGTCGCAAACTCGTTCATGCAGCATCCCGTAGGATACCGGCTCTCCGAAAGCGGAGCGAGAGCGGAGATGACCGATTTCTGGGCTCTTCTGCTCAACCCCTATGTCTGGACGCAGTTTCCCCACGTGGTGGCGGGCGGCATCACGACAGCGGCCTTCCTGATCATCTCGATCAGCGCCTTTCACGTCGCCCGCGGGAAGGAGGCCGACCGGGAAGCATTCAGAAAATCGCTCAAATACGGAGCCGTCTACGGTTTTCTGGGAACCGTGTTCGTCACCATGATGGGCCATACGCAGATGCAGGGTCTCCTGAAACACCAGCCGATGAAAGTAGCCGCGGCGGAAGCGCTCTGGGAAACGGAAAACCCGGCGAGCTTCTCGCTCTTCACCATAGGCGACGAGGAGAAACTGGAAGACCTTTTCTCCATCCGCGTCCCCGGACTGCTCTCCTTTCTCGCCTTCAACAGCTTCGAGGGGGAAGTCAGAGGTATAAAGGATCTGCAGGCCGAGTACGAAGAGCGCTTCGGCCCGGGAGATTACATCCCTCCTGTCGCGGTTTCCTACTGGAGCTTCCGTCTGATGGTCGGCGCCGGAACCCTGATGCTCGTGATCGCCTCGCTCTCGCTCTTCTACATCCTCAGGGATCGCTACGATTTTCCCGGCTGGGCCGCCGGAATGATGTCATGGGGCTTCGTGCTGCCCTATCTCGCAAACTCTTCGGGCTGGATCCTTGCCGAAATGGGACGCCAGCCGTGGATCGTCTTCGGATTGCTCCGAACGGAGGATGCCGTCTCACCGACGGTCGCCGTAAGCCGCGGCGAAGTGCTTTTCTCGCTGGTGACCTTCGTGCTTATCTACCTCTTTCTGACCGCAGTCGATATCTTTCTCATACGAAAGTTCGCTCTGGCGGGCCTGCAGTCGCCCGAATCAACCGAAGAAGGGGGGCGTGATGGAGCTTGAAACGCTGCAGACGATATGGTTTATTCTCATAGCGGTGCTGTTCACCGGCTTCTTCTTTCTCGAAGGATTCGATTACGGCGTCGGCATTCTCCTGCCGTTCATCGCAAAGGAAGACCGTGAGCGCAGGGTGGTGATCAATACGATCGGCCCCTTCTGGGACGGGAACGAAGTCTGGCTGGTCACGGCGGGAGGTGCGATGTTCGCGGCTTTTCCGAACTGGTACGCCACGCTTTTCAGCGGCTTTTATCCTGCCCTGATCGTGATGCTCGTCGCCCTGATCCTCCGGGGCGTGGGCTTCGAGTTCCGCAGCAAAAGCGAAAACCGCTTGTGGCGCCGGGCCTGGGACTGGGCGATCTTTGCCGGAAGCGCCGTCCCCGCCCTGCTCTGGGGAGTGGCCATGGCCAACATCATCCGGGGCGTCCCGATCGACCGGAACATGAACTACACGGGAGACTTCCTCGACCTCCTCAACCCCTATGCGCTGGTCTGCGGCATAACGTCCCTGTGCATCTTCACGCTTCACGGTGCCGTATTCCTCACACTCAAAACCCTGGACGACATAAGGCAGAACGCCATGAACGCCGCACGGAAAGTCTGGGTTCCCGCAACCCTGCTATCGCTGACGTTCGTGGCTTACACCTACATCGAGACCGATCTTTTCTCACGGCTGGGGATAAACCCCGGCATCGTACCGGTATTCAGCGTGCTCGCCCTCGCATCGGTGGTCTTTCTGCTCAGGAACAACGCAAGCGGCTGGGCCTTCGCGATGACCGGAATCGCCATCGCATTTTCGACCATGACCATTTTCCTCGGTCTCTTTCCGAGAGTCATGGTATCGAGCCTCGATCCTGAATGGAGCCTGACCATAACCAATTCGTCATCCTCCGAATACACCCTCGGCATCATGAGCGTCGTGGCGCTGATCTTCGTGCCCGTCGTGCTCCTCTACCAGGGATGGACCTACTGGATATTCCGTCAGAGGATCGGCACCGGTTCCGATCTCGAATACTGACCGGCCGGAAACGCCCTCCCGGGAAATTGCACGCACGGATAATATTGCGTAGAATGAGGCGCCAGATCGACAAACAAGACGTTTCGACATGAACCTCGACCGGAGGCTCCTTCTGCTCCTCAGGGAACACCCTCTCCCTTTCGTCACGGCTGTCGTTTTCGGTGCGGCCGGCGGACTGCTCCTGATAGTCCAGGCCTCGGTGCTCGCCACGGTTGTCGACGCCTTGTTCCTCGAAAAGAGCGGTGTGACGGATATCGCGGTTCTTCTTCTGTTCTACGGCCTGGCGAGCCTCTTGCGGGCCGCTTTCAGCCACACAGAGCGAAGCGCGGCCGACCGGGGGACGCTCCGGATAAAACAAACGCTGCACGAAAGACTCCTCCACAAGACAGCCGCCCTCGGCCCGCTGCAGACGCGATCGGTTCAGAGCGGAAAACTCGGTGCGACGATCCTCAGGGGGGTCGAATCGCTCGACGCCTATTTCAGCCAGTACCTTCCGCAGCTCGCCCTGTCGCTTTTCGTGCCGCTCTGTATCCTCGGGGCGGTTTTTTCGGCCGACCTGCCGAGCGGCTTCATCCTGCTCGGAACGGCTCCGCTCATCCCCCTCTTCATGACCCTCATAGGAAAAGCCGCGAAAAAAGCCACCGCCCGTCAGTGGAACACCCTCAGCAGAATGAGCGGAAGTTTTCTCGACGTCCTGCAGGGGCTCACCACTCTCATACTTTTCGGAAGAAGCCGGGAACGGATCCATTCGATCGGCGAAATCAGCGAAAGATTCCGCCACGCCACCATGAGCGTGCTGAAAACCGCCTTCCTTTCCTCGCTCGCGCTCGAGCTTGTCGGAACCATCGGCACGGCCATCATCGCGGTTGAAATCGGGCTTCGTCTTATGGCGGGCGCGATCGCGTTCAAACCGGCCCTGTTCATTCTGCTGCTCACACCCGATTTCTACCTCCCTCTTCGCACGCTCGGCGCGAAGTTCCACGCCGGAATGGAAGGCACGAGCGCGGCCGGAGAGATCTTCGCCCTCCTGGACCGGCCGGAACCCTCCACCAAAGGAAACAACACCCGACGCGCCGAACCCGTCCGGCACAGCGGACCGATCGTCTTCGACGGGGTTTCCTACACCTATCCGGGCGGCAGGGACGCCGCCCTGAAAGAGGTCCGATGCACGCTGGAGGCCGGCCGATGCACTGCAATCGCAGGGCCGAGCGGCGGCGGCAAAACAACCTTCGGCAACCTGCTCCTGAAATTCGCGACCCCGTCGAACGGAATCATCACCTGCGGGGGAAAGCCCCTCGAAGAAATGGACCGCGACGAATGGCTGCAGGGAATTTCCTGGGTGCCCCAGCAGCCCTATATCTTCCATGCCACCCTCCGTGAAAACCTGCTGCTCGCGAAACCCGACGCCACGGAGGCCGAGCTGATGCAGGCGCTCCGGTCCAGCCGCCTCGAAAACCTTGTACATTCGCTTCCTCTCGGGCTCGACACGCCGGCCGGAGAGCGGGGAGCGCGAATCAGCGGCGGCGAAGCCCAGAGGCTTTCCCTCGCAAGGGCGTTTCTGAAAAATGCGCCGGTGATCCTGCTCGACGAACCCGTCTCGCACACGGACCCGGCGCTCGAGGTCGAACTGCTTGCATCGATGCAAAGCCTCATCGAGGGAAAAACCTCGATCATCATCGCCCATCGCCTCTCCACGATAGAGCACGCGGACAACATACTGGTCTTCGACCGGGGACGGATCGTTCAGTCCGGATCGCACGCCGAACTCGTTTCGAAAGAGGGATTCTACCGCAACGCGCTCCTGTCCATCAGGGAGGAAAGCGCGGCATGAAGACAATAGCGAGACTGCTCGGCATCGTGCAGCCCTACCGGTGGTGGATGCTTCTGGCCGCGCTGCTCGGCTTCGCGACGATCGGCAGCGGCGTCGGGCTGCTGACGACCTCGGCATACATCATCGCAAAAGCCGCGCTGCACCCTTCGTTCCACGAACTGCAGCTCGGCATCGCCGCAGTCCGCCTCTTCGGCATAGCCCGCGGCGGCCTTCGCTACGCGGAGCGACTCGTCACCCACAGCACTACGTTCAGGATACTCGGCCGTATCCGTATCTGGTTTTACGCGTCGCTGCAGCCCCTCGCCCCGGCACGACTGCAACGATACCGGAGCGGCGATCTCCTGCAGAGGATCACGGGCGATATCGACACCCTCGAAAACCTCTATGCACGAGTCGTCGCGCCACCCCTTACCGCGGCGCTGGTCTCACTGCTCCTCTGGTTCCTGATGGGAACCTTCTCCCCCGTGTTCTCGACCGCCCTGCTCTGCTTTCACGCGGCGGCGGCAAGCCTTCCGGTCGCCACGGGACGCCTGAACCGGGGCACGGCGTCCCGAATCGTCCGTCTGCAGACCGAGCTGCAGGCCGAAACCCTCGACTATCTGCAGGGCATGGACGAACTGCTGCTTTTCGGCCGGGTGAACGAACGGCGGGAACGGCTGGCGTCGCTGAAGAACGAATTGCTGAGGCTGCAGAGACGGCAGTTGCTGATCAGGGGAGCCCACGAATCGGCGACCGGGCTTCTGATGAACGGTGCGGTGCTCACCCTGCTCTGGCTTCTCGCGCCGCAGGTCAACGGGGGCATGCTGGACGGCGTCTTTACGGCGCTCATCGTCGTCGCCGTCATGGCTTCCTTCGAGGCGTTCCTCCCCCTGCCGGATACGGCAGGTCACCTGGAGGAGAGCGCTCTTGCCGGAAAACGGCTGTTCGAGATTATCGACTCGGAGCCGGAAATCACCGTTCCGGAAAACCCCGAACCATTCCCGGCGCAGAGTTCCGTCAGTTTCCGTACTGTCGGGTTCACCTATCCCGGCACCTCGCGGCCGGCACTCTCGGAAGTCTCCTTCCATATCAGCGAGCATGAAAAAACAGCCGTCGTCGGGCCGAGCGGGTCGGGAAAAAGCACGATCGCCAATCTGCTGCTCGGGTTCTGGCGGCCCGCCGAAGGAGCGGTTTCCGTCGGCGGCAGGGAGATCGGGACTCTCGACCCCGAAACCCTGCGCCGACGAACGGCCACCGTGACACAGCACACCTATCTGTTCGGCGACACCCTCCGTAACAACCTGCTGCTTGCAAAACCGGATGCAACCGACGAAGAGCTGAAAACCGCCCTGAAATTCGCCGGCCTGGAAACGTTCGGCGAAAGACTCGACGATTGGGCCGGACAACACGGCATGAGGCTGAGCGGGGGCGAAAGGCAGCGCATGGCCGTCGCGCGCATGGTGCTGCAGGACGCCCCCTGCATCGTTCTCGACGAAGCCACCGCAAACCTCGACGCCGTCACCGGGCGGACCCTCATGGAAAGCGTCCGGCGTTTCGCGGCCCGCAAAACCCTGATAGTCATCACGCACCGGCTGAGAGAGATGGAAACGTTCGACAGAATCCTCGTCATGGACGACGGTCGCCTGCGGGAAAGCGGCACGCACCGGGAGCTGATGGAGAAAAAAGGGCTCTACGCCTCGATGTGGTCCCTGCAACACCGGCCCGAAACCGCAAGCCTTACGGGAAACGGCATCTGAGGGCCACCTCAGCCCCCGCGCTCTTCAGGTTTTGCACTCCCGGCCCCGTTGATGACGAGGTTCGAGGTATCGAACCCCGCCTCCCCGGCCCTGCGGACAAGCGAATCGAGGAGACCCGGCTCCATTTCCGGCTGCCGGGCGAGAATCCAGAACAGCTTTTTCCGGTATCCCGCCACCATCGCCCACCGGTAGCTTTCCCTGTCAAGGCCTATAAGGGCACCTCTATTTATTCCGTGTTTCAATTGCTTCGTTGTCCCGACAGGTCGGGATCAAAATCCTCATCCCGACTTGTCGGGACTCCGGTTTCGATAGCGATACCGACGCCGACGGCGAATCCCGGGAGAGTTAAGTCAAAAATGAAAAGTCAAAGGTCAAAAGTAAAGCGTGTTGAGGTAGTCGGGAATCGGGGTCGGGATCGGGTTTCGGGATCGAATGTATTTCTTTACGGTGACAGGTGGTGCGTACAGCTTAAAAACTGTCAACTATTTCAGGACGGAACAAGGTTCCCGGATAGCGATCGAGATCGAAATCCTCGACCCCTTCGGGAACATTGATGCATCCCGCGAGAAGAAACGGAAGCACGATGAGCAGACGCTGTAGCATATCGGAACGGTTTGTTGTGAGTGGAACGCGCTCAATTGAAAACGATCGTCTTGCGCCCGTCGACCAGAACCCTGCGCTCGATATGGGAGGCGACGGCCCGCGCAAGTACGAGACGTTCGAGGTCCCTTCCCTTGCGCACCAGGTCGCGGACGCTGTCCCGGTGGGATATTCCGACGACATCCTGTTCGATAATAGGCCCTTCGTCAAGCTCCGCGGTAACGTAGTGGCTGGTCGCACCGATGATCTTGACGCCCCGCAGAAAGGCCTGCCGGTAGGGATTTCCGCCGGAAAAGGCGGGAAGAAACGAATGGTGTATGTTGATGATCCTGTTCGGAAACGCGTTGACGAACCGTGGGGAGAGCACCTGCATGTAACGGGCGAGAACAACCGTATCGACCTCGTGCTTCCGGAGCAGAGCCAGTTCCTCCTCCTCCTGTTCGAGCTTGTTGCCGGGAGTTATGGGATAGACATGAAACGGTATCCCGTAACGGACCGCGAGGGGCTCGAGATCGGAGTGATTGGAGACGACGAGGGGGATCTCGACATCGAGCTCACCGGTACTCTGCCGCCACAGAATATCCTGCAGGCAGTGATCGTACTTCGAAACGAACAGTGCAAGGCGAGGCTTCGACCGTGCGAGATGAACGCTCCATTCGGCGCCGAACTCTTTTGCGAGCGGGCGGAAGGCGTCTTCGAGTTCCGAAGCGGAGATGCTGAAACCGTTCATGCTCCAGGAAACCCTCATGAAAAACATGCCGGAAGCGGTATCGACATGTTCATCGAGATCGAGAATGTTGCCGCCGCGTTCGAAAACAAAGTGGGAAATCCGGGACACCAGACCGATACGGTCCGGACAGGAAATCAGAAGAATGGCGGATGAGGAATGCTGGTCCACGCCGGGAATTGTGTTTCGTGATCGAACGGAAAAGGCGGGCGAACCCTCTGCCCGCAGATACAAGGATCATGTAATTCACTCCGAACGCAAAAAGTTCAATCCGTTGCAAAAAGACCCGGCACCCTGCAAAACTTGTCCGCGCACGCCGGTTTGGCGAAATCACCGACTTTTTGTTTTTTTCTGCATGCCGAGCAAACACCTCTCAATCACTCTCGCCATAACGGCCTCGGTCGCCGTCGCGGCGTCGTATCTCTGGATCGACCGGCCGGTAGCCGACTACTTCCTGACGATCAGGGACGGGACCGTCTACGGCTTCTTCAAGGCGCTCACCGTACTCGGGGAGTCGCAGTGGTACCTTGCGGGCGGGCTTCTCGCATGGGCTTTCTACCGCAAACGATCGGCACGGGCCTCGCAGGGAGGACTTTTCCTGTTCACGTCGGTCGCGACATCCGGCATTGCCGCTAATCTTCTCAAAGCCCTGCTCGGCAGGGCGCGGCCGCGCTTGTATTTCCATGAAAGCCTGTACGGATTCGATCCGTTCCATATCGAGTACGCCTGGCTCTCCTTTCCCTCGGGTCACGCCGCGACCGCTCTCGGAGCGGCAACCGTGCTCGTGCTCTTGTTTCCCCGCTTCAAACATCTTTTTCTTGTCACGGGTTTCGCGATCGCGATAAGCCGGATCGTACTGACCCAACACTATGTCGGAGACGTCATCGCCGGAAGCCTGCTCGGTGCACTCGTGACGGCGCTCCTCTACCGCAACCACTTCCGCACATCCATCGATGCAGAAGAGTGAACACGCCTCGAACAACCGGGACGACCGGCTCCACATCGCCGCGCTCGGCGCTCTCCTGGCGCTCGGTTTTTTCGCCGGGCTCGGCCTCGCGCCGCTGTTCGACGTCGACGAAGGGGCTTTCAGCGAGGCGACCAGGGAGATGCTCACGAGCGGCAACTACCTGACGACCTACCTCAACGGAGTTCCCCGCTACGACAAGCCGATCCTGATCTACTGGCTGCAGGCGGCGAGCGTCCGTCTTTTCGGGCTCAACGAAATCGCCCTGCGCCTCCCGTCGGCCCTCGCGTCGGCCGGCTGGGCACTCTCGATCTTTTTCTTCACCCGCAGGCTGCTCGATGCGCGCCGGGCGTTCATCGCGGCAGCCGTCATGGTCCTCTCGCTGCAGGTAACCGTCGTCGGCAAGGCGGCAATCGCCGACGCCCTGCTCAACTGTCTGCTCGCGCTCTCGATGTTCGCCATCTTCCTCTACTACAGGGAACGGAAAACAGCCCATATCCTGCTCGCCTTCGCCGCGATAGGCCTGGGCACACTCACCAAGGGTCCGGTCGCCATCCTGATACCGCTCGCCGTTTCGGGCATCTTTTTTCTCGTCAGGCGCGAACCCGCCGTATGGCTGAAAGCGGTTTTCCATCCTGCCGGGATGGCGCTGTTCGTCCTCATCGCGCTGCCCTGGTACACTCTCGAATACCTCGATCAGGGCCAGGCGTTCATCGACGGGTTCCTTTTCAAGCACAACATCGGAAGGTTCGGTTCGCCCATGGAACGGCACGGAGGCTCCCTCTGGTACTACATTCCCGTCCTGCTCGTCGGTCTCCTGCCTTCCACGGGACTGCTCCTCCCGGCCTTCGGGAACATCCGGAAACTTCTGCGGGATCCGCTGAACGTCTATCTCCTCATCTGGACGTCGTTCGTGTTCGTCTTCTTTTCGCTCTCGGGCACGAAACTCCCGCATTACATCATTTACGGCTATACCCCCCTGTTTCTTCTCGCCGCGCAGACGTTCGACCGGATCGAAAAACCGGTCGCGTACATTCTTCCGGGGGCGCTTTTCCTGCTCCTCTTCTCGGCTGCGCCCCCGATCGTCGCCCACGTGCTGGCCGGCGTCGAAGACCGCTACCTCTCGGCGGTGCTGGAGGCGGCAATCGGGCTGATGCAGCAATCCCGGCACACGCTCCTGCTTGCCGCGACGGCGGCGGCGATGATCGGGATTTCGCTGCTGCCGCGCCTCTCCCCCCTCCGGCGATTCGTCGCGGCGGGCACGCTTTTCCTCGCGGTCGTCAATTTCCATCTGCTGCCCCTTGCGGGAAGGATCATGCAGGAACCGGTCAAGGAAGCCGCCCTGCTCGCCCGGAGCCGGGAGTATCGGGTCGTGATGTGGAAGATCAACAAGCCCTCTTTTTTAGTATATTCCGAAACCCTTGCCGAACGGCGCAAACCCGTTGCGGGAGAGATCGTGCTGACCAGCGTGAACTACCTCGAACGGTTGCGCGATCCGGTCGTACTCTATGAAAAGAACGGCATCGTTCTGGCGAAACTCGGACAGTGAAACCGCTCAATCGATGAAACTTTCGGTGGTCATACCGCTCATGAACGAGGAAGAAAGCGTAGAGCCGCTTTTTGAGGCCCTCGCCGGAACCCTTGCGGACATAGAGCACGAAATCGTCCTGGTCGACGACGGTTCGACGGACGGGACGGTCGACACCGCCCGGAAGCATCTCCCTGCAAACGCCAAACTGCTGGTTTTCAACAAGAACTACGGCCAGACGACGGCCCTGGCCGCCGGCATCGACCACGCGGAAGGGGAACTGATCGCGACGATGGACGGAGACCTGCAGAACGACCCGTCCGACATCCCCTCCATGATAATCTTCCTGGAGGAAAACGGTCTCGACGTCGTGGCGGGGCGCCGGGCGGGAAGAAAGGACGGCATGTTTCTCCGCAAAATTCCGAGCAAGATCGCCAACACCCTCATCAGAACGCTGACCGACGTCCACATCCGGGACTACGGCTGCACGCTGAAAGTGTTCAGGAAAGAGGTGGCGAAAAACCTCGGGCTCTACGGCGAGCTCCACCGCTTCATTCCCGTTCTGGTGCAACTCTACGGGGCGAAGATGGCGGAAATGGACGTCCGGCACCACGAACGGCGGTACGGCAGGTCGAAGTACGGACTCGGCAGAACGTTCAAGGTGCTGAGCGACCTGCTCTTCATGGTCTTTTTCCAGAAGTTCGGCCAGAAACCGATGCATCTTTTCGGCTCGCTCGGCTTTATCGCCTTCTTTTCGGGTATGGCGATCAACCTCTATCTACTTCTGCTCAAGCTCTTCGGACAGGAAATCGGCGGCCGGCCGATGCTCATGCTCGGCGTGATTCTGACCTTCACCGGCATCCAGCTCATCACGACCGGCTTCATAGCCGAATTCATCATGAGAACCTACTACGAGTCGCAGAACAAGAAACCCTATATCATCAGAGACATCGTTGGCAAAAAAACGCATCAGTAAGAAAAAACTTGCCCGGACGATCCTTCAGCTCGTCGTATCGGTCGTCGCCCTGAGCATCGTTCTGGCGAAAACCGACACGGCAAAGCTTCTCGAGGTCATCGGCGCCGCCGATCCCCGGTTCCTCGTAGCGGCGTTCCTCTTCTTCAACATCTCGAAAGTGTTCAACGCCCTGAGGCTCAACCGCTTTTTCCGTGCGATCGGCCTGCGGCTCACCGAACGTTACAACCTGCTGCTCTACTACGTCGGCATGTTTTACAACATGTTCCTGCCCGGAGGCATCGGTGGCGACGGCTACAAGATCTACGTCCTGAAGAAACAGCACGAAATCAGGACGCTCAACGTGTTCAACGCCGTTTTCTGGGACCGGGTCGCGGGAATCTTCGCCCTCGTGTTCCTTACGGCCGCGCTGCTGCTCCCCAGCACCTTCGCAAAACTGCATGGAGAGTACATCGTAGCGGTCTATGCCGTCCTGATCCTCTGCTACCCGCTGTCGTGGCTGCTGACCAGAGTGCTCTACAAGCAGTTCACCCCGATATTTCTCGTCACCGCGCTCGAATCGATACTCATCCAGGCGGCCCAGGTCGCCTCGGCCTGGTTCATCCTTCTCGCCCTCTCGCTCCCATCGAACCACATCGACTACCTGGCCATCTTTCTGGTCTCGACCGTCGCAACCGTCCTGCCGATAACCGTCGGGGGAGCGGGCGCACGCGAAATCACCTTTTTCTACTCGCTGAACCACCTCGGGCTCGAACCGAACACGGGCGTCGCTCTCTCCCTGATCTTTTTCGGCATCTCGGCCGTTTCCGCCCTCATCGGCATGCTCCTGCAGGGCAGGTCGGGCGGACGGATGAAGAAGGTGAAAGAGGAGACGGTTTGAGAGACAGAACAGTTCAATCGTCCTCAAACGCCATATCCTTAAGCTTGAGCTGGGTGCTTTTCCGGCCGTTCCATTCGTTTTCCTCGAGGGTGTAGACCATGGATAACGGCCTCGTGCTGCCGCGCTCGATCTCGCGGTAGATATCTTCCCGGTTGAAGGCGATGACGTCGTATATGCCTCCGGCCTCGTCCCTGACGGCGAATTTCACGTGCTTTCCTTTCAGCAGGCGGGGAAGCCCGGAAAGCCTGAGGCCGCCGGAAAGAAACAGCGGTTCGCTGTTGCCGAGCCCGAACGGACCGAACTGGCCGAGTACATTGAGAAACTTGCCGGTCACCTCCCGGAGCGACAGGCGGGAGTCGATCGGGAGCTCCTTCCGGCGATCGTCGATCGACAGCCGCTCCGAGCAGATCCGGTCGAACTCCCTGCGGAAACCCGGAATATTTTCCGGCTTGAGGGCTACTCCGGCCGCGGCTTCGTGACCGCCGAACTCTTCGAGAAAACGTCCGCACTCCTGCAACACGTCGAAAACGTTCAATCCCGAGACACTTCTGACGGAGCCTTTCACCAGACCGTCACTGCTCCCCATGACTACCGTGGGGAGATAGTATTTTTCCTGAAGCCGTGAGGCCACGATGCCGAGCACACCGAGATGCCACTCCTCACTGAACAGCACCAGTGAAGAGCAGTAGCTCGCGAAGTAACTCTCGACCATCGCGTCCGCACTCCTGAAAATCCCCGCGTCGAGCTCCTTCCTTTCCGCATTCAGGCGGTCGAGTTCCGCTGCGTGAGCCCTGGCGTCGTCGCGCGAACCCGCCAGCAGCCACTCGACAGCGGTGCGAGCCGTCTGCATACGTCCGGCGGCGTTGATCCGCGGCGCTATACCGAAAGCTATCTGGGAAACGCCGAGAGAGGACGGGCGAAGCCCTGCGATGGAGAGCATTTCCTCGATGCCCGCCCGGGCCCCGTTGCGCATGATCCGGAGCCCCTCGTGCACATAGACCCTGTTTTCCTGTTCGAGCGGCACCATATCGGCCGCGGTCGCAAGGGCGACAAGATCGAGATAGCCGCTCCATTCGCCGAAGGATTTTCCGGAGGATTCACTGAAGGCCTGAACGAACTTGAGGGCCACACCGCAACCGCACAACTCGCGGAAGGGATAGCCGTCCCCCGGCACTTTCGGGTTCAGGATCGCACAGGCCGGCGGCAGCTCGTCCGGTTCGTGATGGTCGCAGACGATCACATCGATCCCGGCCTCTGCGAGCAGCCCTATCTCCCGGACGGCCCGTATTCCGCAATCGACCGCAATGACGAGCCCCGTTCCCGTTTCTCCGGCGTGGGCGACGCCTTCTTCCGACAGGCCGTATCCCTCGGTGAATCTGTCGTTGATGTAGTAGGAGACATCTGCGCCCTGCTCGCGAAGAAAAAGGCAGAGCAGCGCCGTACCCGTCGTGCCGTCCACATCGTAATCGCCGTATACCAGAATTTTTTCCCCTTCCCCGAGAGCCTTGCGGAGACGCCCCACGGCTTTCTCCATGTCCCTGAAAAGAAACGGGGACGGCATCGTGGAAAGGTCGGGCCGGAAAAAGGCTTTCGCCTCCGCGAAGGTGCGAATCCCCCTGTTGCAGAGTGCACGGGCGAGGGGGACGCTGACGTTGATCTCCCGCGAAAGGGCCTCAACCGCCTCTTCGTCGGATTTGCGGAGATTCCATCGATACCGTTTCATTGAGCATATATAACCATTTCATCCTCGCGCGACAAGAAACGAACGTCACCGAAACCCGGAGAGCCCTTCGCCGGGATCGTCCTTTTCGACGGGGTCCTTGAAATACCACAAAAAAACGGTAGATTTAGCAGCGCCGCGGGCCTTTCCGGCCATACCTTGTCACTGCCATCACAAACACATACCACGAAAAAAAACGATGAACAAACTGATTACAATAGAACGTCACTTTGTCGAGGAACAGAAGCGTCATCCGCAGGCTACCGGAGAGCTGACCGATCTGCTCTACGATGTAGCCTTCGCCGCGAAACTGGTCAGGCGCGAGGTGGTCAGGGCGGGGCTCGCCGATATTCTGGGCATGACCGGCACGACGAACGTCCAGGGCGAGGAGGTAAAGAAGCTCGACCTCTTCGCCAATGAAAGAATCATCAACGCCATCGGCCAGCACGGTCGTTTCGCCCTCATGGGTTCGGAAGAAAACGAGGGCACCATCATCCCGCCGAAAAACGAGACGGGACGCTATGTGCTCCTTTTCGATCCTCTCGACGGATCGTCGAACATCGACGTCAACGTCAGCGTCGGCACCATCTTCTCCATCTACCGTCTCACCGGAGACGACCCGAAGAAGGCGGACATCAACGACTGCCTCCAGAAAGGCTCCCGGCAGGTCGCGGCGGGCTACGTGATCTACGGCTCTTCCGTCATGATGGTCTATACCACCGGGCACGGCGTACACGGATTCACCTACGACCCGACCATCGGGGAGTTCCTGCTTTCCTACGAGAACATCACCACTCCGGCGAGAGGAAAATACTACTCGATCAACGAGGGATCGACCGAACAGCTCAACGAACCGACCATCGGTTTCCTCGACTGGCTCAAGAAAGAGGACGAAGCGACGGGTCGCCCTTACAGCACGCGCTACATAGGGTCGCTGGTCGCCGATTTTCATCGCAACCTCCTCACGGGAGGCGTCTTCATCTACCCGGCGACAAAAAAGCACAGCGAGGGCAAACTCCGGCTGATGTACGAAGCCAACCCGCTCGCCTTCATCTGCGAACAGGCCGGCGGACGGGCGACGAACGGCAGCAAGCGCATTCTCGACATCGAGCCCGCGGACCTGCATCAGAGAACGCCGCTCTACATCGGCAGCAGAGAGGACGTTATCGTCGCCGAGGAGTTCGAGCGGGGCGAACGATAAGCGGCCGGCGCCCGCGCTACCCCTCGGGAACTTCGCCCCGCTCGAATTCGGGGAAGCAGATCCGGCGGATGCCGGTCGTCACGCCTTTTTCCGTATCGATCCGCAGCAGCAGGGCTGAAAAATGCACGTCGTTCTCGGCGCATTCGTACTTGTGGGGTGTCTGAAAGAGAAACCGGTCCGTGGCGCTTTTGATCTGCATGCCGATAACCGATTCGTGCGGACCGGTCATGCCGGCGTCCGAGCAGTAGCCGGTGCCGTTCGGCATGATACGCTCGTCCGCGGTCTGCACGTGCGTGTGGGTGCCGATGACGGCGGCGACGCGTCCGTCGAGATACCATGCGAGGGCGATCTTCTCGGCGGTCGCCTCGGCATGCATGTCGACGACGATACAGGAAACCTTTTCCTTCACCTGTTTGATCACCCAGTCGGCCGTACGGAACGGGCAGTCGATCGGCGACATGAAGGTCCTGCCCTGCAGATTGACCACCGCGATATCTCCCAGGCCGTCGGCCATGCTGTAAATGCCGTAACCCCTACCGTACGCGCCTCTGGGATAGTTCTGGGGCCTGAGCACCGACGATTCGCTCTTGAGCGTATCGAAGAAATTGAAATTGCTCCAGGTGTGATTGCCCCCGGTCACGACATCGACTCCGGCTTCCCGGAGCTGGTGCAGGGCCTCCCTGCTCATTCCCTTGCCGTGATGGGCGTTCTCTCCGTTGCAGATCACGAAGTCGACCGAGTATTTCGAGATATATCCCTTCAGCAGATGGCTGACGATCTGCAGTCCCGGTTTACCGACCACGTCGCCGATAAAAAGAATAGTGGCTGTTCTTGTGCCCATGAAGTTCGCTCCGGTTGATCGTTACAGATGCCGCGGCGCAACCCGGCCGGCGAAGGGTTTCCGCCCCACGGCCGCCGCTGCATGAGGAATTTACGCAATCAGTTGTGAATTAAAGAATTACCTTTCCGGCAAATAAGACAGGAAATCCACAGCAGCTACCGGGCAGCAAGGAATATTTGACTGAATACGCTATTTTTTCTATATTGGATACGAGGAAACATGGAGCTAACCCTACCCGCTTTTTTCCTGATTCTCGGTCTTATTCTTTTCTTCGATGTCAACGGCATTTTTACCGTTTCCAGCCTTGAAGTAACGTAGGCTCGCGGACGGACGAGTGTGCAGTGCTTGTTGTTGCAGTAAATTTGTTAACAACTAACCGGAGAGCACAATGCCAACTCTTGACGAAAAAATACTCAATTGGAGATGGTGGATAGGACTTCCCGCCGATTTCTGGGTGACGAACGAACCGATAGTTGAACGGTTCATTGAAAAAAACAGGCTCGCCCCCGTACATCATGAAGCACTCCGTGTCGACGCTATGCCGCTGAGCGCTTCCTCGCGCACAAAAAAAATCAATCCCGAATACATCATAAATATTCGGGGCGGACGCAAAACTCCCCATCTGCACTACAAAGGCGAGATCTATTTCCTGAACGCCAAGCAATGGCAGGCATTTTCAACTCCTTTGATCAAGGAGTTCGGCAAACGCCTTGCAAACACAAACAGTATCGGGTTTGAAACGTTCATGGAAATAAGCGAATCGATCAACGAGATGTAGAAAAGCAAAAAGGCCGTCTCTGACAGCACATTCAGAGACGGCCTTTTTCGTGATGCAAATTCAAACCGAACCCGGGCAAGGCCGACTGGCTTTTGCGAGGAATCCTTTGATGCTTCGGCCTACCTTTTCGTAGCTCCATTACTCTTTTCCGTGATGAAATACACTCTTTCTCTTACGCAGGAATGTAACCTTGCATGCAAATACTGCTATATAAGCAAAGTTCCACAGGTAATGAGTCACAAGACGGCAACCCGTATTGTCGACTTCATGTTTCGGTCAACTCCTTCCGGGGAAAAGATAGATATCGGTTTCTTCGGGGGCGAACCCTTGCTCGAATTTGACCTCCTGAAACACATCGTCGACCTTGTCATCTCCCATCCCCTGTATGACAAGAAACGGGTTCTTTTCTCGATAGTTACCAATGGAACAATTTTTTCCGGGGATATTGCCACCTACCTGAAGAAACGCAATATCACGCTCGGCATAAGCTGTGACGGCCCCCCTCATGTTCAGGACTCCTCGAGGATTTTTGCTGATGGTTCCGGCAGTTCCGCTATCGTAGAAGCAAACATCAGGAAGGCACTAAATTTTTTCCCCTTCATGCCGGTTAACGCTGTCTACAAACCGGAAACCCTGCATTTTCTTCCTGATGTCGTCGATTACTTCTCCGGGCTGGGGGTCAGAAACATCTACCTCAATCACGACATAACCGCGCAATGGACAAAAAACGAAGCCGACATGCTTCCCGCGCTGTATGACAGCATCGGGAAAAAATACACCGACTTTTACCGTACGGGAAACGCGCATCACATCAGTTTGATAGACAGCAAAATCGTGGTTATGCTCAGGGGAGGGTATCAACCTCTGGAAAAATGCCGCATGAGCAAGGGAGAGCTCGCTTTTGCCACATCCGGAAATATCTACCCCTGCGAAAGACTTATAGGCAAGGATGAAGGCACCGACCACTGCTTGGGGAATATCTCACTGAGCGGCAGCTTATCGAAACAGTGCACGCACGATGCCGAGCACATCGCCAACGAGGCTTGTCGAACGTGCAGTCTGCGCGACTACTGCATGAACTGGTGCGGCTGTACGAACTATTTTGCCACCGGCGACTATAACACCGCAGGCCCCTTTATCTGCGCCTCTGAAAAAGCGGCGATTCAAACGGCTTATGACATAATAGCGCAACTGGATCGCGAAGGATTCGCTTTTTCCGAACATCTCGCCGGAACCCCGCTGTTGAGCATCCTCAATGAAGCAAGCCAGCTATCGAACAAGGAATGCTGCTGAAAATCCCCTCTGAACCGTGATTGATGAGCACCCTTCTCCCTGCCATGCGTCATATCGGGTTTGGTCGTCTCCATCAGCCACAGTGTTCACCTGCGACGAGCGCTTCCAATCAGACTAGCGTGCAAATCGGTTCATAGCGTGTTTCCCACCAGGACAAGCACCTGAGCTTTTGATCTTATAGCCGTTTCAGCGGGTTGACGATGAAGGCACCCGAACGAAAGCAACTATTCGCTTGTTTTAGTAGGAACAAACTGTAACGTGCTGTCCTCAACCACAGCAATGCGAACTATGGGAAAACCGCGAAGCATACGCAAGGTCTTCGAAAGCAAGCCGGTAACCGAAGGCGCGGGGGTACGGCTCAAAAGGGCATTCGGCTTCGGCGAGGCTCCTCTTTTCGATCCGTTTCTCCTGCTCGACGACTTCCGCTCTTCCGATCCGGAGGATTACCGCAAGGGGTTCCCCTGGCACCCCCATCGGGGTATCGAAACCATCACCTACCTGCTCGAAGGTTCGGTCTCGCACCGCGACAGCCTCGGCAACAGCGGGGTCATCCATCCGGGCGACGTGCAGTGGATGACCGCCGGCAGCGGCATCATCCACGAAGAAATGCCTGCCGGAGACGCCGAGGGGCGGGTCGCCGGATTCCAGCTCTGGGCGAATCTGCCCGCATCGCGGAAAATGACCGCCCTCCGCTACCGCGACATCCCGTCCGCGTCGATTCCCGAAGTACGCCGGGCCGACGGCGCGATCACGAAGGTGATCAGCGGCGAGGCGGACGGAAGGCGGGGGGCGGTCGACGGCATCTCGATCGACCCCGAATATCTCGATGTAACCCTGCCCCCCGGCGCGGCCTGGACGCACGACGTGAAGGCGGACTACACGGCTTTGGCCTATGTCATAGCCGGGAACGGCTACTTCAGCTTTGCCACGGACCCCTTCGAATACGACATCGAAGGCGTCAGCTACTTCGACATGGAGTCGGAACCGCTTCTCGGAAACGAGACCCTCGTCCTGTTCGAGACCGACGGGGATCATATCCGCGCGACCACCGACGAGGAGCCGCTGAGGTTCCTGTTTTTTTCCGGCCGGCCTCTCGAGGAACCGGTCGCCTGGCACGGCCCTATCGTGATGAATACGCGCGAGGAGCTCAGAACGGCGTTCGAGGAGTACCAGGACGGCACGTTCCTCAAAGAGGGCTTTCGGTAATCGCCGGGAAGCACACCGCCCATGAACGGAAAAAAGATGTTCCTCGCGGCAGCGCTGCCGCTGCTCGTCGCCCTGACCGGCGCGGCTCTCCTTGCACTCCGGTTGCCGCAGGTGTCCGAAGAGGCCGAACGGAAGGCTTTCGAAGCCGTATCGGCCTACGAACGCCGTCACCCGGAAGAGCGTGCGAAAACGATCGTCGTGGTGGACTACACGCAGCCGTCATACTCGCGCCGCATGCTCGTCATTGAAAAAAACACGGGAACAAGAACAGCCTACCGGGTAGCCCACGGCAAAAACAGCGGCGCGCTCTACGCACGAACCTTTTCGAACAGGCCCGGCTCGAACATGAGCAGCCTCGGGCTCTATAAAACCGGTGAAATCTACCGGGGCGAACACGGCCTGGCCATCAGGCTTCACGGTCTGGACTCCCTGCACAACGGCAACGCCCATGCCAGGGATATCGTCCTGCACGCCGCCTGGTACGTTTCGCTCCCGGTCGTGGTCGAAAACCTCCTGACCCTTCAGGGTCCGAGGATCGGCCGGAGCAACGGCTGTTTCGTGGTCGCCCCCCGGGCGATCGACGACGTGGTCGGAAAACTTTCGAAAGGGGCTTTCATTTACGCCTACGGAGAGAAAGAAGCGCTCTGAACCGGCGCACGGAGGCCGGACGAACGAACCGGTCCGTTTTACGACATTTCGAGCATCCGCCGGATCGGGCGCAGGGCGGCCTCACCCAGAGCCGGGTCCACCTCGATGCGCGGCCGGCGCAGTTCCATACATTCGCAGAGTTTTTCGAGCGTGCTCTGTTTCATCTGCGTGCAGACGCTGCTCGGCGAGGAAGAGTCCTTCGGTGCGGGAATGAAGATCTTGTCCGGGGAACGCTTCTCCATCTCGTAGAGGATACCCGGCTCGGTCGCGACGATCAGGACGGAAGCCGGGGTTTTCTCGCTGTAGTCGAGCAGAGCTCCGGTCGAACCGACAAAGTCCGCGTGAACGAGCACCTCGTCCCGGCACTCCGGATGAGCGATGAATTTCGCACCCGGATGCTCTTCGAGCGATTCCCGGATGATTTCCCACCGGTAGGCGTCGTGCACGTAACAGCAACCCTCCCAGAGGATCATCTCCCTGTTCAGCTTCTTCATGACGTAGGTACCGAGATTTCTGTCGGGTGCGAAGATGATCTTGCGGTCCGAAGGAATCTGGCTTACGATCCGTTCGGCGTTCGACGAGGTACAGACGATATCCGACTCGGCCTTGATATCGGCGGACGAATTGATGTAGGTGATGACCAGCGCGTCGGGGTGAAGCTTCTTGAACTCCCTGAACTCATCCACCGGACAACTGTCGGCGAGAGGGCATCCCGCACGGTTGTCGGGCATGAGCACCAGCTTGTCGGGGTTGAGTATGGCCGCCGTCTCGGCCATGAAATAGACACCGGCGAAAACGATGACATCGGCCCCGGTGCTTTCGGCGGCACGGGCGAGCGCCAGGCTGTCGCCGACGACATCCGCGACGTTCTGTACCTCGGGGACCGTATAGTAGTGCGCGAGAATCATCGCGTTCATCTCTTCTCTCAACTCTCGAACGCGCTCGTGCAGCGCCTGGACTGAAGTTCCTGGTGACAACATGGAAAAACCGGTAAAAAATGAGGTTAAAACAGGTCCGGCCGGAAAGACCGTTTACTTCAGATAGTATTCAAGCTCGTCGTCCTCCCTGATGAGCATGAGGATCGCCGCGTTGGGTACGATGACGTATTTCTGCTCCCCGTACTCGATCTCGTACGAACCGTTCTGGATGAAAATCGCCAGATCGCCGACTCGCGCCTGCAGCGGAATGTACTGCGGCGCCGAAACCCCCTCCTTCCAGGGCTCGTCGCTTTCGGGCGGCGGACCGACGGGATAACCGGGTCCCGTCTTGAGCACGTAGCCGCTCTGGATCTTCTCCTTTTCCTGAACTCCCGGAGGCAGGTAGATCCCCGCCTTGGTGCGTTCGTCGTTCGATTTCGGCCTGATCAGCACCCGGTCGCCGACCACGACAAATTTGTCAGTAACGTTCTGCAACATACAACTAACCGCAATCGGTTAAATATCTTATGCTAATCCCCGACTCTTCGGCACCGCTCGCGCGCCAGCGCTTGCACAACCGGCCGTCAAAGAATGAAACGTTAAATATAAGAATAAAATTCGGTCGGCAACAGTTGCCGCAAACTCGTTTGCGGCCCTCTTCAATCCAAAAAGAAATTTGCCACTGTCCGGCGAACGTGTAATTTTGAAGACAGGTTGTCGGCATGCCGCCGCGATAGCGGGATATCGAACGTAGAAAAGCAGACCATCGATCGTGCGACGACCAGGCCCGAACCGGCAGAAAAGCGCAACGCACGATCCGGGAATCGCAGTAAGCGTAATCCGTTAATCGACGTGACGAAGTTTCTCAAGTTTATCACCGCCAACAACGCCTACATGCTGCTACTCGTCTACTGCGGGATAGCGGGCATACTGATCGTCTATCAGGAAGCGCTCTCGCTCAAAAGCCTCCTGTCCCAGGGGATGGAGATCCGGGCGGGCGTCTCCCGCCGTTTCAGCGACCTGCATCAGTACTTCAGGCTGAAGGAGGAAAACGAGCGGCTGACGCTGCAGAACGCGATGCTCCTCGCCAACGCCGTCACCGGCTCGAACGCGTTGCGCGACTCCGCACGGGTGAACCGTATGGCGGTCCTCGTCAACCGGCATCCGGCAGGATTCACGCCCGCCCGGATCGTCGAAAGGCGTTTCAACACCACGGAAAACGTTCTCATCCTCAACGCCGGCTCCCGGCAGGGCGTCGCCGAGGACATGCCGGTCCTCACGCCCGACGGGCTCGTCGGCAGGGTAATCCGGGTGACCGACAACTACTCGAAAGTCATGCCGGTGATCCACTCCGAATTCAGCGTCGGCGTCATGTCGGACAGCAACATGACGCAGGGCCTTTTGCGATGGGACGGAAAGCGCGAACAGACGGCACAGATGAACTACGTACCCCTGAGCAGTTCGATCGACGCCGGGGAAACGCTGTATACGACCGATTTCAGCACCTTCGCTCTTCGCGGCATCCCCGTGGGCCTGGTGTCGAAGGTCGCACCCGGAAAACAGTTTTTCAGCGTCGATGTCACGCTCTTAGTCGATTTCTCTTCCCTGACGCACGTACTTGTGGCCGACAAGACGGCCGATCCGGAAAAAATGGAGCTGCTTTTGGGACCCGCGCCCTCCGGCGATGCGCTTCCCGAAGAAAACCCGAACCAGGAAGAAACACCGTGATAAAGGATACCGTCATACGGCTCGTTCTTCTCTGCGCCCTCTGCTTCGCCCAGCAGTACGCTGTTTCGCGGCTGGTCGTTTTCGGGGCCTTCCCGGACATCGTCACCATTTTCATCGTGTACCTCTCCCTGAGAACCGGCCAGAAACAGGGCATGACTTACGGTTTCGCCGCCGGTCTGGGCCTGGGCGTCCTGGGCGGGGACATCGGCATAACCACGCTCGCCAAAACCGTGGAGGGTTTTGTCGCCGGCTACTTCCTCATACCTGAAAACAGCCACGCCTCCCCTTCGCAGAAAAAAAGAATGTTCTACAAGGGCGTGATCCTCGCCTCGCTGTGCGGCAGAGCGATACAGGCGACCGCGATAAACGTGCTCGCACTCCCCCTGCCGTGGCACATCGCCTATTCCGTGGGACTGGTGACAACGTTCAACCTGCTCGTCGCCGTGCTGGTCTACCAGTGGCACCTGAAGAAAATACTCGCGAACACCTGAGGAATGGACAAGATTCAAAAACGGGCGTACAGTGTCTCCCTTGTCGTCATCGCGGGTTTCGTCGTGCTCTTTCTGCGGCTTATCCACCTGCAGATTTTCGAATACAAGGAACTGGGTTCAATATCCGACGCGAACAGCCTCAGACGGGTCTGGCTGCACCCTCCAAGGGGAAGGATGCTCGACCGGAACGGCACCGTCGTCGTCGACAACCAGCCGCTCTACACGGTCAAGGTGATACCCTCGGAGTTCACCGACTCCCTGAAAAAAAGCACGCTCGCCTCCCTCATGCATATCACCGGCGAGGAGATGACGGAACGGATCGACAAGGGGTTCCGTTACAACCGCTTCGCTCCGGTCGCCGTCGGCCGGGACATCGGAGCCCGGGAGATGATCCGTCTGAGCGAAAATCTCTGGCGTCTTCCCGGGGTGATGATCGAAGTCGAAAACAAGCGGAAATACCCGGCGCACCTTTCCGCCTCGCACATTTTCGGGTACCTGAACTTCATCTCGAAAGAACAGCTCGAAGCCATGGCCTACAAGGGCTACACCCCCGACGACAAGACGGGAAGCAAGGGACTCGAAAAACAGTACGAAGACCTGCTGCGGGGCGAAAAGGGTATCCGCTACGAACTGGTCAACTCCGTCGGGAAATCGGCGGGAACGTTCGAGGGTGGCAGAAAGGACAGACCGTTCATCAACGGTAACGACCTTCACCTCACCCTCGACGCGGATCTGCAGCGGCTCGCCGAGGAGCTTCTGAAAGAAACCGGTAAATCGGGAGCCATCGTCGCTATCGACCCCAACGACGGCGGCATACTCGCCATGACGAGCCAGCCGGATTACGACCTCGAAATCCTCAACGGGAAAACCGACGCCGAACAGTGGCGAAAACTGGTGAACGATCCCGCAAAGCCGCTCTTTAACCGGGCGATACAGGCGACCTATCCTCCGGGATCGGTCTACAAGCTGCTTCTCTCCATAGCGGCGCTCGAGGAAAAAGCCGTCGATCCTGAAAAAACCATCTACTGCTCGGGCGTCTTCAGGTTGGGAAGAGGGCGCTTCCTCTGCCATGGCGGAGAGGGGCACGGCCACGTGAACCTCGAACGGGCGATCGTCGAGTCGTGCAACACATACTACTATCAGCTCATCTTCGACGTAGGATTCGAAACGTGGTCGGAGTACGGCCGGATGTTCGGTTTCGGGGAACGAGCCGGCATCGATATTCCGGGAGAACGCTCCGGCCTGCTCCCTTCGTCGGCCTATTACGACAAACGCTACGGCAAGGGGAAGTGGACGAAGGGCTATCTGGTAAGCCTCTCCATAGGCCAGGGGGAACTGAACACGACCCCCCTGCAGCTCGCGGCGTTCACCGCGACCCTCGCCAACAGGGGCACGTGGCACGAGCCGCATCTCGTGAGCGCATACAGGCCCGACGGACAGGACACCCTCGTGCCCCTTGCGTTCCCGAAGAGAAAACTCCCCGTCTCCGAAAGAAACCTCGAAACCGTCCGCAAGGCGATGCAGGGGGTTGTCGACTCGGGAACCGGACGGCGTGCCGCGGTGAAGGACGTAAGCGTCGCCGGTAAAACCGGCACCGCGCAGAACCCCCACGGAAAGGACCACGCATGGTTCGTGGCATTCGCACCGGTTGAAGAACCGGTCATCGCCCTTGCGGTGCTTGTCGAAAACGCCGGGTACGGCGGCAGCGTATCGGCTCCTATAGCCGGAAAGCTGATTAATTATTATGTTAACGGTCCGGATTCCACGGCGGCCGTCGCCGTGGCCGACAGCAAGGAAAACGGTGCCGGGCGGAACGCACCGGCCGACAGCACCGCGAGAAGAGAGCCGCAGTATGATCTATAAAAACGATCCCGATCTTCTGAGGGGCTTCCTGGAAGACACGAGTAACATACAGACCGGTCATACCCCCGGGGTCTACTTTCCGGAAACCTCCGGAGAGGTGGCGAGCCTCTTCACGGACCGCCCGCCCGCCGTCGGAAGTTACGTCGTCGCGGGCAACGGTACCGGCACGACCGGCGGCAGAATTCCGTTCGGGGACCATGTCATCTCGATGGAGAAGCTCGACCGTATCGGCGAACCCGTTCCACAGGAAGACGGCACGGCGCTCCTGACCGTCGGTCCGGGCGCGCTTCTCGAGGACATCCAGAACAAGACCGGGAGTGCCGGATGGCTCTACCCGCCCGACCCCACGGAAAAACTCTGCTTCGTCGGCAGTACGATCGCGAACAACTCTTCGGGAGCCCGAACCTACAAATACGGCCCGACGAGAAACCACATAGCGCGTCTCGTGGTGGTCCTGCCCTCCGGCGACACGCTCGATCTGCCGAGGGGGAAGTACAGAGCCGGTCCGGACGGCCGTTTCCGGCTCGACCTCCCGATCGCCGGTCCGCTGGATTTCGAACGGCCCCGTTACACGATGCCCCGGACCTCGAAACACAACGCCGGCTACTATTCGGCGCCGGACATGGACCTCGCCGACCTGTTCATCGGCTCGGAGGGCACGCTCGGCGTCATTGTCGAAGCCGACCTCCGGCTCGTGCCCGCGCCCGAAAAAATCATCGCGTGCATGGTTTATTTCCGCGCCCTCGACGACCTGTTCCGCTTCGTCGAAAAAGCCAAAAGTCGCGAAGGCGGGGTCCGGCCGACAGCCCTCGAGCTTTTCGACGCCAACTCCCTCGAATTTCTTCGGGGAGTCTATCCCGACACTCCCGCAGATACGGCCGGCGCACTGTTTTTCGAACAGGAAACCACCGCCTCGGAGGAGGACGGCACGCTCGAAGCCTGGTTCGAACTGATGGAATCGTGCAACGCGATGACGGACGAATCGTGGGTGGCCCTGGACGGCAGGGAACAGCGCGCGATGAAAGCGTTCCGCCACGAACTTCCGGTGCAGGTCAACGAATGGCTCGCACGGCAGTCGGAAACCAAGATCAGCACCGACATGGCCGTTCCGGACGACGCGTTTCCCGAACTGTTTCACTACTACCGGGAGGTCTGCCGAAGCCACGGCTTTCGTTACATCATCTTCGGCCATATCGGCAACGCCCATGTCCACCTCAATATCCTGCCGTCGAACCACGAAGAGTTCGTCACGGCGAAGGCGCTTTACGAAGGGTTTGTCGACAAGGCGCTCGAGCTCGGGGGAACGCTTTCGGCCGAACACGGGATCGGCAAACTCAAGGTGGACTACCTCGCGAGGATGTTCGGCGAAGAGGGCGTCAGGGAAATGCTGCGGGTAAAGAAGACATTCGATCCCGGCCTCTTGCTCAACATCGGCAACCTGATCCCGAAGGACTATTACCGGACGGAATGACCCGGCGGGTCCCGCCATTCCTTTCCATCCATGCAATGAAGAGAAAAACGCAACCGTGACCGGCAAGCAGAAACAGAAGCAATACGTGACGAAGATCCTCAACCGCAAGGCGCGTCACGAGTATACGATCCTCGACACGGTTACGGCCGGAATCGAGCTCCGGGGAAGCGAGGTCAAGTCCGTACGGCTCGGCAGGGCGAGCCTGAACGACAGCCACGCCATCGTTCACCGGGGAGAGGTGTGGCTCGAAAACATGCAGATCTCGGAATACGAGCACAACACTCTCGAGCGCCTCGACCCGAAAAGAAGCCGCAAACTGCTCCTGAAACGGGACGAAATCCGTAAACTCCAGCTGAAACTGCATCAGAAAGGCTTGACTCTCGTACCGTTACAGGCTTTTTTCACAAACCGCGGCATACTGAAAATAGAGCTCGCGCTGGCGAAGGGCAAGAAGCTGTACGACAAGAGAGAGAGCATCAGGGCCCGTGACGAGGAGCGCCGCCTGCGGAGAGAACAACACCAATCGTAACAAAGGACCGTTTCAATGATTTTTCCTCCCGTACAAGAACAGCTCGACCGTATCGTCAGCAACACCGTCGAGGTTATCAGTGAAGAGGAGCTTGCCGCAAAGATCGAAAACAGCAGGGAAACGGGCAAGCCGCTCCGGGTAAAGCTCGGCGCAGATCCGTCCCGACCGGATCTGCACCTCGGCCACTCCGTGGTGCTGCGCAAGCTCAGGGAGTTTCAGGATCTGGGGCACGAAGCCGTGCTGATCATCGGCGACTTCACGGCCATGATCGGCGATCCCTCCGGCAAAAGCAAAACAAGGCCGCAACTTTCAGCCGAAGAGGCGAAGGCGAACGGGGAAACCTATTTCGAACAGGCCTCGAAAATCCTGGACCCGGAAAAAACCACCATATGCTACAATTCCGAGTGGCTCGGAAAGATGACGTTCGACGACGTCATCCGTCTATCGAGCCATTACACGGTCGCCCGCATGCTCGAAAGGGACGACTTCGAGAAACGGTACCGGTCCTGCGAGCCTATATCGATCCATGAATTCCTTTACCCTCTCGCGCAGGGCATGGATTCCGTCCATCTGCGCAACGACATCGAGCTCGGCGGCACCGACCAGAAATTCAACCTTCTCGTCGGACGCGACCTGCAGCGCGAATACGGTATCGCTCCGCAGGTCTGCATCACCATGCCGCTGCTCGAAGGAACCTTCGGGCAGGAAAAAATGTCGAAATCGCTGGGCAACGCCATCTGTTTCAACGACGCTCCCGAGGACAGCTACGGCAAGATACTCTCCATTCCGGACAACCTGATCGAAACCTATTTCAGGCTGCTGCTTCCCAGCCCCGAAAAGCCGCCGGAGCTCTTTGCCGAACTTGTCCGCCGCAACCCGAGGGAGGCGAAAAGAACCCTGGCCAGGGAGATCGTCGCCCTCTATCACGGCAGGAGCGAAGCCCTGAAGGCCGAAGAGCACTTCGACAGGGTATTCGTCCACAAGAAAGCCCCCGAAGCGATCGAGGAGTTCTCCTTCGCAGGCCCGTCCATCCCCCTGGTGGACCTGCTGGTCGAGCTCGAAGCGGTTCCCTCGAAAAGCGAGGCGCGGCGGCTGATCAAACAGAAGGCCGTCCAGATCGACGAAGAGAAAATCACCGACATGGCCTTCGAGGTGGCGCTCGGCGACGCGCCGAAAATCATCCGGGCCGGCAAGAGAAAATTTTTCAAGGTCCTCGGAAAAAAAGATTCCGAATAACGCGTCTTTTTTCTATACTTGCACAGTTTTGCGGTTCCTGTACACAAACCGGTTCGGGCGGCAAAAGCCCCCCAGGCGCTGCAGCCTGAAACGCCCGGCCCGGACCACACTGTTATCCGGAGAAAAAGACGTTGTCGTTTGTACCGAAAAAGGTGTTTTTCACCAAGGGTGTCGGAAGGCACAAGGAGTATCTGTCGTCCTTCGAACTTGCCCTGCGAGATGCGAAGATCGAAAAATGCAACCTGGTAACGGTATCGAGTATCTTCCCTCCCAATTGCGAGCGGGTGAGCGTCGAGGAAGGACTGGCGCACCTCTCGCCCGGCGAGATCACTTTTGCCGTCATGGCGAGAAACTCCACCAACGAGCACAGCCGCCTGATCGCATCGTCGATCGGGGTCGCGCTCCCGGCGGACGAATCGCTCTACGGCTATCTTTCGGAGCACCACCCCTACGGACAGACCGAGGAACAGTCCGGTGAATACGCCGAAGACCTGGCGGCGACGATGCTGGCGACCACGCTCGGCATCGAGTTCGACCCCAACAAGGACTGGGACGAGCGCGAGGGCATTTACAAGATGAGCGGCAAGATCATCAACTCGTTCAACATCACGCAGTCGGCGGAAGGCGAAAACGACCTCTGGACGACGGTCATCGCCTGCGCGGTGCTGATTCCCTGACACGGCGTTTCGACGCAGCCGGGACGGGGCCGGAACCCCGGCGTTGATGAATACCGGAAGGAATATTGTTTACACGAGGAGCAGGAACATGTTCACATACCTCCCGGAGATACAGACACTCGAAGAGCTTATCGTCTGGGGGGGCTACGCCCTGCTTTTCGCGATCGTCTTCGCCGAAACGGGACTTTTCGCCGGGTTCTTCCTGCCCGGAGACTCGCTGCTCATAACGGCGGGACTGATCGCGGCATCGGGCCAGCTCGACATCGCCCTCGTCATCGCAACCCTCTCCTTCGGAGCCGCAATGGGCGACTCGACCGGCTACTTCATCGGCAACCAGCTCCAGCGAACCTTCCTGCGTAAAAAGGAAACCTTTTTCTTCCGGAAGGAGCATCTCGAAAAAACCGAACGCTTCTACGAGAAACACGGCTCGAAAGCGGTTTTTCTCGCACGCTTCGCCCCGGTCGTCAGAAGCTTCGCGGCAACCCTCGCCGGCGTCGTCAACATGCCCTACCCGGTTTTTCTCTTTTACAGCGTCACCGGATCGATCGTCTGGGTGCTCACGTTCACCTCCATAGGCTATTTTCTGGCCGCCCTCTTCCCCGACGTGGTTGATTTCGTACATTACATTATACTGGCCGGAATTATCATCATTCTGCTCAACACCCTGAAACATATCCGGAAGCGCACCGCCGGAACAGGCAGCAAATGACCGCGTCCCGACAATGCTGGCACGAATCACAAACTACATTCCCGTAACATTCAAGGGAGTACTCATGGGAGCCGCCGATATCGTTCCAGGCGTCTCGGGAGGCACCATCGCGTTCATCACCGGAATTTACGAGACGCTCATCGACTCGATCCGCGCCATCGACCCGTACTCGCTCAAGAAGCTTTTCCGGCTCGAACTCCGCTCGTTCTGGCAAACCGTCAACGGCGGCTTTCTTCTGAGCCTTCTCCTGGGAATTCTCTTCAGCATCGTCACGCTCTCCAACGCGATCGTCTACCTGCTCGAACACCACACCCTGCTCCTGCTCTCGTTCTTTTTCGGGCTGATCGTCGCTTCGGCCGTGGTCGTTGCCGCAAGGGTGCGGGAACACTCCGTCTCCGCCTGGGGCGCGGGTCTTGCCGGCGTTCTCGCGGCCCTCGCGGTAACAAACCTCAGCCCGGTATCCACTCCCGAAAGCTGGTGGTTCATCATCCTGTCCGGGGCCATAGCGATCTGCGCCATGATCCTTCCCGGCATATCCGGCAGCTTCATCCTGCTCCTGCTCGGCAAATACACCTTCGTCCTCGGCGCCATAAAGGACTTCAACCTCACGGTGATCCTGCTGTTCGGAATCGGCTGCGCCGCCGGTCTGCTCTCGTTCTCGCGCATCCTCTCGACACTGCTCCACCGTTTCCACGACCGGACGATGATGCTTCTGGCCGGCATCATGCTCGGCTCCCTGACGAAGGTGTGGCCCTGGAAAGCCCCCGCGGCGATCTCCATCGCCGACGGGGAAAAGGCGATGCTCTTCTCGGCCAACCTCTCCCCGGCCGGCTACCTGCGGGAAACGGGCACCGACCCCCTTATCGCAAGCGCCCTCGCGCTCATGGCCGCCGGTCTGCTGCTGGTGTTTCTCCTCGAACGCCTCTCATCGAAAACCGGCGACAGCCTGAAAACGTATTCCTAGAACACTCTTCCGGAAAACATATGACAGAAGCACTGAACACCGATGTACTGGTCATCGGCAGCGGTATCGGAGGACTCTACTTCGCGCTGCACACCGCCGACCATGCGCAGGTGACCATCATCACGAAAAAGGAAAGCTGCGCCTCCAACACCAACTGGGCCCAGGGCGGCATCGCGGCGACCGTCGGGGACAACGACAGCCCCGAGCTGCATATCGACGACACCCTCGGTGCAGGCGCGGGCCTGTGCAACCGGGAAATGGTCTCCGTCATGGTCAGGGAAGGCCCCCGGCATATCGAAAAACTGATGGAGCTCGGCGTCGAGTTCACGACGACGGACGGTGAAAGCCTCGACCTCGGGAGGGAGGGGGGACATTCCCGGAAACGGATCGTCCACGCCAGGGACCTTACCGGCAAGGAGATCGAAGAGGCGCTGCTCGACAAGGTCAACAACCACCGGAACATCACCCTGCTCGAACACCATTTCGCGATCGAACTGCTCACGGAGCACCATCTTCACATCAAGACGAACGACATCAACTGCTACGGAGCCTACGTGCTCGACTCGAAAAACCGGAAGCTGAAGAAAATCCTCGCCAAAGTCACCATGGTCGCATCCGGAGGCCTCGGCCAGGTCTACCCCCACACGACGAACCCGCCGATCGCCACGGGCGACGGCATCGCGATGGCCTATCGCGCCGGAGCGACGATCGCGAACATGGAATTCATCCAGTTCCACCCCACCTCTCTCTATCATCCGAAAGCGAAATCCTTCCTCATCTCCGAGGCTGTGCGCGGTTTCGGCGGCGTCCTGAAGCTGAAAAACGGCCAGGAGTTCATGCACAAATACGACAAGCGGGAAAACCTCGCGCCGAGGGATATCGTCGCCCGCGCCATCGACTCCGAAATGAAGAAGACCGGCGACGAATGCGTGTTTCTCGACGTAACCCATCTCGATCCGGAAAAAACCGTCGAGCACTTCCCCAACATCCACGAAACGTGCCTCGGCTACGGCATCGACATGACGAAGGAGATGATCCCGGTCGTGCCTGCCGCACACTACTCCTGCGGAGGGATCAAAACCGACGCGATCGGAAGAACGAGCATCAACCGGCTCTACGCCTGCGGGGAAACGACCTGCACGGGAGTACACGGGGCGAACAGGCTGGCCAGCAACTCGCTTCTCGAAGCGCTCGTCTTCGCTTACCGCGCCTTCACCGACATCAGGGAAACCGTCGGCGCGCTGCAGAACGACACCCCTTTCCCCGACTGGGACGACAGCGGCACGGTCAATCCCGAGGAGTGGATTCTGGTTTCACACAACAAGAAAGAAGCGCAACAGGTAATGAACGACTACGTGGGAATCGTGCGCAGCGACCTCAGGCTCCAGCGGGCCAAACGCAGAATCGAGTTTCTCAAGGAAGAGACCGAACAGTACTACAAGAAAACGAAGATCACGACCCAGATCCTGGAGCTCCGCAACATCATCAAGGTCGCGAGTCTCATTATCGACGGGGCGATCATGCGCCGCGAATCGAGGGGGCTGCACTTCACGACCGACTATCCGCTCACGGACGACAAGCATTTTCTCATCGACACGGAACAACGATCATTCTGAGAAAACGTGTCCCGTCCTGAAATAGTTGACAGTTTTTAAGCTGTACACACCACCTGTTACCGTAAAGAAATACATTCGATTCCGAAACCCGATCCCGACCCCGACC
>JANQHQ010000025.1 GCA_028282595.1 Chlorobium sp. | reverse complement strand
TTGCTTCGTTGTCCCGACTCGTCGGGACTCCGGTTTCGAAGTTTATCCCGATTGCTATCGGGGCTCCGTTCGCCTTGCACTTGAACCGCTCATGACAATACATAGAGGTGCCTTTAATCATTGAAATTACTTTTCCATATCCGGTTTCATGCCCCGGACAAGGACATCGAGAAAACTGTTCATACTGCTCGATATGTTTACGGAGCGATCGAACAACGATTGCAGCAATATCCCGTCGAAGGCGCTGATCAGCAATGTTGCGATGGCTGCCTCGTCCATGTCCCGGCGAAGCTCTCCGCTTGCCTGCCCTTCGCGAAGCATTTCCTCAATGGAGTTTCTCAAAGACGCGTACATTTCATTCAGGCTTGCGGCAAAACGCTCACGAGCCGATCCGGCACTCGCCATGGCCCACACCTCGAGAGGGATCGGACAAAAATCGATGTGGCGATTCACCACGTCCACCCAGACGCGGGCGACCGTATACAACTTGTTCACCGCGCCGACACAACCATCCATAGCCTTGGACGCCTGATCTATGATCGTCTTCACGAACCAGTCAAAGCAGGCATAAAAAAGATCTTCCTTGCTTCCGAAATACTCATAAATGGTTCCCTTGCCGACACCGGCGCGCAGTGAGATCTCCTCCATGGAAGCTCCCTTAAAGCCTTTTTCCGAAAAAACACCAACGGCGGCTTTCACCAGATCCTGTTTTTTCAGATTCTTGTCGACGATTTTAGGAGACATGCGTGTTGTTTTTTAAACGGTTTTATATTGACTGACCGGTCGGTCATTTAAAGTGTAAAAAAAATATCGATGCTTGTCAAACATTATTTGAAAAAAAAGTTTTCACTTTTTTGGCTGATGTTCCAGGTGGATGGCGGGAAAACAGCATGGCCTGGGGTGATATGCCCGGCCATGCTGTGTGCTCAACGTAACAAGTTACTTCTTGACAGGCACTTCCCTCTCGTCTTCTACCGCGTAGTTGATGAGGTAGTCGTAGAGTCTGATCAGACGTGAGTTCTGTTCGTTCTGGTCGATCCAGTGCCCGATCATGCCGATCGTGCGGGCGAGCACGAAAAAGCCGTTCAGCGAGTGGATCGGGAAGTCGAGGTCCATCAGGATCGCGCCCATCGTGCCGTCCACGTTCAGGATCAGATTGTCCTTCTTGGCCGTGGTGACTTTTTCGACCTCCATGGCGTAATCCAGGCAAGGCGTGTGCAGCGAGGTTTCGTTCTTGACGTACGAAATCAGGTACTTGACACGCTGGTCGGGGTTCTTGAGGCTCTTGACGCGATGGCCGATACCCGGAACCGGACCGACATTCTTCTTCATCCAGGCCAGAAAGCCCGGAATGTCGTTCGGATACTCCTGAACACCCATCTTGAAATATTTACCGGCATTGGTGACCGCGCCGCCGAAACGGGGACCGATCATGGTCATGCCGGCCGAGACCGCCTGCGGCATGTCGATGCCCGCACACGCGCCGAGAATGGTTCCATAAGCGCCCGATACCGCCGGACCGTGGTCGGCGGAAATCATGATGATGCGCTTGATGATTTCGGCTTCTTCCCTGGTCGGGAGTTTCTTGTTCCAGAGCAGGCCGATGACGTCCTCGATGCCGTAGCCCTTGCTGCACAGCTCGGAAGCCGCGTAGCCTCTGTAGCGGGGTTCTTCGCCGCGATCGTCCGAAATCGTGGTTCTTATGAGGGGGTCGACGATAACCTCGCCCTCCTTGATGATCTTCTGCACCTTGGGCGGCAGATCGGGAAGCAGCTCGTCGGAGATCGGCTCCTCGGGCGCGATGACGCCGGAGGCGAGCAGTTCCTCGTAAACCTGCTTGATCGCCTTGCTGAGGCCGCCGAAGGTGTCCGGCACGACCGCGCCGGCTTCGCGCAGGGCGTTGATTTTCGACCGGGCCGAGCCCATGCCCTTCTTGCCTTCCTTCGCGCCGGCGTGACCGAATTTCATGCCCTGCGGAAGCACTTCCTGGCAGGTGCCGCCGATTGCCGCGACGAGCCTGATCCTGCGGGGTTTCTCCGCGAGCCATTCGGCGGCTTCCTCCTCGAGCGATCCTCCGACCTCGCCGATCAGCACGACGGCCTTCGTAGCGGGATCGTTTTCGAACATCTCGAGGTAGGTGACGAAGTCCGTGCCGGGAAAAGCGTCGCCGCCGATGGCTACCGCCGAGGTGACGCCGTCACCGTTCTGGGCGCAGAGCCACATGGCTTCGTTAGAAAGGCCGCCGGACTTGGTGATGACGCCGAAGGAGCCCGGACGGTAGAGGTTGCAGAGCTTCAGGTTCTTGAACTCGCCGCCGATGACGCCGAGGCGGCACTCCCCTGCCGACATGATGCCGATCGACGAGGGACCGTTGAGAGTCTTGCCCTTCTTCTCGGCGAGAATGCGGAGCTTCTTCGCGTCTTTTTCCGGTACGCCTTCGGTAATGACCGAAACCAGGTTGACCGGATCGGATTCGAGAGCTTCCTGGGTTGCCTGGGTGGCGCGGGAAGCTCCCAGATAGATCAGTGCGGTGTTGATCTGCGGGTTTTCCGCGAGCGCGTCGGCAAGGCTCGAATAGACCTTGACGTTCTTGAGCTCGCCGCCCAGAAAGATTTCCTTCTGCTGCCCCTCTTCCGGAGGATAGACGAAAGCCTGCACGGTAAGGGGACGTTTGACCAGGAAGTCAAACTCGGCCATCTTTCTGGCGGCGTTCAGTCCCGCCGCTCCACCGATGATGACCGCACGAGTATCTTTATTGATTACAATGCTCACTGTGTTAGTCTTTATTGGTTTTCGATTCTCTTGTTTCAGCCCGCAATACCGTCATCAGGCATTCATGGCCAGATCGACGATGTCGGTCATCGGCATGTTGCGGTCGTAGACGTGGATGTCGAACCCTTCGTCCTTGAGCTTGCTGATGGCCGCAAGCCCTTCGGATTCGTTCGGACCTCCGCGTCGGACCCAGATCTTGACGCCGTCGATATAGCCGTTGTTCTTGCTTTCGCGCAGGCCGTTGATGATACCGCCGAAGGTCGCTTTCACATCGGTGAAGTTGGCGATCGCGCCGCCGACGATGATGTGTTTGATGTTGGGAAGCTGACAGATGGTTTCCGTCAGGGCCTCCACCGCCCAGTCGGGGGGCGCACCCGAATACTCGGCGTAGTTTGCGATGGTGCCGCCGCGGGCGACAACGGCGTCGGAATAGAATACGGAAGCGCCGCCGCCGGCCGTCAGAAGCGCGACTTCGCCGCCGGGTACCTCGACGAACTTGACGGAGCCCTTGATCCTCGAATCGATCTCCATGATCTGCTGCTCGGCTTCGGTGAACGGTCGGCCGATTTCGGAAACCGGTTTGAAATCCCAGTCAGGATGGCGGAACCTGGCGTCCCAGTCGACATTCATGACCGCGTCGAGCGCGGCGAACCGCATGTCGCTCTTGCGGATGACGAGCGGATTTATTTCGATGGACTGTGCGTCTTCGTTATCGAAACAGAGAATGAGCCTTGAAGATATCTTTGCGACCCTTTCGGAGATCTCCCCCTCGGGGAAACCGGCGCTCGAGGCGAGTTCGGTCAGTTTTTCGATGGACGGGGTATCGTCGAGAGGAATCTGCAGACGCCTGACGCTCTCCCAGTTGTCCTCGATATCGACGCCGCCCCTGGAGGAAAGGAGAAGTTCCGCACCGTCCTTGTTGCCGGCGATCGAGATGTAGTACTCCTCGTCGTGGTCGAGCATCTCCGCGACGATTACCTGACGGATTTCGGCGGTGCCGACCTTCTTGCCGATCATCTCCCTCGCGGCTTCCACCGCCTGGTCGAGGTTCAGGCCGAGCTTGACGAGGCCGAGCTTGAACCGGCCCCCGATCGCTTCGTGAGCCTTGACGACAAGCTTCGATTCCCTCAACCATTTATTCGCCTCTCCGAGCTGAGCCAGCCTGTCAGGATTCATTACGACAACATAGTTCGGCACCGGAATGCCCCACTTGTTGAAGAATTTCATCGCCGACCCTTCAAGTATTTTTGCCATTCTATCTGAAATTTTTGTTAAAGAGGTGTAACCGGACCATAAAAAAGCGCAAAGCAGAAATATAACTATATTTCTCGCCATTTCAAGTATCTTTCGTTCATATAGGCAAGTATTCCTCTACCGAAAAGACCTTTTTGAAGGAAAAGGGCTTCTTTTTAACTTTTGCTGTGTAGCCCTTTTGCCTGTAAATCCCGATTATCCGTTTCCGACCATGGATACGTTTCTCCTCTGGTGGCAGACGCTTCCCTCCCGGATGGACCCCGTCATTTTCTGGATCGGCGGCTTTCCGGTCCGCTGGTACGGCATGATGTACATCGTCGCTTTCGGCGTGGTCTACCTGCTGACGCGGTACCGTATCGCGAACGAAAAGCTGCCCTACTCCCCTTCGTTTATCGGCGACGCCCTGACCTGGGCGATCGTGGGCGTTCTCGTCGGCGGAAGAACGGGATACCTGCTCTTCTACAGTTTTCCGGAGTTCGCGGCAAATCCGCTCGGTTCGCTCGTGCCGCTCAACCTGACGGGAGAAGGCTGCTCCTTTTCCGGAATATCCGGTATGTCCTATCACGGCGGGCTCGTAGGGGTGCTGCTTGCCGTCCTGATCTTCGCGCGCAGCCGGAAAAAGCCCTTTCTGCAGACGGTCGATCTCTTCATCCCGGCCGTTCCGCTCGGCTACACCTTCGGCAGGCTGGGCAACTTCATCAACGGCGAGCTCTACGGCCGGACTACCGAGGCGGCGGTCGGCATGTATTTCCCCCTCGCTCCGGGGAACGCGCTACGTCACCCCTCGCAGCTCTACGAAGCGTTTTTCGAGGGCATCTTCCTGTTTTTCATTCTCTGGGGGCTTCGCAAAAAAGCTCCCTGGCCGGGTTTTCTCGCCGGCCTCTACATCTTCGGCTACGGTTTCGTCCGGTTCTTCATCGAATTCTACCGCGAACCGGATGCGCATCTCGGTTTCATCTTCCTGGAGCTCTCCATGGGGCAACTGCTCTGCCTTGCGATGATGTTCGGCGGAGCGGCCGTCGTGCTGATCGGCAAAAGTAAGCAGTGACGTCGCCCGCTCTCGCGGGCTTAGTGACGAGTGACGGCACCGGCTTCGCCGAGTTTAGTGACGTCGCATCGGTCTGGCCGATGCTTAGTGACGGGATGTAGGGGTCGGTCCCTGTTTCTGCCCAAGGTTCGATCCGCCCGGACGACATATCATTTGCTGTACCACTTCCCATTTCTGTCAACTAAGCCCGGCGGAGCACGGGCGACATCACTAAGCCTGACACCGTCAGGCGTCGTCACCAAGTCCGGCACAGCCGGACGACGTCACCAAGCCCGATGACAATCGGGCGCCGTCACTACTACTCACTGCATAAGGCGCGGCTCCTCGCCGCTGCCGAAGCAGCGCTTTCGCACGATGAGCACGGTCAGGATGGAGGTCATGGTTGTCGAGCCGACCAGCATGAGCATGATGACGATCTGATAACGGATCGCCTGCAGGGGGTCGGCGCCCGCCAGCACCTGTCCGGCCATCATGCCCGGAATGAACACCAGGCCCACCCCCATCATGGCGTTGATCGAGGGGATCATGCCCGCCGTGACGGCGTTTTTGAAGATCTCGGCACTCGCTTCACGATAGTTCGCCCCCAGGCAGAGTCTGGTTTCCAGAAGCCCCCTCTGCTGGCGAAGCTCCCCGAAAAGCCGTTCGAGGGAGATGGCCACGGCCGACATCGAATTGCCGATCACCATGCCTCCGAGAGGCAGGAAGTAGCGCGGCTCCCACCAGGGGGAGACGCCGACGATCACGCCCGAGGCGAACACGGCCGTCGCGAGGTAGGTGACGAACATCGTCAGGAAGGTCGGCAGCATGTAGGTGACCTCCCTCTCCCTGACGCGGCCCCTTACGATGAACGAGGCCGAAATTGCCATGACCGCGAAAATACCGAGAGTCAACCAGAGGTTTTCCACCCTGAAAATGAAGGTCAGCGCGTAGCCCATCAGGAAGAGCTGGAGGAAGGTGCGGAGGGTGCCGATCGAAATATCGCGGTTCAGCCCGAGATGATAGACGAAGGATACCGCCTGGGCGCCGAGGATGAAGGCGAGGGCGAGCAGAAGCTGCCAGAAGCTTATTTCGATGACCTGTGGCGTCATGCCGGTCTCAGTTGTGCGTTTTCAAGCCTGAAGGATCTCGGCTTCACTCTCCCTGAAGGAACGTAGTCGCTGTGCGTGACCGTGACGATCGTCCGGTCCTGCTCGCTGTTGAGCCGCTCCACGATCCTGAAAACCATGGCCGCGCTTTCGCTGTCGAGCGAGGAGGTCGGCTCGTCGAGCAGCAGAATTTCGGGTTCGAGAAGAATGGCCCTCATCAGCGCCAGCCGCTGCTGCTGCCCCACGGAGAGCGTGCCCGCTTCGCGCAACAGATCGATATCCTGCAGGTAGAACCGTTCGAGCATCGAAGAGAGCTGTTCGTCGGAGGGAGCTTCTTTCCCTTTGTTCACCGCGAAGGAGAACGGAAAGAGCAAGTTGTGCTTCACGCTTCCGGCCGACATGACCGGGACCTGGGCGACGTAGATCACAGTCCGGCGCAGTTCCGCCGGGGGAATGTTTTCAACCGCGATGCCCTTGAAGAGGATGCGCCCGCTCCTGCGCGGCACCAGCCGGCAGATGAGCCGGAGCAGCGTCGACTTTCCGCAACCCGACGCTCCCCTGACGAGTATGAAATCCCCCCGTGAAACCGAAAGGCTGAGGTCCTCGAAGAGCGGGGGCGCTTCGGGAGCGTATGAAAAACCCAGATGTTCGATGTCGAGGAGGGGTGTCATGACGCGCTGGCAGCATGGTGCGGGAGAGGCTATCGTGCTTGATACCCGGTAAAAATATCGCCATATTTTATGGCAGAAAAATACGACACGTTCTACCGCCATGCAACAGGACTTTTCCGAAAAGCCCGGGGTGCAGGTCCGGCTCAAGTGGCTCGTGAGTGACCTCTACCGGATGTGCGGCATCGCCTTTCCGGAAGAGCGCGAGATGCAGGATGAGGCGCACACTGTCAGGACGTGCTCGAAAAACACCAATCCCGCAAGCGGAAACTGATGACACTACCGGAAGAACGGCTCGGCTCCTTCTACCTCGGAGCGGAATACGACCTGAAGAGCGGCGAGACCGGAACCCCGGTCCATTACGATGCACGCGACCTGACGACCCACGCGGTCTGCGTAGGCATGACCGGCAGCGGCAAGACGGGGCTCTGTGTGGGGCTTCTCGAGGAAGCCGCGCTCGACAGCGTTCCGACGATCATGATCGACCCGAAAGGCGACATCACCAACCTGCTGCTGCAATTTCCCGACCTCGCGCCCGCCGATTTCAAACCCTGGGTCAATCCGGACGACGCCGGTCGCAAAGGCATGAGCGTGGACGACTACGCGGCATCGACGGCGGAACAGTGGAAAAACGGTCTTGCCGGCTGGGGCATCGGCCCCGAACGCATCAGAGCCCTGAAGGATTCGGCGGACTTCACCATTTACACCCCCGGTTCCGATGCGGGCGTACCGGTCAACATTCTCGGCAGTCTCGCGGCCCCGAAACCGGACCTCTTGTCCGATGCGGAAGCCGTCGGGGAGCGGATAGCCGGCACGGTCGGCGCCCTCATGGGCCTTGCGGGACTCCGGAGCGACCCGGTCAAAAGCCGCGAGGCGATACTCCTGTCCGGGATTTTCGAGCACTTCTGGACGCTCGGCCAGGACCTGGACCTCGCGAGGATCATTCTCGGCATACAGGAGCCGCCGATGCAGCGGGTCGGTGTCTTCGACGTGGACACCTTTTATCCGCCGAAAGAGCGCTTCGAGCTCGCGATGGCCTTCAACAACCTTTTGGCCTCCCCCGGATTCAAAAGCTGGCTGCGGGGCGAAGTTCTCGACATCGACCGCATGCTTTTCACCCCGGAGGGCAAACCACGCCACAGCATATTCTACCTTGCGCATCTGACGGACAGCGAACGGATGTTCTTCGTCACCCTGCTGCTCGAGAACATGCTCGGCTGGATGCGTTCCCAGGCGGGAACGACCAGCCTGAGGACGCTGCTCTACTTCGACGAAGTGTTCGGTTTTCTGCCGCCCGTCGCCGAACCGCCCTCGAAACGCCCGCTCATGACCCTGCTCAAGCAGGCCCGGGCGTTCGGGCTCGGCTGCGTGCTGGTCACCCAGAACCCGGTGGATATCGATTACAAGGGCCTGACGAACGCCGGAACCTGGTTTATCGGCAAGCTGCAGGCGGAACGCGACAAGGCGAGGGTGCTCGAAGGCCTGAAGAACGCAATCGCCGAAGCGGGGGGGCGAACCGACGTCCTCGACTACGACAGCGTCATCGGCGGCCTCGGCAGCCGCGTCTTCCTGCTGCACAACGTGCACGAGGACAGGCCGGTCGTGTTCCACACCCGCTGGGTCATGAGCTATCTCCGGGGACCCCTCACGCGCCCCCAGGTATCGATACTCATGGAGAAGAAGGGCGCCCGCCGGGAGGAGCCGGCCCCGGGGAGCGTTCCGGAAGAGGCGCTGCATCCCGTTTCCGCGAACCCGCCGGAGCCCTTGGCGGGCGTCGCTCCCCCGGAGGGCTGTTTTGCGGAACGGCCCTCGCTGGGGCCGTCCGTGCTCCAGCGTTTCATGCCCGTGCTGCTCACCCGGCGCGAAGCGTTTCTTGCCGCAGGCGGAAGCGGCTCCGTTCCGTCCCCGGCGGATGCCGCGCTGCTCTACGAACCGGCCGTGTTCGGTGTCGCGGAGGTGCATTTCGTCGACGCGAAAAGAAACATTCACGAGAAAACGGTGAAAAAACTGCTGCTCCGCGTTCCTCCTGAAGGGTTTGCGCCCGACTGGCAGGAGGCCGTGGAGCTTCCGGTGGATGAGAACCTGCTCGGCTCCGTTCCGGTGGAAGACGTCCGGGCGGCGGGTCCCTTTTTCGCGCCCGTTCCGCAAAGCGTCAACAGTGCACGCGAACTTTCCGGGCTGTCGCGCCGCCTGGAAGACCGGCTCTACTACACCGAGCGACAAGGCATCGTCGTCCATAGGGGGCTGAAACTGTTTCAGCGCCCCGGCGAATCCGCAAGAGAGTTTTCCGTGCGCCTCCGCCAGGCAGCCAGGGAAGAACGGGACCGGCAGGTCGACAAACTCGAGGAGAGCTTCGAACGAAAGCTCGAACGTCTCCGCAAAAAACTCCGCAGGGAGGAACGCGAGCTTTCGGAAGACGAAGTGCAGCATGAAAACCGCAAGCGCCAGGAGCTGTTCAGCATCGGCGAAACCGTCATAGGCTTCTTCATGGGAAGGCGGAGCACGAGCCGTATCGGCACGATCCTGAGCAAGCGGGGCATGACGGCCCGGGCAAAAGCCGATATCGAGGAATCGAGGGAGGAGATCGCCGAACTCCGTGAAGCGATCGTCGAACTCGAAGAGGAGCTGCGGGAAGAAGCGGATGCGATCACCGCAGACTGGGAAAACGTCGAGGAGGAGGTTGAAACGGACGAGATCAAACCCCGGCGTTCGGACGTCGCCGTCCGCTCGGTCGGCATCGTCTGGCTTCCCGTCTGGTCGATCGGTCCCGGGCGGCGCGTCGAGGCGTGGGGAAAACCCTGAACCGGCCGGAATTCAACGCTTTCCCGAAAACGCTTTGCCAAGGAAGAGAACTCCGGCGAGGGCGATCGCCGCGAGCGACAGGACCCAGACGGCGATACCGAAATCCGTTCCGTTCCGGTACATCATAAAGGCTCCGAAAGCAAAAAACACGATCGCCGCACCCGTCCGGACGATATGCTTGGGAAGGCTTTTGCCCAGGACCATCCCCAGGCCGATAGCAAGCGCGTCCGACAGCACCGTGCCGAGCGTGGAACCTATCCAGACGGGTATGAACGGATTCGTGGTCGCCAGCGTGAAGGTGCCGAACATGGCCTTGTCGCCGAGTTCGGCGAGGAAAATCATGAGCAGGGAAAGCCAGAATGCATCCATGCCTCTGTCGAAGCGCCCGGGTTTGAATAAGGCCAAACGGGGAAATTAAAAAAACGCGCAGGAGGCGATTTCGTACCAGGTTCCGCAGTACCGGCCGACATCGACCGACGGGTACCGTGCAGCTGGTTTTTTTCCGAAAAAATTTTTAAACATAATGGCATCTCTATTAATTGTCCCAATTCCCCGCCGGGCGACAGGTTTTCCGGAAACAATGAGAAAAAACGGTTATACGGTCAGAAACGCGACACCGGACGACGTCGGCCGGTGCGTCGAACTTCTCCGCCTCCTGTTTTCACAGGAAGCCGAGTTCGAGCCGGACCCGGCCTTGCAGCGAAAAGGGCTTTGCGCGATCATCGACGATCCGTCGAAAGGCTGCGTGCTTGTTTGCGAGAAGACGGCCGGCGGGCGGATAGACGGTATGGCGGTTCTTCTCGCCACCGTGAGCACGGCTCTCGGACGGAAGGTTCTCCTGCTCGAGGATATGATCGTCGAGCCTTCGAGGCGTTCGGCCGGTATCGGAAGCCTGCTGCTCGAACACTCTGCGGACCTGGCGAGGAAGGAGGGGTTCGGCCGCATCACGCTTCTGACCGACGGAGACAACCGCGACGCTCATCGTTTTTACGAAAAAAACGGGTTCGAGAGATCGGGGATGGTTGTTTTCAGAAAAGCAATTCCCTCGCGCGATTGAACTTTTTGCCTTTCAATCCGCTTTAGAACCATAGCTTTACACTTCATAACGATTCATCGGCGCGGTGAATCGCGGTTACCGTTCTTTTTGCGAACATAACTTCTCTACAATCAAAAAAGAAGGAGAATCCATTATGCAGAAATGGGTATGCGAGCCCTGCGGTTACGTCTACGATCCCGACTACGGGGATCCCGATAACGGCATCGAGCCCGGAACGACTTTCGAAGACATTCCCGACGACTGGGTGTGTCCCATCTGCGGGGCCGACAAGACGTTCTTCGAAAAGACCGACGGGTAGACCCCTCCGCGCAAGGCGGCGCTTCCGGGAAACCGTTGCGCCGCCTTTCCGATTCCCTTCTCTCCGCTCCTCTTTCCTGTTATACGCGCTTTCCGCTCTCAGTTCGCCTTGTCGGCGAGCGTCTTGCTGTCCGCGATGGCTGCGGCCTTGAATGCCGGATAGAGACTGACGAGAACCGATACGCCGAGAGTCACCAGTGAAACCACCACGAAATCGGGGAGTTCCATCCGGACCGGGTAGGCGTCGATGATAAACGCGCTTTTCGACGGAAGCTCTATCACTCCCCACGTTTCCTGGGCGAAACAGACGGCCCAGGCGATCGCCGCCCCGGCAAGCGTGCCGGCAAGCCCGATCATCGTTCCCTCGACGATAAAGATCATCAGGAACTGGGGTTTTTCCAGACCGAGGCAGCGCAGGTAGAACAGCTCTTTCCTCTTGTCGATCGCCGTCATGGTCAAAGAGCCGGTCAGACTCAGCGCGGCGACCAGGATCACCAGCATCAGCACGCTGAAACTAACCCATTTCTCGACTTCCATCACGCCGAAGATATCCCGGTACTTTTCCTCCAGGGGCCGGACCCGGTACTGTTTCTCCAGCCCCTCTTCCCGGAGCCAGCGGCGGAGGTTTTCCGCCAGCGCGGCGTGGGTCGAGCGGTCGTCGCTACCGCGCACGTCGATGCCCGTGTAGCGGTTTTCCCGCTGCAGAAGGATCGCACGAGCCGTCCGGCGCGACGTGAGCACATAGCGGTCGTTGAAAATACGCTGCAGTGAAAAGAGCGACTCGACCTCGACGACCGGGAACGTGAGGGCCGGCAGAAGGTAGGGCCGGGAGAGAGCCTGCAGTCCGAGAGGTACGAGCTCGGGGCTGAAAATTTTCACGCGCTCCCCCTCCGAGATGCCGGTTTTCCAGGCGAGCATCTCCCCTATCGAGATCGATCCTTCGTCGAAATAGGCGTTCTTCTCCGTCCGCTGCATGAGGCGCCGGTGCGCACTCCGGGTGATGCCCTTCACCATTACCAGTTCCCCGGGCCTGCCCCGGCCGGCGAGAATCGCCTCTCCTTCCGCGAACGGTTCGGCCGACGTCACTCCTTCTACCGAGGCGATTCCGCGCAAGAGCGAATCGGGAACTTCCATATCGCCGCCCTTGTCCGCGGGCAGGATCTGGACGGGACTTTCCACCGTGACGAACAGGTTCCATGCCACCTGCTGGAAACCGTTCAGCACGCTCATCACGACGAGCAGCGTGCTGACCCCGAGAACTATCCCGGCCAGACTTATCGCGGAGATGATATTGATGACCCTGAAGCGCTTCTGCGCGAAACTGAAGCGCCGGGCTATCCACAATCCTGGAGAAAAGCGCATCCGTCGTCGTTTTTATCCCGAAAATCCGGGAGTGTTCCTGGAGCGTCCGATCACCGTTGCCGCCGGGTGCTCAAAGCCTTTCCTGTTCAGGTCAGCAGGGCCGTTCCCGGCTTCAGCGAAGCCGCGACCCTGGCCGGAATGAACGCGAAAAGAAGCGTCAGCGCTCCGACGATACAGGAGACGAGCAGGTAGTCGCCCGCGACCATCCGGATCGGCACATGCTTGATAAAATAGTTTTTCTGGGGAAGGGTGATCAGGTGAAACTGCAGTTCGACTATCGAAAAACCGAAAGCGAGGAGGTTGCCGGCCAGTATACCGACCAGGGAGATCAGAAAGGCCTGCGAGAGAAAGATACCGCTGATTTTTCCGGGCGGGAGACCGAGCGCTCCGAGCATGCCGATCTCCCTGGTTTTTTCGATAATGAGGACCAGAAGCGTCGAAACGATGTTGAACACGGCGACCACGGTGATGGTGACGATCAGAAGCGGCGTGATGTTCTGCTGCAGCTTCAGCCATTCGAACAGGTTTGCAAAGCGTTCGTAGACCGTGAAGGCGTAAAACGGATAGCCCAGCGTTTCGGCGGCCGATTCGGCGGAGGCGTCGAGACCCGACAGGTCGCGGACCGTCACCTCGTAACCGCTGATCATCGTGTTTCCTCCGGAAAACAGCCGCTGCATGGCCGAAAGATCGGCGAGAACCATGTAATCGTCGAAACCCTCGTTGAGTCCGGTTTCGTAAACACCCCGTACAGTCGCGATTTCAATGCCGAGGGACGAGAGCAGGTCCAGAATGTCCTCCCCGGCGTCGATCAGGTTGCCGGACTCCCCTCTCCGGGTCGTGATCACCATGACCCGGCTGCCCGTCCCGAGTCCGAGGGCGTCGGCCAGCGGTCTGCCCACCAGGATGTCGAAGTTTCCCCGGCTCTCCGTGCCGGGCCATTCGCCTTCGACGATACTTTCTTCGAGAAAAACGGGCGGGCTGCCGGCGGGAATTCCCTTGAGCATGGCCGGGCTGGAAATTCCCGTATCCCCCCCGCCCTGCAGGATGGCGTGTTTTTCCATGAACGGAACCACCGAGACGATATTCCGGTCTCTTGCCAGGCGGAGCGAGTCCTCGGCAAGAGGGGCGAACAGGCGGGCGCCGCCCTGGCGGATCTGGAAATGGGAGTTGAAGCCGACAAGCTTGTTTTCGATCTGCGAGGAAAAGCCCTTGACGATCGAAAGCGTCAGGATGAGCGCGGCCGTTCCCACGGCGATTCCGGCCACGGCGATGAAAACGATGAAGGTAGGCCTGGATGAGGATCGCTGCCTGAAGGCGAACCTGCGCGCTATGTACAGTTCCGATTTCACACGCTCAGTCGTCGAGGGGTTTTTCCTTTCCTTTCGCCGGGTCGATTTCGGTAAAGTGCACGACCCTGTTGCGCCCGGTCTGCTTGGCGTGGTAGAGCGCCTTGTCGGCGCTGTTGACCAGTGAGTACCAGTCCAGAGCGTCGTCCGGATAGGTCGCTATTCCCGCGCTGATGGTCAACTGCCCTCCGGGCTGATTCCGTTCGCGCTTGAACGGTTCCGCGCTGATGACCTGCCGCAGACGATCGACGATCTCGATCACCTTGCGGCTGTCGGTGCGGGGAAACACCACGGCGAACTCCTCCCCTCCGAACCGGGCGGGGATATCGGATTCGCGGCACTCCTCGCGGATGATCCAGGCGATTTTTTCTAGCACCGTATCGCCGGCGACGTGTCCGTTCGCGTCGTTGTAGGCCTTGAAATGATCGATATCGATCATGGCGAGCGACACCCGGTCGTTGAACCGCTTCGCCCTGGCGATGTCGATGATCAGGTGGTCCTTGAAATGGCGATAATTGTAGAGATTCGTTTTTTCGTCCTTTATGAACAGCTCGTCGAGCTTCTTGTTCTTCTTCTCTATGTTCTGGCAGAACCGTACGATCGAATCGGTTACTTCATTCACGTCGCTCGAAAAGGCGTCGTGGCGGATATCCTTTTTCACCTCCTCGGCCGTATCGTGAAAGCTTTCCGGAAGCTCCTCGTTCAGCATCCTGAGTTTCCGGGCGAGTTGGCTCAGCGGCATGACCGTCTGACGGTAGTTGCTCACGATCAGCCAGACCGCCGAGACGAGAATGACCAGGAGAATTGCAAGCACGCTGAACAGAAAGAGCTGCACCGTGTCGAACACCTTTTCGTTCGCCCTGCGGGCCTCTATCCCCGTCTGCAGAACGACGTCGTCGACCTCGAGCACCATCAGCGGTATGGCGGCCGCAGCCGCTTCGTCCCTGTTTCTGTCGATGTCCGTCAGCGTTTTTTCGAGAGTTTTCTGCTGCGACTCGATCCAGTCCACGAGCTCCGGCATCCGGTTTTTTTCGGCCCTCGCCCGAAAGCCGACCGTACGGTACCGAAGCAGTTTCGTGTTCTGAACGGTCTTGCGGAGCATCTCCGGGTCGCGGGGGGAAACCGCAAGCTGCTGGTCGATCAGGGTCAGGGTCGAACGGTAATCCAGAAGATCCTTGTAAAGCCTCTGCATCTCGTCGGCCCTCTTGCGGAGCCCTGCCTGGTAGAAAAGAAATCCCGACGTTCCGGCCAGGAGCAGCACGGCGAGAATGACGCCCGAGTAGACCAGCGGCCTGAAGGATATCGGCTGAACGTTGGATTTTGCGGGATCCTTCATGGATTTGGTTTCAGATTGATGACGCGAACCGGCCTCCTGTAGGGCGCGATCACGCTCCGTGCAAAGCCTTTCTGGCCTTCCCTGGCGAGCCATGCGCCGAAACCGGTCGCGAGGGGCTCCTGTTTACGGTACATATAGTAGAGTACATAAGCAAGCGGATAACGGCCCCGGTAGACATCGTACTGCGAGGGAGAAATCGCTTCGGTCGAATCCGACTCCGCGACGGGCACTACGCGCAGGGACGGGGAATCCGTCGATGAAAACATCAGCGTTCCCTTGCTTTCGAGAGGCAGAATGCCGATCAGTCCCGGATCGGCCTCAACCATCTTCACGAGGGCGCTGTCGCTTTCCGCGAACCTCGCTGAAAGCGCCTCTCCGCCGGGTGCGACCAGCTCCATCAGCCGCTTCTGCGCCATTACGTCGTTGCCGTTGATCCCGGCGACGATCCCGCCGCCGGCTCTTCCCGTGCAGATATCCCTGAGTTCACCGATCGTCAGCGAAGCGGGCCGCTCCGACGACGAGATGCACAGAAGGGCGGTCCTGGCGACCGGTTCCAGACGGTAGTCGATGCCCGCCTGCTCGAGCGCGGAACGTTCCGCTTCTCCGGGTTCCGCTCCCACCAGCAGGGCCGGAAGCTCGCCCCGCACGAACCGGTTGAACAGTTCCCCGAAAGAGCCGGGCGAAAGGGTGATACGGGCTTCGGGGTAGTGTTCGGAAAAAACCGGAGCCGTTGCGGAAAGGACCGGCAAGAGAGACGGTTCGACACCCACCCTGAGCGAACCGCTTTTCGCGCTCACGGGCGCCTCCTCCCCGGAAGGCCCCTCCGCTCCGCATGACAGGAGCAGCACGGCCTGAACCGCAAGGAGCAGCAGCAGCGCGGCGGAAATGGATGTTCTGTATCGGCTCATGGGCATACGCAATCCGGTTGCAGGCGGTTTCCGAAACCCCCGTGCGTCGCCAGGCTGCGGTTTCGTTCGTGACGGGAAAAGTGTTTCCGAATCGCACCCGGCGGTTCGCGCCGGACGCTCGCTGGAAAGAAAGATATGAAAACAGTCCGACTGTCCTCGTGAAAAACGCTTGCATTTCACCCGAAATTCGCTATTATATCCATTAATGTGAATATTATTTCACACATAGAATGTGTATGCGAAATAATAATTCATTTAAATAAAAGAATATAGCTGTTTTCTATCCGGAAATGCGGATATTTTACCGAAACCCCTGTTGCAGTCAGGCAGTATCATGAGAGGTTACAAAAAACCGACAGTCTCCATCATCGGCGCTTCGGGTTACTCCGGTGCCGAGCTGACGGGTCTCGTCCTCGGGCATCCGTCCGTGAAGCTCGAAAAGCTCTACGCCTTCTCCCAGGCGGGAAAACGGGTTGCCGATATCTATCCGGCGATCGGAAGCGATATCGTCTACGAGCGCTACGAGGGCGGATGCGAAAGCGACATCTGTTTTCTCGCACTGCCACACGGGGAGGCGCTCTCCCTGGTGCCGCCCCTCGTTTCGGACGGCAGGCTGGTGATCGACCTTTCCGGGGATTTCCGCCTGAAAAACACGGAGGAGCACCTGAAGTTCTACGGCGGGAAAAAATCGCCGGAGCACGTCATGCCGTACGCTCTTCCCGAACTGTTTCACGAGACCGTCCGGGAGTCGAAAGCCGTGAGCAACCCCGGCTGCTACGCGACGAGCATCATTCTCGGTCTCGCCCCGCTCGTCAAAAGCCCTCTCGCACGGCTCGAAAACGTCGCCTGCACGGCGATATCGGGAATATCCGGGGCGGGCAGAACGGGAAAAACGGAGCTCTCTTTTTCGGAAATGAGCGGCAACGTACGGGCCTACAAGGTAGGCGCGCACCAGCATACGCCGGAAATCATGCAGGCGCTCGATACCGACACCCTGAATCCGGCGTTCGGTTTCACCTTCACGCCCATGATAGCGCCGCTGGTAAGGGGTATCTACACGGTGCTGAACGTCCGGTTTGAAGAACACCTGTCCGTTTCACAAATCAGGGGTCATTTCAGGGAGTTCTACCGCTCCGCGCCGTTCGTGAGGGTGCGCGACACCATGCCGGAGGTGCGGCATGTCGCCCACACCAACTACTGCGACGTGCACGTGGCCGCGGCTTCGGAAGACGGGTCGGCCGTCATCGTCACCGCGATCGACAATCTCGTCAAGGGGGCTGCCGGGCAGGCGGTCCAGAACATGAACATCATGCTGGGGTACGATGAGACTCTGGGACTTCTGTAAATCAATTTTAATTCTGTTGCCGTGAACAAGCTGCACAAGGCGTATTCGGCTATCGAGAGGCTCGCGGCGGGCACCTCGTGGCCGGAACACACGACGGTTCTTCCCGCGAGGGAGGCTGAAAAAAAACAGTTCTGGCCGAAGGGATTCGGCGCCGGAACCGCAAGCGCGGCCATCAAGACGAAGCGCCGCGACCTGCTCGTCATCTCCGCCGACGAACCGGCTGCGGCCGCGGCCGTTTTCACCAGAAACCGCTGCTCTGCGGCGCCGGTCGTTCTCTCGAAGGAACATCTGGCCCGTTCGGCGGGATCGATGCGTGCCCTGGTATGCAACAGCGGAAACGCCAACGCGGCCACGGGAGAGAGCGGGTTCCGCGACGCGCAGGCGATGGCCTCCAAAACGGCCGAAGCGCTCGGCATCGGTCCGGAAGAGGTGCTGGTCTCCTCCACCGGGGTTATCGGGGTTCCCCTGCCGATGGGGCGGATTGAAAAGGCCCTCGACTCCTTCTCGGCGGTCGTGCTGGAAGATTCGGCGGTCGACGCCGCCTCGGCGATCATGACGACCGACACCTTTCCGAAATTCCTGGCGACGGACGTTGCGCTCTCCACCGGCACCATCCGCCTGTGCGGCATAGCGAAGGGATCGGGCATGATCTGTCCGGACATGGCCACCATGCTGGCGTTCCTGCTCACGGATGCGAACATCGAGCCCGCTCTGCTGCAGGCTATGCTCTCGAAGGCGAACGCCCGAAGCTTCAACGCGATCACGGTCGACGGCGATACCAGCACCAACGACATGGTCTCCCTGTTCGCGGCCGGTCGCGGCGAACGACTCGCGGAGGGAAGCCGCGATGCGGAAATTTTCTACAACGCCCTCGAGAGTCTGATGATCTTCCTCGCACGCCTGATCGTTTTCGACGGCGAGGGAGCCACAAAGCTGGTTGAAATCCGCGTCGAGGGAGCCAAAGACGACGCCGACGCCGAAAAAGCCGCCAGAACCGTGGCCGGTTCGAGTCTGGTCAAAACCGCCCTGAACGGCGAGGACGCGAACTGGGGCAGGATCGTGGCGGCCGTGGGAAGGTCCGGAGCGGACGTCCTGACGGAGCGCCTTGCCGTCCGGTTCGACGATCTTGTCATTCTGCAGCCCGGTTACGTTTCCGATTTTTCAGAAGAGAAAGCCGAAAAAGTTCTCGGGGAGCGCGAGTTGACCGTGACGATCTCCATGGGAGACGGCCCCGGCAGGGCTTCGGTGTGGACCTGCGACCTCAGCCGGGAGTATATCGAGATCAATGCGGACTACAGAACCTGAAACCATAACGTATCGAGAGGAAATTCATGAAGGAGATCGGTTGCGATATCCGGGAGGACAGGGGAAGCATCGACCCTGAAATCGGCCAGGTGCTGATCGAGGCGCTGCCCTACATCCGCAAGTTCGAGGACAAGACCTTCGTCATCAAGTACGGCGGGGCGGCCATGAAGGACGAGATACTCAAAAACGCCTTCGCCCAGAACGTCACGCTCCTGCGCAAGGTCGGCATCAACGTCGTGCTGGTTCACGGCGGGGGCGACGCCATCACGAAAACCGCCGAAAGGCTCGGGATAGAGACCACCTTCATCCACGGCAGGAGAGTGACCGACAAGAACATGATCGACGTCGTGCAGATGACGCTCGCCGGCAAGCTCAACCAGGACATCGTGCGCCTTATCAGCGAGCACGGCGGCAAGGCTGTCGGCGTGAGCGGGCTCGACGCGAACACCATTCATGCGTCGCCGTCAGCGAAATCCGCGCAGCTTGGCCTCGTCGGCGACGTCGCCCGTGTCAACACCGCCTATCTCGATCTTCTCTGCCACGCGAAGCTCATTCCGGTCATCGCACCCGTGGGTTTCGACGACGACGGCAACGTCTACAACATCAATGCCGACGATGCGGCAAGTGCGATAGCCATCGCCCTGAAAGCCGAAAAGCTCATCTACGTCAGCGACGTCGAGGGCGTGCACTGCGGAGAGAAGATCCTCAAAAGCGTCTGCAAGTCCGAAGCGGCCGATCTCATAGAAAACGGTATCATTTCAGGGGGCATGATTCCGAAATCCCTGTCGGCCTACAAGACTCTCGACGCCGGTGTTCACAAGGTACACCTGATCGACGGCAGGTTCATCCACTCGCTCCTGCTCGAAATCTTCACCGACCAGGGTGTCGGCACCCAGTTCGTCATCGAAAAGGAAAACGGAGAAAACCTGTAATCATTACAAACCGCACACAACGTTCATGGATACAACGTCAACTGCCGCAAAGAGGGACTTTCTGGGCTTTTCCCACCTCGACGCCGGAAGGATCGTCGAACTGTTCGACTTCTCGCTGTTCGTAAAAAAGCAGCGGCGCGAGTCGGCCGCAGCAGCGTCCTACAGGCCGATAGAGGGGAAAACGGTCGCCATGATCTTCAACAAGCCCTCGCTCCGGACGCGCGTTTCGTTCGAAATCGGCGTGCACGAGTTGGGCGGCTATGCCCTGAACCTCGACGGCAAGTCCATCGGGGTCAACTCGCGCGAGGCCGTCGAAGACATCGCGAGGCTGCTCTCCCGTTACAACGACGCGATCGTCGCCCGGCTCCACGAGCATTCGATCATCGAGGCTCTGGCGAAACACGCCGACATCCCGGTCATCAACGCCCTGACCGACCTGTCGCATCCCTGCCAGATCCTGGCCGACGCTTTCACGCTCTACGAAAAAGGTCTCTGGCGCGACGACATAAAAATTGTCTTCGTCGGGGACGGCAACAACGTGGCGAACTCCTGGATCGAGCTTGCCGGCCTGCTCCCCTTTCACTTCGTACTCGCCTGTCCGGAGGGGCACCTGCCCGATGCAGGTCTGCTCGAAACCGCACGGGAAAAGGGCGCCGGAACGATCGAAATCGTGCACGACCCGTTCGAGGCGGCCAGGGGCGCGGACGTGCTCTATACCGACGTCTGGACCAGCATGGGGCAGGAAGAGGAGGCGCGGGAACGCCTCGAGACGTTCAGGGAGTTCCAGATCAACGAAAGGCTGCTCTCCGTGGCTTCCCCCGAGGCGGTCGTCATGCACTGCATGCCCGCTCACCGAGGAGAGGAGATCACCGCGGAGGTCATGGAGGGACCGCGGTCGATCATTCTGGACGAGGCCGAAAACCGCCTGCACGTCCAGAAGGCGGTCATGGTCAAGCTGCTCAACCACGAGGAATACCGGAAATTCCATCTGACCCACAGGCTCGAAAATGTCGCCGGAAAACTGAAACACTGATGGCGGAGCGTCCCATGAGCAAGCAGGCGAGACAGCGTAAAATCAAGGAGATCCTTCTCCACAGTGAAGTCGGCAACCAGCACGACCTCATGCAGCTTCTGCTGGCTTCCGGCATCGAGGTGGCCCAGGCGACGCTATCGAGGGACTGCGCCGAGCTCGGCGTCATCCGTTCGAGGACCGCCGCCGGTTACCGCCTGATCTTTCCGGAAGACAACCCCGGTCAGATGATACGCGGACTGGTGGAGATGGAGGTGCAGAGCATCGAAGCGAACGAAACGGCCATCGTGATCCGGACTCTTCCCGGCCGGGCGCACGGCGTCGGTTCGTTCATCGACCACCTCAAAAATCCGAGAATCCTCGGCACCATCGCGGGCGACGACACGGTTCTTGTCATTCCCGCCTCGGTGCGCGATATCCGGACGATCGTCGACTGTATTCAATCGAATCTTTCCAACACCTGACAAGCATACGAATATGAGCAAGGAAAAAATCGCGATAGCCTATTCGGGGGGGCTCGACACCTCGGTCATGATCAAATGGCTCAAGGACAGATACGACGCCGACATCGTGGCGGTGACCGGCAACCTCGGACAGCAGAAGGAAATAGAGAACCTGGAGGAGAAGGCCATGGCTACCGGCGCCACGAGCTTTTCCTTCCTCGACCTCCGCAAGGTGTTCGTCGAGGAGTACATCCAGCCGGCCCTGAAGGCAGGTGCGCTCTACGAAGACGTCTACCCTCTCGCCACGGCGCTCGGCCGTCCGCTCCTGGCCAAGGCGCTGGTGGACGTCGCCCTCGAGAACGACTGCACGATGCTTGCGCACGGCTGTACGGGCAAGGGCAACGACCAGGTCCGCTTCGAAGTCACTTTCGCCTCCCTCGCCCCGCATCTGAAGGTGCTCGCTCCCCTGAGAGAGTGGGAGTTCACCTCGCGCGAAGCCGAGATAGCCTATGCCCGGAAACACGATATCCCGGTTTCCGCCACCAGGAAGAATCCCTACTCCATCGACGAGAACATCTGGGGCATCAGCATCGAATGCGGCGTTCTTGAAGATCCCATGATACCACCTCCGGAAGACGCCTACCAGATCACCACATCGCCCGAAAAGGCTCCGGACACGGCCGGGGTTGTGGATATCGAGTTCGTGCAGGGGGTTCCGGTCGCGCTCGACGGCAAAAAAATGGACGGTCTCGACATCATCATGGCGCTGAACAAGCTCGGCGCCGCGCACGGCGTCGGCCGGCTCGACATGGTCGAAAACCGCGTCGTGGGCATCAAGTCGAGAGAGATCTACGAAGCTCCGGCGGCCGTCATCCTGCATTTCGCCCACCGCGAGCTCGAACGGCTGACGCTTGAAAAAACCGTTTTCCAGTACAAAAGGAACGTCGGACAGGACTACGCCAACCTGATCTACAACGGTACCTGGTTCTCCCCTATGCGCGAGGCGCTGGACGGTTTCGTGGAAGCCACGCAGAAAAACGTTACCGGCCTCGTGCGCGTAAAGCTCTTCAAGGGCTCGGTATCGTTGCTCGGCCGGACTTCTCCCTGGTCGCTCTACAACGAGGAGCTTGCGACCTACACCGAAGCCGACACCTTCAACCACAAGGCTGCCGAAGGGTTCATCCATCTCTACGGCCTCGGTCTGAAAACCTACAGCGAGGTACAGGCAAAGAACAAGGTCTGAACCGAACAATACAGCCAACCGTTCGACCCCGTTCCCCGAGGCCCGACAAGCTCTTCCGGGGACGGGGTGAGGTTGTGTATGTTGTTTTATTAAAAGTTCTTTAAATTTCAAAGAACTTTACATCACAACAAAAAACAAGCAATAATCCGCAGGGACACCACCTGCACGAGCGAACAATTGGATATTCTCACCGCTACTGTTAACTTTCGTGGTATCCTGACATTATAATTTCGCCTCTCCCCCATCGTGAAACGAACTGCCGTCCTGTTCTTTCGAGGCGTGAACGTACAAATCAAATCCACGGGGCTTATCCGAGGGTGTCTCTTTTTCCCGGCGAACAACCGCAGAGAGATTCCTCCGGCTTTCCGCGACGGCACAAAACATCTGGAGGCTTGCATGAAAAAACATCGTTATGCCGTCATCGCGGCCCTTCTGGTTCTGTTCTGCTCTTCACCGGTATTCGCTTCGATCGGACAGTTTACCGGTATGTGGGTCAACACGGACAGCAACACACGGGGCATGACCAAGCTGAAAATCACGCAGAGCGGCGGCAACGTCAAACTGCAGGCGTGGGGCAAATGCCATCCCGAGGACTGCGACTGGGGAACGGTTCCCGCGTTCATCTACGCTCCTTCCGTCTCATCCAACCTGATGCAGAAAGGGCGGGCGGTTTCGGCGATGTTCGACAAGGGGTTCAGCCAGACGCTGGTGATCGTCAAACCGATGGGCAACAAGCTTCGCACCGAAGTCTACACCCGTTTTACCGACAACAGCGGGCGGTCGAACTACAACGCGGTCTACACGATGAAGAAGGCCTTCGTGCCGATTCCTCCTCCGGCCGTGCTGCAGGAAGACTGCATCCCCTTCAATCCCGACAATGCGATGGTAAAGAACGTCAACGGAAGCTGGAAGATCGTCGATGGCAACCACTGGATGTTCGATTTCGGTTCGAACCGGGCGGAAGCCATGGCCGCGCTGCGCGTCATCAAGCACTACCGGATGAACCGTTCCTGCTTCGTCGGACGCCCCGACCCCTCCTTCCAGTACATGCTGGTTAACGGACAGGCGCCACAGGGCGGCATGCCGGGCGAGGATTGCGTGAGTTTCAACCCGCAGACAACCCAGGTGAAGAACGTCAACGGAAGCTGGAAGATCGTCGACGGCAACCACTGGATGTTCGACTTCGGCGGCAAGAAAGCGGAAGCCGAAAAGACTCTCGCGATCATCAAGAAGTACGGTTTTACCCGCTCCTGTTTCATCGGCCGCCCGGACCCGAGCTTCCAGTACATGAGGAAGTAGCGATCACGCAAACCCGGAGCCCACGCTCTCCGGATCGACGATCCGGGGGGCGTTTTTTTCAGCGCCCTGCCCCTTCCCCGCTCCGGCGGCGTTGCAATATCGTCGGCTCCACCCTATATTTTCCTGAGGGCCTCAAATACCCCGGCCCCCGTCAGTATCCTCTTGCAGCACGTCGAAAACCGCATATCCGGCAACGTTGCCGGTAGGAGGGTAACACCCCATGTCACTGCACGAACACCTCATCCATCTCAGGGACGGAAAACTGGTCGCCGATACCCCGCGGGATCATGTAGCCGGACTGGTTTCGAACGCACTGGAAAAAAACACCCTCGCCGTTCATTTTCACGGCGGCCTGGTCAAGTATTCCACCGGCGTCGAAACCGCGAACAACCTTTGCGGAGAGTATGCCGCCGGCGACGCCTTTCCGGCTTTTTTCATCTGGGAATCGGGACTCCTTGAAACCCTGAAAAACAACCTCGACGAGATCCGTTCGGAAGACTTTTTCCGCATGCTCTGGAAAGTGCTGCTCAAGGTTGTTTTCCGCAAGATCGCTAAAACGGAGGGAGCCCGCGCCGCCTTAACCCTTTCCGACGATATCGATACAGAGAGCCTCACGGATTCGATAGACCGGGCGATACTCGCCGATGACGCCTCGACACTGGAGACGTTCGAGATCGGCGACGACATCGGGGAGCTCAGCGAGCTGGAAATCATGACCATCGAACGGGAGCTGGAGCTCGACTTCAATCTCAACGAGGAAATAGAGCGGATAACCGCCTCGCTCCTCTCGCCGGACGCCGTCGAAAAGGAACGCCGCGCAAAGGGACCCCGCGTCCGGGGCTCGACCAGAACCCTCATCGATCCGGATGCCCTGGAACGTTTCGTCACCCGGCCGTCACCCGGAGAAAAAGGCGTTGTCGAAACCGCACTGGTTCTGAAGGCGATCGCAGGGCTTGCGGTGAGAGTGGTGAGCCGTTTTGTCGAAAAACGCGATCACGGCCTGCACGCAACCATCGTGGAAGAGATTTTACGGGAGCTCTACCTGTCCAATGCCGGAAAAGCGGTCTGGGACCTGATGAAACAGGATACCGCGGACGCTTTCGGCGACAACCCGGACATTCACGGAGGCACGGCGTTCCTGACGGAGCTCGCGCGGCAATCGACTCCCGGAAACAGACCGCGCATCGTTCTGATCGGTCACAGCACCGGTGCGATTTACATCGCCGAGTTGCTCGACAAGGCAGCCGAAATACTGCCGGACCAGCATTTCGAGCTGGTCTTTCTGGCTCCGGCCTCGACCTTCGAAAAAATCTCCCGCACGGTTGAAAAACACAACGACCGGATCGACCGTTTCCGCATGTTCACCATGCTGGACGAGAACGAGAAAAAGGATTGTCTCGTACCGGTCTTGTATCCGCACTCGCTGCTCTACTTCATCTCCGGCGTGCTCGAGGACGGTTACGACGTGCCGATCGTGGGCATGAAACGGTTCTACGACCGCAAACACTTCCCCGACGGCGCATTCCCCGGCGTGAAACCCGCCCGTGAGTTCGTGAGCGGCGAGGAGAAGGGCGAGGTGCTTTCCATCACCCCCAAGAACGCCCCTCCCGGCATGAGAAGCGCTTCGGCAAAGCACGGCGACTTCGACAACGAGACCGAAACGGTCGCGAGCATCGTTCACCTGCTCAGGGAAGGGTTTGCCTGATGGCGACGGACGATTGCGCCATAGTGGTCGGCATACAGACCTATCCGGGCATCGGCTCGCTCGAAGGTCCCTGCCGCGATGCCCTTCTTTTCGCCGAATGGCTCGAAAAAACCGACGGGGGAGATCTTCCCGGTGAACGTATCGAAACGTGCCTTTCCACGGATTTTTCTCCTCCTCCGGACGGCCGCCCGGAAAAAACCCGCCCCGACCGTGAAGATATCGAAGGCCTGTTCCGTCCTTTTCTCGAAAAAGGGGTCAGGGGGGAACACGCGGGGCGCAGACTCTACCTGTTCGTTTCGGGTCACGGCTTCAGCGACGCCGCCGAAAGCTACAAAAACGTCATGAACACCGCCCTCTACACGGCAAACGCCGGCCGGATCGTCGGGCTGCACGTCGCGATAACCTCCTATGCCGAATGGATCGCCCAGTCGGCTGTTTTCGATGAAATAGTGCTCATCATGGACTGCTGCAGGACCAAAAGCCTGCTGCACTCCTATACCTGTCCGCAGTTGCCCTCGATCAATCCGAATCCGTCCAAAACCCATGCCGTTCGCAAGTTCTACGCCTTCGCCGCGCCCTGGGGACATGCGGCGAAGGAAAAAGCCATGCCTCACATGAACAACGATGTCTACGGGATCTTTACCGTAGCGCTCATGGAAGCCCTCGAAAAAGCCCGTCCGAACAGGCAGGGCAACCTGAAAGGAGAAGACGTCAAACAATACATCCACAACGTCATAGACGGCATCGCGGGCGAAACGGCGATATCGCCCCCGGAAATCTACCTGGGCACCGGTCAGGATATCATCTGGCTGAAACGCCGAAGTTCGGCAAAACGCCATATTCCGGAGGTCACGATCCGCCTGGAGTCCCATACCGGAACCGAGGTGTGCGTGATCGCGAACGGCCGCCTCGAGGAACTGCACCGGATTCCGTTCGAAGAAAACAAACTGCTGTGCCCTCTCGAACCGGGGCTCTACAAAATCTCGATAGCCGGCACCGACAGACACCAACTCGTAGAACTGCTCAACGATGACATCGAAATCACGCTCTGAAAAGAAAATACAGCTCTCCATCGTCGCCCCGGACAAGGCCACGGAGATCTTTCTGATGGACAACCGGTTCGAACGCATGCAGAGCGCCGTGGGAACGCTCGACCGGAAGGTATCGCCGGGACTCTACAAGGTGCGCTTCCGATCCGGAACGACGCAGGAAGACAGACTGGTGGAAGTTCCGGCCGCCCGGCCGAAGACGGAGCTCAGGGGCAAACCGCTTGCCTTCGATTCGACCACGCCGCTGCTCGACACCCGCGCCCGTGACGAACGCCAGCAACGCCTGGCCGAAGAAGAAAGCGCGAGAACCCACGTCAGGGCCGGAAAAGGCAGCGGCATCTTCCTTTTTGTGCGCCACCCTCAACCCGATACCGGACGCCACCCCGGCGAGGGCGTTACGCTCCATTCGCTCGACGGACGGGAAATCGCCGATATGGAAACCGGCGGCATCTACCGGCCCGAAGCGTCCTCTTGCTGCATGAACGTCGAGCTCGCCCCCGGGACCTACCGCCTGCGGGTGGAAACCGGACGACTCGGCACCTTCGAAATGTTCGTGGTCGCCTGCAGGGGCTGGCGGACGATGCTCTTCGGCCTCACCTCGGAGTTCGCGAACGGAGAGGAAGAGCGCCGTGCATCGACGCGGCTGCTCCTGAAATCGGTTTCGGCGCATATGACGAAACCGGGAAAGGCGTTCGATCCCGCCTCTCCCTCGTTCCGTCTCGCGGAACTTGCCCGAATCGCCCTCGAAACCCGCCGTACGGTCGTCGATCCCGAGACCTTCCCCAGGGTGTTCGCCTCCGCCCGGGACAATCCCCTGTTCGGTCTCTACGGCGCGCATCTGCTCCTTCAGGAACGCAGGCCGGACTTCCGGGTCATCGACGCCATAGCCGAAAAACTGGAACGGCTGATCGGGCCGCACCCCGACGTGCACGCGCTCTGGCTTGCCGGAAGCGACGAACGGAGACGAAAGCATCCGGTCTCCTTCCCCGCCCCGCCGATGCTCATGAGAAGCTGGGATCTGATAACGAGGCGAAGCCTCCGCAAAAGCTCCATCGTGCCCGCGGGCTCGTTTTCCGACCGTTTTTCCAACAGCCTGCTGACAACAACCCCCTGGCTGCTGCACCGGCTGACCGAGAGCGGGGAAAAACAGAAAACCGGACCGTCGCTCGCGAAAACGGAGGAGATGTTCGACTACCTTGCCGGAGTGAGCGCCACGGACAAGGGATTTTCCCTTCTCGACACCGCCCTGAACCAGCGGAAAGACCTGACGCAGCTCGAACGGAACATCGTGCAGACCCTGCTTGAACAGGCGCGGCAGTCGATACCGCAGAAGCAGAAGGCCCCCTCCTTCTCGCTCAGGGAGCTTGTCACCAACGTCAAGGTTCCGACCGTATCCCTGAAACGTTCCGCCAGAAGCCTGTTCGACAAACTCGACCTGCCGGACCGGAAATAACCTCGGTTCGGCCGTTCGTTTTCCCCCGCATGAATAAGGGCGAAAGATTTTTCGCCCCTACGCCGGGGCAAACGCGCTTCCGGCCGTTTGTCCGGGCTGCCCCTACGGAGAGACAATCAGAAGGCATGTTACGGAAAAACGGAAATCCACAGAGGCGAACACGTATGCTCCGTTGCCCCGTTTCGTTTCCCCCGCTTTATCGACGGTTTTTTCATTTTATCGCATATACTTTGCATTTTAAAGTACTTTATAAAGCATAAACAAGAGCAACCGAAGCGTTTTCACGGCGGCGCGTATTTTGTTAACTTCCGGCTACTACCGCAAAACCCTTGACCTTCAGACCGATGAGCACGAAAAAATGCACTGAAAAAGAACTCCTGTGGCAGAGCCGTTTCGCCGAACCGTTCGACCGCGAGGCACTCTTCTTCTCCTCGTCCGTCGATGTGGACAAGGCGCTCTACCGGGAGGATATCCGGGGCTCGATAGCGCACGTGACGATGCTTTCCGAGGAGGCGATCATTCCGGTGGAGGAAGCGCGGCTCATCGTCGAGGGTCTGGAAGAGATCGAGCAGGAAATCTCCTCGGGGGCGCTCGTGCCGGAGTGGGAGGAGGAAGATATCCATACGGTCATCGAAAACCGGCTGAAGGAGAAGATCGGTCCCATCGCGGGAAAAATCCATTCCGGACGAAGCCGCAACGACCAGGTCGCCACCGATACGAGACTCTATCTGAAAGGGATGATCTCCGAGCTGGACGAGGCCCTCACGGCGCTGAACAGACTGCTTGTGGAAAAAGCCGAAACCTGCCGCGAGACGATCATTTTCGGCTATACCCATCTGCAGCGGGCGCAGCCCGTCTCGGCCGGACACTACTACATGGCATACTTCAACATGTTCCACCGCGACCGCGAACGGGTGCGGGACCTCCTGAAAAGAGCGGACGTCTCCCCGCTCGGCGCGGCGGCCTTCGCCGGCAGCACCTTGCCGCTGAATGCGGCACGCAGCAAGGAACTGCTCGATTTCGGGGCGCTCTTCCAGAACAGCATCGACGCCGTAAGCGACCGCGACATCGTGATCGAGTTCGTCTCGGTCTGCGCCATCGCCATGATGCACCTGTCGAGATTCTGCGAGGACCTGATTCTCTGGAGCTCGTCCGAATTCGACTATATCGAGATCAGCGACGCTTTCTCGACCGGCTCGTCGATCATGCCGCAGAAGAAGAACGCCGACATCGCCGAACTGGTGCGGGGCAAGACAGGCAGGGTCTACGGCGATCTGATGAACATCCTGACGGTTATGAAGGGTCTCCCGCTCTCCTACAACCGGGATATGCAGGAGGACAAGCCTCCGCTGTTCGATGCGGCGAGAACGACGCTCTCGAGCATAAAGATCTTCACGAAGCTGCTCGCCCACACGAAGCTCAAAGAGGAGCGGCTCGCGAAACTGACCGCCGAGGACCTGAGTCTCGCGACGGAGATCGCGGAATACCTGGTCGGGAAGGGGTTGCCGTTCAGGGACGCTCACCGCATGACCGGAAGGATCGTCACGCGGGCGATCGAAACGAAGACGCCGCTTTCGAAACTCTCCCTGGAAACCTACCGGGAATTTTCGGAGCTGTTCGGTGAGGATCTTTACGCATCGCTGACGCCGGAGGCCAGCGTTAACAGCAAGAAAACCCACGGCGGCACCTCCTTTCCCTCCGTCGCGGAGCAGATACGAAACGCCGCCACGAAGCTCTGACGCGCCCGGGCTCACCCGGCGGGAAAAAGCCGCACTACTTCTTTTCCGCCTGCCAGGGAGCCGATTCGGCTCCCGGAAGCCTGTTCTGCGACAGGTCGGCCATGTCGATCACGACCGCGGCCGATTCCGTCAGCAAAAGATCGGGCTGGTCTTCCTTGTTCCACTGCGCTTCGAAGTTCTCTATGCGGTCCATTTCCGCCTTGAACTCCGGCTCGAAAAGGGGCACCACCTCTTTTTTGCGGAAGCCGTTCAGGACGTTCAGATCCCTGACATAACTCGCATAGGCAGAGTCAATCCGCGTTCTCTCGACGAACCGCTGCCTGAGGTCCTCGACGTCGGCCCCCGTCAGCCAGGAGGAGTGAGAGTACCTCGCGGGCGATATGACGTCCCACGGCAGACTGCTCGTGTAGTTGTCCTCCCCGACGACCTCGCTGTCGATGAGCGAGGGAAAGACGATATCGGGCCGGACCCCCATGTGCTGGGTGCTTTCGCCCGAAATGCGGTAGAACTTGGCGACCGTCAGCTTGAGCTGACCGAGATCGTCCTTCTTGTAGATGAAATTGAACGGCCGCCTGATCTTCATGATGCTCTGGACGGTTCCCTTGCCGAAGGTCCGGCCGCCTATCACGACGCCGCGCCCGTAATCCTGGATCGCGGCCGCGAGAATCTCCGAAGCGGATGCGCTGTAGCGGTTGACGAGCACCGCGAGAGGACCCTTGTAAACCAGCTCCGGGTCCTCGTCCTTGAGGACGATCTTTCCGCCCTGCGAGTTCCTGATCTGGACGACAGGGCCGTCGGAGATGAACAGACCGGTCAGTTTGACCGCCTCATCGAGCGCGCCGCCGCCGTTGTTCCTCAGGTCGAGAACGATCCCCTCGACCCCTTCCTTCCGAAGTTCCGCGAGAATCTTCTTCACGTCGCGGCTGGTGCTTTTGTAATCGGGCTTGTTCTTGGTCTGCCCCTCGAAGTCGAGATAGAACGCGGGAATGGAGATCACTCCGATCTTGCGGCCGCCGCTGAGGATCACCTCTTTCTTTGCGGTCTGCTCCTCCAGCCTGACCTCGTCGCGGACGATCGAGATGATCTTCGACGGTCCCTTGTTACCCTGGCTGACCGGAAGAATCTTCAAACGCACGGTCGAGCCCTTCTTGCCCCGAATGAGGCGGACCACGTCGGTGGTTCTCCATCCGACGATATCGACGATCTCGCCCTGTTTCCCCTGGCCCACCCCCGTGATCCGGTCGCCCTTTTTCAGCAGATCGCTCCTGAAAGCGGGGCCGCCGGGAATGACCTCGTTGATGACCGTGTACTCGTTCTCGCTCTGCAGCTTGGCCCCGATACCCTCGAGTGAACGGCTGATATCGATCTGGAAGTCCTCGAAATCGCCGGGAGAAAAGTAGCGCGTATGCGGGTCGAAGGAGGTGGTCAGCGCCATGGTGTAGGCCCGGAACGCATCCTCCGCGTTCTGCTGCTCGAGCAGGGAGAGGCGGTTCTTGTACCGCTTGACGAGCACCTTGCGGGGTTCCTCCTCGTCCTCTTCGCCCGAATGCCTCAGGTTGAGCAATTGATACTTGGCCTCCTTGCGCCAGAGATCGTGCAGTTCATCGTCGGATTCCGGCCACGGAGCTTCCTCGCGGTTCAGCTCGATCGACTCGCGGAGGGTGAAGTCGAAAGCGTCTTTCTCGAAAAGGGAGATCATGTAGCGCATCTTCTTCCGCGCCTGGGAGAGAAAGCGGTTGTAGATAGCGAACCCGGCGTCCGCTTTTCCGGAAAGGAACTCGTCGTCCATCGACCGGCCGAACTTCTCACGGAAGGAACGGACGTCCGAGGAGAGAAAGTAGGATCTGGTGCGGTCGAGCTCGTCGAGATAGCGCGAAAGCACCTCGCTGGAAAGCGAATCGTCGACCGCAACCTGCCGGAAATGATACTGCATGAGATAGCGGCTCAGGTAGCGCTCGGCCTCCTCCTGAACGGGAGAGGGCTCGAGCGGCGACCCCTCGGCCGGCGTCGAAAGAAACGTCGCGGGCGAAACCGCGAGGAAAAGCGCGAGCAGAAGGCCGGAGAGCACCCCCCGTAAATGGAAAACCCTTGTTCTGTCGAAGGCCCTCGATGAAACGGGCCGTACCCTGTCGGAAGAATCGATCATTGACTGCGAAAGCAATTATGTTATATTTATCAGCACTTGTTCACCGGCGTCCCGTCACGATAACATATCGTATCCGGAATCCAAATATCAAAATTAAAAAGGGAGACCGCATTCATGCAAAAGAAACCTGTCGGGTATAAAGAACTCGGCCTTGTCAACAGCACGGAGCTTTTCAGGAAAGCTGTCACGGGTGGCTACGCAATTCCCGCATATAACTTCAACAACCTCGAACAGCTCCAGGCCATCGTCATGGCCTGCGCCGAGACCCGTTCCCCGGTGATTCTCCAGGTTTCGAAAGGTGCGAGAAACTACGCGAACGAAACGCTTCTGCGCCACCTTGCGCGGGGAGCGGTCGAATACGCGGAAGAGCTCGGCTCCCCCGTCCCGATCGTGCTCCATCTCGATCACGGCGACTCTTTCGAGCTGTGCGTGGACTGTATCCAGAGTGGTTTCTCCTCCGTCATGATCGACGGCTCGCATCTCAGTTACGACGATAACGTAGCCCTTACCAGGAAGGTTGTCGACTACGCCCATCAGCACGACGTGACGGTAGAGGGCGAACTCGGCGTACTCGCGGGCGTGGAAGACGACGTGGCCTCCGAGACGCACACCTACACACAGCCGGAGGAGGTCGAGGATTTCGTGACGAAAACCGGTGTCGACAGCCTCGCGATCGCTATTGGAACATCCCACGGAGCTTATAAGTTCAAGCCGGGCGAGGACCCGAAAATCCGCCTCGATATCCTCGCGGAGATCGAAAAACGCATTCCGGGCTTCCCGATCGTGCTCCACGGCTCCTCTTCGGTGCCCCAGGATCTGGTCAGAACGATCAACGAGCACGGCGGCAAGCTGAAGGACGCCATCGGCATCGGCGAGGACCAGCTCCGGGAAGCCGCCCGCTCCGCGGTCTGCAAGATCAACATCGATTCCGACGGACGGCTCGCAATGACGGCCGCCGTGCGCAAGGTGCTCGACGAACGCCCGGAGGAGTTCGATCCGAGAAAGTACCTCGGTCCCGCCAGGGATTCGCTCAAGGAGCTCTACATGCACAAGATCCTGAACGTGCTGGGCTCCGACGGCAAGGCCTGACGAGAAAGCTCCCGAAACCGCGGGAAAGCGAAAAGGCGATGAAACCCATCGCCTTTTTCCGTTTGTCCCGTTTTTTTCCGGTGGGATGCGGTCATTCCCGGCAACCGCCTGCCGATCTTTCGAGCCAGCCGAGTGCGGCGCAGCCCATGACCTCCATACCCGTGCGAAGCGCGCTTTCGTCCGGGTCGAAACGGGGCGAATGCAGGGTGTCGCCTCTCTTCGGCGCCGGTCCTCCGGTGCCGAGCTGGATGAACGTGCCGGGACAGTGCTGCAGGTAGCTCGAAAAATCCTCGGCGGTCATCACCGGTTCACTCTCCTCCACCCGTTCCTCCCCGAGAAACTCCCTGAGAACCTCCCTGAGAAAACGTGTTGTTCCGGGATGGTTGACGAGCACCGGATAGCCGCTGACGATATCGAGCTCCCCTTTAACGCCGAGACCGGAGGCGACCTGCTCGACGGTCCGGCGGAGGCGCGCCTGCAGGAGAGCCCGCAGTTCCTCGCTCATGGTCCGCATGGTGCCGGACATGGTGACCTCGCCGGGAATGACGTTCGTGGCGTTGCCGCCCCTGATGGAACAGATCGACACCACGGCCGGTTTGTAGGGCGAGACCACCCGGCTGACCAGATGCTGCACGGCTGTGACGATATGCGCGGCTCCGAGAACCGGGTCCGAAACCTTGTGCGGGGCCGAGGCGTGCCCGCCCTCGCCGCGCACCGTGAAATACAGCTCGTCGGCCGCCGCCATCAGGCCGCCCTCCCCCAACGCGACCCTGCCCGCCTTTATATGCGGAAAACAGTGGAGCCCGAAGATCGCCGACGGCCGGTAGCGCTCGAACAGTCCGGCCTCGACAAGCGGTGCCGCACCTCCCGGAGCCTTCTCCTCGCCGGGTTGAAAAACAAACAGCACGTCCCCCGGAAGGCGGTCCCGCATTCCGGCGAGCATGGCGGCCGTCCCCATGAGAATGGCCGTATGCATGTCGTGACCGCAGGCGTGCATCACGCCCGGCTCGACCGAACGGAAATCATGATCGTTCTCCTCCTCTACGGGCAGGGCGTCGATATCGGCGCGAAGCGCGACCATCGGCCGGTCCCCGCCCCCGTCGCGTCCGGATTCGAGCAGGGCGACCACGCCGGTTTCGAGGAAATCCGGACCGATCTCCAGACCGAGACCGAGCAGATACTCCCTGACGAGAGCCGTCGTCCTGAATTCACGGAAGGAGAGTTCCGGGTGGCTGTGTATATCGCGGCGAATGCCGACTATCTCCGGATGGAGGGCGGCGGCCCTTTCTCCGATCTGTTCTTTGAGAGAGGAAGGGATGTAGGGCATAAACATTGATGGTTGGAAACGGCGGAAGAACAGGACCGGCGCGCGGCGCGCGGAGGCCTACATGTCGATATAGCGCATGAATTCGAGAGCTTTTTCCCGAAGCTCGTCCTCCCCTCCGTCGGCCGAGGGATGCGCGTAGCGGATGGTGTAACCGTATTTTTCAAGCGTCTTGACCAGCCGGAAAATGTCCGTGGTCTGCAGCCTGAACGTAACGAGCATCGAGGAAGCACCCGGTTCGGGAGCCGTGATGCCGAAACTGAGAACCATCGCGTCGTTCTTTTCGAGCACGGAGACGATCTCGGACACCTTGACGCCCAGCGCAGGTGCTTCAATCTCGAGCGTGGTTCCCCTGCCGGCGAAATGAAACCGCTCCGCGATGTCGTCCAGGAGCCGGCGTTTCAGGGCCACACCGGCAAAAGAGCCGTCTTCGTTCGCGACCGGCAGGAGATTGCGCGAACGGTCCCTGCAGAGGCAGTGAAAAATGTCGAGGATGTGGTCGCCGGAGAGAACGGATTCGGGCGCGTCGACCTTCAACCGGTCCACCGAAAGGCCCGCACTCTTTCCGCCCGCCACGTCGAGAGCCTGGCGGAGATCCTCCGGACAGACAATGGCCAGAAGCCTGTCGTCCTTCAGTACCGGGGCCTCCCTCAGCTCCAGTTCCTCCAGGCGGGCAAGCACGTCGAGCGCCTTCTCCCCGCTCCGGAAAACCGGATAGTCCGTATCTATGTAGTGCTGTACAAGGCTCATTGCAGAAAAGGAAAACGTCAACAGGTCAAAAGGCAAGGATAGCCATACAAAATTACGTGCATTTCAACAATTTCCCGAACGGGAAAATTCCTGCGGTTCGATTTTCGCGACCCGCCGCTCGTGCCTCCCGCCCTCGAAATCGGCCGCGAACCAGTTTTCGAGGCTGCGTTCGATGGTCGGTCCGTCGGTGAACCGCGCGGAAAAACAGATGATATTGGCGTTGTTGTGCTGCCGCGCAAGCGTGGCGAATTCAGGGTTGCAGGCAAGGGCCGCACGTATGCCCGGAACCTTGTTGGCCGTTATCGATACGCCGATACCGGTGCCGCAGAGCAGCACGCCCTGATCGAACTCTCCCGCCGCGACCGCTTCGGCCACCTTGCGGGCGTAATCGGGATAATCGACCGAATCGCCGGAATAGGGCCCCATGTCGTTCACCTGGTGGCCGTTCCGTTCGAGCCACGCGCATACCGTCTTTTTAAGCTCGTACCCCGCGTGGTCGCTTCCGACTGCAATGTTCATAATCCGTTGACTTTGAATTTACCGATTGATTTCCTCATGGACGTCTGGTTGAGAAAGACGTTCTGGCTGTTGACTTTCGGTCTGTCGTCGCTCACCCGGACATAGGAACCGTCCGAAGTCATCCGCCACGCCTTGACATTGTCGCACAGAATCAGTTCGAGTTCGGACCTGACGGTCTCCACCAGTTCCTTTTCCACAATGGGAAAGAGCGCCTCGACCCTGTGGTCGAGATTTCTCGGCATCATGTCCGCGCTGCCGAGAAATATTTCGTCCATTCCGCCGTTATGAAAATAATAAGCCCGGCTGTGTTCTAAAAATCTTCCGATAACGCTGACCACCCGGATGTTCTCGCTGACCCCCTCGATTCCGGGAATCAGGCAGCAGATGCCGCGTACGATGAGATCGACCGACACTCCGGCGCAGGAGGCCCGATAGAGCGCCTGGATGGTCTTTCGGTCCACCAGCGCGTTCATCTTCATGATGATGCGCCCCTTGCCCTGTTTCCCGTGCCATTCGATCTCGCGATCGATCATCTCGATGATCCTGTTGCGGGTATTGATCGGGGAGACGATGAGCCTTCTGTAGGTCGTGTGCTTCGAATAACCCGTCAGGGCGTTGAACAGCTCCGACACGTCGTTGGCGAGCTCCTCGTTGGCCGTCAGATAGCTGTAATCGGTGTATATCTTGGCCGTCGTGGGATTGTAGTTGCCCGTACCGAGATGGAGGTAGCGTCTGAGACGGTCCTGCTCCCTGCGGACGATGAGGGTCAGCTTGGCGTGCGTCTTCAGCCCGACAAGGCCGTAGACCACATGCGCTCCCACGTCTTCGAGCGCCCTGGCCCAGCCGATATTGTTCTCTTCGTCGAAACGGGCCTTGAGCTCCACGAGAACCGCAACCTGCTTGCGGGCCTCGACGGCGTTCATCAGGGATTCGACGACCGGAGAGTTGCCTCCGACCCTGTAGAGCGTCTGCTTGATGGAAAGCACCTGCGGATCGCGGGCCGCCTGGTTGATCAGGTCCACCACCGGCTGGAACGAATCGTAAGGATGATAGAGCAACTGGTCTCCCTGGCGTATGGCGCTGAAAATATCGCCGCCCACCTTTTCCTCGAGGGGATTGTGCGGCACGAACGGTTCGTCCTTGAGCTCCGGAGCCTCTATGCCCATCATCTCCATCAGGCCGCTCAGCCCCAGGGCTCCGTCGATTTCGTAGAGGTTCCTCGGCTGCACCTCCAGATTCTTGATCAGAATGCGGCGCATGGACTTCGGCATGCTCGGCGTGACATCGAGCCGGACAACCTTTCCGTAGCGGCGGGAACGGATGCCCTGCTCTATCGTTTCAAGCAGGTCGCCGGCCTCGTCTTCCTCTATTTCGATATCGGCATCCCGAATGACCCTGAAGGGATGGCACTGGACGATCCTCATGTGTGGAAAGAGCTGGCCGAGATTGTTCATGATCAGCTCCTCGAGCCAGAGCAGGCGAACGCGGCCGTCGTCGAAATCGAGCCCCTCGATCGTGTCGAGCCGCAGAATCCTCGGCAGAGTGCTCGGCACCTTGACCCGGGCGAATTTCAGGGCCCTGGTTTCCAGGTCCTCGAGCTCGACCGCGAGGTTCAGCGACAGGTTCGAGACGAAGGGAAAGGGGTGACCCGTATCGACGGCGAGAGGAGTCAGCACCGGAAATATCTCGTGGCGGAAATAACGCTGGAGCACCTCCCGCCGTTCGGCGGTCAGGTCGTCGTAACCGATGAACTCGATACCGTGTCCGGCGAGCTTCGGAGCAAGGTCGCCGTAGAAACACTCGTTTCTCCGGCGAAGCTGCGCCATAACCCTCTCCCGGATATTTTCGAGCTGTTCGACCGGCGTCAGGCCGTCGACGGAACGATCCTGTATGCCCGCCTCGTACTGGTCTTCCAGACCCGCGACGCGGATCATGAAGAACTCGTCGAGATTGGAGCTGAAAATCGAAATGAACTTCACCCGTTCGAGCAGCGGATGCGAGTCGGGCGAAAGAGCCTCCTCGAGCACCCTCTGGTTGAATGCGATCCATCCCAGTTCCCGGTTGACGTAATATGCCGGATTCTTGAAATCCGGTGCGTTTTTGGTCTGCAGAACAGTATCGGTATTCTTGGTCATCGGTAATCTGTCGTTAATGCGGTTAGCGGATTCTCACTACATTTTTTTCGGTGACGATGCAATCGACCCGTTCGTCCCAGGGATCCCCGGGCAGCGCGTCCACCAGTTGAAAGGCAAAGGCGAGCGCAACCACAAACGGTCCCGGCCCTCCCCGGCGGAGCCCTGCGATGAAACGGTCGTAACAGCCCTTGCCGTACCCCAGGCGGTTACCTTCCCGGTCGGCGGCCACGACCGGCACGATCAGCACATCGGGCGCGGCCTCGACGCACTCCCCCAGGGGTTCCGGCTGACCGAACGCGCCTTTGCGCACCGGATCGCCGTCACGGTAAGGCACGGCACGGAGATCGTCCCCTTCGCAGGAGGGCGCGAAAACGGATACCCCTTTCCTCTCTCCGATCAGGCGGACCAGATGTCCCGTATCGACCTCGCGGCGCTCGGTCATCGGGAGATAGAGCATCAGGCTGGCGGCCCGGACGATTTCCGGAAGCGACATGGCGCTTTCGGCAATGGCGCGGCTGGAAGCTTCCCACTCCTCAACGTTCATCGAGGCCCGAACATTCCTCATCCGGCTTCTCAAAGCCTCCTTGTTCCGCGACGGTATCACTGCAAGCAACAGCTCCTGTACTTTTATTCCTTTAATAGTAGTATATAAAGTAACGGTAACAAATTAACGATCTTCTTTCCGTTCCTTTCGCCTTCTTGTTACATTGCCGGAAGCAGAAACGGCTTCAAACCGTCGAAACAACCCGCGACGATCATGAAACGCGCCACATCTTGCGACCCGAAGCCCGCGTCGATCTACTGCGTGGGGAAAAACTACCGGCTGCACGCCGAGGAGATGCGACGCATGGAGTCCACCGGTGACGTCCCGCAAACGGCGCCCGGACATCCGGACGAGCCGATCATCTTCCTCAAGCCCTTCTCCGCCCTCTCGACGGACGGCACGACCGCGATTCCCACGTTCGGGGGCAAGCCGGTGTCGGGGGAGATGCACTACGAAGCGGAGCTCGTGCTGCTCGTCGGCAAGGACGCGGACGATATAGGGCAGGCTGAGACCGCGGAGTGCATCTCCGGCTACGGCGTCGGCCTGGACATGACCCTGCGCGACGTGCAACTCGCCGCAAAAAAGAAAGGAGAACCCTGGTTCAAGAGCAAGGGGTTCAAGAGAAGCGCGCTCGTCTCCGACTTCGTCCCGTCCGGCGAGGTTCCCGGCATCGGCGCGCTCGAATTCGAGCTGCGCCTCAACGACCGGACCGTGCAGCGGGGAGACCCGGACACGATGCTTTTCGACGCCTCGTACCTGCTCTCCTATTTATCGTATATTTACGGATTGCGCAAAGGCGACCTCATCTTCACGGGAACCCCGGAAGGCGTCGGACCCGTCCGCCCCGGCGACAGGCTGCACGCGACGCTTCGGAGGAAGCCGAACGGCGGGACGGCCCTACTCGCCGAACTGTCCGCAACGGTGGAATGACATCATCCAGCACTCACAACCCAGACCGGAACGACATGGCCATTATCTTCCAGAACGCCCGCCTCGTAAATCCCGCCCAGAACCTCGACATGCAAGGCTCCGTCAAGGTTTCCCGCAACGGAACGATCGACACGGTCGTCTTTGCACCCGAAACCGTCCCCACAGGCCCCGACGACCGCCTGATCGACATGAGCGGGCGCATCCTCGCCTCGGGGCTCTTCGACATGCACTGTCACTTCAGGGAGCCCGGACAGGAGTACAAGGAAACCCTCGAGACCGGTTCGCGCGCGGCCGTCGCCGGAGGATTCACGGGCGTGGCGCTCATGCCGAACACCATACCGGTCATCGACGGGCCGCTGGGCGCGGCCTACATCCGCCACAACGCGAGAGATCTGCCGATCGACATAGAGATCATTCCGGCAATGACCGTCGAAAGCAGGGGTGAAACCCTCGCCCCGTTCGGCAAGCTCGTCTCCTACGGGGTCAAGGCCCTGTCGGACGACGGGCGCGCCGTGCCGGATACGAAAATGATGCGCCTCGTGTTCGAATACGCGGCCAACTTCGACCTGCTGCTCATCCAGCACTGCGAGGACGCCTCCCTGAGCGAGGACGGGGTCATGAACGAGGGCCCCTACTCCGCGGAGCTCGGACTCAAGGGCATCCCGGAAGCCGCCGAGATCATAACCCTTTCCCGCGACCTGCAACTCATGGAGTACCTGCAACGGCACAAGCTCAATCCGCCGGTCTCTCCGCCAAGGTACCATGTGGCGCACACAAGCACGCGCGGCTCCCTCGATCTCGTCCGGCAGGCGAAAGCGAAAGGCCTGCAGGTCACCTGCGAGGTCACGCCGCACCACTTCACCCTCACCGATCAGGACCTCTACGAAGCCGCCGAGAAGGGAAACTACATCATGAAACCGCCGCTCGCCAGCCGCGAAAACCGCGACGCCATCCTGGAGGCGCTCGCCGACGGCACGGTCGACGCGATCGCGACCGATCACGCGCCGCACGCACGGCATGAAAAGGAGTGTCCGCCTGACCAGGCCGCCTTCGGGATCATCGGCCTGGAATCTTCCGTCGGCCTTACCTTTTCCGAACTCGTGCACACAGGAAGAATCAGCGAATACCGGGCGATCGAACTGCTCTCTTCGAACCCGAGAAAGCTCATGGGACTTCCGCCGGTGCTCTTCGAGCCCGGAGAAGCCGCGAACTTCACGCTCATCGATCCGGAGGAAGGCTGGACCTTCACCGAGGACGATATCCGCTCGAAGTCGAAAAACACCCCGTTCCTCGGTCGGAGCATGAAAGGGCGGGTCATGGGAATCTACCACAAGGGGGTACTGCACGGACTGGAATGAGGGTTACGCCCGGGTCGCCGGGCAAGCACAGGGGCAGTCAGCGCGGGACACAGAAGGGCGCCTCTAATTTTATATGACAACCGACGGTCACGCCCGCCCGATAAATCCCTTCGAACGCAGCAGCTCTTCGACGCGCGCACCGTTCTCGGCGGTAAAGCCGATGCGGCTCCACCGATCCTTCAGCGAAACGATAAAGATCCTGTCCCTCTCCGGCCTTTTGCCGTCCATCGGGAACCACGTCCTGAAATCCCCGGTCCCCTGCAACCGCCACTTCCCCGTCCACATCGTGGGTTTTTCCACCCGTATCCCTTCGATCTCGCCGAACCGCACAACTTTTCTCCCTCCGATCGGGAAATAGTAGTTGCTGAACGAAATCGCCGTATCGGAGATCGTCACGAGCTTATCCGAATATGCAGTCGATACATTCACAGACATAAAGGCACCTCTATTTATTAACGCGCGTCAGTTGCTTCGTTCGGCGGTTTTCGAAATCCTCATCCCGACTTGTCGGGACTCCGTTCGCCCTGCAATTGAAACGCTCATGATGAAAGACGACCTGCTTTCCCGTCGAAGCACCGGAACCGCCGGGCATGTAAGGCTACACGGCGTTCCTCTCCCGCTCGCTCTCTATCCAGTACTCGCACTGCCGGTAGAACTCCACATCCTGCCGATACCAGGCCTGCAGCTTCCTCGTAGCTTTTTCCGACAGCGGCGGAGATGAGGAGTAGTCGTTTCCATGGGCTGAAACGCTGTCGCTCGCAAGAGAAACCTCTCCCTCGAAGCCGATGCGCTCCAGAAACACGGCGAGATCGCTCTCCAGCCGCTCCTGGCGGATTATGTATACCGGGGGATTGATCGTAAAGAAGTATCCGGCCTTGCCGAACCAGTTTATCTGCTCCTTCGAACAGTGCGTGATCGCCTTGATCGCACACAGGGCATGGTACCCCCTCTCCCCGTCCTCGAACAGCGCCTCCGCAAGATCGTTGGCATGTTCGAAACGGGAAAAGGCCTCTTTCTCGTAGATCGACCACTCCGAATAGATGCGGGGCATTCCCTTGCGCTTTCTGCTGTAAAAAGCAGATCTGAAGCGGCTTACCGGAGAACGCACGGAAAAAAAGTACCCCTCGCCCGCCGGAAGATCGCAAACACCTGTTTCATGCGGATGCGTAACGATTCTCACCCGCTTGCAGGTCCCGTTGACCTGCCTTGCGACATGGGCCAGTTGCGTGCCGGCGTTTTTCCCGATATGGAGAAAATGGAGCCGTTCCCTGCGGTCGATACGCCGGACAAGAAAATCAACCGACTTTTTGACCGTTTTCTTTCCGATCCTGGAAATTCCCACCGTTCACAGAGGGGTTGCAAAAACTTTTCAGCTTCGTAAAAAGGAAGCTGATGGAGTTACTTTGCAGTAATATACCCCTAAACGGAGCGTTTCAGCAAATGCTCAATCATATGTACACTTGTTGAAAACAGTCTTGCATACTGCACGTATCACGTAATTTCACGAGCTTATCCGGCCATGTAGTCGATACAGTCATTACGTTTCCGTTTTATCGTTGATCGCTGCTCTTCGGGAAACCCGCTTTCGGGCAGCGGAATACGATTCGCAGGCCCCGTAACCTTACATAACTTCAGTTATCAAAACATTCGTCGGATAAACCGTTTACAAGCAACCCTGTCGCCTTCCTGCCCCGTTCCGTAACAACTCACGCATGGAACACGGCGAACGTCCGCATCGCCTGCCTTCGAAACGATTCAAAGAAAATCATCACAAACTTGACAATGGTATTGTCATTCTATATATTCAGAACATGACAACATAATTGTCATATCGTATAGTAACCGAGAACGGGCCGGGCGCAGCCGGTCGAAAAGACGAACGGCATGAAGGAAAAATCGAAGGAAGAGGAGCTGCAAAAAGTCGTTATCGAGGTCAGGAAGTGTTTCAACCGCCTCAAAACGCTCTCCGGGCAGCTACTCGGGGAGCTGGGAATCAATCCCTCGATGAGAGGAGTGATGGAATCCCTGTCTGCCGGCGAACGGATGACCGTTCCGGAAATCGCGGAGCGGAAAGGGGTCACGAGACAGCACATCCAGAACATCGCGAACACCCTGCTCGCACAGGGACTGATTGAGGCACTGGACAACCCGGCGCACAGGCGGTCGCCGCATCTCGTGCTGACCGACAGGGGACGGGATATCTTCCGACGGGTCCGGGAAATCGAGAGCCTTCCGGCAAAAAGAGTCGCCGCGCCGATCCCGCTGGCATCGCTCACCCGGTTGCACGCGTTGCTCGTTGAGCTGAACGACAGCATTTCACAAGAGACGGAAAAAGGAGGTACCGATGAAAAACCATCATGAATTCGCGCGACACGGCAGAACCGTCGTTGCCGTTCTCGCGCTCTTTTTCGCGGCGAGCGCCGCGCTGCACTGGGGATGGAACGCCTTCGCCGTCGAGATCATGGAACAGACCCGAATGACGTTCAAACACGCGGTGGGACTGCAGGCGCTGCTCTTTTCACTGGCGCTTACCGGTCTGGCCTCGCGGCGGGCTTTGACGGGCGCGGGAAACAGGGAAAACACCGATGCCGGTTAGAGCGAACATCGTGAAGCAGTTTGCGAAGCCGACCGGGCTTGCGGGCTCCGTCGCCGGGTTTGTCATGGCCAATCGCCCGTCCAATCTGTCCCGCATTCGCTGGACGGTCGGATTGCTGCAGCTCGAAGGCTGCAAACGGATTCTGGAAGTCGGGTGCGGTCCCGGTATCGCGCTGAAGGCATGCGCCGAAAAGGCGCCGGGCTGCATCGTCACGGGCCTCGATCATTCGGCGGTCATGATCCGACAAGCGGGCAGACGCCTGAAAAGCGAAACCGGCCGGGGACAGGTACAGCTCATCAAAGGCGAACTCTCCGATCTGAACCCGGACAACTGCTCGTTCGACAGGATTTACTCGATCAACGCCGTGCAGTTCATGCCGGACATGGAACGCTTTTTCATGGAACAGCGCGAACGGCTCGCCGACGGAGGCCTTGTGCTGACGACGTATCAGCCGAGGCACAAAAACCCGACCTCGGCCGATGCCCGGCGGATGGCCCGCAAGATCGAACGGGCGATGACAAGCGCGGGGCTCGAGGCTGTCTCGTCAAGGGAGCTCGACCTGAAGCCGGCTCCCTCGATCTGCGTCACCGGCGGAAAAACGCTAACGTAACATAACTCAACCGCCGGAGTCTTCCGTACGCGAGAGAATTTCCGGTACGGCGGCAACGACGGCTTCAAGCGCACCGGAAAGGGAAACCGGCTTATCCCATGCGGCAGCCGTAAGCTCCCTGTACCGCTCGCCCGGCGGCTCCGCACCTTCTATCGGGACAATTCGTCCGTCACATGCGGGAAGAACAAGCTCCAGCGCTTCCCGCATCGAGTCGCCGGAAGCTGCGCCGACGGATCGCGGCGAAAGAGCGAGAGCGGTCCCGGCGAGCACGAGGAGGTCGATGCGGGCGAACGGCAGGCCGGTATAGAGCAGGCTGTCGTCGTCCACACAGAGCACGATAGCCTCGACCTTCCTGTCGAGCACGAGCATCTCTCCGGCCGCAAAAGGCTCGACATCTCCGTCCGCGACCGGTTCACCGCCGACCCTCACGCCCGAGGTGTCGCGGCAACCGGGCGTCAGGCCCTCTTCAAGCAGCGCCGTTTCGATATCGCCGACAAACGTCCGGGATGGGGTTTCTCCCAGAACCGCGACCACGGGAACTCGGCCGTTGCCGGGTACCAGGGCGCGGAGAATCGGCTCGTAGAGGGTGCCCCCGGCGGTCCGGCCCCCGAGGCTCGGCTGGGCGTTGACTTCACAGACGACCGCACCTGTCTCCCGCCACGAACGACCGATGTCCGGCATCAGAAGATCGACCCCGGCGATATCGAGGCGCATGATCGAGGCGGCGCGCAGCGCCAGCGCCCGGTTGTCGGGATGCACCCGGTCGAGCACCCGTACAGGTCTACCTCCCGTCGTGAGATTCGCCACCCTGCGGAGACGCACGAACGTTCCCTCCGCGGGAACCGATCCCGGTTCGAGACCGGCCTGACGAAGAAGCGTCATGGCTTCGTCGTCCAGAAGAAGCCGCTTCAGTTGCGCAAGATGTCCCGTGCCCCGAAGCGGATCGGCATTGAGCCTGTCGAGCAGTTCCTTCACCGTGCTGCGGCCGTCCCCGGTCACTCCGCCGGGGACGCGTTCGACGGCCGAGACGACCTCGCCTTGGAACACCGTCACCCGGTAGTCCCTCCCCTCGACATGTTTTTCGACAAGAACGCTGGCGGAAAATTTCCTGGCGTCGCTGAAAGCTTTCGACACTTCCGCGCGGTTCCGCAAGCCTGCGGCGACTCCCCGCCCGCCGTCCTGGTTCGACGGTTTCACGACTACGGGATAGCCGAGCCGTTCGGCGATCTTCTCCGCCTGTCCGACGCTCTCGGCCCTTTGATGCTCCGGCACCGGAATACCGGCCCTGCGCATGATCGCAGCCCCGAGAAGCTTTTCTCTGGCGAGTTTCGCCGCGATGAGGGCCGTCTCCTCGGAGAAAGAGCTGAGCATCCAGCGCCCGCGTATTCCCTGGCCGAAAAGATAGATGTTCGAAGGCAGCTCCAGAAAGGGCACTCCCGTCTCCAGGGCGGCCTGAACGAAAAACCGCACATTCGCCCTCCCGGGAGCGGCTTTCCCCAGATGGGCGACGATCAGCACAAGCCGCTTCAGGAGCTTCCGGGAATCCGCGTCCTGGGGAAAGACATTCATCAGCCCGAGAAGGGCATGCAGAAGATCGATAACCGGCTTCATGGTTTCGCGGGTCGCCGGAAGGCAAACGGTCGAACGTCCCTGTTCGCAAGCAAGCACACGGCCACTCTCGAACACCGGCAGTTCCGCGGCGGCCGTCAGGCCGCGGACGGTGTCGACGATCCATCCGACCGAAGCGCGGAAGGAATCGTTCTCCCGATCCGAAGCAGCCCTTTCGGCCGGACCGGATAGCGGCAGAGCCTTGCGGAGTGCTCCGGAAAGCGCCGCAAGCCGCTCTTCCGGAAGCGCGTGGCCGTTAACCGTAACCACCGCGACCGGATAACGGATGCCGAAGCCGCATCCGTCGAGAAAACGGGGGTTCCCCTCGACTGCCCACCGGGGGCCGGTTGCGGTCCGGTTCATAGCGCACCTCCCCCGAACGGTCCGTTAAGATGCGCGCTTCTCTTCCGGCTCTCACTGCGGGATCGGTATGCTTCGATCGTTCTCATTGCACGGTACGGACAGAACGTTAATGGGATCATATTCGGCATAAAATAGTATTATAATAAGGATTTATCTCACGGATAACGGCTCCGCCCGGAAATCGACAACCGTTCATGCCTGAAACCCTCCACATAGAAACCACGGTCTCGGGTCGTTACCTGGTTCGCGAACCATCCGGCAGCGGACCGTACCCGCTCCTCGCCGGATTCCACGGTTACGGCCAGCTCGCCGAAGACGAGCTCGAACTGCTCGAGGCGATAGCCGGTTCCCGGGACTGGCTCTGCTGTTCGATAGAAGCGCTCCATCCGTTTTACACCCGCAAGGGAACCGTAGGCGCGAGCTGGACGACGCGCCGCAACCGGGAAGCTGCAATCAGGGAGAATGTCCGCTATGTGAACACGGTGATAGCGGAACTCGGCGCCCGCTTCCACCTCGATGGCACGCTGGTCTACCACGGCTTCTCCCATGGAGCGGCAATGGCCGTCAGGGCGGCCCTCCTCGGCGACCATGCGACGACGGCCGTGATGCTTCTCGGCGGAGAAATCCCTCCCGAGGCGGATGAGCTGGAAACAATGGGAAGGGTCCACATCTCCCGGGGCAGCAGCGACCGGCTTTACAAACTGAAGGCGTTCGAAAGAGACTGCCGGAGACTGGAAAAGTCCGGGCTCCCCTTCACACCGCTCGAGTTCAGGGGCGGCCACGCCGCAGGCGAAGGCTACTTCCCGCCGGCCGCCGAATTCCTCGAAAAGCTCCGGCGCTTTTAGAAGCTTCCGGCCTCGAGCTTCAGACTGTAGTCGGGGTACTCCTGTTCGAGATAGGAGGAAAACCGCACCATGTTCTCGAAGAATGTCTCGATCTGAAACGTTTCCTCGATAAGCTTTCCGCGCTTCCAGCAGGTGAAGGTATCCGGCTTGGCGAAGTCGATGAGGCAGATCTCGATCTTCTGGTTCTGCTGGTATTCGTAACAGCCCATGCACCCGAAACAGCGGTTTCCCGGCGTCGGGTCCAGGCCGTCGAAACGCACCCTGCGCTCGAAGTCCCTGTCCCTGGGAATGTAGCTGTCCACCACCTGCTTCAACTCCTGCAGGTCGTAGGGCTCCGTCGTATCGACATACCGGCCTACCTTGCCGACCGAACGGTAGTGCACGTAGCGCACGCTCGGGTGCTCTTCGGCCAGCTCCATCAGTTCAGGCACGACACCTTCGTTGACGCCCCGGACGACAATCGCCGTAATGGCGATGCGGCTGCACCCCACGTCGGTCAGGTTCTTCAGGGCGGCCAGCTTTTCTTCGGCCACGTCGCCGTTGTCGATGAACCGGTACCACTCGTTGTTCCGTCCGCCGTTCATCGACAGCGTGGCGATAACCGGTACTCCGGTATCCTTCAGCGCACGTGCGAAGGAGTAGTCGGCGAATTTCGAACCGTTGGACACGAAAGAGACCATATGGCGGTATTCGCTGGCCGTGGTGATGAATTCCAGGAACCTGGGGTGCAGGGTCGGTTCGCCCCCCATGAATCTGAAGGCGACGCGATCGGGCAGCCGCCGGCACACCTCCCTGAAGTACTCCAGCGACATGTCCGGAAACGTTCTGACCGGATTGTAGCAGTAGTTGCAGCGGTAGTTGCAACGGTGCGTCAGATCCACATAGATGATGGGATAGGGATTCTTGTCGACGCTGCAGACGATTTTGGAACCGAGCTTTCCGGAGGGAAACTCTTTGAGTTCCGGGGAATGGTGTTGTCTCACGAGTTCAACTGTTTACCGGCCGTTGCGTACGCATTACGTCTTCGTTACAATTTCGTCATCCTTTCCCGAATAAGCAAGCCGACTCACCGGTATTTCGCTCGCCCCGCCTTCTTGCCCGTTGACTGTTTTTTTAGTACATTCTTTTTCAATTTTTTTGCAGGAAAAACACCTGCGGCACGTTCACGTAATCGATTCCCGAGCTATGGCCAAGAAACAAACATTCGGCGACAAGACTTCGAAAAAGGGCGGCTCCGACTTCAAGGTCGCGAAAGTCGTCTACTCCGTCAAATCGGAAAAGACCGACGCCTGGAAGTTCATGGAGAAAAGTATCCGGATCCCGAACGGCGAAAACGACCAGAAGGTCGTCGACGCCTTCATCGGCAAGGCGACGAAGTAACACCGCCCTTCCCGGAATGCCGGGAGTCCCTCCGGCATTCCCCCGCTCTCCCGTAAACCGCCGGGTACCTCTACTAATTGTCATAAGCGTCATGAGTACGAGGCGGACGGAGCACAGAAACCGGAGTCCCGACGTGTCGGGATGAGGATTTCGAGCACCGACCAACGAAGTAATCACGATGCGGAATAAATTAATAGAGATGCCTAAGCGTATGACGGACAACAACGAACGGGAATGGTTTGCCGAGTGGTTCGACCATCCCCTCTACCTGAAAGTCTACAGCCATCGCGACGAGGCCGAGGCGAAAACCTGCGTCGGGACCATTCTGGAAAACACCGGCCTCGCCGCCCTTTTGCCGGCCGACATCCGGGTGATGGATATCGCATGCGGAGCGGGTCGACACGCCCTGGAGTTCGCGAGACAGGGTTTCGACACAACGGCAAACGACCTCTCCCCCTACCTGATAGGATGCGCCGGAAAGCAGGCCGGAGAGGAGGGTCTTCCACTCGTCTGCACCCGGCAGGACATGCGCTCGCTTGCCGTCGGGAACACTTACGACCTCGTGGTTCAGCTCTTTTCCAGTTTCGGCTATTTCGACACCCGCGACGAAGACCTGCAGGTGCTCCGTAACGTCCGCCGCTCGCTGAAACGCGGAGGCTGGTACGTGCTCGACCTGATAAACCCGACATACCTGAAAAACAACCTCCTCCCCTCCTCCTCGAAAACCGTCGAAGGTCTCGAAATCAGCGAAACCCGTCGCATCGAGGGCGGCAGGGTCTTCAAGCGCATCACGATCGACGACTCCGGCAAGAGCCTAACCTTCGAGGAATCGGTCAGGCTCTACGACAGGGAGACGATCGATGGGATGCTGGAAGCGGCGGGCTTCGAGGTACGGCGGGTTCTGGGCGATTACGGCGGCGCCGTTTTCGACCCCGCCCGTTCTCCCAGAATGCTGGTCTTTTGCCGGAAGCGGTAGATTCCGTTACTTCAGCAGCAGATCCTTCAGTTCCGCGATGCCCGCCTGACGGGCGTTTGCGAGCAGTATCTGGAAAAGCCGCGCTGTGAGAAGCGCATCCCCGGCGGAAGTGTGGCGGTCGTAGAGGCGAATGCCGTAGCGTTCGAGCAGATGGTCGAGACGGTACTCCCCGCTTTTGTGCGCCAGATTGTAGTAAGGCCCCTTTTCAAGCCTTTTGGCGAGACTGGCGGTATCGATCACCTCGTTGAACAGCTCGAGCCCGTAACGTCGTTTCAGCATCGCGTTCATCATCATGATGTCGAAACCGGCATGCTGGGCGACAAGGACGCTGTCGCCTATGTAGCCGAGAAAACCCTCTATGGCCGCCTTCTCGTCCACCCCCTGGCTGAGGTCCTTGCGCAGAAGTCCGTGTATGGTCACCACCTCCCTGTCTCCGATATCGTCCCGCCGGATCAACACTTCGTAAGAGTCCCCGACGTTGATGGCGCCCGAATCCACCGCCACCGCACCGATGGAAATGACCGAGTCCTTCGCCGGGCTGAACCCGGTGGTTTCGGTGTCGAATACCACGAAGCGGGTATCCTGCAGCGAACGCCGGAGACGCTGCGATCCGGAAAACGCCCTGACATAGCCGCAGACGGCCTCCGGCAGCCTTCCCCCCCGGCAGCGCCGGAGAGCCGCCGCCCTTCTGAAGGTTTTAATCGCGGATATAGTCAAGCTGGAACCTCAGGTTGAGCGTTTTCTGCACCTTCTCGATGGTCGAAAAGACGTTTCTGAGCGTCTGACGCTGGATCTTGTTGAGAGACTCCGGCTTGATGTAGCGGCCCGAGGAACCGTTTTCGAGACCGTTCACCGCCCGGAGACGCATCAGAAACTCGTAACCGGCGGCGGCTTCCGGCGCGAGGTCCTTCATGCCCGGCATGATCGTTGCAAGTTTGCGGAAACGCTCGGAAGTACTCAGGTATTCCGGGATTTTCAGCTCGTAGGAGAGCACCCGTGCGGCGTCCGAGAGCGGCATCATGGCGCGCGCCTTGATATCGAACTCGTTGGCGTGATCCCGGCTCTTTTCGACCAGGAAGTTCCTGAAAAAGCCAAGCGGTGGTGGATTCTGCAGGGCGTTTTTGGCGAAAAATTCCAAAAATCCCCTGTTTTTCGAGACGAGGCCGAAAATTTCCTGCTTGAGTTCGGCGGCGATTTTCGCCTGCCCGTAGACCGGCCTGAAATCGAAAAAGATCGTCGAGTTCATGACCGCTTTCGGTTCGGGCGTGGCGATCCACTTCGAAAAATAACCTTTCCACACGGAAAACGGCTGGCACCAGACCGGATTGCTCGCCATGATGTCCGCCGGACATTTGACGAAACCGCAGTGCTGGAGAATACCGGTCACTTTTTCACCGAGAGCGAGGTAGTAGGAGTGCACCGCATCCTCCTCTCCGGGCGGCGGCTCCCTGTAGAGTATCGCGTTGTCCTGATCGGTTCGCAGAAGCTGCTCCTTGCGCCCTTCGCTGCCGAGCGAAAGCCAGCAGAATTCGGTCGTGGGCCGCTCCCGTCCGCTCTCCTCGGCGATTTCACGGATCGAAAAATCGATCGCCCTCGTGATGATGGCGTCGTTGATTTCCGTTATGATGTTCGAGATGAAATGCAGCGCCACCTCCTGACTGATGTAGACCTGCAGCAGGCTTTCGGCCTTGTCGCGCTGCTCCTTGAGCTGGTTCGGGCTGTCGGCCTGCATGATGGCCTTCATGATCACGGCCGGGTTGTTGCCCTCGGAAGTGATGATGTCGTGCTCCGAAATGATTCCCTCGACCGGACTGTCGAACGAACCGTCCGCGGTGATGCAGAAGTGACGGAGCTTGGTCTTGACCATGAGCATCACCATGTCGGCAATGGTCTTTCCTCCGGTTATCGTGTAGACCGGGGAGCTCATGATCTCACTGACCGGCTTCTCCTTGATCGATCCCGGACGCGCGACGACCTTTTTCCGGAGATCGGTGTCGGTAATGATCCCGAGAGGATGGTTCTCGGGGGATACCACGATGATCGAACCGATGTTGTGCTCGGACATGATGCTCGCGGCTTCCTGGATCGAGATATCCGGCGGACAGGTCACGACCGAGGTGACCGGCTTGACTTCGAGGGTCTCGTTCTCGAGAAAATGCCGGTAGGACGGCTCTTTTCCGCTCTGACTGTCCGCGTCGAGCGCACGGGAAAGGGTGTGCTCGATCTCCTCGAAGCTTCTTGCAAAAGCCCCTGCAAAGAACAGGGCGACCGCGGGATCGGTTTCGAGCAGGCGCCGGATCTTGTCGGCCGGAATTTCGAACAGCAGGCTCTCTTCGGCAACCTGGGCGGTCAGGACATAATCGTGGCGGGAGAAGATCGCCCGCACCCCGAACACGTCCCCCTCGTCGCAGAGGTCCACGAGCACTTCTTTTCCGTCGATGGTGTCGAAAAGGCGCACGGCCCCTTTCATGACCATGAACGCATGCTCCTTCTGGGCGTCACTCTTCCTGAACAGGATTTCACCCTCCTCGTGATAGGCGAGGGAAACGGAAGCCGCGAGATCGAGCAGTGCCGCCTGGTCGAGCCGGTCAAAGGGCGGATATTTGAGGAGGTCCGCCGCAACTCTTTCTACGATGGTATTTGAAGGCATGGCATTGCCGTTTGTATGCCTGGAAACAGCACAGCGGAAGGAGAACGGCGCCCAAAGACCCCGGAACGATCAGAGCAGGCCCTCTTTCCGGTACCAGTCGAAAGCTCGCCCGATGCTTTCCCGTATGGGTTCGTCCCTCATGGAAAGCTCTCGCCGGGCCTTCCCTGAATCGAAATATAAAAACTCGGAGGCAACCTTGAACATGGTCATGTTGAAAAGCTTCGATATCCGGCCGCCCGAAGGCAGAAGCTTCAGGAACCCGTGCAGCGGCAAGGCTAGTATGTAGGGCATCGGAATCCTGATTTTCGGAACGCCGGTCACGCCGGTGATGATATCGGAGAGCTGCCGGTATGTCAGGTTTTCGCCGCCGATGATATACCGTTCGCCGGTGCGGCCCGCTTCCATGGCCCGTACGATGGTTTCGACGACGATCTCCACATCGACTACGCAGATCCCGCCGAGAGGATAAAAGGGCATTTTCCGGTGGTAGACATCCTTTATGAGACGGCCTGCATTGAAATTCACGTCACCCTCGCCGAAGACGAAAGCCGGATTGACGATGACGCAGTCGAGGCCGGAAGAGACGGCTTTCAATGCCTCTTTTTCAGCAAGATGCTTGGTTTCGGCGTAATGCAGGCCGAGATCGCTGAAATTCCATGAACAGGTTTCGTCGAGGGGTTTGCGGGGATTGCGGGAAAACCCCATCGCGGTAATGGAGCTGACGTGAACGACGCGGCCCACGCCTGTGCGCATGGCGGCCTGCATGACGTTGCGCGTGCCGTCGACGTTGATCGCGTCGAGCATGCCGTTTCTGGAGCTGTCTCCCCCCATGTAGGTATACCCCGCGGAATGGTAGATCTGCTCCATTCCGCGAAACGCCTTTTCGAGGGACACCGGATCGGTAACATCTCCCTCGACAAAACGGATGTCTCCGGCGATGCCCGAAAAGGGCGCGAGGTTCGAGCTTTTTCTGACAAGGGCCGACACGTCATAGCCCTCGGAGAGCAACTTGCTCACCAGGCGTGAGCCGATAAAGCCGGTCGATCCGGTAACAAGAACTTTTCTCTGCAATTCTTCAGACTGTCGTAACGATTACTTCAGGACACCTCTATTACTTTGTTGCGCGACCCGAATACTTCGTTGTCCCGACCTTGTCGGGATCGAAATCCTCATCCCGACTCGTCAGGACTCCGGTTTTGAAGTTTATCCCGATTGCTATCGGGACTCCGTCCGCCTTGTCTTCAGTTCGCTCACGACAAGTAATAGCGGTGCCGTACCTCTACGTATTGCGCAGAGGGACCCTTCAAAGGTTGTCGATCTGGTCGGTCAGATCGTACATCGCATCCTGGATGTTCTCGATGTCGGCGACAAGCTCTTCCACGTGCTCCGCCTTCTCCTCGAACATCTCCTTGACGAGATCGGAGCTGTATTCCAGGGGAAGACCGCCGAGCTTTTCGGCGTAACCGCCCAGGGCGTCGTAAACTTCACCGAGCTCGTCCATGTTCTCGCCGAGCCTGGAAAATTCGCTCTCATACTGTTTCACGAGCTTTTCGAACTCCTCGCTGTACTCCCATTTCAAATCTTCCTTCAGGCCGTCGAGCACGCTCTTCTGCTCCATCTTGACCGAATTGAGGACGGTCAGCTCGTCGTCTATCGCGGCCCGGGTCTCCTCGATTTCCGCCTTGAGGGCTCCTGTATCCACGCCGCTGCAGGCGGAAAGGCCCGCAAGGAGGAGGAGAATACATACCTGTCTGAAAAATGTGGTGCTCTGCTTCATTGTTTTTCCTGTTTTGTGTTAGGGATGGCAGTCATGAACAGTATATCCTGCGGCAAAGCTGTTACTCGGACTCCAGCTCGCCCGCCATCAGCTTTTCGCGGATTTCCTCGATCTTTTCGTGGACCTCCGCTCCGATCAGACCAGCGTTCCTGTCGTTATAGACGTAATCGGTGTAGCGCCCGTCGAGGCCGAAAACATTGATCCTGCCCCCGTTGAACTCTCCGGCGAGCGCTTGCTCGACGGTCGCATAGACGGTCCTGTCTATCGCCTTGGTCATGCTCGTCAGGACATATCCGGGCGCAAGGTCCTCCTGATCGCGATCGGTGCCGATCACCAGATTGCCCGTCTTCCGGGCGGCCTCCACAACTCCGAGACCACTCGCGCCCGCTGCCTGGTAAATGATGTCGACCCCCCTGGCGTACTGCCCCAGCGCAAGTTCCTTGCCTTTCGCAGGATTGGTGAACGCGCTGCCCGTCATGCCGATGTAGCCTGATATCACATCGATATCCGGATCGACAAATTTCACCCCGGCGGCGAACCCTTCCTCGAAACGCCTGATGATGCTCGACTCCATCCCGCCGATGAAGCCGACGCTGCTGGTCCTGGTTACGAGGCCCGCGATGGCGCCCGCGAGAAACGATCCCTTCCGGTCTTCGAAAACGATGCCCGAAAGATTCGGCGGGATGCGGCCTCCGTCCGGCGCGAGATAGTCGATGCAGGCGAAGCGTTTTTCGGGAAACTCTTCCGCTATCTCCGCTATATCCTCGCTGAACAGCAGTCCGACGCCGAAAACAAGCGACACGTCAGGGTCTGTTGCAAGCTGACGAAGGGCGGCCTCCCTGTCCGCTCCTTCCCCGGTGGGCTCGATATAGACGATATCGACGCCGAGCGAGTCCCGCGACAGTTCGAGTCCGTGATAGGCCGCGTCGTTGAAGGACTTGTCCCCTCTGCCGCCGACGTCGAAAACCATGCCTACGGTCGTCCTTCCCGCTCCTTCCTCCGAATCCCCCCGCGGCGCGCAGGAAACCAGAAGCAACAGGAAAGCACCGAGAATCAGATGTCTCATAATCTCCCTTGTCAAGAGCCGCGCGACCGGCGGAGAACGTCGGGGCGCGAATTTTACAAAGTCGAAAGTTAAAAAAAAGCAGGTCTTTTTAAAAGAAGTTCCGGCACGAATACGGGCTCCTTTACACCCCGGCCTGCCGGGCCTGAATCCCTTTGCCGGAAAACCGGGACGGAGGGAAAAAATCGCCCGGCGCTCTGTTACCGGTATGTTACACGTTCCCGTGGAAAAGGGTTAATTTAGCTATATTCGAGGTAGTTTCAGAAAACCTCCGGACGCCCGTTCCGCCACCTTTTCCTCAGCCCGATGGCCCTGCATCTCGAGCCCGAATATTTCAGATTGTCAGAAGCCGCCGACCCGGCCGGATTCCCTTCCGGCTTCGATATTCCCTACGAGCTCGAGGAGCTTGTCTCGAAAAAAGAGACGATCAGGTGCTACGACACCTTTGACTGGAAGGCATGGAACAAAAAAAGCGCCGTCCTGAAGCAGAGCGGCCGTCTTGCGGTCATCGACCTCGAGACCGGTAAGGAAGCGGGAGGAGCCCTTTTCAGAAAAAACCCCGCCTTCTTTCTCGCCGGCGACATACCCGACCCGAAGCTCGGAAAAAGCCTCGAAAACATCTCGCGCCTCAGGGCCTTCATCCGGCTCTGCACCATAGAGACCCTCGTCCGGCGGTGGCGCGTGCTCGACGGGAACCGCAAAACCGTCGCCGCCCTCGAGCTGCGACGGATGACTCCGGCGAAACAGGAGGACGAACGCCCGTTGGAAATGTTCGCCCGGCTGATGCCCGTCAGGGGTTACCGCGAGGAACGGACCAGGATAACGGAGTGTTTCGCGTCACGTCCGGAACTCGCAGAGAAAGCATGTTACAGGGATCTCTTCACGACAATGCTCGACCTGTCAGAACAGAGGCCCGGCGCCTACTCCTCGAAGCCCCGCGTCACTCTCGACCCGGACGACACCATTCAGCAGTCCGCGCGGAAGCTGCTCACGGCGACGCTCAACGTCATGCGGGCGAACGAGCCCTGGTTGCCGAAAAACATGGACACCGAATTTCTGCACGACTATAGGGTCGCCATCCGCAGAACCCGCTCGATTCTCGCCCAGTTGAGAGGCATCTTCCCACCGTCAGAACTCACACGCTTCAAACAGAGGTTCAGGGACCTCGGAAAACGCACCAACGACCTCCGGGACCAGGATGTCTATCTCCTCGAGGCCGACCGCTTCAGGGGAATGCTGCCCGATTCACTGCAGGACGGTCTCGACCCTTTTTTCACCGATCTGGGTGAGCGGCACAAAAAGGAACTGAAAAAGTTTTCGCGATACCTCGCTTCCGCCCGATACGCCTCGGAGCTCGAAGAGTGGCGGGCATTCCTCGAAAGTGAAGAGCGCCCGGATCCCCAAACCGCACCGAACGCAGACAAAAAAACCTCGGAGATCGCTCTCGACACCATACGGAAAGCCTGGAAAAAGGTCCTGCGTCACGGACGCAACATCGGCCGCGAAGCGACCGACGCCGAGTTGCACGTACTGAGGATCGACTGCAAGAAACTGCGCTACCTGCTCGAGTTCTTCTCGTCGCTGTTTCCCGGCAAAATGATCCGGCCCGCCGTTCGGCAACTGAAAACGCTGCAGGACAATCTCGGGGCGTTCGTCGACCTGTCCGTTCAGGAGGACTACCTTCAACACCACCTGCTCGAAACAGGAACCGGAAGAGAGCGGACAGCTCTTGCGGCATCCCTCGGAGGCCTCGTCACGATGCTCCATCACGAACGCGAAAAGGTGCGGAAGACCTTCCACAAAACATTCGACAGATTCGACAGTCAGGAAACAGAAGCGCTTTTCCGAAAGTTGTTCAATCACTACGGCTGATATGAAGACAATCGCACTGTACAGCATCAAGGGAGGAGTCGGCAAAACCGCCTCTGCGGTCAACCTGGCCTACCTCGCCTCCCTCTCCGCGCCGCCGGCCCTCGTCTGCGACCTCGATCCGCAGGGAGCGAGTTCCTTTTACTTCCGCATCGTACCCAATAAAAAGTACAACAGCGCGAAGTTTCTAAAAGGAAGCAGGAAAATCTACAAAAACATCAAGGGCACGGATTTCGAAAATCTCGACCTGCTCCCCTCGGACTTTTCCTACCGGAATCTCGATATCGAGCTTCTGGAAGAGAAAAAACCGCAGAAACGGCTGAAAAGCAACATGAGCGAACTGAATACGGAATACCCGTACATTTTTCTCGACTGCCCCCCGAACCTGACCCTCCTCTCCGAAAGCGTCTTCGCGGCTTCGGACATCGTCCTGGTTCCGCTCGTGCCGACGACCCTGTCGCTGAGAACC
>JANQHQ010000008.1 GCA_028282595.1 Chlorobium sp. | reverse complement strand
CGGAGTCCCGATAGCAATCGGGATAAACTTCGAAACCGGAGTCCCGACACGTCGGGATGAGGATTTCGATCCCGACAAGGTCGGGACAACGAAGCAATTGGAACGCGGAATAAATAAATAGAGGTGCCCATAAGTAATGTTATGCTGCTCCAAGAGCTACTTTGATGCGAATCGAAGACATCATTGACTACGTGCTGTCCACCTACGATGGGCTTGTTGTTGACCGCAACTGGGGTGAGAGAGGACTTTTCTACAATCCCCACAGAACCTTGCCCAAAGGGGTTTACCTTCTGACGTTCAAGGAACGCGATGGAGCCAACGATTCGGCATCGAATGTAAACCGCGAGGGAGTCTTTCGGTTGAATTTGGGCATCTCGAAGGAAACTTTCAGAGAGATGTTCGGAAGTATGCCTTCGAGGCCACCAGCAGGTCAGCACATTGCAGGTCCTTGGGATTTTCAAGCCCTCGACGTGATAACGCCTCACCCGGTTTACGGCTGGATGGCGTGGACTGCGGTTTTGAGTCCCAGCGTGAAGACGTTTGAAGCGCTGAAACCGCTCATTGGCGAGGGGTATGAATTGGCTGTGCAGAGATTTCGGAGAAGGAAGAAATAGAACCACGCGCAGCATATAACCCGGCGCTTCAGCCGACAAGGGTCTCGACGGTTTCTTGTTCGCCCGCCACGTCTACGTTTGCAAGCCATTCCATGCGCTGCACTGCTTCACCCCTTGTGACCCGATCCCGGGCCGCGAGGGCCCGGAAAAGCACTACCCCACTCCCCGAGCGATGGTTAACCCCCCGCGTTTGCTCCTGTAGAGCACGAAACAGCAAAGGAAGGCTGCTATGCCAAACCACTTGAATGAAGCGGCAGTGCCGGAGAGGGCATAAAGCGCGGGATTTGTCGGGGGATCGGAAGCCGTGAGCGCAAGGTGCAACATATCTTCCAGGGCGTCGGCGACGGCGGCAACCGGCAGCGACCAGGTGAGGCCGGCCGCCAGCTTCGGCTGTGCGACAAGCGCCTGTGAGCGTTCGCGGCCGAACAGAAAACCGAATACACCGTATGCGCCGAGAAACAGGAAATCCGCCGGAAAGTGCGCCCTGTAACGGGCTGTTCCGACCGGTTGCCATTCGGACAGCACGGCGTTGAAAGCGTGTTCGCCGAAAGAGAACTGGAGATGCAGAATGCTCGGATCGAGCGGCAACAGGTAGACGCCGATACCGACGAATAACGCAATGGCAAGAGTACCAAGAGCGGTGGAATATCTCATGGATGAACCCATTTTTGCTTACTATCGAGCATGAACGCCTGCCGTAAACCCGATGCCCGGCGTTCTCCTACATGTCGGGTTTTTCCGATTGTGCTTCCATAATCTGCCGATCCCTGGCATGCCGCAACGCAACTTCCGGATCTTTTTCCAGACCGGAAAGCTTGAGTTCCCCGGTCTTTACGGCCCAGTATGTCCCGAAGGTCAGAACGCCGGCGGCTTCGATAAAAAAAATCTTGTGATACGACATGCCCAGCACGAATGCGACAGCATAGCCGACGATCGGGAACACGATCATTGCGACGGCAATACTTTTGTAGACGCGCCGGTACCTTGCCGAATCGTGATCCGGAGGAAGATATTCGAGGCTTTTCTCCGCGCAAAACCACGAAACGACTGCGAGCAGAACAAACAGAAGAACGGCTGCGGTGTAATGGATGGGGAATGACGGTTGCGCGGCCCATGCTTCGATAGCGGGACAGTTTTCAAAGAGTTCCGCCATTCGGGGATCGGCGGCGGTCTGGCTTACGGTGAGTGATTCCGGGAAGATCGCGACCGCAAAAGCGCAGATGGCCGCCGCGTTAAGCAAAATATTCTCGAGATTCGTGAGACCCTTGTAGACGAACAGGCCGACGCCTATCGCGGAGAGGTATCCGACGAAGATCGTACGCATCGGGAAGCTGGCGCACTGGTCTTCGGAGGCAGCCCAGAAGTACGCGCTCATCGAGGGTTGCAGGTCGATTCCATGCCCGAACCTGCCGTAGAGAAACAGCACGAAGGGCATGGTGAACGCGAGCACAAACAGACCCACCCGCAGGGACAGATACGTCTGGGAGAAATGATTCCAGAGATCGCTCGAATTTCTTGCCGGTGGGATATTTGACAGCATTTTCATCGTGTATCCTCCCTGGGGTTTTCCGCTCGATCGAACAAGAGGCCGCTCGCTCTTCCCGGATTTCGATTGCGTTCTTTATCCGTTCCGGAAGCCGGAAAGCGCAACAAGTGTAAATATAACGAAATCCTGCAGGGCCGGGAAAGAGCCCCGGCCTGTCTCTCACGCGTCGAGATTCACGATTGTCCGGCCTTTCAGCTTTCCCTGAAGCATGCGCTCGATGGAATCCGGAAGCTCGGCGAGGGAGATCTCCGAACAGAGTTCCGGAAGGCCGTCGGGCTTCCACTCTCCCGCAAGCTTCCGCCACACCTCTTTCCTGAGCGGAACGGGACAGTTCTGGGAGTCGATGCCGACCAAGGACACGCCGCGCAGGATGAAGGGATAGACCGTGAGATCGAGTTTCGGCGAGGCGGCGTTGCCGCAGCAGGCGACCACGCCCATAGGCCGCACGGACTTCAGAAGATTGACGAGGATGTTGCCGCCGACGGTGTCTATCGCCCCGGCGAAGACCCCTTTCAGCAGGGGACGTCCGGCATCCTCCTGGAAATCCTTGCGCGGCAGCACCTCGGCCGCTCCGAGTCCGAGCAGGAAATCCCGCTCCCGTTCCTTGCCGGAAATGGCCGAAACGGCATAACCCAGCTTCGAGAGAACAGCCACGGCGAGGCTCCCCACGCCGCCGGTCGCGCCGGAAACCGCAATTTTCCCGTCCTCCGGTCCGACACTCGCAACCAGGCGGTGTACCGACATGCCGGCCGTCAGCCCGGCCGTACCGAACGCCATGGCCTCCTTCATCGTCATACCGTCGGGCAGACCGACCGCCCATTCCGGAGGCACCCGTATGTACTGCCCGAACCCTCCGGCGGTGTTCATGCCGAGATCGTAACCCGTAACGATCACCTCGTCGCCCTCACGGAACGCTCCCCCGCCCTTTCCGGCTACCGTGCCGACGGCGTCGATACCGGGCGTATGCGGATACTCCCTTGTCACGCCCCGGTTGCCGCTCGCCGAGAGCGCGTCCTTGTAGTTCAGGGAAGAGTAACGGACGCGCACCAGCAGATCGTGCGGGGGCAGATCGTCGAACGGGCGATTTTTGATCCCCCCCGAAAATCCCCCTTCGGTTTCCTCCACGACGAACGCATCGAATCCGGTCTGTTCCATAGTCTGTTTACACCCTCCTCTTGCCCCGGAAAACAGCGCGGGAAACGGTTTCCCGCCGGTCCGAGATGATTATGGACACCTCTATTTATTTATTCCGCGTTTCAATTGCTTCGTTGTCCCGACGAGTCGGGATCAAAATCCTCATCCCGACTCGTCGGGACTCCGGTTTCGAAGTTTATCCCGATTGCTA
>JANQHQ010000042.1 GCA_028282595.1 Chlorobium sp. | reverse complement strand
TAGCAATCGGGATAAACTTCGAAACCGGAGTCCCGACGAGTCGGGATGAGGATTTTGATCCCGACTCGTCGGGACAACGAAGCAATTGAAACGCGGAATGAATACATAGAGGTGCCTATAACAACAGTTAAAGCTATATATACATGATGAAAGTCACTGCTACCAAAAGCTCGCTGAAGACGGTCAGATGCGGTCTGCTCGCGATCCCCTTCGCTACGGGAGACCTCGGTAAGGAAGCCAGGAATACGCTCGAAGCGTTCGGCCTCGAAACGCAGGCGCTGAAGGATTTCAAGGCAAAGGCGGGGGAGGCGCTCCTTCTGTACCCCTCCGATTCCAAACTCAAAAGCCGGAGAGTGCTCCTGGTCGGTCTCGGAGAAGCGGACGATATCTCCGAATTCCGCAAGGCGGCCCGTGCGCTTGCGGCGAGGGCGAAGTCCCTGGAGGTAGGCACGGTCGTCTTCGACTGTTCGGCGATCCCTTCCTGGGCGAAGGCCGTCGGCGAAAAGGCGGCTTTTCTCGCGGAGGTTTTCACGGAAGCGTTTATCGCCGGCTCCTATGTGTTCGACCGCCTCAAGAGCGGCAAACTCGACAAGGAAAAGAAAAAGGAGAAAGACGCCGTGTCGGTGGAATTGAAGCTCAGGGTCAACGCCGGCAATCTCAAGGATGTGAAGGAAGGCGCCCGCAGGGGATCGATCGTCGGCGAAGCCGTGTCGCTCGCCCGGGATCTGGTCAATCTGCCCGGCAGCCATCTCACGGCCGAAGGTATCGCCGAAGCCGCGCGCAGGTCGGCGCGGAAATCCGGCTGCACGGCGACGATCTTCGACAGGAAGCAGATTGAAAAAATGGGCATGGGGGGGCTGTTGGCGGTCAACAAGGGAAGCCACAACCCCCCGACCTTCACCGTTCTGGAATACGAGCCGCCCGTCAAGCCGGTCGCGACGGTCGCGCTTGTCGGAAAGGGCGTCACGTTCGATTCGGGAGGCATATCGATCAAGCCGTCCCAGGGGATGGACGAGATGAAGTGCGACATGGGCGGGGCCGCCGCCGTCATCGGGGCCATCGAGGCCGTCGCCCGCCTCGAACTGCCCCTTCGCGTCATAACGCTCGTGCCCGCGACGGACAACATGCCGGACGGCTCCGCCCAGACACCTGGGGACGTTATTACAACCTATTCGGGGATCACGGTCGAGGTAGGCAATACCGATGCGGAAGGGCGTCTCATTCTGGCCGATGCGCTTGCCTACGCCGTCAAGCACTACAAGCCCGATGCCGTTATCGATCTCGCGACGCTCACGGGTGCCTGTATCGTCGCTCTCGGCTACTCCGTCGCCGGATTTTTCAGCAACGACGACCAGTTCGCGGGGAAAATCTACGAGGCCGGACAGCGATCGGGGGAGAAGGTCTGGCGGATGCCCCTGTGGGAGGAATACGCCGAGTTGATCAAGTCGGAAGTCGCCGACGTTCACAACACTGGCGGCAAGGGTGCAGGGACCGTAACCGCGGCAAAATTTCTCGAGAAGTTCACCGACGGCCAAGAAAACTGGGCGCATATCGACATCGCGGGCCCGGCCTTCAGCTCCAAGGGAACGGGCGGTTCCTACGGGGGAACCGGATTCGGAGTGCGTCTTCTGGTCGATCTGCTGAGCGGCTGGGAGTGAGCCGCGAGGTGGCATGCTCGACAATCGCTCAATTTAGGATGGTGTAATGGCTGAAACAGCTCAAAATCCAGTCGTCATTCTGCCGGGAGTGCTTTTCTGGGACGGCTTGTACACGGAGATGAGACGGGAGCTTGCGTCCCGCCTTCCCGAACGGAAAATCGCAGTGGTCCCCGTGAGCGTTCTGGACTGGATCGGCTTTCCGCCTTCCCCCGAACAGTCGACAAACCGGGTCATGGCTGCGCTGGACAGAACCATCGCCGCCATGCAAAAACGTTTCCCGGGGGAGAAGATAACCATCGTCGCGCACAGCGGCGGCGGTACGGTCGCGCTCGTCTATCTCCTGGAACAGGAGTTTCAGGGCGATGTCTATCACCGCTCCTCCGCCGTGGGGAAAGTCATCGCCCTGGGAACGCCCTTTCATACGAAGGAGCAGTACGCCAGGATCAAGACGGAGTTTATCTCGAAGCATCTCAAACCCTCCTTTTTCGATCGCTGCCGGGTGGTTTCGGTCGTGAGCGGTCAGTATACGGGGTCTCTCGACGAGGGCATCATCGAGCGCATGTGCTACATGTTCTACAAGAACGTCTGCGGCCGGGGCGACGTTGCGGGGGACGGGATCGTACCCGTGAAAAGCTGTTTTTTGAAAGGCGCGGAAAATGTCACAATTTCGGGTATAGAACACCTGCCTACGCCCCATACGCGATGGTACGGCACAAAAGAGGGGGTTGAAAAGTGGATACGCTTTCTTTGAGGACATACCCGGCCCGCATCCTGGTTTCGACGCTTCTCCTGCTCGCGCTTCTGCAGGGGTGCACGGGCGGCGGGGAACGCGCCGAGGAGCAGCTCCGGCATGTCGATTCCGTGATGGTCATTCTTACCGAGGTGCAGAAAAACCTGAGCCGGATTCAGCAGAAAGAGGCCGTGGTGGAGCGGCTGTCGACCGATATGGAAAAGAGGGGGGAGAAAACCCCGGAGCAGGTCGGAAAAGACATCTACGCCAGCATCCGCTTCATCGACTCCACCCTCGAGGCGAGCCGCAAGCTGATTTCGAGGCTGGAGGAGGAGAATAAAAACTCCTCCTACCGTCTCCGGTCCGTCGACCGGCTCGTGGTGGAGCTCAAGGGCGCCGTGGACGTGAAGGACCGCGAGATCCGCGAGCTCAAGGCCGAGGTGCAGCGCCTCGATACGGAAGTTTCCCGCCTGCTCGAAACCGTCGACGTTCTCGACGAATTCATTCTGGAGCAGGAGGACGACCGCTCCTCCGTCTACTATATCGTCGGTTCCTACGACGAGCTTCGTAAAAAGGGAGTTCTCGTCCGCTCGTCGAATCCCCTCGTGACGATGTTCGAAAGGGACTACAGGCTGGCTCCCGATTTCGATCTCACCCTCTTCAACCGGGTGGACGTTCTGGAGACGAAGGATCTGTTTTTCGAAAAGTCCCCGGACGAGCTGAGAATCGTTACCCCACACACCACCGCCTCCTACGAACTGGTGGGCGGCGGGAACTCTTCGCTGCTTCTCATCAGGGACCAGACGGAATTCTGGAAAAAGTCCCGCTGTCTGGTTATCGTGACCGACGATTAGGACGTGGCTCGGGGGCCGGCTGCTGCCGGGCCGCTTTTGCGCACGTACCGGTCGATGATCTTCGCTCCGACGCTGTCCCCCCAGACGTTGACGGTCGTTCTGCAGCGGTCCAGAAACCAGTCTATGGCCAGGATCAGCGAAATGCCCTCGACGGGAAGATCGACGGCCTTGAGGACCAGCACCATCGTTACAAGACCCGCTTCGGGAATGCCGGCCGCGCCGATCGCCGCAAGCGTGGCCGTCAGGAACACGATGGCGAGCTCCGCCGGACCCAGCGCTATGCCGTTTATCTGCGCGATGAAGATGACCGCCACGGCTTCGTAAAGCGCCGTGCCGTCCATGTTGATCGTCGCACCCAGCGGGAGCACGAAGCCCGCCGTTCTGGGCGCGACGCCGTTTTTTTCCTCCGCGCATTCGACCGTCAGGGGCAGTGTGGCGGAGCTCGACGCCGTGGAAAAGGCGGTCAGCAGGGCGGGGGAGGTGTTTTTCGCGAAGCGGAAGACGCCGGTTCCGCCGAAGAGCCGGAGCAGAAGCGGCAGAATGACGAGCGCATGGATAAGCAGGCCCGCGATCACCGTGAAGGCGTATTTGCCGAGTCGCAGGAATTCCGGCAGAAAGCCTTCGAACCCGCCTGCTTCGCCCAGCCTCCCGGCGATCAGGGCGCCGATGCCGACGGGGGCCGCGTACATCGCCAGATGAACGAGCTTCATGATCGCCTCGTTGAGGCTGTTGAAGAAGTCGATCACCGGACGCCCCTGCTCGCCGAGGGTCGAGAGCACCGCTCCGAGCAACAGGGAAAAGGTTATCACCGGGAGGATGTCGTTTTCGGCCATCGCCTTGAAGAGGTTCGAGGGGACGAGGCCCTCGAGAACCTCCCTGAGAACGTCGGTTATGCTCCGCTCATCCCTGGTAAAGCGTTCGGCGAGGGGCTTGTCGATCGTGACGCCCCGGCCGGCCAAGGAAACCGTGGCGGCTTCGCCCCCGTCGTTCCGCCACGAGGAAACCGCGAGCCGGTCGCCGCCTTCCCTGCGGTGCGAGACTATCTCTCCGCGCAGACCCTGATCGTTCAGGATGATCGTGAAGGAGGAGAACTCCTTCGAAAGCCGTTCGCCTTCTATCGTGACGGTGTCTCCCTCGATACTGTATGAGGCTTCGGGGAGGACGATTCCTCCGCGCACCAGGATCTGCTCCTCGTCGTAGGAGAGTTTACCGGGATGGACCGCAAGCACGAGCAGAATGCCCGTCATCACGGAAGCGGCGGTTGTCGCAAGGTAGTAGAACACGGTTCTCAGGCCGAGCGGACCGAGCTTTCTGATGTCGCCCAGCTTGCATATGCCGCTCGTCATGGCCGCTATGACGAGCGGTATGACCAGCATCAGCAGGAAGCGGATAAAGAGGTGCCCGACAAAGCTCACGGCCTTGCCCGCCTCCGGGTTGAGGCCGCCGAGCAGCGCCCCTGCGGCGATTCCCGCTATGATTCCTGTAAGGAGTCCGTTTTTGTGCAATTTTTCCGGATCGAAATGTTGCGGGCGTCTTGCGGAAAGCCCCCGGTTTCAACCAATCCCAAGGTACCGTTTTTTGCATTATTTTTGTATATATAGTGTCATTTCCGGCGGATCGACGGCCGGTGGCCGACGCGGAAAACAGCTCTCAACACCATAAAACGCTTGCTATGAAGATTACCATTTTCGGTTCCGGTTATGTCGGCCTCGTGACGGGAGCGTGCTTTGCCGAAGTAGGCAACGACGTCCTGTGTGTCGATATCGACGAGGAGAAGATCCGTAGGCTCAAGGAGGGGGAAATTCCGATTTACGAGCCGGGTCTCGAGGAGATGGTGATCGAAAACAGCCGTGAAGGTCGCCTTTCGTTCACTTCGGATATCAGGGAAGGCGTGAATTTCGGACTCTTTCAGTTCATAGCCGTCGGAACGCCTCCGGACGAGGACGGTTCGGCCGACCTCAGCCACGTGCTGAGCGTGGCCGCGAGCATAGGGGAGCACATGGAGGATTACCGCATCGTCGTCGACAAGTCTACCGTTCCGGTCGGCACGGCCGACCTGGTGGCGGGGAAGATCCGGTCCGTGCTCGACGAAAGGGGCGTTTCGCTGGATTTCGACGTCGTCTCGAATCCCGAATTCCTCAAGGAGGGGGACGCCGTCAACGATTTCATGAAACCGGAGCGTATTGTCGTCGGTGTGGAGAATCCCCGGACGAAGGAACTGCTCCGGACACTCTACTCGCCGTTCAACCGCAGTCATGAACGTTTCATAGCAATGGATGTCCGTTCGGCCGAGCTGACCAAGTATGCGGCCAATGCGATGCTTGCGACAAAGATCAGCTTCATGAACGAGATCGCCAACATCGCCGAGCGTGTGGGCGCGGATGTGGAGGCCGTGAGGCGGGGGATCGGTTCCGATTCCAGGATCGGCTTTTCGTTTATCTACCCGGGCGTGGGATACGGCGGTTCGTGTTTTCCGAAAGACGTGCAGGCGCTCGAGAGAACCGCGAGAAAGTACGGCTACTCCGCCCGTATCCTCGATGCGGTCGAAGCCGTCAACGCCGATCAGAAAGGGTCGTTGTTCGAAAAGATGAAGGAGCATTTTCACGGTGGACTGAAGGGCAGGACCATAGCCCTGTGGGGACTCGCCTTCAAGCCCAATACGGACGACATGCGCGAAGCTCCGAGCCGCCGGTTGATGGAAGATCTCTGGAGCGCCGGCGCGGTCGTACAGGCCTACGACCCGGTTGCGATGGACGAGGCGAAAAGGATCTACGGCGACCGGGACGATCTCAGGCTCGTCGAGCATCCGGAAGAGGCTCTCGAGGGCGCGGACGCTCTTGCGGTCGTCACGGAATGGATGGTTTTCAGGAGCCCGGATTTCGAGGAGGTGAAAAAGGCGCTGAACGCTCCTGTCGTCTTTGACGGACGCAACATCTACAGTCCGGATCTGATGGAGCAGCTCGGGTTCGCCTATTACTCGATAGGGCGGAACCCGAGAGGAGTCGCCTGAACGCGTTTTCCTCAGGGGTGCAGATGACGGAGGGGGCCGGAGCCTTTACCTAGAACGAAGGGGGCTCCGGCCCTCAGTGCTTCCAGCGTATAGATTTTCGCCCGGCGGACCGCGTCGTGCAGTTCGAAGCCTCTTGCCAGATGCGCGGCGATTGCCGAGGAGAGCGTGCATCCGGTACCGTGAGCGTTCCGGGTCGGGACTTTCGGGGCGGAAAACCACTCTTCCCCCTTTTCCGAAAGCAGGAAGTCGTCGCATGTCTCTCCCGCCAGGTGTCCTCCCGTGACGAGCACCGCCGGGGCGCCGCGATGCAGAAGCAGCTCCGCGGCCCGTTCCATCTCGCTTCTCGATGAAGGGGTGCGCTGCAGGCCCGCAAGAACGGCTGCTTCGCGAAGGTTGGGCGTGACGAGTGTGGAAAGGGGAAAAAGCTCCCTCGCCATGAGATCGCCCGCTTCCGGAGGGAGCAGATCCATGCCGCTCGACGACGTGAGGACGGTGTCGAGAACGAGCGGTACACCGAGACGGCGGCGGATCGCTTCGCCGACGGCGGTGATCGTTTCGCCCGCGGCCAGCATGCCGATTTTAACCGCGTCGACCTCGATATCTCCCAGAAGCACCTCGAGCTGCTTCGCGACGAAGTCCGCCGGGAGCGCGAACAGACCGGCCACGCCGGTTGTGCTCTGTGCGGTTACGGCCGTGATGACGCTCAGGCCGTAACAGCCGAGAGCTGCGAACGTTTTCAGGTCCGCCTGGATCCCCGCTCCACCGCTTCCGTCCGAACCGGCGATGGTGAGCGCCGTGTCGTAGCGCGCCTTCGTCATCGGAGCGCCGCCCGGATGCGTTGTTTGAGGTTCCTTGCGGCCAGGGCGGGGTCGGGAGCGGCGGAAACCGCCGAAATGACCGCTATTCCCCATGCACCGGCCTCGAGCACTTCGCCCAGCGTACCGTCGCTGATGCCGCCGATCGCCAGGACAGGCCGGCGTATCGAGCGGACGGCTTCGCCCAGGCGTCCGGTCCCCGCAGGGCGTCCGGATTTCTGCTTCGAGCCAGTGGGGAAGATGTGACCGAAACCGACGTAATCGGCTCCGTCGTTCTCCGCCCGGCGGGCTTCCTCGACCGAGGATGTGGAGATGCCGAGAAGTTTTCCGCTTTCCAGGAGTGCCCTCGCTTCTGTGGCCGGGATGTCTTCCTGGCCGAGATGAACGCCGTCCGCTCCCACGGCGAGGGCGATATCGAGGCGGTCGTTGACGATAAAAAGGGCGTTGTGCCGTCTGCAAAGCCGCTGAATCTCTTCGGACCACCGGCAGAGATCGCGGCCCGGAGCGTGCTTGCGACGGAGCTGGATCATGTCCGCTCCTCCCCCGAGAACCTGTTCGGAATAGAGGACGGGGTCTCCCTCTTCCGGCGTAATGCAGCAGAGCGTGCCTTTCTCCGGGAAAATCATGCGCCTGAAAGGACGGTTTGAAAGTTATCGAGGATAGTCGGCAGATCGTCGTTTCCGATGAACGCCGATATGGCCGCGATGCCGTAGGCGCCCGCCTCCAGGCACCTTTGCGCCGTGGCGGGGACGATGCCGCCTATCGCGTAAACCGGTATGCGGACCCGCCGGCACACCTCTCCGAGCTCTTTCAGGCCCCTCGGCTTTCCGAACGGTTTTTTCGAGGGAGTCTCGAAGACCGGTCCGAAGAAAAGGTAGTCCGCACCCTCCGATTCGGCTGAAAGAGCGGCTTCAGGGGAGTGCGCGCTCTTTCCGGCAATCATGCCTCTCGTCGGTGCGATGGCCTGCCCGACGGGGCAGGAGGCTTCCGGAAAATGAACGCCCGAAGCCCCGCAGACCAGCGCGACGTCCGTGCGCTCGTTGATGCAGAGCAGGGAACCGTTGTCCGGCAGTGCGTTTCGGACCTCGGCTCCGAGCCGGCAGAGCGCCGCGGCGTTCAGATGTTTTTCGCGTAACTGAACCGCGATCGGAAGGGCCGACGCGACCCTCCGGACCAGGCCCGGAAGCTCGTTCGCTCCGCCGGAAAGAGCCCGGCTGTCGGTGACCATGTACAGCCGGGGAAGGCCGGGTTTCACGGGAGCCACGAAAGATCACTCGATATCTTCGAGGATCAGTCCCGCGACTTTCTTGCCGCTCAGGAACATACCGCCGAAGATCGGACCCATCCTGAAGCCGCCCATGGCGTTGTTGGCCGCCATTCCGGATGCGTAGAGGCCGGGGTAGAGACGCTTCGTGTTGACGACCGTCGTGCTTTCGCCGCTTTCCATCCACATCGGTTTCTCACCCATGATCGTTCCGGTCGGCGTGTCCAGGGAGATTCCAGCCTTGTTGCTGGCCATCATAAGCAGTTCTGACGGGTGCCCCGTACCGTCGAGCACGGCTTTCGACATCACGACAAGCGGATCGACGTGCATGTCCAGTCTCACCACGGGGTTCCAGTTGATGACGACGCCGCACACCTTGCCGTCGCGCATGACGAGGTCTTCGACTTTCACCGTGTTGAAAATGGGGACGCCCGCATGAACCGCGCCGTATATGAGGGCGCTCGCCACTTCGACGGAGTCGGCCGTGACATAACCGTCACCGGTCGGGGCGTGGTTGATGGAGTACTCGTCGAGAATGCTCGTGAGATTCTCCTGAAAGACGATTTCGTTGAAGAGCATGCCGCCGCCCCAGACGCCTCCGCCGGGAGCGAGTTTACTTTCGAAAACCGCGACTTTACGGCCTGCCCGGGCCAGTTCCTTCGCCGCGATCAGTCCCGACGGACCTCCGCCGACAATCGCCACGTCGACGACGAGCGAGTCCTCGAGTTTCCTGAAAAAATTCCTGACAATGGCTTTCGTGATTTTTTCTTCCATGATTTCAGCCTGTGGTTTAAGTGTTGGAGAGAGCAGGGAGGCCGGAAGGAAGAAAAAAGAAGAGAAGCGTGAACGCGTTTCAACTGTCTTCCTTGCGTCAGTATTACCTGCATCAAGTTATACGGGTTTGATCTCAGCCGCGTTTCCGCAGCACCCCGGAGTGAAACAGACGATTCGTCTTAAATGCCACAATAACGATTTTCCGCATAGAAAGCAAAGCGAAACTTCACGTTCAGCGGCAGCGACTGCTTCCGACGCGGGAGGAATGGATGGATATACGAAAAACAGTTACATTGTCCCGAAGGCTTCTGCTAACAAGAATACCGTACCATGTCTCTCGTTGAAACAAGGCTCGAAAAAGCCGATCTTTCCCTGCCCCCTGTTCCGGAAGCGGCGGGAATATACGATCCGGCAGTTCGTTCCGGCGACCTGGTTTTCACGTCCGGACAGCTTCCCTTCGTCGGCGGCGAGCTCGTCGCGGAAGAGGGCTGCAAGGGCAAGGTGAACGAGATAAACCAGGCTCTGGCGGCGCACGCCGCGCGTATCGCCGTGCTCAACGCCCTGGCGGCCGTAAAGGGCGTGCTGGGCGATCTCGACCATATCGAAAGGGTAATCAGGCTCACCGTCTACGTGGCAAGCGAGTCTTTTTTCGCGAATCAGCATATCGTGGCAAACGGAGCTTCCGCGGTGCTCTACGAAGCTTTCGGGGAGAAAGGCAGGCATGCGCGTTGCGCGATCGGCGTAGCCGAACTCCCGCTCGACGCGAGTGTCGAGGTCGAACTAGTGGTTTCCGTCAGGAAAGGCTGAGCTTCATTCGGCCGGGATTTGCAGGGGGAGGGGCCCGAGTGTCACCGTGTCGCCGTGTCGCCCACGCCCGCACCGTTTTTCTCGAACCAGCCCCGGTTGACCTCCAGCACGTATTTCACGGGACAGGCCGATCGGTAGACGGTTGTGCTGTCCTGTGTTTTCGACGTCGATACGATCGAACGTATGATCATGTTGCGGTCGATAAAGGCGATATCGAGGTGGATAAACGTGTTTTTCATCCAGAAATACCGAATCGCGCTCTCCTTGTAAACGAAGAGCATGCCCTCGTTCCATGCGAGATGCTTTCGCCACATCAATCCTTTTTTTCTCTCTTCATCCGATGCTACGATGTCGACAAAAATGTCGAACCCCTTTATCGTAACAGTCGCTTGCGTTGTGTTTTCCCTGTTCGATCCGATTGCACTTTCCTGAATTCCAGCACTTGAAATGACGAGTGCTAATAGGGGAGTGATGATGCAATATTTTGATTTTTTAATGATTTTATGTGCGTGTTTTTTTGTTTAAAACTGCTTATTTACTTTTCTTGTTTAATTTATTTAATTGATTTTAATGAAAGTATTTGAACTTATTGATTTAATAATTTATTTATCATTTAATTGTGTTTTTAATTCATTGTTTTTTATGAATATTTATTTTCTTTTTTGTTTTGTTTGATTGTGTTTTTTTTCTCTTTTTACCGACAGGATAAGAGGGCGATTCGTGTCTTTTGTTTTTGTTTTCCGATAAGTGTTTCGTGCTTCTTTGTTTTTCGTATGGCGTCGTTTTCTTTTGCTTTCGAGCTTTCCTGAAGACGGGGGTTTTTGTGGCCGACTCAGGTCGATGGCTTGCGGTTGTGCGGGAGCGGTTCGTTTTTTTTGGGTTTTTGCCTGCCGATAGGTAAAATAGTGATGGAAAGTCCGCCCGCATATTTCTTATCTCTTCATAACGAGTTTGTTTCGCCTTTGCTATGTCCCGAATCGTTCAGGCAATTCTGATTGTCGCGATCCTGTTGTTTGGCATTCTGATCGGGTACAAGGCCGGCAAGGATCCTTCCGGCACGGTTTTCGGTCAGCAGAAAAAGCTGCTCGAGGCCCTGGGCATGATCTCCGCCCTGTATGTCGACAAGATCGATGACGAAGGCCTTGTCGACGCGGGGATCGAAGGTATGGCCGAATCCCTCGATCCTCACACCGTCTATCTGAAGGCCGATCAGGTCGATTTTTCCGATTCCGAGTTTCAGGGCAATTTCGAGGGCATAGGCATAGAGTTCGATATCGTTCACGATACGCTTCTCGTGGTTACGCCTCTTGCCGGAGGCCCGAGTGAATCGGCGGGGATTCTGGCCGGTGACCGCATCATAGAGATCGATACGCTTTCCTCGGTGGGGATTTCTCCCATGGAGGTCATCGAAAGGCTCAGGGGAAAGAAAGGGACGACCGTCAGTCTCAGGATTTACAGGCCCTATACATCGAAAACTCTCAAGGTCGATGTCGTCCGCGACAAAATTCCCACTTACAGCGTCGATGCATTTTTCATGCTCGACGACGAGACCGGCTATCTGCGCCTGAGCCGTTTCGTGGCTACGACCGCGAAGGAGTTCAGGAGCGCGGTGAAAAAACTGCAGGAGAGGGGGATGCGGAAGATCATCGTCGATGTAAGGGGGAACCCGGGTGGATATCTCGACCAGGCGGTCGAGGTTGCCGATGAGCTGCTGCCTGACGGCAAGCCGATCGTCTACACGAAAAGCCGGAACGGCGGGGCGGACGAAATGCGCTACAGTTCGACGTCGGGAGGCATCGTGGAACGTTCGGCCATGGTGCTTCTGGTCGACCGCGGCAGCGCTTCGGCCGCCGAAATTCTCGCCGGTGCCCTGCAGGATAACGACCGGGCGTCGGTCGTCGGGGAGCTGACTTTCGGCAAGGGTCTTGTGCAGCGGCAGTTCGAATTCGACGACGGCTCGGCGATGCGGTTGACCATCGCGAGATACTTTACCCCTTCCGGAAGGAGAATACAGCGTGACTACAGCAGGGGTAGCCAGGGGCGCGAAGAGTATTACCGGGAAATTGCCGACATCGAGGAGAGAGAGAAACTCTTTACGGGTTCCGGCAGTTTGGAGGTGGAGAGCGCGATCGAGGGGATAACCGTTTTCAGGCCGTCGGCGGAACAGTTCGACTCTTCAGGCGGAATTTTCCCCGATTACTGGGTTGTCGAACGCCCGGTCGATGATTTTTACGGTACGCTTCAGTCCCAGGGGTTTTTCGACGAGGCGGCGCTGAGCATCATCGACGATCCGTCCAGTACCGTGCGGGACTACGCCGAAGGCGATCCGGGGGCGTTCATAGAAGATTTTTCGGAGGATCGCAAAATAGAGGTCTCCCTCAGAAGTATCTGCAAAACCAGAGGAGTGCCGTTCGACGAAGCGATGTTCCTCAAGGAGAAGCGGGAGATCATCGTAGCCGTAAAATCGAGAATCGCCCGTCAGCTTTTCGGAATCGAAGCGCAGATCCGCGTTCTGGCCAGGGAGTCGGACAAGGTGCTTCACTTCGCGCAGGAGCTGCTTCGCACGGACAAGGCGTGAACCTCCGGTTTCGCACGCCGCCGTGAAGGATGCCGCCCCCTTTGCCCTGTTTATGGAACATCAAACATGCCGCCCATGTCCCTGCTCGAAAAAATCCAGAACAATACCTGTTCCCTCCGTATGGAGAAGGACTGGCTGAAGATCTATACCTGTCCTGTGCCGACATCGGATTTTCTCTCTTTTGTCGGCGTTGCGACTCTCGATGCACCCCAGCACAGCGTGCTTTCCCTGCTCTACGATCTGGAGGCTGCTCCGGAGTGGGTCTGGAAAACCCGTGAGATGAAGATTCTGCAGGAGCTGTCGGAAGGAAAGGCGAGGATCGTCTACCAGCTCGTCAGCGCTCCCTGGCCGCTTTCCGACCGGGAAATCATCACCGAATCCAGGGGGTACAGGAATCCCGAGACCTCCGAGATTTACATCAGGATGAACGCCGCGCCCGATTTTCTTCCCGAAAACGATAACTACGTCCGCGTGCCCCAGCTCGAGGGCGCCTGGAACATCCTGCCGCTGGATGAAAACCGCTGCACGGTGGTTTTCAGGCTTCACCTCGAACCCGGCGGAGAAATACCGGCCTGGCTCGCCAATATCGCGGTTATCGATACGCCCTATCACACCCTCAACAACATGCGCGAGATGGTCGGGCGGGAGAAATACAGGAAGCCTCTCGACGTTTCGTTCACCTTCTCCGCCGAGGAGATCGACCGGAACTATCGGGAGTTCATCGACGAGTGATGCCCCCGGCGGGCACGCAGGTTTTTTTACCCTGAATTGAGCGTTTCGACAAATGCCCGGTTCAGGTTTACATTCAAACAGTACAGCAGTATGGATCTCGAAAAAGCCGCGGGAGGCAACTGGGAGTTTCGCGTCGAGCACAAGGATATCAGCGTCTATTCTTCGAGGATGAACGGTTCCGATGTTCTGGGTTTCAAGGGAGTGGTCACATTTCCCGTTTCCATCAGGAGGCTCATCAGCCTGTTTTACGATACGTCGAGCTACACCAGGTGGGTGCACAAGCTTGCAAGCATCGAGGTGCTCGAGAAGCACGACGAGCTTGAATTCGTCATTCAGCAGGTCATCAACGTTCCCTGGCCCCTGCAGCGTCGCGAGATGATTTTCCGTACGGGGCTGGAGGAGGCGGGAGAAACCGGCGTCGCGGTCACCATGCGTTCCGAGCCCGATTTTCTTCCCGTGTCGTCGTCGTACGTAAGGGTGAGGGAAGGTCACGGAAAATGGATTTTCGAGCCCCTCGAGCAGGGCCGCGTCCGCATAACCTTCATCATGTACGTGGATCCCGGAAAGGATGTGCCGCCCCCGCTCGTCAACACCGCGATGTTCGAAGTCCCGTTCTACTCCCTGCAGAATCTGAGGAGTCTCGCGTCTAACAACGGTTATCAGCCGATCTATCCCGACGAGGTCGACGACTACCTTTCGATAAGTGAGCATTGAGCTTCGGCCCTTGCGACCCGCCGGTCAGCACAGATGCTCCCGGCACGCTCCGTAGAGCCGTTTCCGGTCGACCGGTACGGCGCCGACCTCCTGGCAGACCGCAGCCGCGGCGAGATTGGCGAGTATGTCTCGATCGTGGAAAGATAGGGAAGTGTTTGGTAGACAGGAAGCGAAACAAGCCAGGACAGTTTTTGTAGGGGCAGTTCCGTGGGGTTGCCCACTCGATGCCGACCCGGATCCGACGGTGATTTCCTTTTTCTCTTTCGGGAGCCCGGGTCGGTATCGAATTATATTCTCATGCTGACTACCGTATGGTGCCGCGCTCAGAACTGGGCGCTGTAGCGCAGACCGGCTTCAATCCTCGGGCTGCTGCCGAAAACCGGCGACTGAACACCTGCGCTCGTCGTAAACCAACTGTTGCACGTCACTCTGAAGCTGTATGCCGCCAAAGCGAACGGGCGCAGATCGTTGCGGTCAAGAGTGCTGCTGGTGTTGAAAGTTTCCAGGCCGAGAAGGTTCGATGTTCCTTCAAGTGTTGCACTGTCGGCATCGAGGTCATAGTCCAGTCCGGCACGCAGGCTCAGTTTCGAGCAGTTGCCGAGCCGTTTCGCGGCGGTCACATCCAGTGTCGCTGTGGTGGTGTTGACCTCCAGGCGATCATAACTGGCGGTGAAATCGCAATCGCCCTCTGTTTCCTCATAAGCGTCGAGTCTGGTGCGGTATGCTGTCACCGAAGCCCGTGGGGTCAGTAACCAGTCATCGGAATTACTACTGATCCCGTAACCGAGACTCAAGCGTCCGGAGATGGTGTTAAGGTCGGACGATCCGTCAACCAGTTCAACGTTATCCAGTCCCATGCCCCGGGTGATATCGGCGTCCTGTGTTCCCCAGCCGGCAACAGCGCTGAGCTGCCAGCCTGTGCGGGTGGCGCCATCTTCGCTGTATTCACCCCAGATCCCGAAACCGTAACCGGTTCCCATGTCGAATCCGTTGTGATCGAGGTCTGCCAGGCTTAGTGCCGCGGTGGCGCCAAGGGTGGTTGTTTCATCGATGCCGTAGCCGAGGGAAAGCAGCCCGGTTAAGCCGGTGCGGCTGCCGAGGTCGAGCTCGTCATCTGCCCCCGTATAGGAAAATCTGCCGGCAAGGCTCAAGCATGTCCCTCCTTTTCGTCCGGCAAAACAGGTTTGGTCGAGTATCGATGCTATAGCCCATTGCTGTGCGGCTATCGCAACATCGGCATCGTTGGCAAGATGGGGAAATGACACAAGAAGGTTTTCGTAATCCTGCATCATCGAACGGAAGAGAAATGCGTGGTTTTCTCCGTCATTAACCTCCGCCCATCCTGTAATGATTTTGCCGTCTGCGCTCACACCCCTGGCGGCGGATTGGCCTGTGTTGTCGTCTCTCAACGTACCGAGATCGATCATGCCGTCGTCTTGTGTCCATCGGAACGCACGACCTTCACCGGCTTCATTCTGAGCCTGCCCCACAATGACGTTGCCGTCTGCGTTTACCCCGTAGGCTTCAGATACGCCTGTGTTGTCGTCTCTCAACGTACCGAGATCGACCATGCCGCCGGCTTCTGTCCATCGGAACGCCCTTTTCTCTTCAGTGTTGCTTTCCGCCCTCCCCACGGCGACGCTGCCGTCATTGTTCAGGGCTTGGACAATGGAAGCGCCGGAATTGTCGCTTTTGAGCGTGCCGAGCTCGACCATGCCGCCGGCTTCTGTCCAGCGGTAAGCCCTCCACTTTAAAGGTTCAATGTCACTGTACGACCACCCCGCAGCAACGTTGCCATCTGCGTCCAGAGCCCGGACGATGGACTTGCCGGAATTGTCGCTTTTGAGCGTGCCGAGCCCGATCATGCCGTCAGCTTCAGTCCAGAGGAATGCTTCAATGTTGCCGTCGTCATTCTCCGCAAACCCCCCCACGATGTTGCCGTCCGCGCTCACGGCAGTGGCTTGTTGGGCATCGTCGGAACTGTCGCTTTTGAGCTTGCCGAGCTCGACCATGCCGTCAGCTTCAGTCCAGCGGTAAGCCACCGTCTCACTGCCGCGTGACGACCATCCCACGACGACGCTGCCGTCCGCATTCACGGCGTTGGCTGCGGATGTGCCGGAATTGTAGAGCGTGCCGAGATCGACCATGCCGCTGTCTTCTGTCCACCGGAACGCATGAAGCTGAAAGGAATCATTGATCGCCCACCCCACAACGGTGGTGCCGTCCTTGCTCAGAGCCCAGGCATTGGAGAATCCTGAACTGTCGGCTCTCAGCGTGCCGAGATCGATCATGTTGTTATAATAGGGATTCTCGGCATCAGCCGGCAACGATGAGAAGGCTATCAGGACCGCTGCTATGAACGGGATGAAGCCGGCGCTGTTCCAAGGCGACCTGAGAGGGTGCTTGCCCTGCAAAACGCTCCTGCAGGCGTACTGCTTCGATACTGCTTGTTTCACCATGATTAAAGGGGTTTTATGGTTGACAAAATGATCGTTCTTTGTTGTTGCAGCTCTGCATGGTTATGAGCACCTCTAAAAACTTATTACGCGCCCAAATTGCTGCGTTGGTCGGTGCTCGAAATCCTCATGTACTCCATGTACATTCCGGTTTTTCCGCTCCGTCCGCCTTGCACTTTGCTCGCTCATGACACTTTTTAGCGGTGCCCTTATGATTACACAAGGGCGTGGCTGTGTGCACATGTTTGTCGGGATGAGATATATTGAGGAGGGCACCTCTATTAATTTGTTGTGCACCATGATTACGTCGTTGGTTCCGAACTGTCGGGATCGAAAGCTTCAGCCCGACTGCTCAAGGCGCTCATGACAATATTAGAGGTGTCCTTGAGTGTGAAAGATGGGATGAGAAATGAACCGAAATGACGGAAGGAGCATAGCTTGCATGCGGGAGTGTGGGCGGGGGATGGGTCATGAGAGCACACTTCATAAGGGGATTACAAAAGAGTTGGCAAACGACCTCCCGGTATTACTGCCACGGTGCTGTACTCCTGGTGAGTAATTTACCGTATTTGTCGGTGTATTACAATAAATTACGCGTTTTTTTTGTTTGTCTCCACCGCACCTGTGAAACGATAGCAGGAATAACTGGTGTAGGTGTTACAGGGTGGGTTGCAGGATGCAGGATGCAGGAATGCTTGGAATTGCAAAAGAAATTTGCGTTGAGAAATATGTGCGAGAGCCGGGAGTGACGTATCTTGGAGTGGCGAGGCTTTGGGGGATATCGGTGGCAGCAGTCAATCTGATTGTGCGACGGAGTTGACTCATTCTTTGAAATGCTCCCGGCACGCTCCGTAGAACCGTTCCCGGTCGACCGGCACGGCTCCGACCTCCTGACAGACCGTAGCCGCGGCGAGATTGGCGATTTTCGCGCTTGTCTCTATGTCGAGGCCTGCGGCGATGCCGAGGGAAAGGACGCCGATCACGGTGTCTCCCGCGCCCGAAACGTCGGCCACGTCGAGCGAGGTTGCGGGAATATGGGTGAAACGGTCGTTGCAGATGGTCAGTCCCTTTTCGCTTCGCGTCACGACGAGGTGATCGCAACGCAGCCGATCTTTCAGTTCCAGGCAGGCCTTTTCAATGTCCTCGTCCCTGTTTTCGAGAACGATGCCGAGTGCGCGGGCCACTTCCGCAAGGTTCGGTTTGAAGACCGTGCAGCCCCTGTAACTGAAGAAACTTTCCTGTTTCGGGTCGACAAGGACCGGGACTCCCCGTGACGAGGCGGCTTCGATGATGCTCTCGATGAGGGTCGGCGACAGGACACCCTTGTCGTAGTCCTGCAGTACGATGGCGTCGAGCGAGTCCATGATGGCGGAGAGATTCGATGCGATAACCTCTTCCGCAGTTCTCGGGATGGGGGAGCGGCTTTCGTAATCCACCCGGGCGATATGGTGATTCTGCGAGAGTATCCTCGTCTTGCAGGTTGTCGGTCTTGCGGGATCGCTGTAGAGGTAATCGGTCGAAAGGCCGTGACCGGTCATGAGATCGCGGAGCGCCCGGCTTTCGGCGTCGTCGCCGGTTACTCCCAGGAGTTCCGTCCGCGCCCCGACGGAATGAATGTTGACCGCGACGTTGGCCGCGCCGCCCAGTCTCGCAGTTTCATGCGTGACATCGACGACCGGCACTGGATATTCGGGCGAAATACGGGATACGTGTCCGAAAATGTACCTGTCGAGCATCAGGTCGCCGACAACGGCGATGCGCCGGTTTCCGAACCGTTCGAAAAGGGTTTCGAGCAGAGCAGTATCCATCTCGTTCGCGGGGCTTTCGTGGAAAAAACCAAATATAGGAAACAAAAGAGGAATCGTCATCTCCGTTTTTCCGGGCCGGGCGGCGAATGCTTTTGTTTTTGCGCTTTTTTTATTATAGTTAGAGCTATCCATTTTTAGGTTTTGCATGAACAAATGCATGTGCGATGTTTGACAGTTTAAGCGACAGGCTGGAGGCGACTTTCAGGAAGCTTGCCGGGCAGGCCACGATCAACGAAGTGAACATCGGTATCGCCATGCGCGATATCAAGAGGGCTCTTCTCGGCGCCGACGTCAACTACAAGGTTACCAAGAAATTCGTCGAGGACGTGCGGACGAAAGCCCTGGGCCAGGATGTCCTCAAGAGCGTTTCCCCCGCCCAGATGATCGTCAAGATCGTCAGCGACGAGCTCACCGAAATCATGGGCGGGGAGAACCGGCCGCTTAACCTCGCCGCGAAGAAGTTGCCGGCCGTCGTTATGGTTGCGGGTCTTCAGGGTTCGGGCAAGACGACGTTCTGTGCCAAGCTCGCGAAGCGGCTGAAAAAGGGCGGCAAGCATCCCATGCTGGTTGCGGCCGACGTTTACAGGCCTGCGGCCGTCGAGCAGTTGAAGACGCTGGGCGGCCAGATCGACGTGCCCGTGTTTTCGCTCGACGGGCAGGATGCGCTCAAGGTGGCGCGCGAAGGCGTCGAGGAAGGCCGGAGCAAGGGCACGGACGTCGTCATTGTCGACACGGCCGGACGGCTGCAGATAGACGAGAGCATGATGGGGGAGGCCGAGGCGCTCAAGGAGATGCTCAAACCAGAGGAGCTGCTCTTCGTGGTCGACGCGATGATCGGCCAGGAGGCCGTCAACACCGCCAAAGCGTTCAACGAGAAGCTCGACTTCGACGGGGTCGTGCTCACGAAGCTCGACGGCGACGCGAGGGGCGGCGCCGCTCTTTCGATCAGGCAGGTTGTCGAAAAGCCGATCAAGTTCATCAGCGTGGGCGAAAAGGTCGACGATCTCGACCTGTTTTATCCTGACCGCATGGCCCAGCGTATTCTCGGTATGGGCGACATCGTCAGCTTCGTCGAAAAGGCGCAGGAGACGCTCGATCTCGACAAGACCCGCAAGATGCAGTCGAAGCTGCTCAAGAACGAGTTCGACCTCGACGATTTCTTCGATCAGTTGCAGCAGTTGAAAAAAATGGGGTCGATCCAGGGGCTCGTGGAAATGGTGCCCGGTCTCAACAAGATGATTCCCAAAAAGGATCTCGACGATCTCGATTTCAGGCCCATAGAAGCCATGATCAGCTCTATGACCAGGGAGGAGAAGGCTTCTCCCGAGATCATAAACGGCAGCCGTCGCCAGCGCATCGCCCGGGGGAGCGGCACAAGCGTGCAGGATGTGAACATGCTCCTGAAGCAGTTCAAGGAGATGAAGAAGATGATGAGCTCGGTGACGAAGATGACGAAGTCCGGACGGAAGATCCTTCCGCAGAACCTGCCGATCGACAAGCTTTTAAAACGATGATACGTGGTTTCTTTACCCTTTAACCTTAAACAGAGAAGCATTGGTTAAACTCAGACTCAAAAGAGCAGGAAGGAAGAAGTTGCCTTTTTACCATATCGTGGCCGCCGACGCGCGCGCTCCGAGGGACGGAAAATTTCTTGAAGTGATCGGGCATTACCAGCCGACGGCAAAGCCTCACAACGTGACGCTCGACAAGGAGCGTGCGGCTTACTGGCTCGGTGTCGGCGCGCAGCCGACGACCACCGTCCGCTGCCTCATCCGTTCCACCGGACTCCTTCACGAGCTGACCCTGAAGCGCAAGGGGCGCAGCGAGGAGGAGATTGCGGCCGAGATGGAGAACTGGGAAGCCCGCGAGAGTGAAAGACGCCGGAAAAGGCTCGATATCAAGGCTCGCCGCAGGCAGGCGAAAAAGGCCGCCGAGGCAAGCGCACAGGCTGCCGAAGCCGCCGCTCCGGCTGAAGAGGCCCAGGTCGAGGAGGCTCCGGCTTCCGATGCCGCCGAAGGCGGGGAGTAGATTTTCGGAGCCGTGCTCCGGGGAGAGCCTGTGAGTGAGGAGCTCTATCTGGCGGGAAAGATCCTGAAGCCGAAAGGCTTGCGGGGAGAGGTGAAGATTCTGCCGGTTACCGATTTTCCCGAAAGCTTTCTGGAGCGCAGGCGGTTCCATATCGGGAGTACGACCGGGGATGCGAAACCCTTCGAGGTGCTTCGCGCCGTCATGCGGGAAGGGTTCGCCTACCTGCTGTTCCGGGGAGTCGACGACAGGGATAAGGCCGGGAGCCTGGCGGGAAAGAGCGTTTATGTGACCGGGGAGGAACTGCGGCCCCTCCGGCCCGGCAGGGCTTACCTGCACGAGTTGCGTGGTCTGAAAGTCCTCGACGGTTCGCGAAAGGAGATCGGCAGGGTGCTCGATGTACTGGAGATGCCGGCTCACGAGGTTTACGAAATCGAATACGGAGCACGGAAGGTTCTCGTGCCCGCAATCGAGGAGTTCATAGACGAGGTCGATATCTCACGGGGGTATCTTGTCGTCAGGAGGTTTGAGGAGTTTCTGTAGGTCCGGGATTGTTCCGTTGCACGTTGTCAGAAACATTGCTGGAGATGAAACTACGGATCGATGTCATTTCCGTCATGCCCCGCTTTTTTCAGTCGCCCCTTGAAACCGGGCTGCTGTCGATAGCGGAAAAAAAGGGGCTTCTGGAGATACACGTTCACAATCTGCACGATTACGGGTTGGGACGCTATCGACAGGTCGACGACACCCCTTTCGGCGGCGGCGCCGGGATGGTGCTGCGGCCCGAGCCGGTCTTCGCCTGCATCGAAAAGCTGCTGGCCGAGCGGTCCTGCGACGCCGTGATCTTCATGACGCCCGACGGAGCGAGGCTCGACCAGCCGATGGCGAACAGGCTTTCGCGTCTGGGCAACCTGATCGTCCTGTGCGGTCACTACAAGGCGGTCGACGAGAGGATCAGAAAAAAGCTCGTGACGATGGATATCTCTGTCGGCGACATGGTGCTCTCGGGGGGGGAGATCCCCGCGCTGCTCCTGATGGATGCGGTGGCAAGGCTGATTCCCGGAGTGCTCGGAGACAGTGAGTCGGCCCTGACGGATTCCTTTCAGACGGGTTTGCTGGATAGCGAGTATTACACGAGACCGGCTGAATTCAGGGGGATGAAGGTTCCGGATGTACTGCTTTCGGGCCATCACAGGAAAATCGAGGAGTGGCGGAGAGAGAACGCCATCCGCCGGACGCGCGAGAGGCGTCCCGATCTTCTCGACAAGGATATACTGGAAGAACACAACTAACGTTTAACATTTTATTGTTCATCATGGATCAGCTTATTCAACTGGTGGAAGCGACGCAGGAGCGTCAGGGGCTGCCCGAACTCCATCCCGGAGATACCGTGAAACTGCAACTCAGGGTCATCGAGGGGGAAAAAGAGCGTCTTCAGGCTTTCGAGGGAGTGATTATCGCCCGGAACGGAGCGGGTGCCTCCAGAACCATAACGGTTCGCAAAATTTCGAACGGCGTCGGCGTCGAGCGCATCATTCCCCTGGCTTCGCCCAATATCGAAAGCGTCAAGGTCCTGAAGTACGGCAAGGCCCGCCGTGCGAAACTCACCTATCTCAGGAAGCGCACCGGAAAGGCCGCCCTGAAGGTCAAGGAACGCAAGATCGCGACTTCGTCCAACTAGGGACACAGTCCGGAAGCCCTCTTCCGTTATCGGTCACCGGAGGGCTTTCCGGATACTCCGGCCGTTCGCCGGGGTCTCCGTCCCGGGCCGCCGTCAACCGTCAAACCGAGGGGAGACCGTGCCATGCTGACGATAGGGGACTACTCCCTCCGCACTCTCGATGCCCAGTATTTCAGCCTCGACGGCGGTTCCGTGTTCGGGGTCGTTCCGCGGGTGCTCTGGGAGAAGGTTATCAAGCCTGACAGCCTCAACCGGGTCCGTCTGCCGATGCGTCTCCTGCTGGCGAGCGGCGCGGGCAGGAACATTCTCGTCGATGCGGCGATGGGAACCGCCTGGAGCGAGAAAATGAAGCGCATCTACGATCTGGGCGAATGGCGGCTGGACGAAGAGCTGCAACGCGCCGGACTCGGTCGTCGCGATATCACGGATGTGATTTTCACACACCTGCACTTCGATCATGTCGCGGGGGCCTTCGAGGAGAGGGACGGTCTCCTGCAGAACGTCTTTCCCCATGCACGCTTCCATGTCCAGCGGGAAAACCTCGACACCGCGCTCTCTCCCAATCTCAAGGAAAAACACAGTTATACCGCGGCGTTCGTCGAGGCGCTTGCTTCGTGCGCCACTCTCAACCTCCTCGACGGCGCATGCGAGCTCTTTCCGGGAATAGAACTGCTTCCTCTCGGAGGAGGTCATACGGCCGGGCACCAGCTCGTAAGGATCACCGACGGCGAAACCACCCTGGTGCACGGCGGCGATTTCGTGCCCTCTTCGGCTCATCTCGGCCTGAACAGGGGGCTTGCCTTCGACATCCTCCCTCTGGAGGTGATCCGCGAGAAAACGCTTTTCCTGGAAGAGCTGATGGCCGGAAAGTGGATTCTCTATTTCGCCCACGACCCGTTTGTGGAGGCCGCTTTCGTCGACCGCGAAGAGGGGCGCATCGTGGTCAGGGAACCCGTAACCATGAGGTAAGGCGGGGGTATCATGGAGCCCGGGAAAACAGAAGCCTTCCGGAAAAGGATTTTTTCGTTCTACCGCGAAAACGCACGGTCGTTTCCCTGGCGCGAGACGACCGACCGCTACCGTGTCATGGTGAGCGAGATGATGCTCCAGCAGACGCAGACGGAACGCGTGACCGGGAAGTATGCCGACTGGATCAAACGTTTCCCCGACGTCGTGGCGCTGGCCGAAGCGTCTCTCAGGGAGGTGCTCGAATGCTGGAGCGGTCTCGGCTACAATTCCAGAGGGCAGCGTCTGCACCGGTGCGCCCGGACGATTGCGGACGAATACGGCGGCGTCGTACCGGCCTCTCCCGGAGAGCTCGCCCGGCTGCCCGGCATAGGGGCCTACACCTCCCGTTCGATTCCCATTTTTGCCGACAACCTCGACATCGCCGCGGTCGATACCAACATCAGGAGAATTCTGATCCACGAGCTCGGTGCACCGGAAACGGCGTCGCCGGGAGAGCTTCTTTCGCTGGCGGAAACAGTGCTTCCCAGGGGCCGCAGTCGCGAATGGCACAATGCGTTGATGGATTACGGAGCCCTGGTGCTGACGGGACGGCGCACCGGCATTCGTCCGAGGACCCGGCAGTCGGCCTTCAAGGGATCGAACAGGTGGTATCGCGGCCAGGTTGTCCGGGATCTCCTGGGGAAGAAGGTCATGCTTCTGGAGGAGCTCGCCGGCCTCTACGGCGAAGGGATAGTCGACGTGCTCGGGGAGCTGGAACGGGAAGGCCTCGTCGAGCGGGTCCCGTCGCCTTCCGGGGATGATCTGTTCAGGATTCCGGAATGAAAAGGGTGCCCTGAAGAGGGGCGGGCATTCGGGCCCGCCTCCGCTCATTCCGAATTGTAGACGGCGTTCATTCTGCTGTAGATATCCTCGATCTCTTTTTCGAAAGCCGTAATGATGGTTTTTCTCTTCAACTTCAGGGTCGGTGTGAGATAGCCGTTTTCGATGGTGAACGGGTCGTCCGTGAGCAGGAATTTCCGTACCTTTTCGTGCGTTGCGAGCTTTCTCGATACGGTGCGCACGAGGGTTTCGAAGATATGCAGGATTTTCCGGTCCCGGATGAGGTCGGTTCTGTTTTCGAACACGACCTGTTCCTCGTCGGCGAACGTTTCGAGTTCGGTGAAATTCGGCACGATCAGCGCCATCAGGAAGGGTCTTTTCTCCCCGATCACCATCACCTGGTCTACATATCTGTTTTCGGAAATCAACTGTTCGATCGGCAGGGGGGCGATGTTTTTGCCGCCCGAGGTGACGATGATATGCTTTTTCCGGTCGGTGATTTTCAGGTAGCCGTCCTTGTCCAGTTCGCCGATGTCTCCGGTATGGAACCAGCCGTCGCGGATCACCTCGGCGGTTGCGTCCTCGTCGTTCCAGTAGCCCTGCATGATGTTGGGCCCCTGGAAAAGGATCTCCCCGTCGTTCTCTATCCTGACCGTAACATTGTCCACGACGGGGCCGACCGTGCCGAACTTGACGTTTTCAGGCCGGTTGACGTTGGTTACGGGAGACGTTTCGGTCAGGCCGTACCCTTCGAGTATCGTGATGCCCAGGGCCTGGAAGAACTCTCCGATCTTCTGCGGGAGCGCGGCTCCTCCCGATACGAAATACCGCAGACGGCCGCCGAATTTCCGGCGGATTTTCGAGTATACCAGTTTGTCGGCAACTCCGTGGCGGGCGCCGAGAAGAGGGGAAGGCTTGCCGTCATGCACTTTTTGATGGTAGATCAGCCCGATTTCCAGAGCCCACTGGAACACTTTCTGTTTTACGGAGCTCTCCTGGGCGATCTGTTTGAGAATGTTCGTCCGGATGCGGTCGAACAGCCTGGGGACCGTGAAAACGATCGTGGGCTTCGCTTCGGAGAGGTTCATCGAAATGGTTTCCACGCTTTCGGCGAGGTAGATCTGGGCGCCGCATCCGAAAAGAAGGTAGTAGCCGCCGGTCCGTTCGTACGCATGCGAGAGAGGAAGGAAGGAAAGGCTTCTGTCCGATTCGTCGAGACGGATGATCGTGGAGCATGACTTGACGTTTTCGCAGATGTTCCGGTGGCTGAGCATGACGCCTTTCGGCAGTCCGGTCGTGCCGGATGTGTAGATGATCGTCGCTGTATCGTCCGGTTTCACCATTGTGTAGCTGACGTAATCCGGGGTTGCGCCCAGAATCTCTTGTCCTTTCTCCTTCGCTTCCTGGAGCTCGACAACGCCCTCGACCGGTTCGTCGAGACGGTTCAACACAACGATGAAGTCAAGATCGGGGAGATTCTGCCAGACGGAGAGCACCTTGCCGAGCTGCAGCATGTTCGAGACGATGATTGCGCGGCTTCCGGAATCCTTCAGAATGTACTCTATCTGGTTCGGGGGCAGAGACGGGTAGAGTGGAACGTCGACCGCGCCGATAGTCAGGATGGCCATGTCGGCGAGGTACCAGCCGGGACGGTTTTCGGAGAGGATCGCGACCCGGTCCTTCGCCGTTACTCCCCTGTGCTTGAGAAAGGCCGCAAGCGACATGACGTCGGTGTGCAGCGAGTCATAGGAGATCGGCTCGTAGACGCCGTTGATCTTGCGTGCGATGGGAAATTTCTTCGCCTGACCCTTGTAATGGTGGAAGACGCGGTCGAAAAGATCCGGAAGAGTTTCGAACTCTGGATAGATAAGACCCATAAATACCAGATTCTGATGGATAATTGGAAGAGAACAGTTCGCCGACGCCCTCTCTGAAGCGGTCGGGAAGATCGAAGAACAAGGGGGAAGTGTTACCGGCCCGGCGTGGCAGGGTACAAGAAAATATTTAACAATACTCGAACAGCTTTGCAAATCAACCGTCTGACGACGTCGATTGCCGTCACCGCGTCTCCGTTCCGTCACCGAACCCGATCGGGAGCGTTTTCCGGGAGTGAAACGGGCCGTGAAAACCGAAGCCCGCCGGCCGGCGGGCTTCGGTTTCGAGGCGAAGAGCGGATTCGAACCGCTGTAAAAGGTTTTGCAGACCTCTGCCTAGCCACTCGGCCACTTCGCCCTTCAGGCAGGGGAATAAATGTAGGGAAAAAGATCGGCGTTTGCAAGCGGGTCGGCCGCGCTCCCGCCGCCGGCGTCACGGGCGTTTCCTTCGGGCGTACGGTGAGCGGCGCGGGAAGGGGGCTACAGCACGGAGAGCAGTTCCTCCCAGAGTTTGCGGTAGGCCTGCGAAGCCACGGCTCTCGGGCGTACTGCGTTGAGCGGAGCCCGGTAGAGGCCCATTTTTTCCACCTCTACGTTATAGGGGATGGTCTGGCGGAGAAAATGTTTTTTCGACCCGTATGTCGCCACGATCTCCCTGTGCATAGCCTTTCGGCGTTCGTACATCGTAAAAAAGGCCCTGATCTTGCGGGTGTCCAGTTTATGCTCCTTGAAGAAAGCGAGAAGCTGGTCGTAGGTTCTCAGCGACAGGGTCGTCGGCACGAGCGGAACCAGGACGATGTCCGAAGCCGCGAAGACGCTTTCGGAGAGGAGGGTCAGGTTCGGGGGGCAGTC
>JANQHQ010000021.1 GCA_028282595.1 Chlorobium sp. | reverse complement strand
TGCACGAGCGTGGTCTACGGCGAAATAGAGTCTGTCTGGACCGAACTCGCCACCGACGTCATCCTCGACAGGATGAGGCCGGTTTACAAAGCAGAGCATCTCAAGCCGATGGAGTCCATGCGGCGGCCGGACTTCAGCTACGCATTGCGGAGCAGGAACGCAAAACGGTACAGCTCGCGCATACCGATCCTGGCCACAAAAGGCTGCCCCGTCGGCTGCAACTTCTGCACCACGCCTACCATTTACGGAAAAAATTACCGTTTTCGCGACGTCGATCGTGTCCTCGACGAGATGCGTTATCATCAGGACCGGACCGGCAAGGGCAAGGTTCATTTCTCTTTCATGGACGACAACATCAGCTTCAGGCCGGCATACTTCCTGCAGCTTCTCGAGGATATGGCCGGGCTCGGCATACGCTGGAACGCGAACATTTCGATGAACTTCCTGCACAAGCCGGAGGTCGCCGAACTTGCGGGCCGCTCGGGCTGCGACCTGATGAGCATCGGCTTCGAATCGCTCAACCCCGAAACGCTCAAAAGCGTCCACAAGGGCTCGAACAAGCTTGGAAACTACGCAACGGCGGTCGACAACCTTCACAAGAACGGCGTCGCCATCCAGGGCTACTTCATGTTCGGCTTCGACAACGAAAGTGAGGAAAGTTTCCAGTTGACCTACGATTTCATCATGAAGAACCAGATAGAATTTCCGGTATTCTCACTGGTCACGCCTTTCCCCGGCACACCGTATTTCGATGAAATGAAACCGAGATTGCGCCATTTCGACTGGGACAAGTACGACACCTACCACTACATGTTCGAGCCGACGAAGATGACGGGGGAAAAGCTGCTGGAAAACTTCGTCAAGCTGCAACGGGAAGTCTACAAGGGGCGTTCCATCATGAAACGCATGAAAGGCAAGCCGTTCAACTGGGTATGGTTAGCCAACTACATGATGCACCGCTTTACCAAGAAGCTGAAACCGGAAATCTATCTCTAAACGCAACGGCCGCAAGCTGCCCTTGCCCTTCCCTTTCCGGACCGTCCTCTCCGTGCAATACCCGCTCTTTTCGTACCTTTCATACTGCGGCTCGTCAATCGTCACCCGCATCGGAACAATGTCCTACATTCACTCGTTTTCCGCGCCCGAACAGCGGCGCCTGCTCGAACAGGCGGTGTTTCTCGAGCGGTACACCTACCCGGGAATCTCGTTCGCTCCCGGAGAATCACTGCTTGAGATAGGCTGCGGTGTCGGCGCTCAGATCAGATGCATGCTCGACCGGTTCAAACCCGCCAAAATCACCGGAGTGGACCGGGAACCGCTGCAGCTCGAACAGGCGCTCGAGAACCTTCCGGACGAGGTGCAGACCGGCACGGTCGAGCTTTTCACCGCCGAAGGGCATGAACTACCGTTCGACGATGCCTCTTTCGACGGTGCCTATGTCTTTTTCGTCTTCGAACACATGAGCGATCCCGTACCGGTCATCAGGGAGATCGGGCGCGTGCTGAAACCGGGCGGACACTTCTACTGCACGGAGGTGTTCAACCAGGGTCTCTACATGTGGCCCCACAAGGCCGATATCTGCGCCTACTGGAACGCCTTCAACCGCCTGCAGCACCGGATGGGCGGAAATCCGGACATCGGCCTCCACCTCGCCTCGGACTGTATCGAAGCCGGAATGGCAGTCCGCTCCTTCACGCCCGTCCCGGTGATCATGGATGGAAGGATGACGGAAGACGGCGAACGACGCCACTTCCTCGACATGTGGGAGCGCTGCCTGCTGAGCGGCGCTTCGACGCTCCTGGAACACGATATGATCGGCCCCGGAATCCCCGCCAGGGTTTCCGAAGCGTTCGACGAGCTGCGGAACGACCCTGAAGCGATTTTCCAGTACGATGCGCGGCAGGTTCTGGCGGTCAGGGAAGCCCGGGAACACTCACCGTGAGCGGTCGCACGCCGCCGCGGAACGCCTTCAAAAAACGCCCGAACCGTAAAAAAATGCGACCACCTGTTGGCGAAGTATTAGCGAAAGCATACTTTTCCAAATACGATCTCCCTGAACAATTTTGTCCCCCCTATCTATCATGCCATCCGTCCCTGATTACCAGATACTGAAGGAAATCGGCTTTTTTCTCGCCGTATACGGTATCGCGGGTTTCTTCTGGTGGAAGGTCAGGCGGAAAAAATCCGGCTCCGAAAGAGATCGGAGCAGCCCCTGAATCCATTTTTTTGCGCCTTTCCCGCCGCCTCCGCACAAGCGCTGCTCCCGACACCGCCGTTTGAGTGTACGCAGGCGAAACGAGGTTCGCCGTTCCGGCTCAGCGTTGCCGGAAACCCCTTCCTCCCAACCGGGTCCTGGCCCTGTGCGCCTTGACGGAAAGAGTCTTCAGGACCGAACGGCGATACGGCTTCAGGCGGATCGTCTTCGGAGCCGAACTCGCAGGAGCGTCTGCGATACGACGGGCGAACAGCGGGAAAAACTGAAGCTCGTTCAGGTACTTTTCACGCGCTTCGCCGATGGCCCCGAGCCGCTTCTCCCATTCGTCGCGGTTGACGGCGTTCCGGACCGTTTCGACGGCTTCGTCCGGCTTCTCGATATCGATACGAATGAACGAACCTTCGGGGAAATAGCGTTCGAGGTTGCCGCAACCGTAGTAGATAGGCAGGGTCCATGCCAGAAAACAGTCCGCGACCTTTTCCGTCCAGTAATCGTCGAACCGGCCGTTTTCCACGGCGAGTGAATACCTGTAGGGGGCGAGACCGTCCCATTTGTCGGCGATCGTGCGGATACCCCTGCCGAAAAGGTCGATCTCCGCTCCCGTGTTTCCGCGAATATGGTCGAGAAAGCGCATGCGGGCCCTGTGCCCCGGAAAAACCGTTTTATCGCTTGTGATCCAGGAAATGGAGTGCGTTTTTTCCGGGACACCCATCCCGGAAAGCTGATCGTAGGAGCGATCGACATGCCAGGGCACCGCCGGGTGTGAACGGATATACTTCGGATGTTTCGAGAAGAGATGGTGCGTGTAGACACGGCTGAAACGGCCGTGCCCCTCGACCATCCAGTCGAACACACCGGGTATCCAGGGCTCCTGCATCACCGCCCAGACGTTCTCCGGCGGGCAGACGACCGTTGTCTCCTCGGGGACGGTATTGAACACGACGACATGATCGTACCCGCCCGGCTCGCGGGTCGTGAACCGTACGCCGTCCCACATGCCGCTGCCTCCCGGACTCTGCCTCAACAGGTCGGGCGAAGACCAGTTGCCGATTATCCTGACATTCATCCGCAATGAGAATAGCACGACGGGGATTTTCCCGCCGGGTGTTCAGGCCGGCGAAAGTCGGCTCAGGATGCCTCGTCCTCTTCCGGAAGATCGAGCTTAAGACTGAGCTCGCGAAGCTGAAGGGGCGAAACCTCCGCCGGTGCCGCCATCATCAGATCCTGCGCCTGCTGGTTCATCGGGAAGGCGATCACCTCACGAATGTTCTGTTCGTCACAGAGGATCATGACCAGACGGTCGAGACCGGGGGCGATGCCTCCGTGCGGCGGCGCGCCCATCCTGAACGCCTCGATCATGTGACCGAACCGCCTGTCGACCTCCTCCTTCGTGTAACCGGCAATCTCGAAGGCGCGATACATGATGTCGGGGCGATGGTTCCTGATCGCGCCGCTGGACAACTCGATGCCGTTGCACACGATGTCGTACTGGTAGGCGAGAATGTCGAGCGGGTCGCTGCTCCGAAGAGCCTCCATCTCCCCCTGCGGCATGGAGAAGGGGTTGTGCGAGAAATCGATTTTGCCGGCGGCCTCGTCGTATTCGTACATCGGGAAGTCGACGATCCAGCAGAACGAAAGCTCGTCGGCGTCGAGCGGGAAAAGATCCGAGAAATACTCCCTTATGCCACCCATGATCCTGCAGGTGCGCTCCCACTTGCCCGCGCCGAAGAAAACGACGTCCCCGGTTTCGATCGCGAGACGGTCTTTCAGGGTCTCCAGTTCGCTTTCGGAGAGAAACTTCACGATCGGGCCTTTGGGACCTTCTTCCCTGAACTGAACGTAGGCGAGTCCGGGCGCTCCCAGCTCCTTGGCGCGTTTTTCAGCCTTGTCGTAGAACTGGCGGGATTCTGTACCGCGCCCCTCGAGCACCATCGCCTTGACGCAGCATCCCGGCTTCGTATTGGAAGCGAACACCTTGAACGACGACCCGGCAAAGATATCCGTCACGTCCTGTATTTCGAGCGGTACGCGGAGATCCGGCTTGTCCGAGCCGAAACGGTTCATCACGTCCCGATAGGTGATTCTCGGAAAGGGAAACTCCGCGATACGCTTGTCGCTCATCGTTTCCGTCAGGAATTTGAACATGCCCTCGAGTATTTCGAAAAGATCGTCCTGCTCGATGTAGGACATCTCCATATCGATCTGGTAAAACTCGCCGGGACTGCGGTCGGCGCGGGCATCCTCGTCCCGGAAACAGGGAGCTATCTGGAAGTAGCAGGGAAATCCCGAAACCATGAGCAACTGCTTGAACTGCTGCGGAGCCTGCGGCAGCGCGTAGAACTTGCCCGGATGCAGGCGGCTCGGCACGAGAAAGTCCCGCGCCCCTTCGGGGGAGCTCGCGGTGAGAATGGGCGTCTGGATCTCCATGAAGTCCCGCTCCTCGAGATAGCGCCGCACCTGGCTGATCAGGCGGCTGCGAAACACGATATTCCGGTGGATCTTTTCGCGGCGAAGATCCAGAAAACGATAGGTCAGGCGCAGTTCCTCGGATGTCTGCGGATCGTCGGCCACGGGGAACGGCAACGGCGCCGCATTGCTCTCGACCCGGACGTCGTCCAGCACGACCTCGATCTCTCCGGAAGGTATTTTCGGATTGACGGTTTCCGGCGAACGCCCGACAACCTCGCCCTCGACGGTAACGACCGACTCGGCGTGCAGACGCTCCGTCTTCAGGAACAGCGCCTCTTTTTCCGGCTGGACGATCAACTGGCAGATACCGGTGTGATCGCGCAGATCGATGAAAATCAGGCCTCCGTGATCCCTTTTGCGGTGAATCCATCCGGAAAGTCTCACCCGGCTTCCTTTATGCCCGGTGTTGAGAAGTCCGCAAACATGCGAACGAAAACGATTCTGCAAAATATCCCTGTCTCCTTCGGCTGCGCTCATGGGTAGATGGTGGAATTGTGGCTGATGCAAAGGTCTGAATATGATGAATTTTTCAGGATTATGGAAGCCCGGCGGAGCCGTCAGTAGACGAGCTCGCCGCCGAACTCGCGGATGATGAATTTCAGCACGTCGTTCTTCTCCGAAAGCTCCCTGAAGAGTGTGAAAACGGTCTGTTCGCGGGTGCTTGCATCCTTTTCGGCATCGTAGGAGATCGTGAGCCTGACGGAAAGGCCGTAAAACTCGTCGATTTCCCTTGAAAGCCGTGCGGCATCCTGCAGGAGCTCCTCGTAGGAAAACTTTCTGGCGCAACTCATATACAGCACCCCCCCGCTGCACGACCTGAGCTCGCACGTGCGGAGATGGGTGACGATCACCTTGAGGTTCTTCTTGAGCAGGTGATCGAGAAACTGTTTCCATTCGACCCTGAACTTTTCCACCTCCGCAACGCCTCCGAACTGCCGCTGGACAACCGAATCCTCCTGGTTTGCGGGTGGCGGAACGGCCCGCCGCACCCCGCTTTTCGCGAATCTGGAGAACTTGTCCTGCCAGGAACTGAAATCGAGCGATACGGCTTGCCGGGCTCCGGCATGCTCCGGCCCGCCGGGCGGCGGCGTTTCCTCGACACACATGGGAACGGAGGAATCCACGGAAGGAGCGGGCGGCGGAGACGGAGGAGAAGGATCGGCTACGCTCCCGCTACGGGCTTTTTTTTTTGAGGTTCCGGCTCGTTCGCGGTCTTCATAGCGGCACCGGCGGCGCGCGGATGCGCGATATCGACAAGCTTGAGCAAAACGAGCTCGAAGCGGAACTGGTACTCGAACTGGAACCTCAGCTCCTTCGCGGCCTGCAGAAGCAGGTCGATCATCTGCATGAGCATGGCCGGGGCAAAGCGCGAAGCGTCGTTCATATACCTTTCGCGCACCGGATCCGGGCGTTCGATCAGGCGGGTCGAGCGCAGATTGTGCACGACGAGAAAGTTCCTGAGATGCTCGACCAGCTTTTCCAGAAAATCCTGCTCGTCATAGCCGTTGTCGATCACGAAACGTGCCGCATCGAGCATGGCTTCAGGGTTGTTTTCCGCGACCGCATCGGTAACGGCGAAGAAGTGCTCGTCGTCGATGTAGTTCAGCAGCTCGGCGACCGTCTCGTACCGGATCGTACGGTCCCCGTCCTGTTCGATAGCGAACGCGATCACCTGGTCGAGGATGCTCTGGGCGTCGCGCATCGACCCCTGGGCCTTGCGCCCGACAAGCTGCAGAGCGTCGCTTTGCACATCGATACGCTCGGCCTCGCAGATGGTGCGGAGCTGCCGTTCGATTTCCGCCAGCGGTATCCGCTTGAAATTGAAGCGCTGGCAGCGGGAGGAAATTGTTGCGGGAATCTTGTGCAGTTCGGTTGTCGCGAAGATGAAGATCGCATGCGGCGGAGGCTCCTCGAGCGTCTTGAGAAACGCGTTGAACGCCGCCGTCGAGAGCATGTGCACCTCGTCGATGATGTAGACCCGGTACCGCCCCTTCTGCGGCCCGTAACGGACGTTTTCCCTCAGAAGCCGTATATCGTCGACACTGTTGTTGGAGGCCGCATCGAATTCGGAAATGTTGAGGCTCGTGCCACCGTCGAAATCGCGGCAGCTTTCGCACTCCCCGCAGGGCTCGGTGACCTCTTTCAGATAGGCGGGGTCGTCGATCATCCGGCTGCAGTTGACCGCCTTGGCGAACACCCGGGCGGCCGTGGTCTTGCCCACGCCCCGCAGACCCGAAAAAATATAGCCGTGACCTACCCTGCCGAGCCGGAGGGAGTTCTGGATCGTGCGGGTGATATGCTCCTGCGCCGTTATCTCGGCGAACTTCCGGGGCCGGTATTTACGGGCGATGACCTGATAACTCATGCTGTCGCTCTTGCAGTGCGAAAAAAAGCAGGGGCGGTGCCGTCGTCAATATACCTAAACTGAGCGTCCCGACAATCGCTCAATTTAGGATATACATAATGTCCCGTCCTGAAATAGTTGACGGTTTTTACGCTGCACGTACCACCTGTTACCGTAAAGAAACACATTCGATCCCGATCTCCGATGTTCCTTCTTTCGGGATTCGCCGTCGGTATCGGTATCGATAACCAACGCCAGTTCGGGCAGCCACAGGGGGCTGCCCCCTACGGTTCAGCAATTCCCCAACATCTTCATTGCAGTTTGCCGACTGATTCCTTTTCGATCCCGTCCCCGATTCCCGACCCCGATCTCCGAAAGATAACATCGGGGTTCGCCGTCGGTATCGGGAATCCATCCTTTCCCCAACCGGTCACCAAGCCTGATTAACAATCGGGCGTCGTCACTCGTCCGTATTCAGGACGACTCATAAAACAGCGGATACCCTCTACCGGTTATCCCTCTCCCTCCATGTTCATGAAACTGGCGACGGGCTGCTGCATGTGCCCCCGGAGGCATTCGAGCACGTTCCTCTCGACGCCTTCCAGGCGTGTGCCCGCCTCGCGCTCCCCGTTTTCTTCCGCCCCTTCCCCGGCGGCTATCTCCGGAGGCATGACGCAATAGAGCTCGTACAGGGTCAGGGTATGAATGTCGCTGCTCAACGCGAGCCCCCTGTCCGCCGTTACATGGATGAGATTGCTCCGCTCCAGAAACTCGACGATGAGCCGGAGTTTCGCGCCCGCGAGACCGTTACCCGACTTCAGCGTTTTTTTCAGATCGACGTATTCACCCGACCGCTGCCCCTGCCATATCTGCTGAAGCACGTCGAGCACATCCCGCATCCCTCCGAGAGGGGTGCATTCGCTCCGGCCTCTCTCCTCCGGCTTTATCGCCCCGAGACAGTAGACGAACTCGGCTCCCGTGAGCGCGACGACCCAGATGAGATAGATCCAGAAAAAGAGCAGCGGCACGACGGAAAGCGCACCGTATATGTGTTCGAACGTGGCGAAGCTGGTCACATAGAAGGAGAACCACTTTTTCGACAGCTCGAACAGGAGGGTAGCCAGAAGCGCTCCCCAGAAAGCGTGCACAAAGCGCACCCGCCGGTTGGGCACGAGCATGTAGAGCAGGAAAAACGCGAGGAACGAATTGAGCAGCGGAAGATAGGAAAGAATCCTCGTGCGCATCTCGACCAGGGGGCCTTCCGTGAATACGACGTACCAGACGTAGGAGCTGACGAAGAGGCCCGTCCCGATGATGATCGGGCCGAGCGTGAGCACCGTCCAGTACAGCGTGAAACCCTGGATGAACTTGCGCGGCGCGTGCACGTTCCAGATCTGGTTGATGGTGTGATCGACGGTGGAAATCAGGAACAGCGCGATGATGAAGAGGAAAATGCCGCCGACGGTCGGCACGGAAGAGGTGTTGCTGATGAACTGCCAGAGATACTCCCTGACCATCTCGCCCGACTCCGGAACGAAGTTCTGCAGAATGAAATCCTCGACGTTGCGCTTGAAGGATTCGAATACGGGTGAAATGCTGAGAACGGAAAGCACCACGGCCATCAGCGGCACGAGCGAAAGCAGCGTCTGAAAAGCCAGCGAACCCGCACTCAGAAGCACCCGGTCCCGCATGAACTGTTTCCACATGAAGAAGAGGAACGTGCGGACCGATCTCCGGTAACGGGCGGTTTTTTCCCTCAAGAGCCCCTGCATGCCGTTATCCGATAGACCCATGCTCCTCTGCTGCAGCTTGACGGAAGGAAATGCTTTCGGCAGTAATCTACAGGTTTTTCAGGAATATTCCCCTTTCCGGGCCGCAACGGCGGCCCGGCGGTGGGTGGTCCGCGTCCGGACCCGGAGAATCAGGAACAGCCCCGTGCCGAAAAAGAACAGGAGCGACGCCAACGCCACCCTCTGATCGCCCGCCTGCGAGGAAATCAGCCCGAAAATCATCGGGCCGGCTACGGCCGAGGCCTTGCCGAACGTACCGTCGTAAAACCCGAAAAACTCCGTCACGTGCTCTTTCGGAGTCAGTTTCGCCATCATCGAGCGGGAGGCGGCCTGCGAGGACCCCATCGACATCCCCGCAAGAAGACCGGTATAGTAGAACAGGGTCTTGTCGCTCGTCAGAATCGCCATCAGGACCACAACGCACCAGATGCAGAGCGTGAGCACGATCGTTCGCTTCGGCCCGATCCTGTCGGTGACGATGCCGAAGATCACCGAACCCAGAATCGCCGTCGTCTGGACGACCATGAAGAAAACAATAAGTTCTCCGGTGGTGAATCCCAGGGTGTTCTGGGCGTAGATCGACGAAAAGGCGATAACGGTTAAAATGGCGTCGTTGTAAAAGAAGAAGGCGAGCAGAAAACGGGCGAGATCGGGGTAGTTCATGATGTGCATCACCGTGTACTTCACCTCCCTCACCGATTGGGCAAGGTAGCCCATGTTCACGGGCGATCTCTTTTCGTCCCTGATCGTCAGAAAAAGAGGGGCCGAAAACAGCGCGAAAAAGAGCGCCACAAGCACGAAGCCGAGCCTGACGTTCGTCATGTTCTCTTCCACGATCCCCCCCCGCAGCAGCGGGAACATGAGCAGCAATATGGCCAGAGCCCCGAAATACCCCATGGCGTAACCGTAACCGGAAACCCTGCCGAGACTCCTCTCCGAGGCCACTTCGGGAAGGTAGGCGTCGTAGAATACCGTGCCGCCCTCGAAACCGATATTGGCGAAAACGAAGAGGACGGCCGCCACAGCCGCCATTCCCGGCCCCGTGAGGCCGAGGGCCGCCGTGGCGGCCACGGCAGCGAGAGTAAAGACGAACAGGAAACGCTTCCTCCTGCCCGAAAAATCGGCCGCCGCGCCGAGGACCGGAGATATCAGCGCCACGATCAGCATCGAGACGCTGACGCTGGTTCCCCAGAGAGCGTCGCCGAAAGGCTCTCCGCCACAGATGACGTTCTTGAAATACAGGGGGAAAGCGAAGGTGATCACCATGACGCTGAACGACGTATTGGCGAAATCGAACAGCAGCCATGAAAAAAGTTTCAGCCCCGGGCCTCCGGAAACCTTCTGCGCATCCGAACCACGGCGGTTGTTGAAGGCGGCCATGAGCTTGCGGTGTTTCGGTTGGAACATGACGGCGGCGCGTTCCCGGTCGAGAGGACGTGCCGGGAGGGTTATCGCAACATGTGGCGCACCGCTCCTTCGAACATTCTCCTGCCGTCCACCGATCCGAGAAGCTCCTCGCTCGCCCTCTCGGGGTGCGGCATGAGACCGACAACGTTTTTTTCCCGGTTGGAGATGCCCGCGATCGCGGAAACGGAACCGTTGAGATTGGCCTCGTCGGAGACCCTGCCGTCGGGCTCGCAGTACCTGAAAAGAATCCGGTCGTTCTGTTCGAGCATGTCGACGGTTTCCGGCGGGGCGTAGTAATTGCCTTCTCCGTGGGCGACCGGAAGAGAGAGCACTTCGTCCTTACGGTAGAGACCGGTAAAGATCGTGCGGTTGTTGACGACCTTCACGTGCATGTGGCGGCAGATGAATTTCTTGTCACGGTTTTTCGTGAGCGCGCCTTCCAGAAGACCGCATTCGAGCAGCACCTGGAATCCGTTGCAGATGCCGAGCACGGGGTTGCCCCTGCCGGCGAACGCGACAACCTCGCGCATGACGGGGGAAAATTTCGCTATCGATCCCGCCCTGAGATAATCTCCGTAGGAAAACCCGCCCGGAAGAACGACGATATCGCTCCCCCGCAGATCGTGTTCGTTATGCCAGAGCATCCTGGTAGTGACATCCGGGAGGGAATCCAGGGCGTAGCGGGTGTCGTGATCACAGTTCGACCCTGGGAAAACCACAATCCCAACGGTAACGTCGGCCATGCTGTCAATCGGTTTGGTTGATCTTCTCCAGCTCGATGGAATAGTCCTCCATGACGGGATTCGCCAGCAGCTTCCGGCAGACATCCTCGGCGACACTTCCGGCCTCCCCGGAGTCCTCCCCTTCGATCCGCATTTCGATATACTTGCCGATTCTGACCGAATCGACCGTCGAGTATCCGAGATTCTCGAGGGCGTGCTGCACGGCCTTGCCCTGGACATCCAGAATCGAGGGGCGCAGGGTCACCCTGATTTTCGCCTTGTATGCCATAATGCTTTCGATTGGTGGTTACCGGAGTAGGCTGTACGAACGACGCGGGATCAGCTTTCCCGCTGGAGAACGAGCCGACGGAACACAAAAGACACGGTTTTGAAAATACCCAGCAGAATATACAACAACATAGCCACAAAAAAAGCCTTCGCCTGATAGACAAGCACGCAAAAAATAACGGCGAGATAGAAACCTGTCCGCGCGGGATGCTTCCTGAAGGATTCCACCGTGATCTTGGGCAGCGCGTCGTAGTTGACGGTGCTCACCATGAGGGCCGCAAGTACGACGGCAAGCAGAACGAGCGCGGCTTCGAGCTGGGGCCGGGCGAGCACCTGACCCGGAGCGGTCCAGAGCACGAAAGCGGCGATCGTGAGAGCCTGGGCGGGAGAAGGCAGTCCCGAGAAGGACTCTTTCCGGTACCCCAGCACCCTGATATTGAACCTTGCCAGCCGCAGTCCGCTGCCGACAACGATCAGCGAGCTGAGAACGATTCCACCGACCTCACCGATATTTTCCAGGCCGAACGAATAGACGAGATAGGCAGGAGCCGCGCCGAACGAAACGAGGTCGGAGAGCGAATCGAGCTCGACACCGAATCTTGACGCGGCGTTGGTGATCCGCGCCACGAAACCGTCGACCGTGTCGAAAAACGCCGCGAGAATGATGAACCAGGCGGCGGTTTCGAAGCGGTCGGCGCCGGCCATGACGAGGGCGACATAGCCGCAGACCATGTTCATAACCGTGAAGGCCGAGGGCACGAACGTACGGGAGACGAAGGGAAATTTCCCTTTCGATCTCCCGCTTTCGTCGAGAAACGGAGGGTAGATCCCGTTATGTGCCTCGCCCTCCTTCTCTTCTTTCATACCTGCTCCGCCCCTCTTGTAGTGCACGCCTTCCTCCTGTTCAGTAACTTTCCTCGTCCGAGGGAAACCCGCCCTTTCTGACGTCGTCGACATACCTGGTCACGGCATCCTGCACGGTACCGTTGAGATCGGCGTACTTCCTGACGAAGCGGGGATGAAACTCCGTGCTGAGACCGAGCATGTCGTTGATGACAAGCACCTGGCCGTCGCATCGCGGTCCCGCGCCGATGCCGATCGTGGGAATCGAAAGGGAATCGGTCACCTCGGCCGCGAGGGCGGCCGGTATTTTTTCCAGCACGACGGCGAACGCACCCGCCTCTTCGAGCAGCTTCGCGTCGCGCAGCAGTTCCTCGGCCTCCTTTTCCTCCTGGGCCCTGACCTTGTAGCTGCCGAACTTGTAGATAGACTGGGGGATGAGGCCGAGATGCCCCATGACCGGAATGCCCGTATCGGTGATCCTCTTCACCGTCTCGACGATCACCTCGCCGCCCTCGAGCTTGACGGCGTCGCATTCGTTGTCCTTCATGACCTTGCCGGCGTTACGGAGCGCTTCTTCGCCCGAAAGCTGATAGCTCATGAACGGCATGTCGATGACGACCATCGCACGGCTCGTTTCGGCCTGCACACCGCGCACCACGGCTTTGGTGTGATAGATCATCTCGTCGACGGTAATGGGAAGGGTCGTGGTATGACCGGAAAACACGTTGCTCGCGGAGTCGCCGACAAGTACGACATCGACTCCCGCACGGTCGAGAATTCTCGCCGTCGTATAATCGTAGGCCGTCAGCATCGCGATCTTCTCACCCTGTTCTTTCATTTCGAGAAGCCTGCGCGTCGTCACGTGGGGCGGTTTCCTGGGACTCTGGTCGTTCATCGGTCGGCGTTTTGATGGTGAATAAACGGGTAGGGAAAAATAGATTGCCACGCTCCCGTTTGCAAATACTTTTCGGACTGCGCAACGCGATTCAAAAGAGCGGAGCGAGCTCCCGCTCGCCGAGACGGCAAACCCGAAAACCCGCGTACGCCTCGACCGCCCTTTCCATTGCACGGCACAGCACCTCGAACGACGGCGGTTCAGACGTCAGTTCGTCGAGCGACACCGTTCTCCGTTCGAAGTCGGCCGCGACGGATGAAAGAATTCCGGGATCCCTGTTGCCGAGTACTTGCGCAAGAAGCTTGTGCCTGCCCGAAAGCGGGAGGGAACCGTGCTGCAGAATAATCCTGTCCGAACGCCGCTGCGCCGAACCGACCAGCTTGCGGCCGCCGACCTGAAGCTCGTTCCTGGCACTCGTCGTGAAACAGCTTACCGACTCCCCCGAAGCGTACCGCCTGCGCATGTCCGGCGTCGAACGGCGGAAATCGGCCTGCACGCCGAACGAGCGCAGCGCAAGACGAATAACTTCGTGCACCATCGCGTAGACCGCGGCGTTCGTCCCGTCCGTTTCGGCGAAAAACGAGTAGGTGAACTCGTCGGCGTGCAATACCGCCCTGCCACCTGTCGGCCTGCGCACGATATCGATGTCTCTCTCCCGGCACCGCCGCCCGTCTATCTCTTCAGGGCGCTGGCCGTAACCCAGCGAAACCGCCGCCGGCTCCCAGGCGTAGAAACGCCAGAGCGCCGCCCCACGGCCGAAACGATTCTGAAACGCACCGCTCCTGAACAACCGGAAAAGAGCGCTGTCGAACGACATGTTCCACCCGCCGTCATGCGCTCCCGTGGAAAGGATATAGACCGGAGAAAACAAAAGGGCACCTCTATGTATTGTCATGAGCGATTCAAGTGCAAGGCGAACGGAGCGCAGAAACCGGAGTGTACACAGAGTACATGAGGATTTTGAGCACCGCT
>JANQHQ010000002.1 GCA_028282595.1 Chlorobium sp. | reverse complement strand
ACTTGGTGACGACGCTTCGGCTTCGCCTTGCTTAGAGACGACGCCCGAGCTTCGCCGGGCTTAGTGACAAGCGTGATCAGAAAAATACCTCAAGGGCTGTCGTGCCATTACCTTTAACTCGTCACTAAGCCCGATACCAATCGGGCGTCGTCACCAAGCGCCCGGCGAAGCCGGAGCGCCGTCACTCGTCACTTCTTCTCCATAAGATAATAGGTAAGAGGCACGACTCCGAGTGTCAGAACGGTCGAAAGAACGGCGCCCCACATCAGCGAAATCGCAAGCCCCTGGAAAATGGGGTCGAACAGAATGACGATCGCCCCGATGACCACTGTTCCGGCCGTCAGGAGAATCGGACGGGTTCGTACGGCGGCCGACTCGATCACGGCCTGCTTGAGCGCAATGCCGTCCTGCATCCTGAGCTGGATGAAGTCGATGATGAGCACCGAATTCCTCACCATGATCCCCGCAAGCGCGATCATGCCGATCATGCTCGTGGCGGTAAAGAACGCGCCGTGGAAGAAGTGACCGGGAATGATGCCCACCAGGCTGAGCGGTATGGCGACCATCATGACGAGAGGAGTCCTGAAGGACTGGAACCATCCGACGATGAGCAGGTAGATAATGACCAGCACGACCGCGAACGCGGCGCCCAGGTCCCTGAAGACCTCGAAGGTGATCTGCCACTCCCCGTCCCACTTCATGGCGAGCCGGTCCTCGGTGAACGGTGCGGAGGTGTAGAGCGGTGAAATGTTGTATCCTCCGGGCATCTCGAGTTCCGCGATCCGCTTGTCCATGTCGAGCATCGCGTAGACCGGGCTTTCGGTAACCCCCGCGACATCGGCCGTCACGTAAACCACGTTTTTGAGATCCTTGCGGTGAATGCTCTTGTCCTCGACCCTCTCCTCCACCCTGACCAGCTCGGAAAGGGGAATCATTTCACCGGCCGGAAGCCTGGTGGTCATAGCCTGCATTCCGCCCGATTTCACGAAAATGTCGGTCAGGTCGAGAATGGAAGCCCTTGCCGACAGCGGCAGCCGCAGTTCCAGACCGACGGGTTCGAGCTCGGTGTCGGTGTGCAGGAGTCCCGCCTCGGAGCCGTCCAGCGCCATGCGCAAGGTGGCGGTGATCTGCTCGGTGGTGATTCCCCTGAAGGCCGCCTTGCGCTTGTCGATCACCAGATCGTAGCTCTTCTCGTCGTCCTCGACCATCCAGTCGACATCGACCACTCCCGGGGTCTCCTCCATGATGCCCTTTATCTTGCGGGCCAGTTCGATCCGCTGCTTCTGGTCGGGACCGTAGATCTCCGCGACGATCGTGGAAAGCACCGGCGGACCGGGAGGAACTTCGACGACCTTCGCGTTCGCGCCGTACTTCAGGGCAGCCTCTTTGACTTTCGGCCTCACGCGCTTGGCGATGGCATGGCTCTGGTCGCTCCGCTCCCCTTTCCCGACGAGGTTCACCTGGATGTCGGCCATGTTGTCACCCTGGCGGAGATAGTAGTGACGCACGAGCCCGTTGAAGTTGATGGGCGCGTTCGTCCCGACGTAGTACTGGTAGTTTTCCACTTCGGGCACCCCTTTCAGAGCGGAAACGATATCCTTGGTTGCCCTTGCGGTCTGTTCGAGGGTCGTGCCTTCAGGCATGTCGACGATCACCTGGAACTCGCTCTTGTTGTCGAACGGCAGCATTTTCAGCTCCACCATCTTGAGGGGAATCATGGCGATGGAGCCGAGCAAGAGCACACCGACGAAAACGAATGCGAGCGCGGCTTTCCACCAGCTCTCGAGGAGCGGCGTCAGCGTCTTGTTGAAGGCGCGGTAGTAGACAGACTTGCTGATATCGTATTCCTCCGAATGCCCTTCCTCTGCCTTGAGAAGTCTGAAGGCGAGCCAGGGCGTACCGACAAGGGCCACGAACAGCGAAAAGATCATGGCGAGCGACGCCCCTATCGGCATGGGGCTCATGTACGGCCCCATCAGGCCGGAAACGAACACCATCGGCAGCACCGAGGCGATCACCGTGAACGTGGCCAGGATCGTCGGGTTGCCGACCTCGTTGATCGCCGTTATCGCCGCCTGCAGCTTGGGCATCTTTCGCATCGAAAAATGCCTGTGGATGTTTTCGGCGATGATGATCGAGTCGTCGACCACGATACCGGTGACAAAGATCAGTGCGAAAAGCGTGACCCTGTTGAGCGTGTAATCGAAGAGGTAATAGACCAGAAGCGTCAGGGCGAACGTTATGGGCACTGAAGCGAACACCACGAGCCCGCCCCTCCAGCCGAGAAAGATCCCGACGACTATCGTGACCGCTATAACCGCGCCGATCAGATGCTCCAGAAGCGTGAAAACCTTTTCCGAGGCGGTCTCTCCGTAATTCCTGGTTTCGGTGACGTTGATTCCCGAGGTGATGACGCTTCCCCCGAAGGCATCGACCTTTTCAAGCACCTTGTCGGCCAGGGCGGTCGCGTCGGTACCTTTCCTCTTCGCGACCGTCAGGGTGACCGCCGGATGCTCCCCCTGTGCACCTTCCCCCGCAGCCGCTGCTCCGAAACCGAAAAAGGTATAGTTTTCAACCTCTTCGGGACCGTCGAACACCTGCGCCACGTCTTTCAGGTAAACCGGTTCCGAATTGAAGATACCGACGACGACATTACGGACGTCCTCGGCCGTTTTGAGAAACTCCCCGGCCTTGACCGTGAAATTTCGATTCATATCCTGGAACGTACCGGCCGTCAACTGGCTGTTCGACGCCCTGATGCGTTCCGCGATCTGCAGGGGACTCACCCTGTAGCGCTGAAGCTTCTCCTTCTGGAGCACGATGCGCAACTGGCGCTTCAGTCCGCCGTTGATGTCGACCTCGCCGATGTTTTCGATTTTCTTCAGTTCGTCGGCCACCTGAACCGCTACCCTGCGAAGATCGTAGGGACCGTACCGTTCGCTCCAGAAGGTCAGGGTCAGCACGGGAACGTCGTCGATCGAGACTTTCTTGACCAGGGGAAAGCGCACGCCCTCCGGCATCCTGTCCATATTTTTCATAATGGTCGCCCAGAGCTTGACCATACTCTCCTCGGTATCGTCGCCGACCTCGTAGCGGACGGTCACCAGCGCAAAATCCTTCTGCGAGGTGGAGTAGACGTAATCGACGCCCTCGATCTCGGTGAGGAACTTCTCGACCGGTTTGGCTACCCGTTCCTCGACCTCCTTCGCGCTGCCTCCGGGATAGCTGAAGTAGAGATCGACCAGCGGAACGGAAATCTGCGGCTCCTCTTCCCTCGGAGTCATGAACGTGGCGAGCACGCCCACGAGCAGCGCGGTCAGCATGAGCAAGGGCGTAAGCTTCGAATTGATGAACAGCTTCGCAAGCTTACCAGCGATACCTTCTCTCATCTGCAGGATCCTCCTTTACTGCTTGATTGTTACCTTGAACCCTTCCCTGACGGCGGCGTCATGGGGCGCGACGACCTTCTCCCCCTCGTCCAGGCCGCTGAGCACCTCGACGGAACCGTCGAAGGCAGTGCTCGTCCGTACCCAGCGGACCGACACGATGCTGTCCGGACCGACAACCTGTACGCCCTCGAGCTGTCCGCGCATGAACAGCGCCGTCTCCGGAATCGCCAGCTTCGTGCGGCCGTCCTCACCGGAGACCGCCGACACCAGGGCCATCCCCTGGACCGTCACGACTTCCGGCGGAACCGTTTCACCCGGTGTTCCGGATTTCTTTCCCCCGCACCCCACGAGAAGCGGCAGAAGGACCATGCATGCAAGAAACGCTCTGTTTTTCATTGTCACGTATTGGTTTCGGTTATTTCCCGCTATAAAAATCGAGTTCGTTCCGCGCCATGATCAGGTCGTATCTGGCCCTGTTCAGCCGGAGCTGCGCCTGGGTGTAAGCCCGCTCCCTGGCAAGAAGTTCGAAGGTCATGGCAAGGCCCGACCGGTAGCGGTCGCCGATGAAGTCGAGACTGACTTTCGCCTCTTTCAGGGCCTCCTCGGCCACCATGATTCTGGATTTCGCGGTTTTCAGCATGCGATAAGCTTTGCGGATATCGAAAACGCCCTTCTCCCGGGCCTCTTCGTAGTTGTAACGGACTTCCATCTCCTTCGCCCGGGCTTCCTGGGCGCGGCCGATGTCGGCGTAACCGTCGAAGATCGTCCACTGCATGGATACTCCCACCGCCCAGTTGCCGTTGTCCAGGCCGGGAAAATCACTGTCGTTCCAGCTCTGCTGAAGAAAAGCGTTCAGCCTCGGCAACCGGCCGGCCTTCGCCATGTCGTACTCGTAGCCCGCGGCCTCGGCGCGAGCCTCGAGGGCCTTGAGGTCGGAACGGTCCGCTCCGAGCCCGGGCTCTCCCGGAGGAATTGCGACACGCCCGACATCCAGCCCGCCCACCGGCAGAATCTCCACATCGCTCCGGAGCCCGAGGAGAAAACGAAGAGCGTCCCCGGCCGCGTCTATCTCGTCCTCGATCATCATTTTCCGCTCCGCCAGTTCGGAAAGGCGCACGGCCGTCGACAGCTTGTCGGACTTGGTGACGAGCCCCTTTTCGTAGGCGTCGGCGGCCTCCCTGTCATGAGCGCGCATCGAGCGGATGGAACGGTTGAGCGCCTCGCGGTTCTTCCGTGCAAGAATCAGACCGTAGTAGGCCTTCTTCACCTCGAGGGAGACCGTGTCCCCGGCCCTTTCGAGCATGTGCCGGCTGGACGTTTTCGCCGAGGCGGCGGCCGAACGCCCCTTCTGTGCATCCCTGTTGTAGATCGGCTGCGTCACCTCTATACCCGCCCGGAAATTGGAGATGTCGTCGGGATCGTTCATCACGGCGGGATTGAAGTCGCCGGAGGTGATCCCGCCCTGCCGAAGCTTGTAGGAAAAAACCGCGGCGGGATCGTCCGTCGCGACGAACGTTTCCGACACCGTGACCGTCGGGAGGTACGCCTTGCGGCTCTGAACGTACCGGGCTTCCGCCTGGTCCACCCTCGCCTTTGCGGCTTTGAGAGCGTAGTTGTTCTCCCCGGCGAGTTCGAGAGCTTCGTCGAGCGTAAGCCTCCTGGGTTCCGCGAAAACCGTTCCCGCATGCATCAGCAGCAGTGCGGCCGGCAACCCGAAAAAACGTTTCAACCTGCGCATACTCGCTGTAATTCGATGGTTCATTGATGTTTCGATATCAGCTTCAGGATCCGCTCCATGTTCTCCGCGTCATGCCGGCTCATGCACTCCTTGAGACTGCCGTTCAGGACCATGGAGTAGGTGCTGTCCAGAGCGGCCTTCGCGGCCTGAAACTGAACGATCACCTTTTCGCAATGCTCCTCCTGCTCCACCATCCTGATGAGCCCCTGGATCTGCCCGCAGACCTTTTTCAGCCTTGTAACGACATCGTCCATACCCGTTTTCCTGTTGTCTTGACTTATACCCCTACCCCGTATAGGTATTAAACATACAATAAAAACCCCGTTTCCGCAAACCCGTCCTCCCTCGAGTCGAAATCGCAACGCAAAAGACGTACATGAAAACAGATAGCGGCACGCTCGACTGGAAAGATCCGGCCGACCGGCTCATATCGGAACTGTAAAAGCTGCAGAAGCGTTTAACAAAGCCGTCAGAGGAATTTCAACGTCACCGGTCACACCATGGAAGTTGTAGGAAAAAGCAAAGCGCATGTCGTCCTGGAATCCTGCCTGCACGATTCCACGGATTATTTTTCGGATCATCACCGGATACTCAAATGCAATCCGTACTGCAAGCATATCGAATATCACGCCGATCTCGGCCTTTTCCAGTGGACCTTCGAGGTTGACGACCCGAGGAACAACCCGATCGTCGCAATCTTTTTCGTCCGTCAGCACGTGGAGCACCTGCCGCCCGGCAGCGACCTCGCGATGCGATGCGCCAGCATCAATGGAAAAGAGGACGCAACGGACCTCGGCGGCAGGATGATCCGCTGGAAGTCACCCGATGCAGTTCCTGAGATCACCACCGGAAGCGAAAACACCTTCGTCGGAGAAGCGGACGCAGAGATCTGCCTTGTTCACCTCCCGGAAAACAAAACGTCGGTTCACTTCGAAACCAACATAACCCTTGATTTCAAACTCTCCTTTCCCCTGACCCTTATGCCTGAAATGGTCCTGAAATTCATGACCGAAACCATCATGTCCCAGATCATGCAGCAGGCGACGGAAAGCATGCTGTGCAAGGTGCAGGCCGATATCTGCTGTTCGAATCCCGATATAGCCGCGGAAGGAGCGTCGAGGTAGCCGCCTCCGGAGAGAAACGCTTCCGGCGTGGAAAACCTTACTTTCCGGCCTGTTTCTTCCTGTGGAGGGACTCGATGAGGAAACCGGAAACGTAGACAAGCAGGAAGCCGGCCAGAACGACCGTCATGAAGATCCAGCGGTCCGCCGCCGTGACGAGCTGTCCCGAATCCCAGATCATGTACACCAGGATAAACCAGAGAGCGCCCATAAAGAATATCGCCTTGTTCCACAGGCCCTTGAACGTGCCTTTCAACATAACCGGTTGTTGTTTTGAGTTCGGAAGGTCGGAGGGGTTAAATCACTCCGTCGGCTCGCAGCCGCCGTTCGTTGACTTTCTCGAGAACGATCCGGACAAGGTACTGCAGGGCGTTGACGACATAGGTGAAATACGCCAGGAAAGCCTCCCAGATCAGCACATCCTCCGAAAACCCCATGTAGGCCATGACGAAGTAGAGAAGATGAAAAAACGCGGCCACCGTACTCCCCACATCCTCCCATAAAAACTCCTTGCCGTATATCCACTTGTCGAAGATCTCCTTTTCGAAATAGGCCCCCGTCAGGAGCAGCAGACCGAAGAGCAGGGTCTTGAAGAGAATGGCGAGGCTGACCCAGTAAAAACTGAACATTTCGCTGTTCTGGGCATAGAGAAAGGTCACCGCGACGCCTGCAAGAAACACGAAAAACTGAATCGGTGCGAGAATCAGCTGGACATCCGTCCATACTGAAGCGTTGCGCATTTCGAGCTGCTCGGGAGTGTAGCGGGGCATAATCCGTCAATTTGGATTCCGTAAAATACAAAACGCCGGGGAGGACGCTCTTCCACCCCGACCGCAAAGGCATGTGAATATATGAATAAAATCCAACATCGCGAGAACGAAAAAGAACGCCGGACCGCACTGTACGGGACGGGTTCGTCACAGGCGCGCCGTCCGAAATCTCCCCGGGAACGTTGTTTTTATGCCGCTTGTTTTGCTATAATTAGGTTTATGGCAGTTTCGACGGCTGCGGGATAACTGTCCGGAAAGAGCGCCAGGCTACAATCTGTTTTTGCAAGGACAATGGGTACAACAACAGGCAAACAGACGACACCGGTAAAGCCACTCAAAATCCTGCTCATCGCGCCCAAGGGAAAAAAGGATTCCAAATCGAACCAGAAGCCGCTCTTTCACATGGCCCTCGGGGTCCTCGTCAGTCTTACGCCTCCCGAACATGAAGTACAGATCATCGACGAGCACTTCGGAGACGAGATCGACTACGACACGGAGCATGACGTTGTCGGCATAACCGCAAGGACGATCGACGCGACGCGGGCCTACGAAATAGCCGATATCTTCAGAAAAAAGGGCAAAACGGTCATTCTCGGCGGCATCCACCCCTCCTTCAATCCGGACGAAGCCGCGGCGCATGCGGATACGATCGTCTGTGGCGAGGCCGAAAACATGTGGAGCACGATTCTGGAAGACGTGGCCGACAAACGCCTGCAGCCGCTCTACAACGCCAAGGACTTTCCCCCGGTCAAAACAATCGTTCCTCTCGACTACAGGAGAATCGCCGAAGCCTCCCTGCGGGAAAAAGTCGATTCGACCAGGGCGATCCCGATCTACATCACCCGCGGCTGTCCCTATACCTGCTCGTTTTGCGTCACCCCGAATTTTACGGGAAAGCTCTACCGGACCCAGAAACCCGAAGACCTTAAAACCCAGATAGAAGCCGCCAAGGACGCCTTCTTCAGGAAACACGGAAGCACCGCCAAACCGTGGTTCATGCTCTGTGATGAAAACCTGGGCATCAATAAAAAACGCCTCTGGAAAGCGCTTGAGATGATCGAGGAGTGCGACATAAAATTCAGCGTCTTTTTGAGCATGAACTTTCTCGAGGATCAGGAAACGGTAAAGAAGCTTGTCGACGCAGGTTGTTTCATGACACTGGTCGGTATCGAATCGATCAAGAAGAGCAACCTCGAAGCGTACAACAAATCGCACGTCAACACGCCCGAAAAAGTCATCGAGATCATAAACCGCTGTCGCGAAGCCGGGCTCAACGTCCAGGGCAACTTTCTCATCAACCCGAACCTCGACAACTACGACGACATGAAGGATCTTGTCGATTTTATCAGCAAGAACCATATTTTCATGCCCATCATGCAGATCATCACGCCGTATCCCGGCACGAGCATGTACAGGGATTACAAGGAACAGGGGCTGATTACCGACGAGGACTGGGAAAAGTACAACGCGATCAACGTCGTGATACGTTCACCGCACTACGATCCCGTCGAATTCCAGTACAATTTCATGCGCTACTACTACAAGGCGTACTCGTGGAAAAACATCATAAACCGGATCACGCACAACCCTCATCCGCTCATGAGTTTCGTCACAAGCTTCGCCTTCAGGAAAAACCTGCAGGAGCTCCTGCAGACCTTCGAGAACGATCACGGGCTCAAACGCTCGAACAAACTGAATATCTACTAAACCAACCACTATGGAATTCTTCACCACCTACACGACGATCTTTGCGCCGGTCGCCTACTTTATCGGCGGCATACTTGTCGTGATGTTGCTCAACAAATTTATCGGAAAACGGAAGAGCCCGGACCAGAGCGAGTGAGAACCCGCGATCACCGGCCGTTTTTTCCATTTGTAATTTGCGTAACTACCCAAAATGTTTTAATTTTTCGAAAAACAATCTCTTGCCGGCTCTTTCGACAGGTAGCGAACACCGGCAGAAAAGGAAACGGCGATTTTCTTTTTTCATCTCTTTTTTCTTAACTCAAACCACCACGAATCATGTCAAACGGATCAAGCAACGATTTGTCGGGTGCAATCACCGGCCTGATGGACACCGTAGGAAAACTCGGTCAGCAGCAGATCGAAGTCCTCAACAACGGACTCAAGACGGTCTCCGACATGGTCGGTCCTCTCGGCAAAACCATGACCGATCTGATGGGCAACATGGTCAATACCGTCAATCAGGTATTGCAGAACGTTTCCTCGACCCTCGGCGGCTCGAAGTAAGGTTTTCGCCCGGAACGTCAAGCACCTTGCGCCAGCCGCGCAAGGTGCTTTTTTTATTCCCCCTGCAGCAATAACTCCCGGAACCCTCGCCGGGGAAACCGAGCGACACCCGATTACACCATGCCTTCCCTACAGCAGCTGCTCCGCTTATTTCCGGATTTTACACCGGGAGACGTCCGTCTGGAACCGGTTGCGGGTGACGCGTCTTCCCGGAAGTACTTCAGGGTTTTTTCGCACGGCTCCACGTCGATACTCTGCGTCGACAACGCATTTGCCGCCTTTTCGGGGGAACGTTACCCCTTTCTGGCCGTTCAGAAACTGCTGTCGGCCGCTTCGGTACCGGTCCCGGCGGTCATCGGGCATGACAAATCGCACGGCCTGATCCTTCTGGAAGACTGCGGCGACACCATGCTGCAGAATCTCCCGCCCGGAAACCTCCGCGAGGCATACCGCAAAGCCGTCGATATCATGGTAGCCGTCCAGTCGATCAGCGGCCGGAAAACGGAGCTGCCGTTCAACCGTTCCTTTGACGAGGAGAAGCTCATGTTCGAGTTCGACTTCTTTCTGGAACACGCACCCCGGGGAGCGTTTCCCGAAAAAACCCGGGATCTGCTGCGAAACGAGTTCCTCTCGATCTCGCAGCGCATGCAGCAGCACCGTCACTTTGTCCTGAACCACCGCGACTACCACAGCAGAAACATTCTCGTCAGGGACAAAAACCTCTTCGTGATCGATTTCCAGGACGCCCGCATGGGCCTGCCCCAGTACGACGCCGTCTCACTCCTCAGAGACTCCTATGCCGCGCTCCCCGACGAACTGTTTGCGGAGCTGCGCGATTACCATTACGGACTGCTCCGGGAAAACGCCCTCACCGTCATGAGCCGCGACGAATATCTCTACTTTTTCGACCTCGCGGCGTTCCAGAGAAACGTCAAGGCGCTCGGAACCTATTTCAACCAGGCCCGCAACCTCGGGAAAAGAGCATTCGAACGCTACATCCCAACAGCACTCGCCTATCTTCGGGACTATATGGCGAGGCAGGGGGAACTCGCTGCATCCGGCGACATCATCGTAAACCGGCTCGCTGACCTGCAACCATGAACGCATTCATTCTCGCCGCGGGATTCGGCACCCGGCTCCGGCCCCTGACGAACCACATCCCGAAACCCCTCATCCCGGTGCTCAACGTTCCGGCCGTCTGCTATTCGCTCTCGCTGCTCAGGGAAGCGGGAATCGACAGGGCTTTCTGCAACGTCCACCACCATGCGGAGAAGATCCGGAAATTCCTCTCCGGTGCGAACGATTTCAACATGACTCTCGACATATCGGAAGAGCCCACGATCCTTGGCACGGGCGGAGGGATCAAACAGTGCGAACGCCTGCTCGGCGACGATCATTTCCTTCTGCTCAACAGCGACATTATTGCCGATTTCGATCTCGGGGCGCTTGTCGAACACCACCGCCGTTCGGGAAAAGCCGGAACCCTGGTGCTCTTCGAAACCCCTGCCGCCGCAACGATCGGCGATGTCGGCATCGAGGGCGAGAACATCGTGGACTTCCGCAACATGCTCGGCTCGGGACGTCGCTCGAATTTCATTTACACGGGAGCCGCACTCCTCGGTCCGTCCGTCTTCCGACACCTTTCAGCCGGTTTTTCCAGCATCGTCGATACCGGCTTCACGGGACTGATTTCCGAAAAGAGTCTCGGCTTTTTCATCCACAGGGGATTCTGGCTGGACATCGGGATCCCGCGAAGTCTCTGGGAGGCCAACATAACCCGCCGACGTGCGCTCCTCGACCGTTTCCGTGCGATGAACCGGATCATCGGCGGCGCCGGACCGCGCATGATCGCGCCGGACGCCGCGATCGGCCGCGGTGTCCGGCTTGAGGATTCGGTCATAGGCTCCGGCTGCCGTATCGCCGAAGGCGCCGTTCTCGAACAAGCCGTTCTGCTTCCCGGAACGGTGATAGAAAAAAACAGCGTCGTCACCAAGACGATCCTCTTCCCCGGAGGGGAACTGCCCCCGGGGGAAGAAAAACCTTAAGCGGAACGCAACATGGTACTGACAGGCCTCGACCTCCTCCTTCGGGACACCGAACGGCTGAAAAAACGCAACATCGCGCTGATCGCGAACCAGACATCGGTCGGCAGAGACCTCGACTACTCGTGGGAACTGCTGCAACGACGGGGCGTCGGCATCCGGAGAATCTTTTCCCCTGAACACGGCCTCTTCGCCACCGAGCAGGATCAGGTGTCCGTAGCCGAACAGCCCGGAGCGCAATGCGATATTGTCAGCCTCTACGGTGATTCCGCCGATACCCTGCTGCCCGGCGAGCACTTCCTGCAGGATATCGATCTGGTGATCTTCGACATACAGGATATCGGCACCCGTTACTACACCTACAGCAATACCCTGGCCATGTTCATGGAAGCGGCGAGCGGCCGGGATATCGAAATCCTCGTGCTCGATCGCCCCAACCCCCTGGGGGGCTCTGTCGAAGGTCCTCTTCCCGACCCGGCCTATCGCTCGTTTGTCGGCGTTCTGCCCGTACCCCCGAGGCACGGCATGACGGTCGGGGAACTGGCGCGTCTCTACCGGGACGAAAAGAAACTCGACGTCAACCTCACGGTATGCGCCATGCAGGGGTGGAACCGTTCGATGTCGTTTGCGGAAACCGGCCTTCACTGGATCGTGCCGTCGCCGAACATGCCCGACCCGGAGACGGCGTTGGTCTATCCCGGCATGTGCCTCTTCGAAGGACTCAACGTGTCCGAAGGACGGGGTACGACGACGCCGTTCCTGCATTTCGGCGCGCCTTTCATCGAACCGGATACCCTGAAAAGCAGACTCGACGCCATGGAACCGGGAGGGGTCGTCTTCAGAAAAACCTACTTCAAGCCGTCCTTCCACAAATACACGGGCGAAACGGTCGGCGGGCTTTTTCTGCACGTAACCGATCCACACGCGTTCCGCCCGTTCAAAACCGGCATCGCGATCGTCCTGGCGCTGCACGAACTCTATCCGGAGAAGCTGCGCTTCATCGACGAGGTTTATGAGTTCAACGACGAGTTTCCGGCGTTCGACCTGCTCTGCGGCAGCGCCGTGCCGAGAAACATGATCGGAGAAAACCGGCGCGTAGAGGAGTTCGAAGCCCTGTGGCGACGTGACGAAACCGCCTTTTCTTCTCTCCGGGAGCGCTACCTGCTTTACGCGTAGCGGGCTCCATACGGAACGCAACCGAACGAGCGACACCATGCAGACTCTGGATCTGGGGATCATCATCTTCTTTCTCGCCGCGATGGCGGGCTACGGCATCTGGCAGGGACGGAACAACAGGACGACGGGAGATTACTTTCTCGGCGGGCGAAATCTCCCCTGGATCGTCGCCATGTTTTCCATTGTCGCCACCGAAACGTCCGTCCTGACCTTCGTCAGCGTCCCCGGCATCGCTTTCCGGGGCGACTGGACCTTCCTGCAGCTCTCGTTCGGCTATATCCTCGGCCGGATACTGGTCAGCACGATTCTGCTCCCCGTCTACTTCCGCGAAGGGGTGGATTCCATCTACGAGGTGATAGGCAGACGCTTCGGACGCCATATGCAGAAGCTCGCTTCTTCGGTCTTTCTGGTTACGCGGATCCTCGCCGACGGCGTGAGGTTCCTCGCGACCGCCGTCGTGGTCGAAGTGGTTACCGGATGGCCGCTCTCCGCGTCAGTGCTCATCATCGGCATGGTCACGCTCGTCTACACCCTCGCCGGCGGGATACGAACCATTGTCTGGATCGACAGTATCCAGTTCGTACTCTACCTTTTCGGGGGGATAATCACGATCGCGTTTATCGCGGCGAACCTCGATACCGGTTTCGCGGAAGCGCTGACCGGGCTTGCGCGGGAAGGAAAACTGAACGTCATCAATCCCGACTGGCGTCTTTTTTCGGAGCCGTGGGCATTCTTCAGCGCCGTCACGGGCGGTGTTCTGCTTTCATTCGCCTCGCACGGAGTGGACTATATGCTGGTCCAGCGCGTGCTCGGCTGCAAGGACCTGAACGCCGCGAAAAAAGCCATGATCGGAAGCGGCATCTTCGTTCTGCTGCAGTTCGCGGTATTCCTGCTCGCCGGTTCACTGATCTATCTTTTCCTCGGAGACGCCCCGGTCGAAAAGGACAGGGAGTTCGCCTCCTTCATCGTCAACAACCTGCCTGCCGGACTGAAAGGCCTGCTGCTCGCGGGCGTTCTTTCGGCGGCGATGTCCACACTCAGCTCGTCGATCAACTCCCTCGCCTCCTCGACGGTCACCGACCTTCTCGGCGGCAGGGCGTCGCTGAGAAGGTCGAGAGCGATAAGCCTGGGCTGGGCCGCGGTGCTGATAGGCATAGCGCTGGTATTCGATGAAAGCGACAGCGCGATCGTGGTTCTGGGCCTCAAGATCGCGTCCTTCACCTACGGAGGACTGCTCGGCCTGTTTCTTCTTTCAGGAAGCGGCAGAACCCTGCGCACCCCGAGTCTTGCGGCGGGCCTGATTGCCGGAATGTGTTCGGTGTTCGTTCTGGAGTTCACCGGCGTGGCCTGGACCTGGTATATCGCCTGTTCCGTCACGGTGAACGTCGCGGTCGCCCTGTCGGTCGAGCGCCTGCTCCCCGGTGAGTCCGGCAACCGCCGGCGGTAAGAGAAAACAAAAGCTTTGGGAGAACCATCTTATTTCTCTAAATTATCGGTGTATACTCGATACTATCCCAACCTCAAAGGGAACGACACATGAACAAGAGTTCCGGAGCCTTTGTCAACGGGGCGGAAGCATACGGCAGATTTCTCGAGGTCTTCATCGACGGCCACTGGTGGGTCGTGGGCGACGCGCTTGAAAATATCGGCAAAACGACAAAACGGCTTGGAGCTAACGCCTATCCCCACCTCTACGGAGGAGCCGGATCGGCGGGTCTGAAAGGTGCGTCCCCCGATGCTTCGGGATACGCAAGACCGACCAAGGAGGTTGTCAGCCGTTTCAGGGATTGAACACGGCAGGAAACATTACGTATTGAAACCGACGCCCGATACGCCCGCTGCGTCACCCTTTTTATCCTCTTGCTTCTTCCCGGTTATACCACCCCCGTCGCAACGTTTCGGTCTGCGGTTACACTTCACGATGACCGCGCCGCAGCAGCCTTCCGGACAGATCTGCAGCATGCACCGAATACCGCCGCACCGATACACGACGCTTCAGGAAATTAATTGTGCGGCGAAAGGATTATCTTTTTTCTGAAACAAACCGCGCCAACCATCACCCGAAACCTGAGGAGAACACCATCATGGCAAACGAGGGAACAGTCGACATAGGAAAGACCATCTCGGATACGGTCACAAACCTGGGCAATCTCGCCGTGAAGCAGATCGAGCTTGCCGACAACACCGTCAAGGGATTGCTGCCCGCCATCGAGACGCTGGGCAAGACCGTGAACGGAACGCTTGAATCGGGAGCGAACGTCCTGACGAATACGGTCGCAAACGTTTCGGACTCGCTCAACACGCTCTTGAAAACCGCAGGGGATGTCGCAGTCTCCGGCGTCAAGACCATCGGAGGAATCGGCTCGCAGGGCGCCGAGATCGTGGGATCGGCCGGAAACACGGTGCTGACCGCCGTGCGCTCGGTCATCGGAACGGCCGGAAGCGTCATAGCCTCCATCCTTCCCGGCGGCAAGAAGCTCTGAAATCCGATCCGGCAGACGCTCCTGAACCAGAAGCCTTCCCTCACCGGAAGGCTTCTGTATTTGCATGTACCGACAGAGAACCCGCGCCGCGCCGGAAAAACTTCCTCCCCCCGCTGACCGTGCCACCCCTACCCCGGACCGGTTCCGGGGCCGGTCGGGGACAAGCGCCCGTACCGAAACCTTTTACGATCCCTCCCCGTTGATACTCCCGGAACGGTATCGCTAACAGGAAGTCTCCTCTCGCCATGGACCGCTTCTTTCCAGGATGGGAACGCCTGGCATACGGAACAACACCGGTCTACGTCAGTACGTTCTCGGCAAACTGGTTCGTGCCGAACGATCCGGGCGACGAACTTTTGCGGCAGCTTTCGGAGGAAACCTGCGGAAACGGCACCGCCGAACACCTCGCCTTTCTCTCCCGCCTCCCCGACAACCCTCCGTCGGCCTATGCGGGAAGAAGCGCCTCGCTCGACCTGGAACACATCCGCGAGCTCTGGTTCCACATCACCAACCGGTGCAACATGGCCTGCACGCACTGCCTCTTCTCCTCCTCGCCGTCCACCCCCGGGGAAATCGGCCCGTCAACCGTTCTCGATCTCGCCGCCGAAGCCCGGGAGACCGGCTGCCGCCTGTTCGCCCTTACGGGAGGCGAACCGCTCGTCCATCCGGAGATCAACACCATCGTTCGCGGTCTGCTCGACCTGAAGGACTCCCACGTCGTCCTTCTGACCAACGGGCTGCTGGCGGAGCGGCTGGTGAAGGACTTTCCCCGCGAACTCGACCGGCTCCACCTCCAGATAAGTCTCGACGGCGACCGCGAAACGCACGATTCCCTCCGGGGAAAGGGTGCGTTCGACCGGCTGACCGCGAATCTGCGGCGCCTTCGTTCAGAAAACGTCCCCTGCACGCTCTCGATGTGCGTCACGCGCGACAACATGCCGGACATGCAGAACGTCGTCGATTTCGCGGCGTCCTGCGGCGTGACCAACGTCCATTTCATGTGGTACTTCGTCCGGGGGCGGGCCGACGAACGGCAGTGCCCCACGCCGGAAGAGCTCTTCGACAGTCTCAGACCGACGGTCGAAAGAGCGGAGCGGCAGGGCGTGCATATCGACAATATCGAGTCGCTGAAAACGATGATCTTCGCCCCGCCGGGCACGATACATGACGGCGGAACCGCCGGCTGGGAGTCCCTGGCCGTAGGGCCCGACGGCCTTCTCTACCCTTCGGCCGCCCTGGTGGGCATGGCCTCCCTGGCAACCCCGGTACGGCGCGGACTTCTCGATGCCTGGCGGAAAAGCCCCGTGCTGGATGCCGTAAGAAATACCACCGTCAACGACCACCCTTCCCCGATGCGCTATCTTCTGGGAGGCGGCGACCTCGATCACAGCTACACCGGCAACGGCCGGTTTTCCGGTTCGGACCCCTATCTTCCGCTCTATGAAAAAACCGCTCTCTGGCTCATCTCCCGTTCGGCTCCCGATATCGCGGAAACAGGAAAGCCGGCCGTCCGCCTGCAAATGGGAGAGATCCTCGAGAGCTGCGGCGCCCACGGCAGCGTCGCCCTGGTGCACTCCAACTGCCTTCTGGCGACCGCAACGAACGACAGCCTCACCTCCATCGGGGAGTTCTACAGCTCGGCGGCGGGCGACCGCAACGAACAGATACTCAATCCCGTCGGCTACGACTCCGCCCTTGTCGGACACATCCCCGAACAGTACCGCTTCCGGGGATACGGGTGCGGAAGCCCCGTCATGGACGCCGACATCAGGGAGGGGGAAGCCGTCGTCGACCTGGGATGCGGCAGCGGCGTCGAGTGCTTCATCGCCGCCCGCCTCGCCGGCAAAACCGGCTCCGTCACCGGAATCGACATGCTCGATCCCATGCTGGAGCTCGCCCGTAAGGCCTCGGAGGGAGTCCGCACGTCGCTCGGCTACAACAATACGAAATTCACGAAAGGAGTGCTCGAAGCCCTGCCCCTGGAGAACGAATCGACGGATGTCGTGCTCTCCAACTGCGTCATGAATCTCTCGCTCGACAAACGCCGATCGTACCGGGAAATACTCCGTATCCTCAAGCCGGGGGGCAGAATGGTGATATCCGACGTGGTCTGCCAAACCGAGCCCGACGCCGCGATCCGCAACGACGAAACCCTCAGGGGCGAGTGCATCGCCGGCGCACTGACCGAAACCCACCTGCTCGGCCTGCTCGAAGAGACCGGTTTCGAAGGCATCCGCCTGATCAAGCGATTTCCCTACAGAGACGTCAGGGGACACCGCTTTTTCTCCCTGACCTACACGGCGGCAAAACCGCAACGGAAGGAAACCGTCGGCGCGATGTACCGCGGACCGCTGCCCTGGATTCTCACCTCCGCCGGCACGCTGCTTCCCAGAGGGAGGGCGGTCACCGTCGACCGCGCAGAGGCGGATCTTCTCGGCGAAGCGCTCTTTCTCCTCGACGAGGACGGCCGCGTGACCAATATCGAAGCGGAAAACTGCTGTTCCTGCGCCCTGCCGCCGGAGGAAAAGAGCGAACCGGCCGGCCCCGCCGTAAAAACGGTCTCCGGGGAGGAGCACGAAACGGGCTGCATGGTCTGCGGCGCACCGCTCGTGTATGAAGAGCGGGAAACGTCACACACCTGCAACTACTGCGGAAAAGAGTACGCGGCGCTCGCCGCCTGTTCGAAAGGGCACTTCGTCTGCGACGCCTGTCACGCCGCGGACGCAGTCGAGGTTATCCGGCACCTCTGTCTGACGACGCCTGAAACCGACATGCTCAGACTCTTCGAACACATACGCAGCCACCCGGCGATCAAGATGCACGGACCGGAATACCACGCCATGGTGCCGGGCATCATTCTTGCGACCTGGAGAAATCTCGGTGGCAACGTCATCGACATGAACATCGAAAGCGGGATCAACCGGGGCGCTACGATAGCCGGCGGCTCCTGCGGTTTCATGGGCATCTGCGGCGCGGCCGCGGGCGCGGGCGCAGCATTCAGCATCATGCTGAAAGCGAATCCTCTCAGACCGGAAGAACGGAAATCCGCCCAGCAGGTCACGGCGGAAATCCTCAAAAAAATCGCCGGTCTCAAGGCCGCCCGGTGCTGTCAGCGCGACTGCTGGATCGCACTCGTACAAAGCGCCGAACTTTCGAAAGGGCTGCTCGATGTTCCCCTCAGGGCGGAACACGCCATCACATGCTCCCAGCATGAGCTCAACAGAGAATGCCTCGGAAAGGGGTGCCCGATCTTCTGAAGGGCCTGAAACCCCGGACAATACCCTTCATGAAACCGCCGGGCTCCTGATCGAGCGGAACCTCACCGAAAAGACTCCGGGCTTCGACTCGCATACCCGCGCATCCCAGCAAAGGCGCGGGCGACGCGCGCTTTTCAGACCGGTCGCCGCGTTTTCATCGTATCTCATCTGCCGCCCGCACCGGCCTCACTACCCGGCAAGCCGGTCGTAGTACTTCTCGAGAGAGTCCTGAAGATGTTCCTCCTCGTCTTCGTTGACGACCTCGAACGTCTTGTTCCGGGCCTTTTCACTCCAGAGCGAGACAACGAGCAGTTCCGCCACGTCGCCGCGGTTGATCCATCCGCTCCACATCCTGTCGCCCTGATCCACATGCAGGTCGTGATGCAGGGGCTCCCCATCCTTCAATCCGCCGGGCCTGACGATCGTGTAGGATCGCCCCTCCGTGCGGAAAACTTTCCGGAGATGCTCTTCGGCCTCGAACTTCTTGGAAAGCACTCCGGCAAACAGGTTGAGGGGATGATACCACTTCGTGACGGCCATCGAACTGACCAGGCCGAAATGTTTCACGCCGGCTTTCGCCGCCGCGTCGACGAGACGGATCACCCCGTCGCGATCGACTTCCCCGGGAGACGCCTCACCGAACACCTCGCTCGAACCGAGCGCGGAAATGACGGCCGCGCATCCCTGCACCGCTTTCGAGACATCCTCCTCACTCTGTATTTTGCCGACGACGATCTCTACATCACCGAGTTCCCCGGCTTTTTCCCCGGACCGCGAAAGCACACGCACCGGCACGCCGTAATGCTGCAACCTCGAAACAACCCACCTGCCGGTTTTCCCCGTAGCTCCGGCCACGAGAACCGTTCCCGTATATGTACCCTTCTTTGTCATGATCATACCCTCACTTTTTCCATTTCAGGCTATAACGTCCGTCCCGAACAGTTTGTTTCTCGCCCTGTTCCGGATCGGCGCGGCTTCGCGCTCCCGCCGGCCATTATGAATCCTCCCCGAAAATTGCTTTTTTCCCTACAGGCATTCACCGGAGGGAAACCGGCCGGAAACGCCTTCTTGTTCATCACCCGGATTCCATTTTCCGATTCCAGACGTTTCATGAGCATCATCCTCATGCTCACAGCATCGGCCTGTTTCGCCACGATGGCCGCCATGATCAAGGGCATCGGCTCTTCCCTTCCGATTCCCGAAATCATTCTTTTCCGCAGCGTCCTGCCGCTGCCGTTTTTTCTCGGAACGCTTGCGTTCAGGAAAAAACGGCTTATCGTCACTGCCTGGAAAACGCTCATCCTGCGCTCCCTTTTCGGCTTTCTCGCCATGAGCGGTTTTTATTACGCGCTTGCCCATATCCCGCTTGCGGAGAGCGTTTTTCTCGGCAGAACGCAGCCGTTGATCCTTGCGCTCCTCGCCCCCTGGGTTATCGGGGAAAAACCGTCCCATGGCGTCTGGGCGGCGATCGGAGCCGGCCTGCTCGGGATCGTTCTCATAATGGAGCCCTCCTTCGGCTGGACTCCGGCCGCATGGGCGAGCATCGTTGGAGCATCGGCCTCGGCAATGGCCCACCTTCTCGTCAGAAAGCTGAACCGGACCGACGATCCCGCGACCATCGTCACAAACTTCTTCGTCATCACCGCCCTGCTCAGCGCGGCCTGGACCGGCCCGTCCTTCGTGATGCCCGAAGGGAACCAGTGGCTGTTGCTGTTGGGCGTCGCGGTGTTTTCCACCTTCGGACAGTATCTCATGACACTCGCCTACAGACTGGACAACGCACCGGTCGTTGCGGCCGCAAGCTACGCATCCATCATGTTCTCCATCCTCTACGGCTACCTCTTCTGGCAGGAAATCCCGCCCGCGTCGGCATGGGCCGGAGGTGCGCTGATCATAGCCGGCTCCTTTATCCTTATCCGCTCGAGAACATGAGACGGAACGCCGTGCGCCCGGAACAGCGATTGTTGCGCGAGAGAAGGGAACGTTGCCTATATTAATCGAAACGGACGCCCCTGAACAACGTTAACCAGCGCGACATGAAACGCACCGCTTTTCTTCTCTTCCTGCTCCCCGCCTTTCTTCTCGCGGGGCTCGTTCCCGGAACGGTCCGCGGATTCGACCGGGACCAGCTTGCAACCCTCCTTTCCGGCGCCTCGGCCTGGAACGCGATGCGGGCGGAACAGCCTCTGATGGTCGTCGACCTCGACAGGGCGAACCTCGAGGACGCCGATCTCGACAAGGCCGACCTGAAAGATGCGAACATGGTCCGCGCGCAGCTTGAAGGGGCGAAACTCCGGGAAGCCGACCTGCAAAGGGCCGTCATGCCTCTGGCGAGGCTCAGCCGCGCAACCCTCTCCGGCGCCGTTCTGGAAGACGCGAATCTTTCGAGGGCGGATATGAGCAAGGCCTTCATGAAAAACGTGAACCTGCAAAACGCCAACCTTTCGATGGCGGACCTTCGCTTTGTGAATCTCGAAGGTGCGGACCTGCGAAACGCAGGTCTCGAAAAGGCCCGCCTCTATGAAGCGAACCTGAAGCGCGCCGACCTGAGAGGCGCGAACCTTTCGGGCGCCGAACTGCTCAGGCAGGCCGTTCTGGAAGGAGCGAAACTCTCCAACAACACGATCCTGCCTTCGGGGGAACGGGCGACCGCGCTCTGGGCGAGGCTCAACGGCGCGACCTATTCGACCGAAGCCGAACGGCAACCGGTCTCCCTGTCGGCCGAGATTCCCGCCCTGAAACCACGGAACCTCGTTACGCGGCAACCCGCGGCGCGGTCCGCCACGCCGGAACACACCGGGATGCGACCCTCCTCTTTGCCGAAAGACGCTCCCCAGGAGCCTCTGCAGACAGAACCCGCTTTGGAAACCGAAACCGCCGATGAGTATATCGCACCCGAAATACTCCTTACCGAGGATGTCGAAAGCTGGAACGCCCTGCGCAGCCAAAACCCCGAAAAAACAGCCGACATGCCTGGAGAACGTCTCGACGACGTCAGGCTTGAGGGGGCTGACATGCGGGGAGCCTCGATGGCCGGAGCGAAAATGGACGGCGCCGATTTCGACCGGGCCGACTTCACCGGAGCCGATCTTTCCGGCACCTCCTGGAAACGGACCGACCTGATGGAAACCCGCTTCCGGAATGCGGTCCTCGCAAACGCAAACTTCGAAAAGGCGTTCATGAAAGAGGCGGATCTCAAGGGGGCCGATCTCACGGGAGCCGTTTTCCACCACACCCGCCTCCAGGGAGCGAACCTCAGCGACGCAACCCTCGAAAACGCGAGGCTCTTTGAAACCGATCTCACGGGAGCCGATCTGAGAGGTGCGAACCTGACCGGCGCCAGGCTCTTCGAAACCGTCCTCAACAGGGCGCTGATCTCGCCGGAAACCGTACTGCCTTCCGGCAAACAGGCCACATCGTCCTGGGCCGTGCTGAACGGAGCCAGATTCGAGGACCGCCCGTAACACGAACCGTCAACCGCAAAGTTCACCGAACATGGCAAACATACTTGTAGCCAGTTACTACAGCAGATGGGACATGAACGAGCACAGCGGCCGGATCGCCCTGTACGATTCGAGCAACCAGCTCATAGAGAACCGGGTTTTCAGGGACCCGGCCGAGTTTCAGGTTGTTATCAGCATGCTCCGGAACGAGAAACCTCTCTGGTTCGATACGGAGGTTCATCACCTCAAAACCGGATCGGAACCGGTCGGCGAAGGGGAGGACTGAAGCGGGAGAGCAAACGGGTTACGCGCAGGGGAACTTCTTCCTGAAAACGAGGTATCGAAACAAGCCGGCCTTCTGGAGGTTGGGATCGTCCATCTGCAGGCAGTGCTTTTTCCCTCTCCGGGTAACCACCTCGACCGTGCCGTCATCGTTGATCCCGGTGACTTTCCAGAACTTGTCGACCACGTAGTGATAGGCCTCGCCGTGCTCGAGAGGGTAGACCTGCCTCGCCCGGGGACCGGGACGGGACGAGCTTTTTGGTTTTCTGTATATTACGGGATCTCCAATCTGCAACGACATGGCGACTGTACCCTCCAGTGCCCGGGCCGGAAACGCCCGGTCTTTACTGTTCACTCAAGACAATACACGGTTGTTAAGTTAACAAGAAAAAAGCTAAAATGTAAATAATTGCCCGGAAACCGGACTCATCCCTCTTTCTTCTTTCTCTCCTTTCCGCCGGCGTTTTCCTCCCTGAACATGATCGTCAGCACCTCTCCCTCCATTTCCGCACCGTCGGTTTTCAGTGACGCAAGGGCCTGCGGAAGAACGATGTTTCTGCGGTGGTTGCCGATGCGGACATTCAGTTCGTCCCCTCTCTTGCTGATCTCGATCCTGTCCTTGCGAATGCCCGGCAGCGAGAGCACGAGCTTGTAACCCTTCTTCCCCTGATCGATCCGCATCGTATTTTCCCGGTGATAGACTCTCGACGGGTCCTCGTCGCCGTAGAGCAGTTCCCGGAGTTTTTCGAGTGAATCCAGCCCGCAGATCTCCCTCGAATAGAGCGGCACCTCCTTGACGGGCAACGGGTTGAAGTTTTCGTGGATTTCGTCGCGGTACTCTTTCTGGTTCCTCTTCCAGTATTCGAAATAGGGGTCGCTGACCTCGTCGGGAATGATACGGTTGGCGATGATGAGGTCGGTGGAAATATCGTACAGGCTCAGGTACGCGTGCGCGCGCAGGGATTCGTTGATCACCATCCGCTCCGGATTGGTCACCAGGCGAACGGTTGTCGTGTTGTTGTCCTTGAGCACTTCGCCGAGATGCTCGATTTTCTGGTAAAACTCGTAGGGAACATCCATCATCTCCTTGTCGGGAAGGGAAAAACCCGCAAGGGGCCTGAAAATAGGCTCGACGACCGGACGGAGCGTCATCGCCACCTTCTCGAACGGCTTGTAGAACCGCCGCATGTACCAGCCGGTCACTTCCGGAATGCTCAACAACCGCAGCGCCGTACCTGTAGGAGCCGAATCGATGATCAGCACATCGAAATTTCCCTCCTTGTGATGCCGGAATACCCGCACCAGACCGAATATCTCGTCCGAACCCGGCAGGATGGCCAGCTCTTCGGCCTGCACCCCTTCGAGACCTCGCGCCTGGAGCACCTCGGTGATATAGCGTTTGACCGCACCCCAGTTTTTCTCAAGCTCCTCGAGAACGTCGAGTTCGGCGGCCCAGAGGTTTTCACGAACCATCTTCGGCTCGTGCCCGAGCTCAACCGCGAGGCTGTCGGCAAGCGAATGCGCCGGATCGGTGCTGAGCACCAGCGTCTTGTAGCCCTTCTCGGCACAACCGAGCCCCGTAGCAGCGGCCATGGACGTTTTTCCAACCCCTCCCTTACCGGTCATAAGAATCAAACGCATGGTACTCTCCTTTCTGTATGTGAACGTGGTACAGGCACAACACCTCCTCTACCAACCCCCGACAGGGCTCAATTAGTTTAGCAACGGCCTGTTGCCGGAACCGTACATACCGGTGATGCTTCCCGCGGAGTAACATGCCCGAGAGCGGCCGGAGTCGTGGGCACGGAAGGTAAAATATTGTTTCGAAAGTCGTTACGAAACGGGGGATACGTCTTGAAAGTGATTATAATTTTTTTTCGTATATTAGCCAAGTGATTTGACTGTAATTTTTCGGTTTTTCATCCACCCCCCATCAGGCAGAACACGACCGTATTGCCTGCATAAACCGAACCATGCGACATGAACCGTAAGACCGGAAGCGTCACATACGCCTTGCTACCCGCGATCGTGCTGCTGCTCCTCGTGCAGCTCACCGGTTGCCAGACAAGCTCGCAGTATACATCCATACAATCCGGCGCAGCCGTAACCGGAAACGCTCCGGAACAGACCGGGCATGACATGCCGACCGGCATCGCGGATCTGGAAAAAGCTTTCGGGAAGCTGTTCATGACCAGAGAAGGAATAGCGTCCTACTACGCCGATTATTTCCACGGCCGGCTCACAGCCAACGGCGAACGATTCGACATGCACGAACTGACCGCCGCGCACAAGACGCTCCCCTTCGGTTCAATGGTGCGGGTAACGAACCTCTCCAACGGCAAGGAAGTCATCGTCAGGATCAACGATCGCGGCCCCTTCATCAAGGGAAGAATCATAGACCTTTCCCTCGGAGCCGCAAAGAAAATCGGGCTTCTGAAAAAAGGCATCACGCAGGTGCGCATAGAAGCGTTCACAGGCCAGGCAGGAACCTCCTGATCCGCACACCTTCCTATCCGTTCTCTCTTCTCACACCGACGGCCGGCTCCTCACCGTCGACCGAGAGCACCGTCAACACCATGGGACTGCAGCACACCTCGCAGTCCTCGACGTACTCCGAAGGGACTTCGATCGAACAGTCGATCAACTCCTCGTTCAACGCCCCGCAGTAGGGGCACTGGACCGTCACCGTTTTCATGCATTCCATAACGCCTCGCCGTTTATCGTGAAGATGCCCTTCACCCTTTACATCGTACGCCCGAGGTGAACGAACGCGATCGCGTAATCCCCGTCATGCGAAAGGGAAAGCCGGATATCCCTGTCCGAAAGGCCGATGGTCCGGTCGAGCACTCTGAATACCGGACGCCCGTCGGCGTCGTTAATGACTTCGACGCTCCCGAATGAAAACGACCCGGAGATGCCCTTGCCAAGAGCTTTCGACAGAGCTTCCTTGGCAGCGAAACGCGCGGCGACGCTCGGCATCATGTCGGCCTTTTTCCGGCAGTAGGCGATCTCGTGTTCCGTCAACACCCTTGCGAGAAACTTCTCGCCGTATTTCGAAAACGACTCTCTGATTCGTCTGATATCGACGATATCGACCCCTATTCCGCTGACGCCTGTCATCATGGCGATTATCCGTTTTTTTCCCTGAGGGCCACCGGACGTCGGCACCCTGCTTTCAAAATAAAAAACGGCTACGATACCTCCCCTTGAAATCCGCAACAGAACGCCGCAAACCAGTAATGCTGCAGCGCCGTCCCCCATGACGCGTTTTTTTATCTTGCTCTTCATGCAAAATTATTCGAATTTACGCGTGTATTACACTCGGCCATCTCGCGCGCCGGGAACCAGTGCAAACGGCTATCCGTTGTATTGTCGGTGAACCGAAACTCCCCGCAACCGGTTGGAGCAGAAACACTTCCCCAAACGGCTGAGCATGAGCGACTTTATCTTTTCCGGTGTTCGAAAATCCGAGGGGGAGTTGAAAAAAGCCCTCGCCGCCGTCTGTCCGGAGGATACGACGCAGACGCTCGAGTTTCATGGCCGGTGGGGAAGCCTGGCGATTAAACGCAACCATTATACGGGCCTCGATCCGGTGGAAACGGACTCGTCCCTCGTAGCGGTTGTCGGCGGGCCGATCCTGACGTTCGCCTCCAACGGCTTCCTGACGGGAGAGGACCCGACAGCCGGAACACGCCTGATCGCCGGGCGACGGCAATCCCTCACCGGCGTCGACTGGAGCACCGACCTGAGCGGCCCCTTCGCGCTGCTGGCCCTTGACAAAACGACCGGACATCTCCAGGTGGTCACGGACCTCATGTCGTTCATTCCGGTGTTTCACACAACCGGCGTAAACGGTCTCCTCGTCGGAACCCATATCGACGCTCTCGCCTCACTCTCCGGCCGCGGCAACCCAAAAGATCCGGTTTCACTCGCCGATTTCATCCTTCACGGCTATATCACCTGGCCCTACACCGCCTACACCGGCGTACGCCAGCTCGCAGCGGCGTCAATCCACGAATGGCTTCCCGGCGAAAAGAGCCCCGGCCGTTCCGAGCCCTACTGGCAGCCCCTGGAACACGACCCCTTCCGCGACATCGACGAAGCCGCCGACGCACTGCGGAAAACACTGGGGGAGTATATCGGATCGGTAACGGAATGCATGGACCACGTAGGACAGTTTCTCAGCGGCGGCGAAGACTCGCGGGCGATCCTCGCGCTCCTTCCGAAACGCTGCCGTCGCGACGCGATGATCTTTCTCGACAGCTTCAACCGCGAAGGGCGCATCGCGAAAAGGGCTTCCGAAGCCTACGGCGCCCGTTTCAGGCTCTTCGAGCGTTCGCAAACCCGCTATCTCGACGTGCTGCCCCAGTGCAGCGACCTTGTCGGCAGCGGATCGGAATACACGCACGTGCACACCTGGGGGTTCCATAAAACCGCCGAACTCGCCGCCTACCCGGCGGTTTTCGGCGGGCTCTTTTCGGACGCCCTGCTCAAGGGCAGTCACATCCGGGCCTGGAAAGGCCAACGCTACCTGCCCTTCCTGCCCAGAATCGGCGAAGCTCGGTTCTCGCACGACAGCATCGCGCTGTCCGGTCTGCTGCAGAGCGACGTGCTCGCGGAACTGGAGCGCAGGCGGCGGGACCACTTCGCGCTGCTTCGCTCACTGCGCCCCGAGTCCGCCCGCGAGTGGTACGAACTCTGGCCATGCTCGATGAACAGGATTTCGCCGAACCTCCACGGCAACCGCCGCCTTTTCAGAAGCTACGAACCGTTCACGTCCTGCGGCGTGGTCAAGATCTCCGCCCGGATACCCCGGACCTGGAAACTGAACCGGCGCCTGTCTCAGCGGATGTCGAAGCCGTTGTTCGCCCCCTCCCGCTTCCTGCCCCATGCCGAAGGGTGGCTCCCCTACTTTTCCTGGCCCCTCAACACGGTTCTTCACGCCGTGACCTTCCCGCTTTTCACCGTCGCCGAACTGACGGGGCTCGTCAGAGGCGCGCAGGGTCCCTGGTGCAACTGGAAAAGCATCATGAAAAGCGATGCGTGGCAAACAGCGGTCGCCGGCGCTCTTGAGCGCGCGAATTTTCCCGACGGGATCTTCACGGTCCCCGTGGCTGCGCTGTTCGAAAAAAAACGTCTCCCCAAGCGCTCGAAAATCAACCTTTTGCAGGTGCTGTACCAGTCGAGCGGAGCTGCTGGAAAACGTGTGACCGGTGCCTCCACGAAACCGGCATGAAGCGCCGGGAGCAGGTCCGCGGCACGAAACCGACGGAACCGGCGCTGCCGCGCCCCCGGACACGGAAGGGATCGGTCGTATTATCGCCGTTTGCCGATGTTCAGCCAGTAGGAGAGCAGAAGCCCCGAAAGATAGATGAACGCACCCGCCCAGAGCGTATCGCTTGCGAAGTGCCCGCCCTGCGCCATCCGCCCGACTCCCATCAGCATCCCGTAGAAGATCCCGCCGCCGAGCCAGGCCATCGCCAGAACCCGGTTGCGATGGCGATAGAGAAAGTAGGGGAACATCATGAAAAACCCGACGGAAGCGTGACCGTTGGGAAACGAGTTGTAGCGCCCCTTCAGGGCGTAGAGATTGCGGAGCAGGTCCCACTCCACCGCGCCCCGGCTCGACTCCAGCATCTTTTCGTACTTGCGGGAGCTCACGAACTCCCCCTTCACGAGCGGCGGCACGTAGGCCCTCGACCCGTCGAACTGCACGATCTCGCGCGGTCTCGGCCGTCCCCAGTACTCCTTGAATACCGCGTTCACCAGGAGCCCCGGACCGACGATCATGAGAAGAAAAACAAAAGCGTATTCCCTGCGCCGCCGGCGCAGCCCACCGAACACGAAGCTCAGCAGCCACAGCAGAAACGCGCCGATCGAAGCCGTAAACGCCAGAACGGGTCCGAAATCGTACAAGAGCAGCCAGAGCGACTGGTCGCGGTAGATCCACTCCCCTTCGCTCCAGAAAAGCCCCTGCAGCCGGAGATCGATATCCCAGACGTAAAACGGCACGGTGAGAAGCACCATGAACAGAAACGCCGAGAGAAACTCCGCAAAAAACCCTCGCTTCATATCGCAATCATTCGTTACCGCCGGAAAAACCGCCCATCCTCCCGGCCCGTTGCTTCATGACGTATAATGTAGAGGTTTTTTCCCTGACCGTGAAGCAACCCCCCGATCCGGCCCGTCAACCGAACCTTTGCCACGCAACAAGGCAAACCTCTCTTGTGGCTTGCGGATCAATGCCGGACTTTTTCACTTACTGACAACGGCCCCTGTTTTTAACGCAAAAAAGAAAGCCGGGCAAGAACCCGGCTTGAAAAGACGTATCAAAAATCACGGTGAGCTATTTCCCTGATCTTACGAAAATAGCGTTATCGATACGCTCGAAAGCATTCTTGTACACCGATGCATCAAGAATGGGCTCGTCCTCCCTATCGTCCTGTCCCCAGTTCGATGACGTCTTATTGCTAACGACAAAATTCAAACGAACCCTCGTCATTCGTCCTATTTCTTCAACAAACGCCGTAGCGGCTGTTTGAGAGACCTTGGACATACCCAACCAGAATTTCGAAGCCTTGTCGCTTTTAGCCGCGCTTTCCGCTGTTATCAAACCTGTATTTACATCTGCAGCTTTGATTGTATACCCGAGATCCTGAAACACAGAAACGACACTGGGAAAAACGATTTTTTTCCCATGCTCGTACTCTCGCGTTTGCAGACTTTGAATCTCCAGAGGGGTCATCGTCGGCGCGGAAGTAGTGGCACATCCGGCAAACAATAAAAGAAAAGGAATTACAACAAGCCTCAAAGATTTCATCCCTACCTCCTAAAAATTAGATGTTCTACTTCTGAAATCGGCCACAATGTCGTTCCCGTCAAATTTGATTATCAATGTGACCATTTGCGAACTGCTCTCAAAACCGGTTGCGTTTGAAGATCCCCCACCCAGAATTATTGTCCAGAATGACGACTGACTGGAAGACTGGGTAACTTGAGCGGCTCGCTGATAGGTCCAAACTTCCCGCCCGGAACCATCCCTGGTAGTAATATTCGGAGCACCGAAATTCTCCAGCACCTCAGCCTTGGTGGTTTTTCCCACCACCAGATTCATTTGAACGTTTCCTTGCGTCAGCTGGGAGTTTTTTTCGGTTACAGGCTGAGAGGTAGTTGTACATCCAGCCGTCGTTAACCCTATTACCACAACCAACGACAATGCTAATTTTTTCATATTGCGTGGATCTTTTTGAAAAAATATTTACACCTTTTTTGCCGACTATTTGAGCTGCTTGCACAGCCTCAAAGGATTTTTGGCACAAAAATTTACGTATTAAACCGCTAAATATGAAGCGATTAGTGATTTTTGTCCTGTCGATACAAATCTTACCGCCCCTCATACAATTCTCCTCGGCACCGATAAGACCAATGCCCGAAAACAACCTTGAGTTTGCTGAAGCTGTTCGAGCCTGCGAACCAGAAAAAGCAGGATTGGGCACAATTTCTCAATGAGATTGCAAGAAGTTACCGTCGCGCAGAAACGATCACGCTGGGAATGGACAACCTGAACACTCATAAACCAGGTTCCCTCTATGAGACGCTCAAGCCTGAAAAAGCCCGATCACTGTCGGAACGGTTTAAATTATCCATACGCCGAAGCATGGCAACCGGCTGAAGATGACCGCGAGCTGGGAGTGTTGTCAAATCAGTACTTGAATCGCTGCATTGATAGCATTGCCGAAGTACACCGACAGGTTGGCGCCCGGGAAAATGAACGGAACAACAAAGAGGCTGCAACCAGCAATCAGTATGGCCCGGAGGTCCGGCTTCGTATGCGCCACCAGCCTTTCACAAAGTTGATGGCCGGGACGGAATCCATATAGCTCCGGTATTCCTTTCCCCACTTTTGCAGGTTGAATCGATCCTCTTCCCCGAGCATCAAGAGGTAGCTGAAAACAATGGATACGATGGCCAGCATGGCCATCAGGGTGAATGGAATCCAAAAGCTCAGCAGGATCGGCAGCATGCTGAAATAGATCATTTCCGCAAGATGCCCTGGGTGGCGGATGTATTTGTATGGACCCTGCCTGACCACCACAACGGTTTCATGGGTGTCGTCGCAGCCACCGAACCTTTTGCGAAGCAGGGAGATCCTGATTTCCAACAACACGGCGGCGGTGAACGCCATGATCGCGGGTGGAAACACCCAAAGGGGAATCTCCCATGTATGCATCCGTGCGAACGCATCGAGCCACGACCACCCGCCGATCCTGCCCAATCCGGGAAGCAGCCAGACAAGTGCTATGCCCGATAGCAGCAAGCCGTAGAGGCGGGTGTATCGCTGGGTAAAGCTGATGCCCGTTCCGTCCGGGGTTTTGTCAGTCCGCCGGAAGGAACCATCCCCATCCTTGTGCGGCTTCTTCATGTCCTTTTCCGTATCCTGAGCGCGAACGGGTTTCATGGCTATAACCAGTAGTTGACGGTCAGGCCGACCGTGCGGGGTTTGCCGTCAATCCCTGCGACATAGGGCGAGTGCGGAGTAATATATGTCAGATACTCTTCGTCGAACAGGTTTTCGGTCCACAGGACGGCTTCGAACTGTTCGCCGCGATAGCCTGCACGAAGGTTGACGATTTTGTAGCCATCCGCCCTGGCGGTGTTGGCGTAGTCGCCGTAGACGCTGCTGCGGCCCGTCAGGTCCACCCGGCCGAAATAGCCACTGGAATGCCGGTACTGTGCACCGATATTGTAGGTGTATTTCGGGGCGAACTGCAGATCGTTTCCACTGTAGTCCGTTTCCACCAGGGCGACCCCGTTGTGCTCGGTCGCTGTGAACTCGTCGAATTCGGCATCGGCGTAACCGATGGCTCCGAAAACATCCAGGCCGGGCATGGGCCTGGCGGCGAGTTCCAGCTCAAATCCCATGGAATGGGCCTTGCCCGCGTTGGAAGTGATGAGTTGCAGCGTGGTCTGGTCGGTTTCACTTACCTGCTTGTCCCGCATGTCGATATAGAAGGCCGTCAGGTTGGCCTTGAGCCTGTTGCCGAACCAACTCGTCTTGATGCCCGCTTCGTAATTCCAGGAATACTCGGGATCATAGGTGAACCCGTCCCCCGTGAAGTTTGCCGAGGGAACGTAGACGAACCCGCCGGTATTGTATCCCTTGGCCACGGACGTATACGCCATGGCGGAGTCCGTTATTTCATAGGAAACCGAGGCTTTGGGCAGCCACTGATTGAAATCGAGTTTTTCGTCGCTATCGTATCTTTCATACATGAATGTGCCCATGTTGAAGTATGTTCCGGTCACTTTACCTTCCATTTTCTGATAGTCGTAGCGCAAGCCCGCGGTCAGATGAAGGCGGTCTGCAAGGGTGTAGGTAAGTTGGCCGAATCCGGCATATCCCTGCGAGCTGATATCTGCGTCGGGCTGCATAATGCTCATGTCGGCCAGCGCACCCATTTGGACGATGTGATAGTCGAAGTAGGTATCGAGCTGCTCGGTGAACGCGTAGATTCCTGCCTGCCACGACAAGGCTCCGGAGTCCTCGGGCGAGGAGATGCGCAGTTCCTGGCTTAAAACGATGTCCTGGTAGTTGGCTTCACCGGTCCTGCGGTTCTGCGTGTTGGCTGTGAAATCCATGTCGCTGAATACGTCATGTTCGTAGTCCACATACCCCGTGACGGAAGTCACGTCAAAGTCGGGTCCAAGGTATTTGCCTTGCAGCGACCATTGCGTGCCCCGTTGGCGGCTGTATTGGTCCTCGTCCTGATTGATTCTGTAGGGGTCGGTCTGCAGCGGACCGTTCAAATAGCGCCAGGTCCCGTAGCCGTCGTCGGTCTCCATCCAGTCTCCCGTCAACGAGATATCCCATCGGTCGGTGGGTGTTGCACGCAGGATGACGCGCCCGTTGGAATGATCGATGTCGGCGGCGTTTTTGTCGTCCGTGAATCCATTTTTGATGAATCCGTCCGAGAGCTGCTTCTTCACTGAAACGCTGAGGAAAACCTTGTCTTCCACCAAAGGTCCCCGCAATGCAAAACCTGTCTTCACGCTGTTGTAAGTGCCGTACTCACCCGTCAGCACACCTTCGAAGTCGGAACCGGGCTGTTTGGTCACGATGTTGATCAATCCCGATTCGGTATTGCGTCCGTACAACGTGCCTTGGGGGCCGCGCAGGACTTCAACGCTTTCCAGGTCGAACAGGTCGGGATTGTGCATGAACTGGATGGGGTAGCTCACGCCGTCCACATAAAACCCAACGGGTGAATACAGGGACGGATAGAAGGAATCGACGCCACGTATTGTCAGGGAGTGGTGCACGCTGTTATGCCTGCTGTGGAGATTGGGAGAAAAGTCGATAAGGTCATGGGCTTCGAAGATTCCCGCCTCTTCCAGCTCCTCGCCCGAGAAGTACGTGACGGCAGCGGGAGTCTTCTGGATTTCTTCGGCCCATTTGCTTGGAGCGGTCACAATGACGGGCTCCAGAAAATAATATTCTCTCTGCTCCTGCTCTTCTGCCTGTACGGGTAAAGGTACTCCCGGCATGCCGGCGATCGTGCAGATCATCGGCAACGCCATGCCGAGACTCATCCGGCATATCCGCTTCAAAAAATTCATGGTGTTTCCCTCGTTCAAGGATTCAAAAGTCAAACCGAACCTGTGTTTGCAGAAAACAATGTCAGATTTTTGAGCATTCAATTCAATGCCGACGACATACGCTGGAGGGATTCATGCGTACGCTGGACGGAGCCCGCAGGGATAGAAGGTGTTAGAGAGTGGAAAAAACAGTGTGGAGGCGGAGAGGCTACGGAGGAGGGGTTGTCAATGGCCATACCGGCTGGGACGGATGCCGAAGTACTTCATGAACGCATCGCTGAAACTGTGAGAGTCTCTGTAACCGATCATCCAGGCGACTTCCTTGACGGAGAGTTCTCCCTCATCGAGCATGCGCCGAGCCTCCCCCATGCGATGATCGTGCAGGCAGCCGAACACGGTATTGCCGAACAACCGGCGAAAGCCTTTTTTGAGTTTGAACTCGTTGAGGCCCACGTCGCGGGCCAACTGGTTCAGGGAGGGGGGATTTTGCCTGTTCGTCAGGATCAGCTCGCGGGCGGCATGAAGCCTTTCAATATCCTGGCTGTTCAGGATTTCCGGCTTGGCGGGGCGTTTCTTATGCGGGGTGTAATGTCCCAATTGCAGCGCCATGAGTTCGATGGCCTTGCTTTCCAGATACATGCGGCGCATCGGACCGTGGCATGGGCAACACAGTATCTGGTTGACCGCTAACTGCATGGCGTTCGTCATGATCCCCGGGCGCCAGAACGTGCTGTCTTTTTTACCTTCCACTGCGTGGCGCAGCTCCGGGGGCAGGCCGTCGCCCGTCCCGGAGACCATGTCCCCCAGCAGTTCAGGCTCAAGGCCGATGTGCAGGGCGGCCACGGAAGAACCGGCCGGATAGTGAGTAAGACCCTGGATTTCAGGAAGATACGAGATGCCGCAATACCCGCCCGAAGCCTTGGTATTCATGGTCTGTTTCCGGCGTTGATGAAGCATGCAGTCGGCTTCTCCGATCAGCAGGAAGCCGAAAACAATCTTCAACTGCTCTACTTTGAACCGGACTACGACTTCCGAATCGGAGTTGAAATGCAACAGGGAGAGCTTCAGGCCGGGCCTGATCTCCATCTCCTCCACCCATTCCCGAAGCGGCGAAGCCTCATCATCCCTGGCAGGAACGTCGGCATCTATGTCGATCTCCATCTTCATTCCTACCTCTGCATATGCAGGATTCAAGATTAGAAAATATCTGTTGCAGCACGTTATGTAGACTCTGTCTAAAAAGTACGGATTTTTCCAGGGTTAATTGAATAAAGGGCACTTCTATTAATTGTCATGAGTCCCGGTTTCATCGGGATGCAAGGCGAACGGAGTCCCGATAGCAATCGGGATAAACTTCAAAACCGGAGTCCCGACAAGTCGGGATGAGGATTTCGATCCCGACTCGTCGGGACAACGAAGCAATTGAAACGCGGAATAAATAAATAGAGGTGCCCTAAATAGAGGTGCCTATAAGGAGGATGTCGGCGTCCACCCCGGCTTGAGGTCACAGATTGTGATCTCAAGAGGCTGAACTCCTTCTTGCCCGGTTGAAGCATGAAGTCTCCGGGAAAACGCCTGATATTGCGTTTGACCGCCTGCACCAGAACCCTGGTTTCGACTTCACAGAGACGGGCCAGATTGGCTCCGAAAAAACTACTTGCCGATGCAGAATCTACAGCAATCAGCGCAAACCCCTACCCTCATCACCTCCGACACACTATAAGCACCAGAATGAAGAAAATGGGTATCCGTCCTGACGTTGTTGAAAGGATCATCGGGCATAATGTCGATAGCGGGATTATGGGAGTGCACAGCAGTTACAATTGGCTGCCTGAAATGAGGGATGCTTTGGAGAAGTGGCAGGAGTGGATGTTTTCACCTATATTTCCTTCTAAACCGTGAAAGGTACAACGAGTGACAGAAAATGGTTACAAACCTTTACCCAATGTCTGAAAAATTATCCGTATACGTCTTATTCGAAAGCCATACAAGCTCTGTTATGTCAAGTAAAGAGAAAAACATCTATGGATCTCTGTGAAATAAACTTCGGCGCTCCCGCAGCTGAACGTGATGTCCAGCAAGGGCTTTATGATTACTTTGTAGAGTCCGAAGCTTTCACCAGAGTTGCATCTGGCAAGAAAACCCTTGTACTAGGAAATCGGGGGTCAGGAAAAAGTGCCATATTCAAAGTTTTTGCTGAAAGAGAACGGATAGCTGGCTCGGTAGTGTTGGAACTAGCGCCGGAAGACTATTCCTACGAAATACTACAATCTACACTTAAACGTGAAGATGAAGGAGCTTGGGCAAAGCATTCAGCATTTTCCGCTGCATGGAAGTTCCTGATCTTAATCTTAATTATGAGGGAGTTAACAGTATCTGGCCCTAAGCTAAAAAGAGGCTCAGAAGCGAAAATCTATTCGTTTTTAAGGGATAACTATAGGGGTGTCCAAGATAGCCCTATTTCTATGCTGATTTCGTACTTAAAGAGAATAGAGGGTTTTAAAATTGGCTCATATGAAGCTGGAATAAAAACGAGAAAACTAGCTAGTCTCTATAAACTTGAAGAGCTTGAACCGTACTTATCTGATATAAATAATATATGTAAGAACAAGAAGGTAATCGTTTTGGTAGATGAGCTAGATAGGGGCTGGGACAATTCTGAGGATGCGCAAGCATTTGTTGCTGGATTAGTACAGGCTGCAATGTCGCTCAACGAAATGAATGATAATCTAGTTATTGCAGTTTCACTGAGACAAGAATTATACGATAACATACCGGCTTTATATGATGATGCTCAAAAGTACCGAGACGTAATTGAAGTTATACGCTGGGATGAATCTAAATTATTATCATTGATAGCAAATAGAATACGGCATTCTTTCCCTAAAGAGTTATCCAAAAGTACCGATGAGGAATGCTGGAATGTATCGTTTGTAGATACGCTCCAATATCGTCAAACAAAATCATTTAATTATGTTGTAGATAGAACATTATATCGTCCCAGAGAATTGATTCAGTTCTGTACAGATGCATTAGAGCAAACAATCGAAAGAGATGCAGTTCCAATCGATTATCAAATACTAAGCCATGCTGAAATGACCTATTCTGAAGCGAGAGTAAAAGATATTGCTTCAGAGTTTCGTTTTCAATATCCTGGAATACTTTCTATTTTTGAGGTTTTTAGGGGGCGTACTTATGCATTCGACCGAGAAGAACTTGAACTGCTTTGCCTTCAGATTGTTGATGGCGAAGTAAAAACTGATAAGGAGGCGCAAAGCTGGATTCGCGGACAGGACCATGAGCTATTGATCGATATTCTATGGAAAATCGGCTTTCTACGTGCGCAAACAGTGGGCGGAATAAAGGCGATGAGGCGAAGTGGAAGTTCTTATTTGGGACCTCATCAAGTCTCAAATTTAAATTTAGCTGCTCTAAGTCGATTTCAGGTTCACCCAATGTTTAGAGCATATTTAGGTATGAAAGAGTCAAAATAAAATATAAAGGCACATAATTTGTGATGACAGAGAAAACAAGCAAATGCAACTTTCCAAAAATAACGGCAAGTGAAACATAATCTTTAATTGAAAACCCTTTAGTGAGGGAAGGTGCATATGGCATATGCACTCTTCAGGATTCGCGCGAAAAGCGAGGTAATCCAAGGATGAGCAATATGAACGATAGTGAACGAGACAGCACACTCTACCTTGCAATAGAAAGATCAATAAGCACTACTCAAGTGTCACATTTTTTGTACAAGATGCATTTAATTATAGGAATAGGCAATTCTGACAAAAAAGTGTGGCAGCCACTATCTCTGATATAACAACAGCACTGCTAATACAATGAATACCTTCTCCTGCATGAGTAAAAGCTATAGTGTTTCGCACTGTTCACATGCCATTGGGTTTTGATAGTCCAAATGCCAGATATCACGTAGCCCACCAGACAGTTGCTTGCATAACGCCAATTATGCTAATGCTGTACTCAGCTTCCTGAAAGGCAAAGTACATAATTTCCGTTATGTAACTACCCCGAGTTACTAACAAATATAATGATAGCACAAGAAAATTACATCGCCTCAGCGTTGACCGAAGGCGCAACTTTTGCACCACAAAGTGGAGCGAAGCGTAACGTAAGGTGTGACTGATGTCAGAAAGCAGTGGTGGTATAGCTTCCCAAGCGAAGAAGGTATCAACTCCGAGCAATCACCTGAAAGCCACCATATGTCCCTTTGATTCCTCTAAAGAGAAACTTATGGCACTCCTCAAACTGATTCTTTCTGAGCGATCAAACGGAGGACTGAGGCTGCTGAAGCTGAACCTTGAGTTGTCACTATACAATCCTCTCTGAACATTACCTGACAAATTTTCTAACCTATTAAGCAGTCTCACTTCAGAAGCGCGAAGATTTCAAAGCCTGCCATCGGCAGCATGACACTCGAGTAAAAATTCTTGAGTTATACATTGAGTTTAAGTATCGCGCAAAAAATAAATAAATATTTGACACTGATTTATTTATCTGGCTCTCTATTTTGCTTGTATGCACTGTATATATCATTAATTGAGCCTAAGTTATTTAACTCCACCAAATCTAGTGTGGCAAAAAAGAATACCGACTGATTATTTCTAAACAAGTCATTCGGGGTTATATAAGACTTTTTCGGATAATATTTAAGTATCTTTTTTTGATGCTTATTTATCGAAGTTTTATATAACTGCTTTACTGAGGGTTCTTCGTCATCGTTTAGCCAGTACATAATAAGAAGATAGTATTTTCCACTTTCTTCAATCCAATCCGAATTGGATTCTAATGTAGAGTCTATTTTTGACAATAACGTATCTGATAAAGTAATTGGCTCTGTATTATTATTCTGTGCATGATATTTTTCAAGCATTTCATTAACCATCTCAATCCTGAGCATGCCTCTAAAGTCTCTTTCTTCATTTCGTAAATTTTCTATGAGTTCAATATTGCCAGAATATACATCTGAGGGTTGAATGGTAAATGGATTTGTGTTTTTAAAAGTTGCCCACTCTTTATCATGCTTCAAAAAGGCCTCAACTTTTTTTACTCTGAGAACCTTTGTTCCGTCATTATATATATTTACAAGAGGCCGAAGGTAAAGGCCTGTAATATCATTTCTAACGGTAATAAATTCATGTTTTGAGACAACGGGCTTATCGAGACCAATTATGACACCAAACTCACTGTTAGTTATCCCATAAATAATGCTTATCGACGAGAAAACAAAGGCAATCGAAGAAAGCCATAACGATGCTCTTGGATGATCTTTCATGGAAAATAAAGTCTTATAAATTTATAGGATACGATCTATACTGCAAACCATGCTTGATATGGGTCAGTAAAAAATCTTTAATTATATTTCACAAAAAACACAAGCACTTTATTAATTGGTATGGAAAATTTTTTCTGGGTAATAAAAATTAATGCCTGAAGCAGATATAGCCTATACAAAGTATAAGAAAATGTATGAATTGCATCAATGAGAAAGCCTGAGAACATCTCCCAAGCTCTTCTCTTTACTCACCGATCATAGTGCTCTCCCTAAAGCTGAAATACGCACCATCACTGCCAACAATCACATGATGAAGGATAGGTATATCCAGTAGCTTCCCTGCGTCTACAAGCTTCTTGTCAGCTCCGCTAGGTTCAGTGTCTCCTGACGGGTGATTGTGGGCTAAAATGACCAATTTTGCGCTTGCAAGATAGTTCCTTTGAACACCTCACGGATCAGGATTAGGGAGCATCCGTAAACAAAACAACTCACCCGATCAAGAAACGACGAGCCAAAACCTCTCGCTCCGAAAGCATTACTTTCCGATGCAGAACCGCTCGAAGATCGTGTTGAGCACCTCCTCGTTAACCACCTTGCCGGTGATTTCACCGACGTAGTCGAGGGCGGAGCGGAGTTCGAAGGCGATGAGTTCGGTTTCGGATTGCGCGTCGATCAGTTCGCGGGCGTTTTGGAGGGCGTCCCGGGCGTTGCGCAGGGCTTCGTAGTGGCGCAAGCTGGTGACGAGTACGCTCGCGTCGTGCAGCTTGTCAAGCCCTTCGGTCATGGCGTTCATCTCCCGTTTGAGGGCGTCGAGCCCCTCTCCGTGCAGGGCGGAGATCCCGAGCACGGGACGACCGGTTTCCTCTCCGATGTTCCGCATCCGCTCCCCGGCGGATGCCGAACGGTCTGTCTTGTTGGCCACCACAAGCAGTTTCGTTGCGGGATATTCGGCGGCGATGTTTCGTACGGTGGTTATCTCCGCTTCGTAATCCTCCTCGCCGATATCCATGAGGTAAAGGATCAAATCAGCCCGGGCGATCTTTTCGTAACTGCGCCGGATACCCTCGTGCTCGATCTCCTCGACCGCTTCGCGGAGCCCGGCGGTGTCGGTGAGGCGGAACATGGTTTTTTCGTGGATGAAACACTCCTCGATATAGTCCCTCGTCGTACCCGGCATGTGGCTGACGATAGCCCGCTCCTCGCCGAGCAGCGCATTGAGCAGGGTGGACTTCCCGGCGTTGGGGCGGCCGATGATGGCCGTCGCCACGCCTTCCCTGAGCAACCTGCCTTGCCGGTAGGAATCGATAAGCCTCGCCACCTCGTCCTGCAGGGTTCCCAGCCGGCTTACAAGCTCGTCCCGGCTCTGGAACTCGAGGTCCTCCTCGCTGAAATCCAGTTCGAGCTCCAGAAGCGCGCACGACTCGAGAAGCCGCTCCCTGAGAGTGTCGAGCTTTTTCGACAGGCCTCCTTCGAGCTGCGTCACCGCCGTGCGGTAAGCCGATTCGGAGCGAGCGTGGATCATCTCGCCTATCGCCTCGGCCTGGAGGAGATCGATACGACCGTTGAGAAACGCGCGGCGGGTGAACTCCCCCGGTTCGGCGAGCCGGCACCCGTTGTCGAGCAGCAGTTGCAACACACGTCCGGTGACAACCGGCCCGCCGTGACAGGTAATTTCCACCATGTCCTCGGCGGTGAATGAGTTGGGTGTCCTGAAAACCAGCACCACCACCTCGTCGATCATCTCCCCCCCGTCGTGCAGGCGGCCGAAACGGGCCGTGTATCCGGGCGATGCGGAGAGCGGCGTTTCCGGCTCGTGCGCCGCCTGAAAAACCCTGTCGGCGATGGAAAGCACCCCCTCTCCGCTCATGCGAACGATCGCCAGCGCGCCGACCCCCACGGGGGTCGCTATGGCCGCGACGGGCAAGCCCCCGAGGGGCTGGGGAGAAGCATCTCCGCTCATGGTCTCCGTATCATTGTTCACAGCGGCCGGAAAACGATCTGGTCCGGCAGGATATCGTCGGGGATCTCGATCATCGAAAGAATGAGCGTAGCCACATCCTCGGTTTTCATCAGCTTTTTGGGCTCGATCCCCGCACGTTCGAAAAATTCCGTGCCGGTCGATCCCGGATTGACCGAACAGACGCGAATACCGAACTCACGAAGCTCTTCACGGAGCGCCTCGGAAAACCCGTTCAGTCCGAACTTCGAGGCGCAATAGGCCGAACCGCTCTTGAAACCCTGCTTTCCCGCGATGGAGGCGACGTTCGCAATCGTACCGCTCCGGGCGGCCTTCATGCCGGGAACCACCCTGCGGACGCAGAGAAAGGCTGCCGTGAGATTGGTGTCGAGCAGGCTTTTCCACGATTCGGGATCGATGGTTTCAACCTCTCCGAACACCCCGAATCCCGCGTTGTTGACGAGCAGATCGACCCGGCCATGCTCGCCGAACACCTCGTCGAACGCCCGATCCACATCCTCCCGGCGCGAAACGTCCGTTTTCAGCCAGCGGAAAGACGGATGGTCTATTCTTGTCTTGCGTCGGCTGAAGCCGAACACGACGGCTCCCCGCCCGAGCAGCAGCTCGCAGAGCCGGAGACCGATCCCCGAACTCGATCCAGTAATAACCGCGACTTTTCTCTTTAGGTCCATGACATGCCTGTTTTGTATCGCCATGCGCCGTCCGGCGCTTCGCGCATTCTGTTCAAAAGTACGGAATATTCGTCTGAAATATTAACTTTGCTCCCGTACGAACGGGCACGTAAACCACTACAACACACCGCGATCATGGCAACAGCGCGAGAGGATATCGAACGGCTCAAGCAGGAGATACTGTTGAACGAGGGAAGCTCGGTTCGGGAAAAATTTGACCGGGTGATCAAACTGGTCACCGTCCTCCGGTCGGAATGCCCGTGGGACCGCGAACAGACCCCCGAATCGCTCGCTCACCTGCTGCTCGAGGAGAGTTACGAGCTGGTGCACGCAATCGACGAAAACGATGTGACGGAGCTCAAGAAGGAGCTCGGAGACCTCTTTCTGCACGTCGTCTTCCAGATCGTGATGGCACAGGAATCCGGCCGTTTCGACTTCCCGGAAGTCTTCGACGCTCTCTGTGAAAAGCTCATCAGCCGCCACCCCCACGTCTTCGGCGAACAGACGGCGGCGGACGAGCAGGAAGTGCTGAAGAACTGGGAGTCGCTCAAACTGCAGGAAAAGGGTCGCAGAAGCCTGCTCGACGGCGTTCCCAGGGCGATGTCCGAGCTTCTTCGCGCATACCGCGTACAGAAAAAGGTGGCAGGTGTCGGCTTCGACTGGGAAAGCGGAGAAGGCGTGCTCGACAAACTGCGGGAAGAGATTGAAGAACTCCGAAGCGCCCGAACGAAGGAAGAACGGGAAGCGGAGTTCGGCGACATTCTCTTTACAATCGTCAACTACAGCCGTTTCATCGGTGTGAATCCCGAGGACTCGCTACGCAGATCCACGAACACGTTCATGAAACGGTTCATGAAGATGGAGGAGATGGTCGGACAGTCCGGCAGAAGCTGGAGGGAACACGGCGCGGAAGAACTCGACGAGCTGTGGGAACGAGCGAAAAAAGAGGCGTAGAGCCGAAAAACACCCTTTTCCGATTCAGGAAAATCATCCCTAACTTACTCACGAGAAACCCCTGCCTTCTCCGCCGGAGAGGTCCGAACCAAACCCCAACGAAGGAGGAACCGTCATGCAGTTCGCAAAATTTTCGGAGATACGCCTGCAGCTCGGGATAGAGGAGGACGACGTCTATTTCTTCGCCGTCGACAACAAGGGAACCATCGTCCTGCGCAGAAAAACCGAAGACCTCGACCGGGAACGGGAGCAGCCTGGTAAACAGGACTCCGGAGCCTCATGGGCGGAGCGCCTCGACCTGTAGGGCACCTCTAAAAACTTATTGCGCGCCCAAATTGCTGCGTTGTCCCGACCTTGTCGGGATCGAAATCCTCATCCCGACGTGTCGGGACTTCGTCCGCCCTGTCTTCAGCTCGCTCACGACAAGTAATAGAGGTGCCCTAAATCCTTAAACTTACCTTTGGGTAATACGCAAGAGAAATTCGCCCGCGCTCGTGAGGTAATCACTTGCAACTTCATGTCCCCCCGCAAAACCACATCGAACGAACGGGACTCCCGCACTTTCGAGTCTGAGAGCGTCACGCTCGTAAACCTTTTCCGGATAGAGCCGGTCGCTGTCTCCCCTCGCGATATGGACGCTTCCCATCCGCCTCAGGTCGGCGTGCTCCGGCGGAATGTCGCCCCCGAGAAGCATGACGGCCGACGGCCGGCGGGAGCACAGAAGCGCCGCACGACAGGCCATGGCCGCACCCTGGGAAAACCCGTGGTAGACGAGGACCGAACCGGACGGGTAGCTGTTCACCAGTTCGGCAAGCACCGCGTCGACGTACCGCACGTTCTCCCCGATCATGCGGTCGCGGCGGCGGGCGGTCATCCAGCTCGCCCCGACCGCTCCCCCGCCGGGATAAAAAGGATGGAGCGCCTCGACGGCGCAGCGAATCCACGCCGCCCCGCCGGTCATCTCCGCAAGCAGCGGAAGTTCGTCCTCCGCGCACTGCCCGTAGCCGTGGAACCCCACGATCAGCGGAAACGGCCCTTCGCCTTCCGGCGCTTCCACCAGGCACCTCCCGGCAACACGCGCCTCAGTATGATAAACGGAAGCCTCCACTTCTCTATCTCCGTCCGATTTGTTTTATCAGGACATTCCCCTGATGCAGGAGCTCGATCGTCTCCAACGAACTGTATTTTTCAGAACCCAGCACGACAAGCTGATGATGGAGGCCGTCGACGACCCTGATCAGATCGGGAAGCATCGCAATGCCTTTGGCCACTCTCATCTGATACTGCTTGCGGCCCGGCCTGTAGGGTACCATCGCAATCGTTTCCACCGATTCGGAAGTTCCGGCAACGCAGATTTCCAGGTTTCCGCCGATCCCTCTTCGAATATCCCATTTTTCATTTTTCACGCAGCATCTCCCTCATTGTCCAAAGCACATCATTATCTCAAGGGCACCTCTATTTATTTCGCGCTTCAATTGCTTCGTTGTCCCGACGAGTCGGGACTCCGGTTTTGAAGTGTATCCCGATTGCTATCGGGACTCATGACAATACATAAAGGTGCCCTAAAGCCTATACAACAACAAGCCTCGCAACAACGGACAGCGACAAAACATAGTTTTTATTCACGGCCCCTCCCCCACGTCTTTTTTACCGATGATTTTTTATACGACTCAACCTTTGCCATGCGTTCCCGGAGAATCCGGTCGTACAGGGCAGCGTATTCAGGATTCGGATTTTCCCGGTCGAGCGCTTTTTTGATGTTCGCGACATCCTTGTCAAGCAACTTTGCCATCTCGGTGAGAATTCCCCGATGCGGCCACCTCATTCGATTAACCTTGCCCATACACTCTTCTTTGTTATCTTATTTTGTACTTATTTAGTATAAATATGCACAATTGTACACCAAAAATCAAATGAAATTTGCGCAAAATGACACCATAGGCGATAGACTGAGAGCTTTTGCAATAGGTAAGTACGGTAAAATAAAAACGTTTGCTGATGCTCTCGGCATGAGCGCATCGAATGCACAAGCGTATATGAGAGGTGCACGCACGCCCGGCGCGAAAGTACTGGCGCGTCTTCAGAATATCGGGTGCAACATTACCTGGCTGCTGACCGGACAGGGCGAAATGTTCATCGATGAACAAGCATCGGAAAGCTATTCGAAAGCCGGCGGACAAACGGAAAAAACCGATCCGGGACCCCACCTCCACGAGGATCCCAAAGTCTACCTTCAGCACCCGGCAGGGGGCATGACCGTAGCCCTGGGGTCGAAAATGTGCATAGAAGGAATCCTGGAAGGCGATCTGATTTTTTTCAACGAAAACACCACCCCGCAGGAGGGAGACCACGTCCTGTGCCTCCGGGACGACATCCCGGCGATAGTGCTCTACGGAAAGGGACAAACCGGCGTTATCGGCGTCGTCACCCGGCTCATCCGCACCTACCCGCAGAAAACCCTTCCGAAAAACAGTTGATCCTGCATATCGTACCGTCCCCCTCTTCCGCCTATCGAACGACTGATTCAGCGTAGTGCTTCGGCTTCACCACCGCCTTGAAAAGGATATCGGCGACGACACGCCGCCCCGCTAAACAGATGTCCGGGTCTCACAGGATGACGCGGTATCCACCGAAGTACATCACCGTCTTTCGGGGTTCGGCGTCGGTATCGGGTTTCGGGATCGAGTCGGTTGTCTGATTAAAATATTTCGATTCCGATTCCGACCCTGATCTCCGACTGTTTAACCCGGCCTTTGCCTGTATTCCGTTATGTCGGGATAGTTGCAGTCTTTTTTCAGTGCGTTAGTATCACGATTCAAGCAGCCTGCGCAACCCCTTGAGCGCAATCCCCACCCACTCGGGCCGGTTGTTCAGCTCGTAGTTCAGCTCGTAGATCGCCTTGTCCATGAGATAGGCGCGCAACAGCATCTCCTGCTGACGACGATCTTTCGGCAGGAATCCGCGTCCCCTTACCCGGTGGGCGTAGGAACGGTAGAAATGCTGCCCCACGTAGAAGCTCCAGAGCTCCGCCCACGGCTCCAGATACTCCACGTCCTCCGGCCTGACCGACTTGTCGTTCATGAGCACGTTGAATGCCGCGTAGTGGAAGGAACGCATCATCCCCGCAAGGTCCCTGAAAACAGCGCGTTTGAGCTTCCGTTCGCCGAGGGAGCGGGCCGGTTCACCCTCGAAATCGATGATGATGAAATCTTTGCCGGTGAAGAGTACCTGGCCCAGATGGTAGTCCCCGTGAATCCTTATTTTTTCGGCATCTATCCTGCCCTGCTTGATATGGGCGAGCTCCTGCAGGATCGCGTGTTCGCTGTCGACGATTTCGGACGCCAGGTCGCGGAACTCGTCGGGAATCTGTTTCATCTGCTGTGTGAGCATGACCATGCCGCGCTTGACCTGCTCGCGCATCGACTGGTAGATGGAGCGCTGGTAGAGCGTCGTGAACGGTTCCGGCTCGAAATCGGACCCCAGTTTCGGTGAGCCGAGCGCCTTGTGCATGCCCGCCGTCCGTTCGGCAAGTTTCTCCACCATTTCGAGGTAGACTTCTCCGATCAGTTCGTGCATCAGTTCCGGCATGGCGTCGCCTCCGACCGCAAAAGAAGGGAGCGTCGGCATCTCCTCGATGTGGCGCATTCCGGCCAGCGTATCCTCGTAGTAACGGTGCACGAAGTTCTGGGTCACCTTCCACGCGTCACCCTGGTTCGGCACGTAGTTCTGCAGAACGGCCAGGGAGCACTGGTCCCGCCGGCTCCGGCTGTAGTTGAGCGCGCCGAGATAGAAGGGCACGCTGCCGAACCGGGTGTTTTCGGTCAGAACCCGGCAGATTTCGACTTCGGGTGAAATGCCGGGCGATATCTTCCTGTACAGCTTCAGGCAGAGCGAATCCCCGTACATGATCGAGGTGTTGCTCTGCTCCGCGCCGAAAAGCACCGATTCCACCCCCCCGGCGGCTTCGCTTTCCAGAAACTCGTCGAGCCTCGCGCCGCGGAGCGAGGAGATCTTGCCCTCCCGGCCTTTCAGGTCCGACTGGCCGGCGATGATGGAGAGCAGCGTGTCTCTGAACTCCTTCTGCCATGTCGCGTCGCACAGGTATCCCTCACCCCTGTCCGGGTTGATCTTGACGATGACGCGCCGGAAGAAATGCTCGTCGTCCGTGTCGATCTCCGTCGCCGGCACGAAAGACACCGGCAATTGATAGAGATCGTTCGAGCCGCTCGGGTAGCTCACCTCGACGATCAGATAGCGGGTGTCGTCGCATCCCGCGACCTCGATGTTCTCCCTGATCGCAACGCGGACGATCTTGCGGGCCTTGCCGCCGAACCAGCGGCACCCCCGGATGTACTTCGGCAAAACCTGCGTTTCGAGGCGTTCGAGATATCGGCCCCCGAAGATATCCTCCCACCGGGACACCCTCGCGAACGAGTGTTCAAGGTAGGGGCGGTCCTCGATCTCTTCGTGGCTCTCGACCAGCCTGAACCAGAAATAGCCGTATGGACCGAGCGTCACGGTATAGGGGGAGGTCTTGATGCGGGGGAAGTGGCTGAGACTGAACACCTCCTCGGGGACAAACCCTTCGAACTCCGAAAGGTCGACGTTGACCGCCTGGGGCGTTTTGGAAAGGTTGATGATGCAGAGCATGGTTTCCTCTTCCCACGACCGGGTAAAAATGAGCACCTGGTGGTTCTCGGCCTCGATGAACCGGATGTCGCCTCGGCTGAACGCCTTGTAGCGGCGCGCGGTGACGAGCAGGTAGCGCATCCACCAGAGCAGTGAGTTGATGTTGCTCTCCTGCACCTCGACGTTGATCGCCTCGTAATGATACTCCGGATCGATGATGACCGGCAGTTGCAACTGCTGGGGATTGGCCCTCGAAAACCCGGCGTTGCGATCCCCGTTCCACTGCATCGGGGTTCTGACGCCGTCCCGGTCGCCGAGATAGTAGTTGTCGCCCATGCCGATCTCGTCGCCGTAGTAGAGCACCGGGGTGCCCGGCAGGGAGAGCAGCATGATGTTCATCAGCTCGATCTTCCGGCGGTTGTTGGACATGAGGGGCGCCAGACGACGCCGGATGCCGAGATTGATCCGGGCTCGCGGATCGTTGGCGTAGACCCGGCGCATGTAATCGCGTTCCTCGTCGGTCACCATTTCGAGGGTGAGCTCGTCATGGTTCCGCAGAAAGGACGCCCACTGGCAGCTTTCGGGAATGTCCGGCGTCTGGTCGAGGATATCCATGATCGGAAAACGGTCCTCCATTTCCAGCGCCATGAACATTCTCGGCATGAGCGGAAAGTGGAAATTCATGTGGCACTCGTCCCCGTCCCCGAAATACTCGGCTGCGTCCTCCGGCCACTGGTTCGCTTCCGCCAGAAGCATCCTGTTCGGAAACCTCTTTTCCACATGCTCCCTGAGCCTCTTGAGAAACTCGTGCGTCCGCGGCAGGTTCTCACAGTTGGTGCCCTCCTCCTCGAAGAGGTAAGGAACAGCGTCGAGACGCAGTCCGTCCACCCCCATGCCGAGCCAGTGGTCGAGCACCCTGTAGATCGCTTTTTCAACCTCGGGATTTTCGAAGTTGAGATCCGGCTGGTGGTGATAGAACCGGTGCCAGTAATACTCTCCGGCGACCGAATCGTACGTCCAGTTCGAGGCCTCGAAGTCCTGGAAGATGATCCTGGTCTCCGCATACTTTTCAGGGTCCCTGCTCCACACGTAGAACTCCCGCTCCGGCGAACCGGGCCTGGCTCTTCTTGCACGCCTGAACCATGCGTGCTGATCGGAGGTGTGGTTGATGACCAGCTCGGTGATGACTTTCAGACCCCGCTCGTGAGCCTCGTCCAGAAACGCCTTGAAATCCTCGATCGTCCCGTAATCCGGATTGACATCCATGTAGTCGGCGATATCGTAACCGTCGTCCTTCAGCGGAGAGGGGTAGAACGGCAGAAGCCAGATCGCCGTGATGCCGAGACTTTCGAGATAGGGCAGTTGCCGGCGCAATCCCTCGAAATCCCCGATACCGTCGTTATTGCTGTCGTAAAAGGTCTTGACGTGCGCCTCGTAAATAATCGCGTCTTTGTACCAGAGCGGCTCCGGGCTGTACTTCTCCGATCCTCGCGGCATAGATGGTTGTCAGAAAAAAGAATTATGGATAGCTCCCGTAACGAGAGAGGTGTTAATAAATCGTTCGATCCGCATCGCGAACCCCGGTGCGCCGGGGACCTTACGGATGCAGGTCGATCCTGAAAATGTGGGCCGGCATCTGTTCGGGGTTCAGTTCGACATAGTTCCACTCCCCGTCCCACTCGAAGGTCCGGCCGCTGAGCAGATCCTCTGCGCGGAACCCGTGCGTATGCTCCAGTCCGAAGCGCTCCAGAGGAAAGCGCAGCCAGCCCGACCGGGTATTTCGCGGATCGAGGTTCACGACCGTCAGAATAACATTTTCGTCGTCCGGAGAGCGTTTGACGTATCCCATGATCATCTCGTGCTCGACGCCCTCTCCTTCGTCGATCCTCAGGAATTCGATGTTCGCGGTCTGCTGCAGGGCGGGATTTTCGCGACGGATGCGGTTGACCGCGGTAATCTCCGCACGTATGTTTCCCGGCCTGTCGACATCCCAGCGCTTGATTTCGTACTTTTCCGAATCGAGATACTCCTCCTTCCCTTCTTTCACAGGAACGTGCTCGCAAAGCTCGTAGGCCGGGCCGTACATGCCGTAGTTCGAGGAAAGGGTCGCGGCGAGCACCATGCGCGCGATGAACGCCGGACGAAGTCCGGTCTGCAACTCTTCGTGCAGGATGTCCGGAGTGTTCGGCCAGAAATTGGGACGCATATACTCCCTCAGCTCCGTGGTCGTGAGCTCCTTCAGGTAGTCCTGCAGCTCACGCTTGGTGTTGCGCCAGGTGAAATAGGTGTAGGACTGGTTGAACCCGCCCTTGGCGAGCCTCGCCATGACCTTGGGACGGGTGAACGCCTCGGCGAGAAAGACCGTGTCCGGGTGGACGGCGCTGATCTCGTCTATCGCCCAGTCCCAGAACCTGAATGCCTTGGTGTGGGGGTTGTCCACCCTGAATATCTTCACGCCCCGGTCTATCCAGAAGAGAAACACGCTCTTCAGCTCTTCCCAGAGGTTTTCCCAGTCCTCGGTCTCGAAGTCGATGGGCAGAATGTCCTCGTACTTTTTCGGTGGATTTTCCGCGAACTGCACCGTGCCGTCCGGACGCCACCGGAACCATCGGGGATGCTCCTTCACCCAGGGATGATCCGGGGAACACTGGAAAGCGACGTCGAGGGCGACCGAAATACCGTGAGCCTCGGCCTCGCGCACGAACTCCATGAAATCGTCGAGTGTCCCGAGCTCGGGATGCACCGCCTTGTGCCCCCCTTCGCCGCCGCCGATCGCCCAGCAACTGCCCGGATCTTCCGGAGCCGCGACCAGCGAATTGTTCCGGCCCTTCCGCTTCGTCGTCCCGATCGGATGGATCGGCGGCAGGTAGACCACGTCGAAACCCATGCCCGCGATGAGCGGGAGAAGCCGCCGGCACTCCCGGAAGGTTCCGTGCCGTCCCGGCTCCCTCGACCAGGAACGGGGGAAAAATTCGTACCAGGAACTGCATCCCGCTTTCTTCTGGTCAACCCGTATCTCCGGTGTCCGCTCGTAAAGCACGGCGAACCGCTTGTCCGGATTGCGGCGCATGAGCCCTGCCAGTTCATCCGACAGCGCCGCGCCGGGGGCTCCGCCATCTCCGTCGCGTATCACGGCGGCGATGTCCCTCAACCGTCCGGCGTCCGGCTCCGGCGACCGCCCGGCGGCCTCCTCGACGAGATGCGCGCCCATCAGAAGCTCCAGCGAAACATCCACTTCCGCGTCGATCTTCTTCTTCAGGCCAGCGGCCCATGTCGCGAAATGGTCCACCCATGCCTCGATGGTGAATTCGTACCGTCCGGGCTCTCCAGGGGAAAACTCCACCTCCCAGCGGTCGTTGACGAGCGGCGTCATCGACACCCGCCGCCACGCCCCTTCCCCCTTGCTTTTCCAGCAAAGCTCGGCTGCTATCCGGTCGGCGCCGTCGGTAAAAATATCCGCGCCCACCGCGACGCGTTCTCCCTCGAACCGTTTGGCCGGAAAACGTCCGTCGTCGATTTCGGGAGAAACGCCCTCGATGATGACGCGCCGTCTGCCGTCGAAACCGTTCTCTTGCAAAGAAGAATCGTTCATAGGATAAGGAATAAAAAGCCCGTATTGCAGTTGTTGGAAAATAGGAAAAGTCGCATACTTTTCTTTCACGGATTCGTCGCATTTTTTCCTGAACCGGGCCGCGCGGGAAACCGTTGAAGCTTATGGGTATCTCTATGTATTGTCATGAGCGATTCAAGTGCAAGGCGAACGGAGCCAGAGAAACCCTCTCCTATCCGCTCAACGAAGCAATTGAAGCGCGGAATAAATAAATAGAGGTACCCTTATACCAAAAAAAATGATTACTTAAAGGGTTACAGAGAACCGGAACATCGGGACCCCAAACCCGCACAACCCAACGAAAGGACACACGATCATGTTTGACGCACAAAAAGAAACCCTCCACGAGATCCTGCACCGCATAGAGCAGATACGGGGGTATCTTTGACATCGATGAACGACTGCACAAGATCGGCGAACTCGAACAGATAACCACGGCGTCCGACTTCTGGGACAATCAGGAGGAAGCTCACCGGATTCTCAGGGAGATCAGCGAGCACAAGGCCTGGACCGAGGACTTCGTGAAGCTCGAAAAAGCCGCCGGAGAAAAACGGGAGGAAATCGAGATCGCCGAGGAGCTCGGGGACGAATCCCTCGCCGAAGAGTTGACGTCGGGTATCGCGGCTATCGAACAGGAGATCGGCGCGCTCGAGTTCAGGAACATGCTTTCGGGCAAGGACGATCAGGGGAACGCCCTGATCGCGATTCACGCCGGAGCCGGCGGCACCGAAGCCCAGGACTGGGCCCAGATGCTCTACCGCATGTACATGCGCTGGGCCGAACGCAAAGGGTTCAAAGTCTTTACCGACGACTATCAGGAGGGTGAGGGAGCCGGCATCAAGACCGCCACGCTGGAAATCCAGGGTTCCTACGCCTACGGCCACCTGAAGGCGGAAAACGGCGTCCACCGCCTCGTCCGGGTCTCACCCTTCGATTCGAATGCGCGGCGTCACACCTCGTTCGCCAGCGTCTTCACCTATCCGGAAGCACCGCCGGACGCTGAAATCGACATCCGCAAGGAAGACCTCGAACTCTCCACTTTCCGTAGCGGCGGCAAAGGCGGCCAGAACGTCAACAAGGTCGAGACCGCCGTTCGCATCAAGCATATTCCTTCAGGCATCGTCGTGTCCTGCCAGCAGGAGCGCTCGCAGTTCCAGAACCGCGAACGCGCCATGAAAATGCTGCGCTCCCAGCTCTACCAGAAACAGCGGGAAGAAGAAGAGGCGCGGAAACAGGAACTGGAAGGAAAAAAGAAAAAGATAGAATGGGGCAGCCAGATACGCAGCTACGTCATGGACGACCGCAGGATCAAGGATCACCGCACCAATTACGAACGCCACGACATCGAAAACGTGCTTGACGGGGACATCGACGACTATATCGAGAAGTACCTTTCCGAATTCTCGTAACGCAGTCTTGTCCTGAACGTCTCAGCAGGACCCCTGACCAGGTGAAACTCGGCATCGTAACCGACATCCACTTCAACGGCAGCGCAGGCGATCGCGACGCACAGCAGAACGATCTGCGGCGCTGCCTCGACTTCTGGCGGCAGCACGACGTCTGTTTCGCCGTGCAGCTCGGCGACCTGATAGACGGGGAGGGACACAAAGCCTCGGAAAACCTCGCGGAGATCCTTTCGATTTTCCGGACCCCGCCCTTCACAGTATTCCACGTAACCGGCAACCACTGCCTCGAAGTCCCGTTGCGGGACTATCTGCAGCGCACCCGTCTCTGCTCCCCCTACTACTCTTTCCGCTGCGAAGGCATCCGGTTCATCGCACTGCACGGAATGGACATCAATCCGGAAAGCGAACCGGAACGGGATGCGGACAGGGAGCGGAAACGCCTGTTCGGCCGGGACCCCTGGGCGAACAGGTACTGCGGCGCGATAGGGGAAAACCAGATCCGCTGGCTGCAGCATCAGCTCGACGATGCCTCGGCGGCCGGCGAAGCGGTGATCGTTTTCAACCACTTTCCACTGCTGAAAGAAACCACGGACGAAGTACACGGCATCCTCTGGAACCACGAGGAGATAACCGGCCTCCTCTCCGGTTACCCGAACGTGCTCGCCTGCTTCAACGGCCACTTCCACCAGAGCGCAGTCGCACAACGTTGCGGCACGCACTTCGTCACCCTTCCGGCGTTCAAAAACCGGAACCGGCAGCCGTTCTTTTCCTGCGGACTTGTCGAGGTGGGTACTTCAGAGATGACCGTGACCGGCATGAACGGCGACACACTGCACGAGCTGCCGCTCCGCTTTAGCCGGCAATGGTAACGGGCTCACGCATGAACTTGCTGAAGTGATCGGCAGCACGTTGATACTCCCCCGGCATTGGCATAGCATATTTCGATACGTTGCAAACAAAAACTTATGGGCACCTCTCTGTATGCATTCCGCGCTGCGCTTAACACCGTGGGTCACCGATGGCTGAAAGCAGCGTAACAAAGGCGCTGTGCTTTTCCATTGCTCACTTTATTATAGAGTCATCGATGTGCGAACCGAGATTGTCGGATAACCGCCGCGTGATCTTTTTCATCGATGCTTCCGGTCTGTCGAAACCATAGACAGTCAGAGGGAAGTTCAACAGTTTCTGAATTCCCCATATCTCTTCATGCCTGTCCGGCGAAAACAGCCTCGCCGGATTGCCGACGGCAATCCATCCTATCGGCACCACGACTCCGGGCTCGAGGCACGAATTCAGATGAACAACTGAATGTATTCGAATTTCAGAACCTTTTCCCAAACGGGCGCCATGAAATATCGCCGCACCCGTTGCAATAAAAACTTCATCTTCGATTGTGCATCCGGCCACATGCGCATTAGGGCCGATCAGGCAATACTTTCCGATAAACACCGGGTGATCGGTATTGCTTCTTACAACGGCATTTTCGAAAACAATACATTGTTCGCCAATGGTTATTTTGCCGCCTTCCGCAATGATCGATGCCCCATGCATTATCCTGCAGCCCGGCCCAATTGAAATATCGCCACAAAGTGTCGCCGTCGGAGCGACATAGGCCGATGCATGAACCTGTGGATTTTTCCCATTATGTGAAAGAAGCACTCTCACCTCCCGCTTTAGCCGAACGGTTTGCATGAGCGGCAGCCTGTCCGTCCGGCCCATTCTGCCGCTATTTTTCTCAAATACCTGTTGATAGCCCGAACCGATTTCACTTGCCCGATAAACGCTTCGGCCTTGCCAATATCCCTGCACGAAGGTTCGCTATCGTTCATTGACAAATCTACTCCGGCCGCTGTCTTACCATTCTGAGATACTGTCCCGGATTCAGCCCGTACTGCTGCCTGAAAGCAGCGGAAAATTTGCTGGGGCTCTTGTAGCCGACCTCCTGTGAAACCGAGGCAATGGTGGCTCCGGGATCGGCCATGAGGGAAACGGCCGCTCCGAGGCGGATGGTCCGGAGATAACCGAAAACGGTATGGCCGGTCTCCTGTTTAAACGCCTGTTTGAGCTTGGTGGCATTGATCCCCACCTGACGCGCCAGGGCTGCAATGCCCGGAGGACAGGATATGTTATAGGCAAGGATCTGTCTCGCTTCATGTACCGCCGCCCTGTCCTGGACCGTAGGCCGGGACATGCGCTCTCTTTCCGAGGTCAGGGCTTCGGAGAGCAGGCAGAGAACCTCCAGGGCCTTGATCTCATAATACAGGGCTTTCACCGGGCCCTGCATTCCGCAGTGGATAAGGTCCGAAAGGACCCTGGCCTGGCGATGGCAAGGAGGAAGGCTGTTGATGACGGCGGCGTTGCAGGACAGTGTCAAATCGGTCTCCGGTCCTTCATCGGGCAGAAGTCGGCCCAGGGTTGCCGCCCGTATGATCAAACTGGTATAGGTCAGCCGTGTACCTGCAGGAATGTTGATTACACCCGGGTCCCCGATATTGATATATGCCGACATTCCTTTCAAAACCCGGTTGGTCCCTTCTTTTTCCTGTTCATAACGCATCCGGGAATCCGACACCGAGGACAATTCGATAAAGGGTTCCTGAATATGGTACCCATAGACAAAATCCCGTTCGAACAAAACATCGCATGCGATCAGATAATGACGGTCCAGAGGACCTGTCACCCGGATTCGACCGCTGCCGGACTTTCCCTCGAGCTCAAATAACAGGGAATCATCCTTCCGTGACTGTATAAACCCGAAATGCTCCAGGCTCGCCAGCGCATCTTCCACCGTCGTTACTTCCATACTCCATTTCCCGAGACGTTTTCATCCCCTGCGGGCGTTTTTTCATCCCCCCCGGACGTAAAATCCCCCGGGGCATGGAAATTCATGATTATACAAGATATAATTAGTGCTGTAAAACTCCAGGTCCGGGGCGCCGGTCCCGGCCAAAACTCCAGGATGTATAAAGGAGAAAAAAAATGAACACATGTGTACAACTACCGGTCTGTTCCATAGTAGCAGGAGCCATGCTCCTGCTGTCCGCCTTTCCCGCGACGGCCGAAACCCCGGAACAGTTCCATGTTCTTGCCCCCGTGGTCGTCACGGCCAACAAGCTCGAGGAGGAGGCGGACAAGGTACCCATGTCCATGACACTGTTTTCCGGTGATGAACTCGATGAAAGCGGCATCCGCAGTGTGGACGATATCTTTGATCGGGTGCCCAATCTGTTTTCAACCGGCACCATGACCGCCAACGTGAGAATGATGTCCTTCAGGGGAAAGACCACCATGAGCTTTACCGAGGCCAATCCTCTGATCATCTACGTGGACGGGGTGCCCATGGACTCTTATTTCAACGCGGACCCCGCCCTTCTGGCTGTGGAAAGGGTGGAAGTCCTCCACGGCTCCCAGAGCACCCTCTACGGCAAAAGCAGCATGGGCGGGGTAATGAACATCATCACCAAGGCACCGGGCAATACCTTTGAAGTACAGGCAAGCGGCGGAGTGGGGACCTATGAAACAGGCTTTTTCCGCGTTGAAGCTTCGGGCCCTCTGGTCCGGGACCGCCTGTTTTTCAGCCTCAGTACCCTTTACGACAGAACCGACGGCTACATGGACAACCCCGGAACGGACAAAGGTAACGACAGTTCAATGCGGCGATTCAAGGCCGGATTGAGGGCCCTGCTCCCAAACGACTTCGAAATAAACCTGCAATCTGACGTATCCTTGGAAGACAGAGGATTCGACGCCGCGATCAAGGGCCCCGAAGCCACCCTGGACAGTGATCTGAATCCCGATGACTTTACCGATGCCGTCGGCGTGAACACCTCCCTGAAAGTGGAAAAGGATTTCGGCGCCTTCCGCGGGGAATCGATCACCACCCACAGGTACAGCGATATGGAGTATGAACAGGACTTTGATTTCCTTGAAATTGGCGTAGGAGCCTCTGGACGACATGTGGAAGACCGGGAGATAACCCAGGAATTCCGCCTGGCTTCCGAGGAGGAAGATCCGTCCGCCATATCCTGGATCGCAGGAATCTATGCCTCGGACGGAGAGAGGGACAAAAAGGACATCAGTTCCTACATAGTAGCCTTTGACATGGAAAGCCACCTGCCCAGCACCGAAACCGTCAACGACTATGCGGTCTACGGCCAACTCACCCTGCCGCTCATGGAAAAAGTCTCTCTCACCGGGGCACTGCGTTACCAGTATACCGAAAAAGACATCGCTTTCAGGTATTACACAGTGATGGGGGGCATCAGGATACCGGGGCTGAACGCCGAAACCACCGACCACTGGGACGCCATCCTGCCGAAGCTCGCCTTGACCTGGCAACCCTCCGAACAGACCATGGTGTGGGGCAGTGTCAGCCGGGGATTCCACCCGGGTGGTTTCAACTGGTCTTCGGGCACTCCTGACCCTTCTGACTACACCTTCAAGGAACAAACATCCCTGGATTATGAGCTTGGCCTGAAAACAACCCTGTTCAATGGTGATCTGGTTCTCAACACCAGCCTCTTTTATGCCGATATCACGGATCTCCAGGTGGTGTCCTACGATCCCGCCACTTTTGCCTATATAGCCAGTAATGCAGCCGCCGCCACCAGCTACGGCGCAGAAGTTCAGGCCAGCCTGCGTCTGAACAGCAACTGGAGCGCCGGGCTCTCCTGCGCTCTGACCCAGGCGGAGTTTGACTCGTATACCGGAACCGACTCTGCCGGGCCTTTCGACTACTCGGGTAACAAAGTGCCCTATACACCGGATCTCACTCTCGGAGGCTATATCCGCTACATTCATGACAACGGCTGGACCGCAAGAGCGTCGGTCCGCCATCTTGGCAAACTCTACTGGGACGATGCCAACAGCACTTCCAGAGGCGGCACTACCCTTGTGGGGGGCAGAATCGGCTATGAGTCCGGGAACTGGGGAGCCTTTGTCACCTGTGACAACCTTCTTGACGAACGCTATCTGGATTACCTCCAGCCTGCCACCAACTACGCCCTGGTAGCGCCGCCCCGCACCGTCGGGCTTCAGGTTAACGTAAAACTGTAGGAGGATGTATGGCGTCACTGAAGCATGTTATCTGTAACGGCCTGCGCATCTCCTACGGAGTGTACGGAAGCGGCAGGCGCTCACTCATGCTCTTTCACGGGCTTGTCGGATCATCGCGTCTTGACAGCGCCGATATTCAGCCCGTCGAGGCGCGTGATCTCCGCCTCATCATTGTGGATCGTCCGGGCTACGGCGACTCGGACTGCTTTGCAATGAACAGGATCAGCGATTTCGTTCCCATGGCCGAAGCCGTGCTGAACGAGCTTGGAATCGACCGCCTCGACCTTGCCGGAGCATCGGCCGGAGCCTCTTATGCCTGGGCCGCGGCCGCGGCCTGGGGGGAACGGGTGAACGATCTCTTCATCCTGGCCGGGGTGCCGACGGTATACAAACCGGAAATCCTGGACCTGTACTCCGGAGAAAACCTGGAGTTATACAGGGCTATTCCGGATATGTCCCTTGAAGAGCTTCAGGATTTTTTCACCGGGGTCATAACCGGGGACGAAGTGATAAGCCGCGGTCATGGAGAGGTCATCCCCTGGCTTGAGGATTCAACCCGCAACCGCTGCCACGGCATGGCCAGTCAGACCCGACTCCAGATCCGGGACTGGGGAATCGATTTCGGCCACATCCGGGCCACGGTCCACCTTTTTCACAGTCCCGGAGACGAAGAGGTGCCTTTTGAGGCCGCAAACAAAATGGCTGAGCTGGTTCCCGGTTCCCGGCTGAACATCGACGGCAAAGAAGACAAGGCCCCGGAACCGGAGGAGCATATGGCCTCCATCGACCGCGGCATAGCATGGATGCTCTCCCGCTATTGAAAACCGGATTTCGAAGGATAACTATACCGTGCGCTCACAAGCTACGCTTTCTGCGCCACCCACACCTGAATACCCGATACCGTGTTAACTTCCGCCACACTGAAGCCTGCAGAATAGAGCATGCGTTGCATCTGCTCATCCGGGTATGTCTTCAGATTGTAAGGCCGTTTGAACAGTATAGCGATTAGAGACGATTCGCCGGAGCAGGTGGTGAACACCAGGCGGCCTTTTGGCTCGAGCACCCGGGATATCTCGCTCAAAACCAGTTCAGGGTGTTCAATGAAGAAGAAGGCGTTGGCGCATGCAGCGCAGGAAAAGCTCTCGTCCGGCCAGGGAAGCGACTCTGCATTACCTTCCACGACCTCGGCGACACCGCTCTTCACCGCAGCCTTGTTTCTCTCCATGGTCAATTCCACCATATCGGCGCTATGATCAATTGCCGCTGCCCGGCTCACTATTTTTAACGCCATTTCGAGCAGCACCCCGCCACCGCAAGCAACCTCGAGATAGGAATCGTCGCTTTTGAGATCGAGCTTTTCCAATATTAATCGAAACGACTCCCGATGCGCCTTGGGGTCCTCGTACAAACGCTTCCCCAGCCATCCCGAAGGCTTGCGGGCCGTTATGTCCCTGAATTTTTCCAGCATTGTTTTCATATGTTACAAGCGATAACTAAGCTGGGCACCGACCACCGCGGTCTCACCGATCCGCCCTGCACTGGTAAAGGTGTGAGTCAGATATTCTTCATCGAGTATATTGCGGCCATAAACATAACATGACCAGTTATCGGCTATATACCCTACTTTCGCATTGACCAGCGTATAGCTGTCCTGCTCGACCTCATTGAGCTCATCCATATATTTCGGGCCGAGGAAGTTGGCTGAAACGGATGTGAAAAAGCCCTGGGGATGGCGATAAATGGCTCCGGCCGAGAAATTGTACTCATGGGCATTGGGCAATGAATTGCCGGACAGGTCCACACCATCGGGATGGTTGTCATAGCGGTCGAACTCGCCCTCGAGCAGGCCGAGGCCGGTAAAGAACTCCAAACCTCTCGTCGGCCGCCAGCGCGCCTCGAACTCGGCTCCGTACGTGTGCGCTTCGGCGGCATTCTGCATCAGGGCGACATTGTTTTGCACCACACTGACATGCATATCGGTCCAGTCTATATAGAAGGCTGCACAGCGGAATTCGAGCCGTCTGTCGGCCAGCAACGCGTTATAACCGATCTCGTAGGTCATCGTGTACTCGGGATCGACAGGCTCCATCACCGCGCTTATATCCACCTGGTTGGAGGCGTAATCGCCGACCTTGTACCCCCGATCGATGGAAGCGTAAATCTTCTGGTCCTCGGCCGGAGCATAGGAAATACTTATGGCCGGCATCACCCCCAGCCAGCCGTCGTCACGGGAATAGTTCTGGGTCGGAGCAACGGGGAAACCGCCCACATCCATTTTCCCCTGCCAGGTCAGCTCCCGATGCTCGTAGTCGAGACGAAGACGCATGCGCAGCTCGAAGTCATTCCAGAAGGTATAGGCCGCCTGGCCGAACAGCGCAAGCCCCTGGCTGTCGATGGCACCGTCACCGGTCATATTCATACCCGGCATCATTTCCATCATACCCGCATCGTCGCCGAAACCGATCTCGGTCAACGATTCAAGCTTTTCCAGCATAAAAAACGCTCCGGCAAGCCATTTGAACGATCCGGACGCTTCGTCGGCCAGACGAAATTCCTGTGTAAACGTATTGAAATCCTCGTCATATTTAAACAGCATCATATCCATCATCGTAAAATCCTGATCGAAAACGGTCTGGGAGTTCGAGCTGCTGAAGTTCGTTATCGACGTCAGGTCGAGACCGCTTACCTTCGTTTTCCAGGTCAGTGTCGGAGATATCAGATGGCCTTTTGCTTCCCCTTCTTCATTGTTCATGGTCGAGGTTCCAAGCCCCTGCTCCAGCAGGAAATACTCGTCGAACCCGCCATCATAACGGTCAGCAATCAGCGCTAAACGAATCAGGGTGTCATCCGATGGCCTGTAGTCGTACATGACGCGACCGGAGATCTGCTCGTGTCTGGCGCCGTCGTCCGTTCCGAGAAAGTCGTTTTCCATATACCCGTCGGTACTGTTATAGCCGAACGCCACCCGATAGGCATGTTTGTCGCCCGCCGGCCCGCCGAAGGCGGTCTTCATTTTCCACGTGTTATGCGTTTCGTAGTCGATGCCGGCGTCGAAGGTGAGTTCCGGAGTCGGCTTGTTGGTAATCACATTGACCACCCCGGCGTGGGTGTTGCGGCCATATAACGAGCTCTGACCTCCCCGCAGAATTTCCACCCGCTCGACGTCGAGGAATGTATCGATAGCCGAGTACGGGATGGTGACACCGTCGACATTGACGTTAAATATCCTGTTCATGTTGGTCATTCCGCCGATTCCCCGGAAAACAATCTGTCCCGCATGACTCTGGATTTTGTCGATACTGACGTTGGGAATAAAACCGGTCAGGGTTTCCAGTTCGTCCACACCGAAATCCTGCATGGTCGTACCGTCGACCACCGAGATACTTGCCGGTATATCCTGCTTGTCTTCCTCGCTTTTATAGGCAGTAACAATAATAGTATCGAGCTGATACATACCACTTGCCGGTTCTTCGGCGATTGCCGCAGTCGTTACCCCGAAAAAAATCAGCACCGATAGTGCCTTATAGAGGTAGTGCATATGACCTTTCATGACGTCCTCCTGAAAATGAAATGATTCACCTGAAAATCTCATGGAAAACAAAATTGTCAGGTTAGACACAATCCAATTAACGTGGAAAATCTAACAGTATTCACTGAGGGGGAATACCTCCCGAGGAACTATTACTGCCAATCGAGGGCCTTTTGCGGATAAGACGTGCGGGGGAGGGGGGGATACTTACAGGCACAGATGGTGCGCCATCCTGTACTCTTTCAGGGATCTCAGGTATTCTCCGGGCCTTACCCCGTGGTGATGTTTGAAGATGGCACCGAAATGGGAAACATTGGAGTATCCTACGGCGCAAGCAACATCGGTAACGCTTTTATGATCCCGTTCGAACAAGAGCTTCGCCTGCTGCATACGATATTCACGAAGAAAACCGTATACCGTTGTTCCGTAAAGCTCTTTGAATCCCTGTTTGATTTTTTTTTCATTGAGCCCCACCTTTCGCGCCAGTTCGGCAATGGAGGGAGGAGTGGACATCCGCTCCATAATGATCGCCCTTGCCGCCTGCAGCATAACCACATCGTCCGGTTGCAGGATTGTTTGCTTGCGTTGCGAACCGCACAAGATTTCGACCTCGTAAGAAAGCAATTCGAGAATTTTGCCCCTGAGGAACAGTGAGTCCGCCGGCGATGCACCGTTGCAGTTAAATATCTGATGAATGATCGAGGTGATTATCGGGCCGACAGTCGTTATATTCAGAGGATTCTTGCTGTTGACTCTCGCTTTGTCAACAATGGTCCGGACCAGATGACCGCTACCCGAGCCCAATAGATGAGCCAGTTTCTGCGGGGTTATATACAGATGAAACATCTTGACAGGAATCAGGGAATTGACCGTGGCGATTCCGCTTAATTCCGTGTTTAACCCAAGGAACCGAACCACCTGGGAAATACGGTATTTGCTCCAGTCCCCCGGTCCGTTCCTTATGGAGAGAGTGGTATCGCCGGACAGGGTGTATGTGAATTCGAGGCAAGGTTGGGGGTTTTTCCGGAAAGGAGCTTCGATTGATACCTGGGGGCGGAAATGTTCCGTTCGAACGACGACATTGCTCATGGGCTCCATGAAGTGCTGCACTAATGAGCTGTTGGCGTATTCCTCCAGAGCAGTGCGATCGGTAATTATATTAAGCCCCTTGATGAGTTGCTTGTTGATGGGCATCTGACTTTCCGTAAAATTCAGCGGGCAGCAAGTTTTTCAGGGCACCTCTATTTATTCCGCGCTTCAAATGCTCGTTGGACACGTCGGGACTCATAACAACAATACATAGAGATGCCTTTATTCCCGGTACAAGGCCCGGCCGGAACTTATCGATGCAGGAGAAATCGCCGAAGAGTTTTTCCGCATTGATTCTTCGCCACGTCCTTACCCGTCCGGTCGTGAAAATTAGACTAATTATAATTTAGCCATAATTTGCCAAATTTACCCCCGGAGGATGCCGAGGCGCCTTTTGAGACCGTAAAAAAGTGGTTGAACGGGTTTGCCGGTCGACCGTGGGCGGCAATGACCAGGCCACGAAACCCGAAGGGCATATGGCTTCTATCGACCGCGGGATATCATGAGTTCCGGCCCGGTATTGAAAACCGGTTTTGAAGGGATCGAGCTGAACCGTTCGTGGAAGGGATGGACTTCTGTAAAGGTTGGTCGTTGCTACTCGTTTTCAAGTGAACATGTGAATTTCAATTCACTTATTTAGGATACAGAACAACGTCCCCTATTTCCTTCCGGTCCGAGCTCACGGTGTTCGACTTGCCAGGCCGATCGATGTCACATGCAGAAGAGTGCCGGTCTACCACAAGGCATAGATCGGACGATAATTGTGAGGAATGAGTATTGACTCACTCTGTAAACCATTCGGAACGGAGTGGGCGGATTGAGGCAATCCTGTCAAAATCCGCATCTTTGTGAAGAAGAAAAACATCGTGTTCCAAGGCAACCTGCGCTATGCAGCAGTCTATAGAACTTCGTACCGTTATCCCTTTTCTTCTCAGTTCAAAAAAAATTCGAGCGGCATCGGACCAGGTTTTCTCAGTCGCTTCAAGATAGAACTGCGTCGAAAGATAGTGCTCAAGCAGCTTCCATTCGTCACCGCTTTTTGCCCCCTGCAGAAGCTCCAACTGTGAAAAACGGCTCAAGACAAGTATTTCACCATACGTCTTCTTTCGAAAAGATTCGACAACATCGCCTTGCCTGTCCCTCAGGACATCAATCCAGACAGAAGTATCGACAAGAATCATTCCCTGATTTGCCTCATTTTTTTGTGGTCGTAATCCTCGTAAAACTCGATATTTCCCGCAAGCTCCGTCAGGTCTCTCCGTTTTTTCAAGCGAATCAAAACTTCCAATGCTTCCTCAACCAGAGCCTTTTTGGTTTTCGCGTCACTTACGGAAAATGCTTCACTGAGCAGCTTGTCGTCAATAACGATATTCGTTCTCATCTCGTTACCCGGTTCAGTTTTAACCAATTACAAACAGTTCTTTGTGTGTATGCCATACACACAAACCTATGCAATCCTGCTGAAACGTGCAATCAAGGGTGAGCAGATTTGCCCTCCGAGCCAGGGACACTCAGGAAGGCTGAACGGAATCGCCGTCTTCTTCGGAGGGATTTGTGAAGTCGGGGATGATGCTTTCAATCCCCCGGATCATCTAGTGCAAGGCCTCGGTCTGCTTTTCAGGATGTGACTACCGTTCATTCATCTCCTCCCTGGTGAGCTTTTTTCCTGTCTTGACATAGCTCAACGACTGCATCAGATCATCGAAATTGCGCACCCTCGCTTCAGCACTTACGTAGCTCTTCAGCCATTCCCTGAACGAAGCGTTCCGTGTGGTATGCTCACGTTGCGCCTTTTCCCTCGCTCTCCTTATCAGCTTCTCATCAACGCTCAATGTGATATTTTTCAACATAACGGTATGACAGAATGTTTTGCACGTCTCGTGCACACGACTCTCGTGTACACAAAACACAGAAATGACTGCATTCCGTAAAAAAATCCTTTAGTCTCTCGGAATCATCCTCTTCTTCGGAAGGAACCGACAGGCCGGGCAAATCGGGAATAACACCGTCGATCATCCGCAGGGTATCGATTCCGAGCTGTTTGGAAGAAAGGTACATTGCGTCCAGATTCATCCCGGACCCCTATAACTGTCCGATTTTGATGTCATTCAGGACTTTCGACACGTTCACGGCGACTCACTTGTGTTCGTTTTCCTTGGCTTACACCTGACACCTCATCGATACTTTTCACAACCACGACTTTTGACCACAGCCACACACGGCGGTTTGCACCTTGCGCCTGCACGCCAAGTGCGAAGAACCTTCTCTCATCTCTTGTACTGCTTTGCTACGACACACCTACAGGATGTCCCCTATTTCCTATTTCCTATTTCCTATTTCCTATTTCCGAAATGGTTAGCTGACTATAATCAGCGGCCAAACTTACTAATTTCAACTTGTAGCCCAGCTAACAAAGCATCTAAAACCGTCTGCTGAAGAACAAACCACAGATCATCGACTTGCCTCGGTTCACGCCCCTCTAGATCTTGGCTTAAGTATTTGCACAATGCTCTCTCTACATTTGGCTTCAACTGAATGTGCATTCGATTGTGGCGATAGACCTTGATGCGATTAAGAGCATCCCAAAGTGCAGGATAAGTAGACAAGATTTCTTCCCAAAAATACTTTGGCTTGTGAATATGAGAGCCATAAATTTCGATTGATTCAACAAAGCACTTATTACAACAATTGATAAAAGATTCAAAACCATTCTCATCTAAAACAACGGATAACTTTGCAAATCTATGCGATTCTGGAAAAGAGTTAGGGCCAAATAAAGATGGCATTGTGTTAAGTTCAGCTAGGCGATGAACTTCTCCAATATCTGTGATGATTGCGTTAGTTCTACGACTCAGCCACACTTCACGTTCATCTTTAGGAACGATATAGGTGAGGCTTTTACGACCCGCACGCTTAGCTTCCTCTATTGCGACATATCGACCTACTACCGGAATATTCACCTTAGGGAGCCCACTCGCCTCTTGACCTAAAAGGCCATACTCCTTCAAATGCCTTACATACTCTGGATGTCCAGATAAATCAACAAAATCGTGCACTCGACCAGTCGCCAAAAGCTCGAACATTTTATATTCACTGGAATAAAAGTCACGAAATTCAGACACTACGTGACGGCAATAAAACGTCAGCTCTGCATCTCGAGTCGTTTCATCATTTCTAAGTATGTTCGCATTAATATCTACTGGACGAACCTGTTTTTCTGCGACCAATCGCTGATGAAGTAGACTACAGGCAAGACGAGTCAACAATGGATGGCCGCCATATCGTTCATACACATACTGGATTGAATCCTCAGAGAATCTTAAACCCATGCGCCGACCAAGTACTTTTAACATCCGGCGAGTCTCATCAACGCCAAGGCCACGGAGATACTTGTAGGACACAATGCCAAATAGTGGATTTTGAATTCCCCCAATCTTGTCAATCTCTACAACACTTGGATTTACTCCGGCAATTATGACTGAAAGGTTTCGTTGGCGACTCTGTGCTGACCATATTGTTTGCCAAAACGGCACATAGTCCTTTTCCCAGTGTTTATCTTCGATAGCAAAAGGAGAGATGTACTCAATCTCATCAAAAATTAACGAGATACGACGTTCAGATGGGATACGTCCAAGAAGTTCGGTAAATTTGTCGGCAAAATGTCTCGTATCGGCAGGCACCTTGAAACGAACTTTAATACCTTTTGCAATGTCATTCGCTATACTACTCAATAGCTCATACCATCGAAGTTGCCGAATAGATGGAGATTTACAGTCGTAGTAGTAAACAAGACTGTGATCGTCTTTCAAAGCACGCTCAAGTTTAAATAGAAATGACGTTTTGCCGGTTTTTCGCAACCCAAATACTCCGCGATTTTCGCCTCGTCTTGCTGCATCGCGATAGTCAATAACGAAATCCTCCCTTCCAAAAAAATAGGTATCTTTTTCCAAAGGAAGCCTGAAATCGAAAAGATCTCTCGAGAATAGTTGGTCTGAAAGCCGATTCCGCACATACCATGCATCACCTCTGGCCTCACGAAGTCTCTCAGCAGAAAATGCAACCATAATACGCGACTCATGGTTAGAGGCCATGTAGGAGCGTACCCATTCCTCCACAGTGAGCATTTCTGATACGATGAGAAAGGCCAACTTTTCAACGCGCCCTTTTCCAGGGTCATCTGTAATAAACTGCTCAGCAGCTTGGATCGCACGAGGCTCTAATGTTGAAAAACTCGAGTAAATCAGCAGGACCTCTTGGGTGAAGCCAAATGTCTCTTTAATGAATGATTCAGGCCTCAAAAAATAAACTGAAAGTGTAGTGTTACGTAATCTTCGACGACGCCCCCATGTCACATCAAATCCATCCAGAAATCGACGTAAGAAAACTTCCTCATTCGGATAAGTATTCAGATGATGGTCCCTAACATCTTGATGAATTGATCCCATAGCCATTGCAATTTCTTGGCGAAAGAATATATATCGCAAAAATACTTATTATTGCAGTATAAACCCCCAACAAAATCCCGCTAAAATATATAACACACCTGTTAGACGCCTAAGGAAAAATCTAGGCCATCCGTTTTATTTGTATACCGTTATATTTTTTCAGTGCACACCTACACTTACTTAACCTTTTTCCCTCAATTCTCGAAATATCGCTCCCCATCAAATGAAATTCTTCGCGTGCCATGCTGTCTTTTCAACTCGTGAAACAACACCTTTTACCAAATCAACGAATAGCCTTGCAGAAAGGCTTCATATCTTCCATCTCTTTCTTACGATCTGTAACGATCGTCATCCGATCCTTTTGCCAACCTGAAAACACATGTCCTCCTGTCAACCTACGAATCTTTGAGTGGTCCACTAAAACGTAGACATGACTCGCAGCATCGATAAATGCCTCCTTTATAGCAACCTCGTCTTCTGTCTTAGTTTTGAGCCCAGATTCGTCAATCGCTGTGGCACCTATAAAAGCAAGAGTCACAGTCTTGGAGTTCTGGAAAGACCGAAGTTGCGTCTTGGCACTTTCTTCGTTTGGAGTATACGCCCGAGTACCAAATCTTTGAGGACCTCCAATAACCGTTACTCGCAAATTGCCTTTTGAATGTCTGACCGCAGGAGTCAGTTCGTCCATCACTGGCGGAGAATTCGTGATAATGTGAATATTCTCTACCGAGATGCCCCCAGCAAGAACTTCGCGAGAAAGCGCCTTGGCAAGAGACGCTGTCGTAGAACCAGCATCGATGATTACAGCAAGCGACGACGACTGGCTAATCGCTTGTTTCAACTCCAATAGGGCCTTGTTCGATATTTCATCCTTTTCCGCGACACGCATGTCTTCCTTTTCATCGAATTCGAACTCGTAAGCAGGAAATGTTTCCAGAACTTCAGACAGAAAGTGGTCTAGATCTTGTTGTATAAGGGTCACGCCTAAATCGCGCCAATAACTGTATTCAGGGTCATAGGCGTCCTTAAGAACCGCGTATGACCTGACCGCCCCAATCCGGTTCGCCTCTGTAATTATATGTCGCATGTTTAAATCACGGAGACTATAACCAAGAAAAAGAAATACCTTTGTCGAAAGATCGTAAAGTGTCTTGAGCATTTCTAATGTGCGACGATGGCTGTAGTTGAGATAGTCGTTACGAGTAATAACAAACTCGCTCCGGTCGACACTGCGACGAGCACAGCCATGAGGCTTGAAAACAACGCGCCGCCCTCGCGGTATGTCAACGATATCAGTACCGCGAGTTATAACCTCTGGGGGCTGTTTCGGCCGTCCGAGGGCATCCTCAATGAGACAATCAAAGTTTGTAGTGTATAACCACCTAATATTAGGAAGCTGCCATAGCTTATGGTGAATATCTAGAGAGCGTTTCGCATCTCCATATACTGCCCGGATTACACGGAGAAGTCCATCAGACTTCTTGTAAAGTTCATAAAACTCGGCTGCATCTTCTAAGGAAACTTCATTTGCTTTGCTCAGAATTATGCGAAGATTTGTCTGAGCACCATTAACGTAAATCGGGTCATCAAGGAGTTTATCCCTAAGCTCGGCTGACGTCGGATACATATTTGCAGACAAGCCAGACCCAACAAATACTTGAACGTTTCCCTTTGCAAAACAGTCCCCAAGATAGGTTTCCATGGCTGCGCCTCCATCATGCTTGATGTTTTTCGAATGGCACAAGATTGCCTATTTGCCTGTGACAAAGATTCCCTAAAGAATACAGAAAAATATACCGCATTTCTACTCAGCACTCAAACAAACCCCCGACTCATATACTTTCATCTTAACCGATTAGCCTCTTTCAGAGACGCCTAAACTTGCGAAACTCTTTCCCCTTGCATCCTCTCCCAACCGTGAGTAGCTTTGAAAAGGCCGGTTGAAACATCTGATCTGTCGTTTCAGTACCCCGTTTTAGAGATCACCTATTCCCCTACTGGAAACCGATAACTTTTCCGGAGTTGTCATGGCAAAAGAACAGTCCCCGATGCAAACGGCCAGGGATGCGCTGGTCGTGGTCCGCGAGGCGATCATCATCGTCATCGTCCTGCTCCTGTTTCTCTGGCCTTCATTGATCAATGAAACATTGACCAATGCCGGGTTTACGAAGGCATCTTTTTTCGGCGGAGTCCTTGAATGGGAAAAGCAGCTCAAAGAGTCGAAGGAGCAGGTCGTAAAAGCAAACGAAGACCTTGCCGAGGTTCAGGAAAAATTTGAACAGGTGACCGAAGAGCTCGAGTCGATAAAGGTGACCGCTCGTCCGGAAGAAAAAGCGCGGCTCGATAATCTGACGAGGGAGATCAGGATGTCGAGCGCGAAAACGAGGGCCGTACAGAGCGAACTTTCCCTGACCATCGAAAAACAGGATGAGATACTGAGCACCATCCGGCAGCAGCCTTCCCGGACTGTTCGCGAGAGACCCTGATACCAAACCTTTTTCTCTCAGGGGCTGCCCGGTCCGTCATTCCTCAGTTGTCGCACGACCGCGACGGGATAAACCTCACGCACCCACGAACGGATCTCGTCGGCGGTGAAGCGGCAGGCGGGATCGACGAAAACCACCGTTCCACCGGCTTTTGTGAGTTCGGCGTTGAACGAGGCCGTTTACTTCCAACAAAAAATCAAGGCCAAGGCCTTTGACCTGCTCATCATACCAGCTTGCAGCATACGTTATCTCCGACACAGCCTCAGGGTGATATTCAACTCGTCCGGGCATCGTCACCAAGAATATCTTTCCAGACCTTTTCCGCCGGTATCATGCGAACGTTCCCGGACTGAATGTCCTCGACTCTTTGACGGACCTCTTTACGCCATGCAGCATCGACAGCGCCTTGATCTTCTGTCGCCGATTCCAGATTCTCAATGATCCAACGAGCAAGTTCCGCCCGATCTTTAACCGGCAACCGCGAGACATCTTTTTTGATAGTACCGATACCCATACCCACCTCGTTTCATTAACGTTAAAAACCGTATACGCTCCATTGTTCAACAAGAAAACGGCCCGTTGTCAGATACAACGCCTATCCATCGATCATCTTCACAACAGTACTTTTTCAAGATAGTGAATACTCCGGTCACACAAATAACAGGTAAAGACATTCCGTTGTGTATTTGCTTAAGCAAAAAGAGATGCGACCGGTGGGCAAGCTTCGAGAAAGCATACCGGTTTCACGAAGGTTTGTTTCCAAACGAAAGGAAAGCGGGCGGCCACAGAGGGCCGCCCCTACGGGAACATAATCGCAGGATAGAAAGGGGATCGGAGATATCCCCCTGTCAGCGTTCGTGGAACAGGGTGAACTTGCGCATGCTCGATTTGCGGCATATCCGGGGTAGGTTCGCGACGGCGATGCCGAGCTTGTCGTAGGGAAAGGCGAGCAGCAGTTCGTCCGGCGCGAGATCGAGGCCGGCGTTGCCGCCGGTGTCACCGAGCGTGAAGGTCGGCTTGCCGGTTTTCATCACGTAGCTCGACACCATCTCGCAGGTCGATCCTCCGGCGATGCCGTGCACCAGCTCCCCGCTGTCGAACCCGTAGGCCCGCAGGATATGCTGACCCTGGTGCGGCTTGCAGACGATCAGCACCACATCCGGTCGCAACGTATCGTCGTTCATGGCCGCGAGCGGCCCGACGATCTCTGCTTCGAACTCACCTTCCTTGAAAGGCATGGTCGAAGACAGGGAGCAGCGAAGGGCGTCCATGTTACCGAACAGCTTGCCGTCGCCTATCATGAATTTCTCCGCGGCCGCGAGCGGCATGAGGCTGCCGAACCCTGCCGATATGGCCCCGCCGCCGCAGATCTGCTGGTCTTTCGTGGTGTAGAACGGCCCCGCACCCCTGAGGCAGTCGCCCCACATGGCACAGAGGAACGATTTCGTTGTACCTTCTCCCGAAGAGGACCCGAATTGCTTCATCCCTTCCGGCAGGTCGCCGAGCGACGGGATGAACCTGACCGCTATCGGGTTGTAGGACAGACCTTCGCTCTCCACGAGCGTTTGCGACAGCTCCTTTGGCGTCATGGCATACCGTTGAGTGTTTACGAACTTCGTTAGCGGATCTCCGGGATTTCTTGTATCGGGAAAGAACCTCTCCCTCGCCAAACGAGGCAATGATCGACCTCGGCACTGGAGAAAACCGGATAGTGAATCGATGCCGACTCATGCACAGGGGGCCGACCTGCCGCCAACGTTCTTCAGTTCACCGTGCACAGCCGCTCTCACTCCAGCACCCTGTCGAGCACCTCCATGATCCGCTGCGAGGCGGCTCCGTCCCATTTCTCGGGGATCTTGGCGTGTTTGACGGGCTTGCCTTCCGCCACCTCGGCGATGCGCCGGAGAATGTCCTCTTCGTTCGTGCCGGCGAGCACGTTGGTGCCGATCTCGATGGTCGCGGGACTCGGGGTTTCGTCGAGCATCGTGATGCAGGGGATCTTCATGACGGTCGACTCGTCCTGGACACCCTCGGAATCGGTCAGGATAAAGAGCGCATCCTTGACAAGCCGCAGAAAATCGACGTATCCCACGGGCGGCCGGACCTGCGTCCCGGCGATGGCTTCGAGCATCCCCTGCCGGCCGTGCTCTTTCATGACGGCATCAACATCGGCGTTCTGCAGGACAAGAACCGGATGCTTTCCGGCGATGACGGACACGACCCGTTCGAGACGGTCCAGCGCTTCCGCAGAATCGAGCGCGGCTGCATTCTCCAGACGGAGCATCGCGTACGTTTTCGGTTCGATGCCGAAACGGCCGGGAACGTCCGAATCGTTCGCCTGTTCGATAACGGTCGCAAGACTGTCGATGGCCGTGTTGCCGACAAAGAAGATACGCTCCTCGTCGACCCCTTCGCCGACGAGGTTGTAGATGCCGCTGTGCTCGCTCACGAAAAACATGTCGGCCGCCGAATCGATCAGACGCCGGTTCGCCTCGCCGGGAACGGCGCGGTTGCTTGTGCGCATGCCCGCCCCGATGCGCCCGAACGGAAGGCCGAGCCCGACGGAGGCCAGGGCTGCGGCAAGCGAAATGTCGTCGTCACCCGCAACGACCGCGAGATCCGGCTTCCGCTCGATCGCGAGGGCCTCGAATGCTTTCATGGCCGAGGCTGTACGAGTGACGGACGAACCGCTCTCGACTTCAAAGGAAACCGTATCGCCGGTAATGCCGAAGAGAGCGGGAAGATCCTCTCCGGCAGGCGTCGCCGGGCTGGCGAGAACCGGGGTGTAGGCCTCGGCGGCTTCAAGAGCTTTGAAGAGAGACAGGATACGCAGCAGGCCCGGATTGCCGCCTGCCGCCAAAAGAATCTTTTTCACCACGGAAATCTTCTTAGATTATTCGAATACCTGACAGAGTACCTATGACAACCGTTATCTCGAAACTCGTCCGCGCACTGTTCTGCCTGACGGCGTTTGCCGCGGCGGGAGCGAACCACACTGTCGCCTGCGCGCAAGATAAAAAAATAATTCTGGAACGGGCCGACCGGCTCCAGGGCGGGGAACAACGCTCTCCTGCTGGACGACTGGAAGCCGTCCGGACCGTGTCGGGCAACGTCGTCTTCAGGCACGACAATCTTCTGCTGACCTGCGACCGGGCGACCGAGTTTCTCGAAAGCGGCGTCCTGGAACTCAGGGGCGACATCTTCATCACCGACCGCAACGTCGAGGTCTATTGCGAAAAAGCGCTCTACTTCCCCGATACCGAAATCGCCGAACTTGAAAAAAACGTCCGTTCGAGAACGCTCGAGGACGATCTCAAAACACGCTCGAAACGGGCGCGTATCGACAGGGTCCGCGACCGGGTGTGGATCCATGACGACGCCGTTGCATGGCAACAGGACCGCCAGCTCAGCGGCGACAGCATCATGGTGCAGCTCGAGGAGATCGAAGGCAAAAAACGGGCCCGGAACATCGTGGTTACCGGCGATGCGTTTTTCGCCGCGAGGGATACCGCCGACACGGCGAAACCACTCTACAACCAGCTCAGCGGCCGGAAAATGACTATTTTTCTGGACGAGGGTTCGAGCGTCGAGGGAATCAGGGTGGACTCACAGGCAAGAAGTCTCTACCACTCCTACGACGGACCCGATCCTTCCGGTGTGAATTTCTCGAGCGGCAATGTCATCGAGATGTTTTTCGAGGAGGGAAAGCTGGACCGCATCCTGGTCAGCGGCAACGTCGAGGGGAAACAGTACCCGAACAAACTGAGGGGATCACCGTCGATCGATCTGCCGGGATTCAGATTGCGGTTCGACGAACGCCCGCAGTTCTGAAAAAAGAAAAGCCTTCCGATCGGGGAAGGCTTTTCGTGTCACTCGTTTATGGAGCAAGCCCTTACTTGGCAAGCGGGCAGGTGCCGGTCGGGCACGTTCCGGCTGCGCCGCTTTCGCAGCTCTGGGCGGTGTAATCGTTTTTATGGAAACCTGAACCCTTCAGCAGGAATCCTCCTTCCGCGCTGATGATACGCTCGAAAGTTTCCTTGCCGCATTCCGGGCACATGGTCAACGCGTCCTCGGTCATCCGCTGAAACACTTCCTGCTCACGGCCGCACTCCTTGCAACGGTACTGATAGGTAGGCATCGCTGTTTCCTCCTTGCTCTGTTTCTGTCTATTCTCCTGAAAAGGCGGGTTTCCACCTGCGTTGATGTATATAGTTATATTTTCATAAATAAAAAAACAGACGCCATGCTCGCCAAAACCCTGGGCATAGTCCTGAGAGAGACCCGGTACCGGGACCAGTCGAAAATCTGCGCTCTCTACACCAGGGATTTCGGACGGTTGTCGGTTATTCTGAAGGGCGGGAGAAATCCGAAAAACCGTCTCTCGGGCATTTTCAGCACGGGCAACCTTCTGGAAGTGGTTTTCTACCGGAAGGAACACCGCGACATCCAGCTTGCCAGCGAAGGCCGCATCATCCGAAGCCCCATGAGCGCCGAGCCGAGCCTCGACAGGTTCAGCGCCGTCTACCGGCTCATCGACATCGTCAGACACGCCACCGGCCATGAAGGGCGCAACGTCCGTCTGTTCGACACGCTGGCTGGAACGCTGGAAAAACTCTGCTCCCCCTGCAGGGATTTCGACATCGTACTCTCGTGGTTTCTGCTCCGCCTCATCGCCGATCTCGGCTTCGAACCGTCGCTCGACCGGTGCCCCGTCACCGGCCGGAGCATCATGCCGCTTGTACGGACAGGAGCCGCCGGAAACCTCGCGCTGCTCTACGAACCGGGAGGGGTGGCGATCGCGGAGAAAGCCCCGGCCGCCGGAGCCGACCGGCAGCCCCTGCCCGTACCCGCATACCTCCTCATGACGGCTCTCCGGGATATCGATATCCGGGCGATCGACAACCTGGAGCCCTCCGGCGCGACCGGAAAACAACTCTGCGACATTCTCCAGAACTATTTCGCCCGGCACAGCGAGCACGAGCCGCGAGGGAAAAACCGCAGGATCCTTTCGCAGATCCTCTCGGAACCCGGACAAGAGGGACAGGAGGGCGTCAAAAAGCACAAGTAAAAAGTCAAAAAAACAGCCGCGGAGCCGGCGGGTCCCTCTTCAAACACATCAACAATTCAACAGTTCAACAACCGCAATCCCCCCTTGCCGCCCTTTCCCGCCTTTCATATCTCGGCGAGTATTTCTATCTTGGTAGTTCGTTTTCATGCATCGTATCTTCAGTCAATCTCTAACCGAATCGGTGAATATGCCTCAGTTAACCAAATCAGCAGAACTGTTCGAGAAAGCAAAGCAGTTCATTCCCGGCGGCGTAAACTCCCCGGTACGAGCTTTCAAATCAGTCGGCGGAACCCCGCTCTACATGGCCAGGGGACAGGGCGCCTACATGACCGATGTCGACGGCAACAACTACCTCGATTACGTCGGTTCCTGGGGACCGTTCATCCTGGGAAGCATGCATCCGAAAATCACGGCGGCGCTCGAAAACACCCTGACGAAAATCGGCACCAGCTTCGGCACACCGATCGAAATGGAGATCGAAATCGCCGAGTTGCTGACCCAGGTCGTCCCGTCGATCGAAATGGTCCGCATGGTCAACAGCGGCACCGAGGCGACCATGTCAGCCGTCCGCCTCGCAAGAGGTTACACCGGCCGAGACAAGATCATTAAATTCGAAGGGTGCTACCACGGCCACGGCGACAGTTTCCTCATCAAGGCGGGCTCGGGCGCTCTTACGCTCGGCGCTCCCGACAGCCCCGGCGTCACCAAAGGCACGGCCAACGACACGCTCAACGCCAGATACAACGACATCGAGTCGGTCAGGCTGCTGGTCAATGAAAACAGAGGCAACGTGGCCGCGATCATCATCGAGCCCGTAGCCGGCAACACCGGCGTCATCCCCGCCAACCCAGAATTTCTCCAGGCGCTGCGCGACCTCTGTACCGAAGAGGGCATCGTGCTGATTTTCGACGAGGTCATGTGCGGATTTCGCGTAGCTCTCGGTGGAGCGCAGGAACGCTACGGCATCAATCCGGACCTTACCACCATGGGCAAGATCATCGGCGGCGGCCTGCCGGTCGGAGCGTTCGGCGGAAAACGCGAAATCATGGAAAGAATCGCCCCTCTCGGCGACGTCTACCAGGCCGGCACGCTCTCAGGCAATCCGCTGGCGCTGACCGCGGGTCTCGAAACCCTGAAGATCCTACGCGACGAGAACCCGTATCCGGAACTCGAAAGAAAAGCCGCGTTCCTCGAAGAGGGTTTCCGCGACAACCTGCAGAAGCTCGGCCTGAACTACACCCAGAACCGGATGGGGTCCATGGCGTGCCTCTTCTTTACCGACACCACGGTCACCGACTACGATACCGCAGTCACCTCCGACCTCAAGAAATACGGTAAATACTTCCACGCAATGCTCGACCAGGGCATCTACCTCGCACCATCCCAGTTCGAGGCGATGTTCACCAGCACCGTCATGACCGACGACGACCTTGAAAAAACCGTCAAGGCCAACTACGTCGCACTGCAGGCGGCCGAAGCCTGAACCCCTGCCCAGGCATGGAACGCAAAGCGGGAATCGTCCGGAACGATTCCCGCTTTTTTTGTCTGTGCCGCGACTACAGGGATTCAGCTTTTCGGTGAGGCAATGACCGCCGAACGAACCTCCTCCATAGTCACATGAACATGAGCCCCGGCGTCCTTCACCAGCGATTCCAGCACCTGCAGAAACTCCTCGATCCTGCGGCCTTCATCCATGATTTCTATCACGACCGGAAGGTCCGGTGAGAGTTCGAGAATCTTCGAAGTGTGCACCTTGCCGCTCACACCGAAGGAAAGAATGCCCCTGAAAACGGTCGCACCGGCGAGTCCGCACTCCTGTGCGCGGGCAACCACAACCTCGTAGAGCGGACGATGACGATATTTCGCCTGTTCTCCCGTATAGATGCGGAGACGCTGCCTGTGTTCGAACTGCATCGCCATATACTCTGTTATGTTGTCGTTGTTTCGGATCATCTCCCGGGCCGCCCTACGAAGACGGGCGAAAGATTTTTCGCCCCTGCGGTTTCATCAACGAAGCCCCTCGACAAGCATGCACGGGGGCACACCCCTACATTTTTGCCAAACGCTCTAATTTTGACCTTTGACTTTTCACTTTTGACATACTCTCCCGGGGTTCGCCGTCGCTATCGGGATCGGGAATCGATCTTTTCCCCAACTGGTCACTAAGCCCGATAACAACCGGGCGTCGTCACCAAGCGCCCGACGAAACCGGCGCGACGTCACTCGTCACGACTCTTTTTCCAACTGCCGACTGATTCCCCCCCCCCACCTTGCCGGCAAAACCCTCTCTTCGAGCTCAACGGTTCAACACATCAACAGATAAACAACACATCACGTCCACAATCTGGCCAGCAGCATGCCGAGCAGGAGAGCCAGAAGGCCGGCGACGACGCTGCCGAACAGATAGAGTGAGGCGTAGAGAACCTCTCCGTCGCGCAACAGGGAAACGGTTTCGAACATGTAGGAGGAAAAGGTGGTGAAGCCTCCGCAGAAACCCGTCGCAAGCAACAGACGCATCTCGGGAGAAACGATGGAAGTCGCGATCGACAGCTCGCTGAGAAAACCGATCAGCAGGCATCCGGCGACGTTGACCGCAAAAGTGCCCATCGGGAAACCCGTTCCGAGAAAGGGCAACGCGACGGCCACGAGATAACGGGCCGCGGCACCCGCGAATCCCCCCGCCCCGACAAGGAGCAACGCCGCATACCGTTCGTGCATGTCAGACGGGCTCCCTCAGCGCTCGCCCTGCTGCTTCGTCTGACGATCCTCGATGCGTTTGTGCGCGCAGCACATCTCGTCGTGAATGCCGAGCAGAGTGTTGAAAATGCCGAGACAGATAATGGTCGGAGCCCAGAGGCCGATGAAAATCGCGACGGTTTCATGGTTCGCCCATGTCCCGAAAATAAACATGTATATGGAGAGCAGTATCGATGCCGCCGCTCCGATGAAGTACACTATCGGTTTCATAATGGTGCTGTCAAACCGTTATCGAGCCTCTGAAAACCGGCCGTTCCGGAATCCCGCGCACGACGGAAAGATACCCTGGACGAGATGCGGGCCGAAACGTCTATTCCGGCTTAAAATTTATCATTTTAAACTGTATAATATAAACCGAATTTCCCCGGTGAAGGCTGGAATGCACCCTTCCTTCCCCCACCGGGACAACCTGACGAGCCGTCCACCGATCATGCTTTTCCCCGACTACACCACGCTCATAGGACTGCCGGGCAATATCGTGGTGCTCCTCTTCAGCGCTCTCCTGCTCTACCTCGGAGGAGACCGGCTGGTAAGCGGCGGCAGCAGGCTCGCACTCGGTTTCGGCATCAAGCCTTTCGTTATCGGGCTCACGGTCGTCGCCTACGGAACGTCCATGCCGGAGTTCGTCGTCAGCTTCTTCGCGAACGTCGTCGAAGACTCCGCGACGATCTCCCTCGGCAACATCATCGGCAGCAACATAACCAACATCGGGCTCATCCTCGGCCTCAGCGCGCTTATCTTCCCCATCCATATCGCTTTCCAGAACATCAGGAGCCAGTTGTTCTTCCTGTTCGGCGTCAGCATGCTGCTCTACATGCTCTCCTGGGACGGCGTGATCACGAGAGCCGAGGGTGGCTTTCTGATCGTGCTGCTCGTGGGCTATCTTTTCGCGCTCTACAAAATGCCCGAAATGGCCGAGGAAACGTTCGAGGAGGTCGAGCAGGAGGACGGGCAGGCCCGTTCGTTCGTTCGGGGCGTGTTTCTCGTTCTCACCGGCAGCATCCTGCTCTCGGGGGGGGCGTGGTCGTTCGTCAAAAGCTCGGTGTGGGTCGCCGAACAGTTCGGGATTCCGAAACTCTACATCGGCCTGTCGATCGTCGCCCTCGGCACTTCACTGCCGGAGCTTGCGACCTCGCTTGTCGCCGCCTTCAAAAAGGAGAGCGAGATATCCGTCGGCAACATCATCGGCAGCAACGTTTTCAATATCCTGTTCGTGCTGGGCGGCATCGGCCTCATCAAACCGCTCGCCGTTCTCGAACCGGCGCTCGGAGGGGAAACTCTCCCCCGTTTCCCGCACGCGGAGTATCTGACGATGATCGGTTTCGGACTTGTGCTCTTCCCGCTCAGTTACCACAGAAACACCATAGGGCGCATTGCGGGCCTCACGCTCCTCGCCGGCTATTTTGTGTTTTACTGGATGATGTTCCGGCAGGCGTAGAAGCCCCCTTCAGAGAAAGATCCCGCAGGCCCTCTTTCCACTGTTGCGCCGTGCGGATAACGCCGAGATACCGAGGATGGTGAGCAGAATATCGGGGCTCGGCACGATCAGCGTGTTCGAGCAGATATTCGTCACTTTTCTGACGAGCTCGGGATCCCTGGTTACAAAGATGGCGTAGACATCGTCGGTATACTCCTGAACAGCCTTCAGCATGGGGATATCCGAAGCCGTATCGCCGCAGACCAGGTGGGGTCCCCTTTCGAGATCGAGGCCGAGACGGCTGTCGATGTATTTCAGCCCGTCGCCCTTGTCGAAATCTTTCAAACCGTTGTCGCCGTTGACCGTCACGATCACCTCGACATCCCTTCCGGTGTCGTTGACCCTGAAGACCGACCCGTCGGGATCGAGCTCCCGGACAATGCCGCTCACGCTCTCCAGAAGAGCCAAGGATTCGTCCTCCGGAATGGAGTTCGAAACGTCCTGCCTGGCGATCGTCAACTGCCCGAACTTGAGCTGAAGCCCCGAGCCGACATAAAAAAACTTTTCGAAATCGGGATCCTTTTCCAGGCTGCACACCCTTCGGCTGAGCTCGTCGAGCATCGACTGCTTGAGCGGATCGATGAACGCCCGGTGCTCCTGCTGATCGAGGTCGAGGAACTCCCGCCCTTTGGAACCGGCATAGATGAAAACGCTCTCGGGATTGACCGATACGTCGACGATACCGAAATCCTTCAGCGGCGCGGAGGTGATGAAGATCGGGTTTTCGGTGCAGATCGAGGCGAAACGGGAAAGGAACACGGCGTTGTAGATCGGCTGTATCGATGAACGATAGTGGCCGCAGTAGTTGTTCGTCGTCCCGTCCCGGTCGGTGATAAAACAGTTGAAGGCGAGCCCGTCGAGAAAGTCGAGCCCCTTGATGACGTACTGATCGAAATTGTTGTAGAGCTTTCCGATATAGTCGAAAAAGTAATCCTCCCCGTGCTCGAGGTAGTAGGTATCCTTCTTGAGCTCCCTGATTTCGTAGGAAAGATCGACCTCGATGGCGCGCATGTTGTCGAGACGGATCATGCTGGTCTCGTAGTCCCTGAAATAGACATCCTCGAGAGAGCGGCGGGCGTTTTTGAGAGATTCGATGGAACGAAGGTTGATAACCCTCGCGGCGAAGATGTTCCTGACGATCGGAGAGCGGATGGTTCTCGTCAGCGCCTTGAGGTGGAAGAGATCCTTGAAGGAACGGATCGGCTCCAGCCCGATATGGATTTCCGGAATACGGTAATCTCTTGTGGAATACAGATAACCCGCCTCTCTTCGAGAGAGAGACCCGTCGGGCCGGTCAGGATTGGGCATAGGATCAGTGATTGATATCCTCCGTTACGTCCAGTGAAAAATATGCACATTTCGGCGCTATGTTCAAAAATAATGCACAAAAAACACGCCATCCCGTTTGGCGCAGGTCACTCCCTGCCGGTCACGGCGAAAACGAGGTGCACGACCGTGAAGGCGAGAGCGGCGACGAGAATGATGGTTGCGCCGGACGCCGTATCGAAGAGGTAGGAGAGCCAGAGGCCCGTAAGAGTGAAAATCGCCGAGAGGACACCCGAAAGCACCATCATGGAACGGAGGTTCCGGCTGAACTTCCTCGCGATAGCGGGAGGAATGGTCAACAGCGCTATAACCATGACGATGCCGACGACCCGCACGAGAATCACCACCGTGAGCGCGATCAGGGCGAGTTGAAGGAGGTAGAGCGCCATGGTATTCAGCCCGGAAACCTCGGCATACTCTTCGTCGAAGGAGACGGCGAGAAACTCCTTGTAGAAGGCGAAGACGACCGCGACGATGAGCGCGTCGAGCGCAGCCATCATGTAGAGATCGGTGCGCGGAACGGTGAGAATATTGCCGAAAAGGTAGCTGAAGAGGTTGGGGGCGTATCCGGGGGTGAGGCTTATGAACAGCACCCCGAGCGCCATGCCCGCAGCCCAGAAGGCTCCGATAGCCGTATCCTCGGCCACTTTCGCTTTTTTGCCGAGCAGCCCGATTCCCAGAGCCGACAGGAGACTGAAAGGAATCAGTCCCAGAAGGGGGCTTATCCCGAGATAGTATCCCAGGCCGATTCCGCCGAAGGCGGCGTGCGCGATACCCCCGCTGATGAACCCGATCCTCTTGACGACCACGTAGGTGCCGATGATCCCGCAGGCGACACTTGCGAGCAGAGCGGCCGCAACGGCGTTCTGCATGAACTCGTAGCTGAAAATTTCCATCACGGCTTCCGGTGTCTGCGAAGGATTTTCTTAGGCGGCTCATGCACGAGCACATCGACGGGATAGGGGTACATGTGCGACATTTCGGCCGAACTTATCTCCCCCTCCTCATGCAGGTGTATCCCGCGGTTGAGGCAGGCGACCTGGGAGACATGGCTGGTGATGGTGCCGGTATCGTGCGTCACCAGAATGACGGTCATGGATTTTCTGAGGGTGTCGAGCAGATCGTAGATAGAGGTCTTCATGCCGGGATCGACGCTCGCCGTCGGCTCGTCGAGCAGCAGCAGCTCGGGATCGCCGGCAAGAGCACGGGCGATCAGCATGCGCTGGATTTCGCCTCCGGAAAGGGCTCCGACACGCCGCTCCTTCAACCCTCCGATTCCGGCGGTTTCCAGCGCTCCGAGAGCGATCTCGCGGTCGTTCCGGTTGTAACGCGCCAGCATTCCCTTCACCGCCAGACGGCCCATGAGTACCGTCTCGAAAACCGTCACCGGAAAATCCCGGTCGAAAAAAAGCCTCTGGGGCACGTAGCCGATGCGCCGGCGCACCGACGCCGGGTCGGCGCCGAAAACCCTGACACTGCCGGAAGTCGGCTTCTGCAACCCGAGAATGACGCGCAGAAGGGTTGTCTTTCCGGCCCCGTTCGGGCCGATGATCCCGAGGTAATCCCCTTCGCAGACGGACATCGAAAGCCCGTCGAGGATTACCGTACCGCCCGCCTCCACGGACAGGTCGCTGAGAGTGACGACCTCTTTTTTCATTGCGAACTTCTCACAAAGGCGTCGGTCGCCCGGCGAAGATTGTCGATATAGTCGTCCGAAAGCGGATCGATGGGCTCCGTGACCCCACCGATCTCCCGGGCGATGGTTTCGGCCTGCAGGGTATTGAAGCGGGGGGAAACGAAGACCACCCTGATGCCGGTGCGTTTCGCCAGATCGACCAGACGGCGCAAGGCCGCCGGGGTCAGTTCCTTGCCTTCCTCCTCGGCCGAAATCTGCTGCAGGCCGAAATCCGCGGCGTAGTACCCCCAGGCGGGATGAAACACCATGAACGACCGCTGTTTCATTGCCGAAAGCTTGTCGGCTATTTCCTCAGAAAGCGCTTCGAGTTCGGCATCGAGCCGCTTCCGGTTCGCGGCGTAGACCGCAGCGTGAGGCGGGTCGAGCGTCGCGAGTGCCCGCTCGACGTTCACGGCGATCCGCCTGCCGTTTTCGGGTGAAAGCCAGTAATGGGGATCGAGCCGACCGTGATCGTGATGGTCGTGGTCGTGATGGCCGTGCTCTCCAGGGCTCATCGTCCGCATAACCACCCCCTCCGACGCGTCGCAGATCTTCAGTCCGGGGTTGAGAGAGATGAATCGCTTCATCCAGTCCAGTTCGAACTCGATCCCGGAGCCGACCTTGACGAACAGCCCCGCTTTGCGGAGAGCCACCATCTGCGCGGGAGTCGGTTCGTACGTGTGGGGGTTTCCTCCCGGCGGCACCATGACCGAAACGCTCACCCGCTCTCCCCCTATCCGCTCGACGAAGAACGAGAGCGGAAGAATCGAGGTGACGACGGTGATTGTTCCGTCATCGTTCGCATTGCGGCCCGGCGCCTCGGCGCAAAGCCGCGTAAAGCCTGAAAACAGAAGCACAAGAAAAATCACCCCGCTTTTCAGGTTGAAAAAGGTGACCGGTTTTCTCTCTCCCCGCATCTTTTGCACATTCGTACTGTAAGTCATGATTTATTCCTGATTTTTGGTTTTAACCGGTTTTCCTTCTCCTCACATCTTTCGCATAATCCGTGCAGTTGAACAATATGGCTGACAAGCCTGAAGCCCTCGACAGGCATGCCGTCGCAGTAATGACAATCCGTGACGTCCCCCACCTTTCCACAAGACGTACACACAATGTGGTGATGATGGCCGCTCTCCGAACCCGAACTGCAGAGCGCGTAGCGCCTTTCGCCACCGAAGGTGACGAACCTGAAAAGCACGCCGCAGGACTCGAGGGTATCGAGATTGCGATAAACCCCCGGCAGACCGCATTTCTCCATGCGGCTCCGCAAACCGTCGTATACGTCACTCGGTGTGAGCGCACCGCCCCTTTGCAGAAACAGCTCGATAATCGCCTTGCGGCGGGGGGTCACCTTCAATCCCGAACGCCTGAGCCTCTGAAGCAGATCATCCATCCGTTAAATGGAAATAATTTCTATTTATAAATATAAAAAGAAACCGTTGAACTGTTGATTTGTTGAATCGTTGACGTGTTAAAAAAAAGACGGCCTTCTCATCGCACCATGATCAGCCGCCTGATATAAGGACATGCGCCAGAAACGCATTTTTTGAATTTTGAATTTTACCTTTTGACTTGATTATCAATCCTGTTCATCGCGCTCAGCACCGCCTTGATCGAGGCAAGACTGATATTTGAATCGACGCCCGCGCCGACCGACGCCCGTCCATCCGGCGTCTTTATTCTGACATAGGCCACGGCGTCGGCATCCGCGGAATGCCCGACAGCGTGCTCGGCGTATTCGTCCACGCTGAAGACGAGATCCGTCGTCTCTCCGAGTCCCCGCACGAACGCGTCGACCGGGCCGTTACCCGTGGCGACAAGAGAGATTTCGCGGCCGTCGCGAAGAAGCGATGCGGTAATGGTCGTCGCCTGTACCGCAACGGTGCCGGGCGTTTCATCGTCCTCCCAGTTGATGTGGCAACGCTTCAGCGCGAACGGTTCCTGCAGACGAACGTACTCACGATGGAAGAGATCGCAGATATCCAGCGGCAGGAGCTCACGGCCGTTCTCGTCGACATGCGCCTGCACCACCGTCCCGAAGTGCGGCTGCATCCATTTCGGTATCTGGTAGCCGAATTCGGCGTCCATCACATAGGCCACCCCGCCCTTGCCCGACTGGCTGTTGATCCGCACAATGGCCTTGTAGGAGCGGCCGACGTCTTTCGGGTCGATCGGCAGGTAGGGCACGTCCCAGAGACCGCCGGCCGAAGCTTCGTGCGCTTTCATACCCTTGTTGATGGCATCCTGGTGGGAGCCTGAAAATGCGGTGTAGACCAGTTCGCCCGCATAGGGATGGCGCGGGTGAACCGGCATGCGTGTACAGTCGCAATAGACATCGCTGATATGGGCGAGGTCGGAAAAGTCGAGCCCTGGATCGACCCCCTGGGTGTACAGATTCAGCGCCATCGTGACGATATCGAGGTTGCCGCTCCGCTCCCCGTTGCCGAAAATCGCGCCTTCGACACGGTCCGCGCCCGCCATCACGGACAGCTCGGCCGACGCCACGGCCGTCCCCCGGTCGTTGTGGGTGTGAACGCTGAGAATAACCGCGTCCCGCTCCCGAAGATTGCGGGAGAACCACTCGACACGGTCCGCGAAAATGTTCGGCGTGGACATCTCTACCGTCGAGGGAAGGTTGATGATGATCGCTTCCTCCGTTGAAGCACCCCACGCATCCATCACGGCATGACAGACATCGAGCGCGTAATCGAGCTCGGTTCCGGTAAAGCTTTCGGGGCTGTACTGAAAACGGATCCCCCCGTTGCCGGTCGCATCTTTCAGCTCCCGCACAAGCCTCGTTCCACGGACGGCGATCTCGCTGATTTCCTCCCTCTTTTTACGGAACACCACCTCCCGCTGCACGGTCGATGTGGAATTGTAGAGGTGGACGACCGCGTTCCGGACCCCTTCCAGGGCCTCGAACGTCCGGCGGATCAGGTGCTCCCTCGCCTGGGTCAGCACCTGTATCGTGACGCCCTCCGGAATCAGATTCTCTTCGATGAGCTTCCGGACAAAGCGGTACTCAACAGCCGATGCCGAAGGAAAGCCGACCTCGATCTCTCTGAACCCGATATCTGCAAGCAGCCTGAACATGGAAAGCTTCTGCTCCACGTTCATCGGCACGGGAAGCGCCTGGTTGCCGTCCCTCAAATCGATGCTGCACCAGATCGGCGCGGCGGTGATCCTCCTGTCCGGCCAGGTCCTTTCCGGAATATCGACCGGAGGATAGGCTGCATACCTGCTGCTGTTCATCATTCCCATCTCTCATCCCCTTTTCATGTAAAGAAAAAAAGCCACCATACCGTATGAGGCAGGTGGCTTGCAAATTGCCGGCGTCTTCCGCAGGAAATACGCTGCTACGCACCGTCCTCATCGTCCGCCGCCCAAAAAAGAAGCGGAAGACCGGATAGGAGACCCTGTAGCCGTGTACTCTGCATGACGTTCATCACTGTGCGATCAGGATGTTTCTGAATTTCAGACAAATATACAAAAATCATTGTAAGAGAAAACCCCGGAGATGCACGCAGGGTTCCCCGATTGGTCACCTACTTCGCCTTCAGCCGCATCAGAAGACGATGGCGGCGGTCGAACATCTCAAGGGTTTTTCCGGTAATCTTCCAGGATGCCGTCTTTCCGAGAGCGTCGAGAAACACGCACTCGACATCACCGGATTTTCCGGGACAGGCCATCCGGGTCGTCGTGAGTTTCGAGAACGAGATCGTGGCTTTTCCGCCGGCATACGCTCCCATCAGGCTGTTACACCCCGTGAATCCCTTCAGACTGCCGCCCGACGACGACAGCACGATGTGGGGAACTCTCCTTCCCTTGTCAAACGACCCGGAAAATCCCGTTACCGATAGCAGCTTCCAGTAGGTTCCGGCCAGGGAAACCGCCGGCTTCAAGGAACCCTCGCAAGTCGCTCCCGGCCAGAAACGGCCGAACGAGCGGACGATAACATGCTCGCGGGCGGACGCACCTTTTTCCGGCCTCCGCATGACGAAACGACCTTTCAGGGTCGCCATGAGCGGCTTGCCGGGAGCCGGACGCAGGGCGAGGTACTTACTTTCGACGGTGCCGTCGGGCCTCTCGAACACGAGCGGATAGGTTTTTCCGGTCTTGCATTCGCTGAAGGTGTAGGCGTCGGCCATGTAGCGGAACCCGCCCCGTAACGGCATCGGACCGGGAAGCATGTCGACAAAGGGCGTCTTTCTCAGGCTGTAATCCAGTTGGGAGACGATCTCGTTGCCCCGCTGGTCCAGCAGACGGATCTCGCTCCCGGAAACGAAACGGAACTGAAGCGGCCACCGTTCGCCGTTGTCCAGCACCAGACGGGAACCTTTCCTGCTCCACCTGCCGAGGTCGTAGACCGTTTTGCTCCCTCCCGAGCGCAGGCCGGAATAGACGCGTTTCAAACGGAACGTATGGTCCCGGAAAAGCGTCACGGTCAGCGCCTGCGACCGGCAGTCCGCGCAGGGAATGGAGCCCGAAAAGGTGGTATTTCGTCCGGAAGGCGTTGTATCGGAAACGGGGGAAAAACCGGAACACCCGGTAAAGGCAAGAATCAGAATAACGGAAAAAGCGGCAGCGGCATGACGCATGTAAAAACCTCCAATGGTCAAAACTGAATCAGGGGAGTTGACGATAACGGAAACAGCTACCTGCAAGGTATCTCAGTGAAAGCGAAAATAAAAACAGGCGTATTCCTCTCACCCGGTAATTGCCTTAAAATTTCTTCGTGCTTCTTCAGGCGACATTCCCCTCCAGGCATGAAATGCCCTGAAAAAAGAATTCGGTTCCTCGAAGCCCAGGAGAAATGCGATCTCGGCAAGCGAAAGAAGCGATGACTTCAAATAGTATTCCGCCAGCTCTTCTCTTGCCTGACGCAACAGGCTCTGGAAACGCACACCTTCATCCTGAAGCTTTCTCTGAAGGGTCCTTCTGCTGACAAACAGCCTTCCCGATACCGCGTCGATTGTCGGCGAACCGCCGGGCAGCAGTTCGAGCAGCACCGCATGGACCCGCTCGGCCATCGTCGCCGAATCTTCCAGTTCCGAAAGGCGTTTTTTCAACCCCGGCTCGAAGAACTCCCACATTTTCTCGTTGGCCGTCAGGAACGGCTGCCGCGCATCAGCACCGCTGAAAACAATTGTTGGAAGCCTTGTCCGTCGCACCGGAACACCGAAATACCCGGCATAGTCATGTTCCGGCTCCAGCCGCAACGGCGCCAGAACATCAAGAGGACAAATTCTCTGCCTCGTGGCTATTCGAGCCAACTGCACGAAAAAAACCAGCTCGACGGCTATCAGTGATCCGGGCGGCTCAAGGGCGACATCAAGCCATTCGATCTCCAGCCTGGTTGACCGATCAGTGACACTGACATGGAGCGCCATCGGGCAAAGCAGCTTCTTATGGCGGGCAAGCCGCTGAAGGGCGGTATTGAGGTCCGGACTGCACAAAGCGGCAAAAATCGGCGGGTCGAACGCCTCTACGGAGATTGCAGACCCTATTCTGAGAGGAAGCAATGGATCATCAGCAGACTCCTCCAATGCACGCCAGAATCTGAAATACTCCGCCGTATTCAAAACCGCATTTTTCCGCACAAAGAGATCTTCCGGCAGCCCAGCCCTGCGCAGAACCCCGATCGGCTGAATCCCGAGGTCGCTCAAAAGCACTTTCCATCCGGGACTTACCGTATACACATTACTTCCCGACATGACTTTTTTCACAACTGTTTTGGCTTTTTCTCAATATATCCCTCTGTTCTGTTTTCAGGCATCTTCAGTAACTGCCGTCGGCGCCCGACCCTCACTTAACCTGGCTCATGACGACTTTATCGAAAACCCGGTCGCCGAAATACTTGCGGATAAAAATCATAAGCCTTGCAAACTTACCGGCAGCATACCGTGTCTTCGGTTTCTGTGCGGCGACAACTTTCGAAACAACGTCCGCAATAACCGATGCCGGAGAACCGCCGCCTGACTCATAGGATTTGCGTGATGCTTCAGCCACCCTTTTTGCAAGTTGGCCATACGGTCCGTCTGCCGAGTATTGCAACATCGGCGCAGATAAAACGTCTGCGAAAGCGGTTTCTATAATACCCGGCTGGATGACCACTACATCGATGTTGAATGCCGAAAGCTCGAGGCGAAGACAATCCGACCACCCTTCCAGGGCATGCTTGGTAGCATGGTACCATGCCCCGAGCGGCGTGTAGATTCTACCTCCCATGGATGAGGTATTGATGATCGCTCCTTTTTTCCGCTCTCGCATAGACGGCAGGACAAGCTGCGTCAGTCTGGCCAATCCGAAAAGATTCACCTCGAACTGCCGTTGCACATCCTCCAGCGGAATGTCTTCCACGGCACCGTAAAGGCCGTAGCCCGCGTTATTGAACAGGACATCAATACGCCCTTGCTCCTCCATGATCCTCCCGACACCCTCTTTCAGGTCATTTTCGTTCGTGACATCCATTTTCAGAACATGAGCCCCTCTCTCTTTCAAGCCCTCCATCTGCTCGACACGGCGGGCCGCACTGTACACGATGTACCCCTCTGCGAGCAGTTTCTCTGCCGAGACCTTGCCGATTCCGGACGAAGCCCCGGTGATCAGGATAACTTTTTTGTTCACTGTGCCTGCCATTGAAAATCCTCCGGACTTTTTAATTGCGGTTCCCTCCTCCAGCCATTCTGTCGAACAACGTCCTTACGTCAAATTCGTCATCACCATCATATCTGGGCGCATAGTGTTCATAGGCCTTTTTCAACGTTCTATACCGCTCGTCGATCCTGACCATGTTGTATGCATGGGACACGATATAGAATTCACCCTGCTTGATCTGCTTCACGGCAATGGAGGTAAAACGGTCCGACTGCACGAAACCGGGGCAAATCAATCCGACCTCGATATAATCGGGAACCTCTTCTTTAAGGGATTCGGTCAGGGCAAGAACAGCATGTTTGCTTGCAACATAGGGCGCCGCGAATGGAACTCCGTTAAAAAGAGAGTTCTCGGACCCAACATTGTAGAGTGCGGCAGGCGTTCCCTGCTCAATCAGCCGTTTGCCAAACACCGAGACGACATTGAGCACACCGAACACATTGACGTCAAAGATTTTCATAAAATCTTCTTTCGACGAATCGATCACCGTTTGCCCTACTGCCATGACACCTGCGTTACTCATAACGACATCGACGGAACCGAATGCAATCCCAGGCAAAATCGGCAAATGTCTCGACATCCTCCCTTTTAGAAACATCGCAGACAGTTCCTTCGGCTTCAATTCCCGATGCCCGCAATGATTGAACCGCTTCGTCTAGCCTGTTCTCGCGCAACCCGCATATGATGATTTTAGCGCCTTCACGGCCGAACTGCCCGGCGAACGAGAATCCGATACCGGTTGACCCGCCCGTTATGACAACCACCTTGTCTTTAACGTCTTTCATGGTTTGCCTCCACTCTAAATCATTAAAAATCCTTCCCCCTGAACTGTCCCGCCAGAGCTCCGGCAACCATCTTGACAAGATGTGCCCAGCTTGGGTCCAGTGAATAGCTTACCATGTTCCGGGCCAGTTCATTCATCGTTTGCTTGTTGGTATTCAGCAGATGTCCGGAAGACATGAAATCATCATACATGATTGACTTTTCCACGTTCTCATAGCAGAGCAGGTTCCCGAAATTGCCATGACCCGACACCAGTTCTTTTCCGATTTCGTTGCCTCCCCAGGTCAGATAGGGACTTAAAAAGATGAACGGGGGCATCGCATTGATCGCGATACCACCATAGTGCAGATCCGTGATCGCCTGCTGCAGAACACCGTCATGTTTTTTTGCGGTTTCTTCATCAATGACGATCGCGCCCGCCAGCGTCCCCAATAATTTCTCATTGCAAAACTCCACCGCTTTCGGGAGAAAACCAGCCGCATTTGCGGAGGTCTCCAGCGGTATTTCATTGATGATCTGGCAAAAAGCTTCATGTCCCGCCGCATAGGCGCCTTTTTCAACACCGGTGATCAACAGGAATTCCGAATCCGGAACTTTCCCTCCTTCAGGCTCTAATGTCTCCGCTTCGGGATGATGCTCCCTGAAAGCTGATGCCGTTTCTTTTGAACCGGGATAGTACGTACCTGCAGCGGGGGTTTCCTCAAGCAGCGCATTCCGCAGGGCTTTCAGAAAATCATAACGCTGCGGCCAGTTCGCCGAAGTGAGGATCGTTTGCGTACGGCCGCAAACCGCACCGCCGTTCAGCTTGGCTACCGTAGCAATCTGAAGAGCCTGGTGCTTCAACTCTTTTTCCGTCCAGGAGCGTTCTCCCGGTACGACAATGCAGGGATTGTTCCCGCCGCATTCTGAAATCAACTCCGTGCCGGTTGCTTGCTCTATAGCTTTTGCCGTATTCGCTCCACCGGTAAAGTAGATCTTCGTCAACCGTGTGTCTTGCGTTAACGCACGCCCTTCCTGCGCATCGCAGAAGCTCAATGCGCCGTAATCGACAAGCGGCTTCATGACCGAAGCCCAGATCTTGTCGGTGGATTCATTGAGATGATGCGGTTTGTGGACAACCGCGCAGTTTTCCAGAAACAGCGCCTTGACCATTTCCAGCGAAGAGCTGTAGTTCCCTGCTCCCAGCACACCGATGATGCCGCCCGGCTTCTCCAGAGGATTGATCTGCCTCGGCATACCGTTGACACGCAGAACATCTTTTCTTCCGGCATAGAGAACCCGGTCTTTCATCGAGCGGGGGAAGACATGAATATCGTACAAATCATCCGCAACCTGTTTCACATTTACAGGCCCGGGCATGATTCCCCCGGCAAGTGATGCGTAAAGATCAATGCAAGCCGTGAGGATATTTCCTACAGGAACCATCGTAGCCATCAACGACTCAGGCTCCGAATATACCTCTGCCTGTAGCAAATTATTTTTCATCCCGGCGTCCGAACGGGCCAGCTCATGCGAATAGTGTTTGAGATTTTCACGCACCTCTTCAAGCAGGCGCAGCTTTTCCGAAGCTGAAGTTTTTGCCCATTTTTCAGGCTCCAATCTGTCGATTGCTTCTTTTGCTTTCATTTCGACACCTCATAGTCCGAATTGTGCTTTTATCCCTCCAATGAAACTATCATCGTCGAGCTTCTTTCTACTGCCCAACAGTTCAACAGCATCCTCTCCTGCGGCATAACGCAACCTGTTCGTGCCATCGGTTACCGCATCATAAATCACCCGGGCCACAACTATCGGCTCGGAATGCCTGTTGAAAACAGTTTCAAAGCTTTTCATGAGCTTACCGATGATCTCCTGGTATTCAGCTATGGTTTCATCATTCTGAAAATCAAACGACCTCCCGCCAAAGTCAGTCGCAATTGCACCAGGCTCCACAATTTTCACTTTGCAACCGATCTGTTCCAATTCATAATTCAGCGCTTCGGATATTCCTTCAACGGCGAACTTGGTTCCATGATATAACGCTCCCAGAGGAAATGTCATCTTCCCCCCGATCGAAGAAATGTTGACAACTATCCCGCTCTTCTGTTTCCTGAAATAGGGCAGAATCGCCCTTGTCACATCCAGCAATCCAATGACATTGGTATTGAATTGACGAACGATATTCTCCCTTGGAAAAGCTTCCAGCGGCCCATATGCACCATAGCCCGCATTGTTGACCAGCACATCGATCCTGCCAAACGATTCAATACCCGCACACACTGCTTTGTTGATGGAATCCTGATCCGTTACATCGAGCTTTTCAACCAAAACACGATCGAGTATTGTCAATTCCTCTTCCTTTTCAGGAGTACGCATGGTGGCAATAACGCTCCACCCTTTTTCCTGAAAATAGAGTGCGGCCGCTTTTCCAATGCCACTGCTCGCCCCGGTGATCAAGACTGTTTTTCCCATGTCGTATAATCGTTTTTGTTGGCATGATTGACGGGCCACTCAAAGTATGACCCCTCTCTGAAATCCAAGTATAGCGACAGCGAAAAGAGAGAAGACAATCCGTTCGCGCCAAAAAGAAATCAAAAAGCGCCAACGGCAACTAAAGGGCACCGCTAAAAACGACGAAAGGGAAAACCGGAAATCCGAAGAGAAAAGAGGTGGGGAAAGAGAGTGCAATAAAAAAAGGAGGCACGCTTTTACGTACCCCCCCCTTTCCTTGCTCCGCGAGTAGGACTCGAACCTGCATCCCGACTGTGTCGGGATAACAGCCGCATGCTCTACAACACAAAAAAGGAAGCATGACAACTATTCACCATACTTCCTTTCTTTCCTTGCTCCGCGAGTAGGACTCGAACCTACAACCCTGCGGTTAACAGCCGCATGCTCTACCATTGAGCTATCGCGGAAAACGGTGGTTTCATGCAAGGCTGATAAATATACATCTCTTTTTGTTTTTCGCAAATCGCCCCCACACTATTTCGGAGCGGAAAAGCGAAAAAAACCGGTCCATCTCGTTGTTTTTTTCTTTTTCCGGGGTAGTTTTTTTAAATTGCAGCTCTTTTATATACAGGTCGGCACGGAGATGGGAAGGGAAAAGGAACTGATTGCGATCCGGATTGCCGGGCTGAGCGAAGGAGTGCACGAGTACGATTTTACCTGCTCGGCGACGGACTTCAAGGAGCCGGAGCTGAACTGCCCGGAATTCCGCAACGGCATCCGGGTGCGGGTAGTTGCGCAGAAGACCGACAGCGAAATCATCGTCGACATCGAGACCGCGACCCTCGCCGAGTTCAGTTGCGATATCTGTCTTGCACCGGTCCGGCGCGAGCTCGCCGGCGGCTACAGGATCGTTTTCGTGTACGGCGAAAACCGGGACGGCCAGGAACCGGAGGAGGAGTACAGACTTCTCGAGCATAACGCTCCCTCCATAGACCTTACCGAAGACGTACGGGAGACGCTGCTTCTCTCTCTCCCGATGAAAGTCGTCTGCACAGGCAATCCCGACTGCGGCGTCTACACGAACGAAGCGGACGAGAAAACCGGAGAGCGAAGCGAAGAGAAAAACTCCTGGCAGGAATCACTGGAAAAGCTGAAGGACAAGTTTCAATAACGTATCATAGCAAGATCGGTTACAGCTATAAAAATCCATTGTCATGGCAACACCTAAATCAAAAGTATCGAAGTCGAGACGGGACAAGAGGCGCGCGCAGTTCAACGCCCGCAGCAAGGCCGCGTCGACCGTCACCTGTTCGAACTGCGGCGAACCGACACTTCCTCACCGCGCCTGCCGCCACTGTGGACACTACAAAGGGCGCGACGTAACGACGAGATCCTCGAACGACTGAGTGTAACATAACCCGGCTTCCAAGATGTTAACAATTGCCGTTGACGCGATGGGTGGAGATAACGCTCCTGAATGCGTTATCGAAGGGACCGTACAGATCCTTCGGGAAGCGGAAAACAGATTCGAGATTCTCCTGATAGGTCAGTCTGAAAAGGTGCGGCCTCTTCTCGACCGCCACGATACGGAGGGCCTCAACCTGCAACTTCTGCACGCTCCGGAAGTGGTGGAGATGACCGACGTCCCGGCCATTGCGGTCAAAACCAAGCAGAATTCCTCTCTCGTCAGGGGTCTGCAACTCTGCAAGGAGAAACAGGCTGACGGGTTCGTCAGCGCAGGCAACACCGGCGCGCAGATGGCTGCGTCCCTGTTCGTCCTCGGCCGTCTTCCGGGAGTGTTGCGCCCGACCATCGCGGCATATTTTCCGAGGCTCGACGAGGAGTTGACCAACGTCGTCGATGTCGGAGCCAATGTGGACTGCAAACCGGAGCATCTCGTCCAGTTTGCCGAAATGCTGACGATATACCAGCGCGACGCCGCCGATATTGAAAAACCGCTTACCGGGCTGTTGAACATCGGTGAAGAGGAAAACAAGGGTCCGGAACTTCTGAAGCAGACCTACCGGCTGCTTCAGGAAGCCGACAGCAAAGGGAAACTCTCTTTCATAGGCAACATCGAGGGGAACGACATCCTCTCCATGAAAGCCAATATCGTCGTCTGCGACGGACTCGTCGGGAACACGATGCTTAAATTCGGCGAAAGCATCCCCGCCTTTCTCGGTTCGATCTTCAAACCGTCCCTGAAGAAGCTGGTCGCATCGGGCAAGCTCGACCCGGCATCGGCCGATATCGCCGGCACCGCGTTCAGGGAGATCTTTCTGCCTTTCGACGTCGAGAAATTCGGCGGCGTCCCCTTTCTCGGAGTGGACGGCATATCCATCGTCGGTCACGGTCGCTCGTCATCCAGAGCCGTCAAGAGCATGATCTACATGGCCGAGCACATGATCGAGAAAAACGTCAACCAGCACATAGCCGAGGCCTTTGCTGATGAATAGCGGGCACACCCTTCCCCGGGTCCTGCAGGAAAAGCGCCCGGACGAAAAGAAACCGGCCGGGATTCCGGAGAAGTGAGTTATAAAGCCAATACCATGAAAGCAGCAATCACCGCGACGGCGAAGTACCTTCCCGACAGCATCCTCAGCAACCACGATCTGGAAAAAATACTCGACACAAGCGACGAATGGATCAGGACCCGCACCGGAATACGCGAACGCCGCATACTCAGGGACCCTGAAAAAGCGACATCGTTCCTCTGCACCGAAGTTGCACGCCGCATCATCGAGAAGCGGGGCATTGCAGCGGACGAAATCGATCTGATCATCGTCGCGACCATGACTCCGGACATGATCTTTCCCTCGACGGCCTGTCTCGTCCAGCGAAACGTGCAGGCAACAAACGCATGGGCGTTCGACCTGTCGGGAGCCTGCTCGGGGTTTCTTTACGCGCTCAATACCGGAGCCCAGTTCATCGTAGCGGGCACCCATAAAAAGGTGCTCGTCATCGGCGGGGAAAAGATGTCGGCGGTCATGGACTATACCGACCGCAACACCTGCGTCCTTTTCGGCGACGGCGCTGCAGGTGTACTGCTGGAACCGGCGCGGGACGAACAGCACGGCCTGCTCGACGCGAAACTTCAAGCGGACGGGGAAGGCAGCGAGCACCTCTACATGCTCGGCGGAGGAAGCCGCTGTCCGGCCTCGCAGGAAACCGTTGAAAACGGCATGCACTTCCTTCGCCAGGACGGAAGACAGGTTTTCAAATCCGCCGTCACGCAGATGGCCGATACCGCCGAAGAGATCATGCGCCGCAACGGCTTGTCATCCGAGGACATCGGCTATCTCGTCCCCCACCAGGCCAACTACCGGATCATCCAGGCGACGGCCGAACGCATGGGAATCGACATGCGGAAAGTCGCCGTCAATATCGACCGCTACGGCAATACATCCGCCGCCACCATTCCGATCTGTATCGCCGAACTCGACGAAGAGGGCAAGCTCCCGCCCGGAAGCAACCTGGTACTCGTCAGCTTCGGTGCGGGATACACCTGGGGCGGCATCTATCTGAAGTGGCAATAACCGGCCGCCGGCAGTTTTACCGAAATCAGAAAAAAGGATCCATGAAGGCAATTGTTTTTCCCGGGCAGGGCTCGCAGTACTGCGGCATGGGCAGGGATATCTACGAGAACTATTCCGACGCACGCGCAATGATGGACCGGGCGAACGACATTCTCGACTACTCGATCACGGATATCATGTTCGACGGCAGCGAGGAGGACCTACGCCAGACGCGCCATACCCAGCCGGCGGTTTTTCTGCACAGCATCGCCGCCGCGACGATGCTCGGCAAAAACGGCGTGGCCATGACCGCCGGACACAGCCTCGGAGAGTATACGGCCCTCTGTTTTGCGGAAGCCATGAACTTCGACGACACCCTGAGGATCGTGGCCAAAAGAGGTGAGCTCATGCAGAACGCCGGCACGGAAAACCCTGGAACGATGGCCGCCGTCATCGGCATGAAGGAGGACGCCCTCGAGGAACTGCTCGCAGAAGCATCCGCGTCGGGAATCGTCCAGGCGGCGAACTTCAACTCGCCCGGACAGGTCGTGCTGTCTGGTTCGGTCGAAGCCGTCAGGGCCGCGGTCGCTCTGGCTCCGTCGAAAGGGGCGCGGATGGCAAAGGAGCTTGTGGTCTCGGGAGCATTCCATTCACCGCTCATGAAACCCGCGGAAGAAGAACTGAAGAAAGCCCTCGACGGTATCGAGATACAGGACGCGACCGTTCCGGTCTGCATGAATGTAGTGGCCAGACCGGTCAGCAGCGCGGAAGAAATCCGTGAAAATCTCGTTCTGCAGTTGACGAGCCCGGTGCTCTGGTCCCAGTCGATCGAGGCGATGATCAGGGAGGGAATCACCTCGTTCACGGAAGTCGGCCCGCAGAAAGTGCTTCAGGGGCTGGTAAAGCGCATAGACCGAACGGTCGGACTCGACGGTGTCGACAAGGCCGGAGATATCTCCGCAGCACGTTCGGCGTGACACGCAATCTCAAACAACCAACGATGAGACAGAAAAGGAACACCACTATGTTTGAAGGAAAAACCGCTGTAATAACAGGAGCCGCAAGGGGCATCGGACAGGCGATCGCCGTCAACCTCGCCGAAGGAGGAGCCAACGTCGTCATCTGCGACCTCGAAAGCGAATGGCTCGAAGAAACCGCCGAAGCGGTCGGGAAAACCGGCCGGAAAGTCGTCTGCAAGGAGCTCAATGTGACGGATCACGATGCCGCGCAGACCGTGTTCCAGGAAATCGCCTCCGAGTGCAACTCTCTCGACATACTGGTCAACAACGCCGGCATCACCCGCGACGGTCTCCTGATGCGCATGAGCGAAGCCGACTGGGACGCGGTGCTCGCGGTCAACCTCAAAGGCACCTTCAACTGCACCAAGGCCGTTACGCGGACCATGATGAAGCAGCGGAGCGGCGTGATCGTCAACATCGCCTCGGTCATCGGCATATCGGGTAACGCGGGACAGGCTAACTACGGCGCTTCGAAAGCCGGCGTCATCGCCTTCACCAAGTCCGCCGCCAAGGAGCTCGCATCGCGCAACATCCGGGTGAACGCCGTGGCACCCGGCTTCATAACGTCCAAAATGACCGACGCGCTCCCGGACGAGGTCCGCGACAAGCTGCTCGAATCCATTCCGCTCCGGAAGTTCGGCAACCCCGTGGACGTGGCTGACGCCGTAGCCTTCCTGGCGAGCGACAGGGCTGCCTATGTTACCGGCGAAGTCCTGAATATCAGCGGCGGCATGCTCATGTGATTTGGCGGAGGGTTTTCTGGTTCGTATATTGCCAGACATTTTTATGCATTTTTCTATTTTCTAAACCCTAACCTGGAGAGGAATTACAATGAGTGCGGAAGAAATCAAAGACAAGGTATACGACATTATCGTCAGCAAAATGGGTGTCAACAAGGACCAGATCAAACTCGAATCGAAGTTTGCCGACGATCTTGGCGCCGACTCGCTCGACACCGTGGAGCTGATCATGGAGCTCGAAAACGAGTTCGACATCCAGATTCCCGACGAAGACGCGGAAAAAATCAGCACCGTCCAGCAGGCGATCGACTACATCTCCAAGAAGTAACCTCCCGAACAGCATTCAGCTCTGCTTGCGCAACGCTAAGGAAACACCATGGGTCAGGAACGCAAACGCATCGTCATCACCGGCATAGGGGTGATTTCCCCGATAGGATTGACAAAAGAAACGTTCTGGGAATCACTCCGCCAGGGAAAAAGCGGTGCCGCACCGATAACCTATTTCGACCCCGAGGGATTTACCACGCGTTTCGCCTGCGAGTTGAAAGGGTTCAAAGCGGAGGACCACATCGATGCGAAGTCGGCCTCGCGCATGGATCCGTTCAGCCAGTACGCGGTAGTGGTCGCGGAACAGGCCCTGAAAGATTCAGGGCTTGACCTTTCAGGCATCGATCCTTCGCGGATCGGCGTGGTTCACGGTTCAGGTACCGGCGGCATGGCCACTCACGACGTACAGATGCGCTTGTATCTGGACAGAGGCCCCCGCAGAATCAGCCCGTTTTTCGTCCCCATGCTCATATCCGACATTGCCGCCGGGCAGATTTCCATGCGCAACAACCTGATGGGGCCCAACTACGCCACGGCTTCAGCCTGTGCGACGTCGCTCCATGCGATCATAGACGCCTGGATGCTCCTGCAGCTCGGCATGGCAGACTACATGGTATGCGGAGGTTCCGAGGCCGCCATCACCCCGATGAGCGTCGGCGGCTTCAATGCGGCAAAAGCCCTTTCGACGGCCAACGATATCCCGGAAAAAGCCTCGCGCCCCTACGACAGGGACCGCGACGGATTCGTCATGGGTGAAGGCGCCGGCTCTCTGGTACTGGAAACCCTCGAGTCCGCGCAGGCGAGAGGAGCGAAAATCTACGGCGAGCTCGCAGGGGTCGGAGCGTCGGCCGACGCACACCACCTGACCGCCCCCCACCCGGAAGGCAAGGGTGCGATGATCGCCATGCAGAGCGCGCTCGACACCGCCGGAATCGAACCCGAAAGCATCGACTACATCAACACGCACGGTACGGCGACTCCTCTCGGAGATCTCGCGGAACTCAAAGCGATCAAACAGCTTTTCGGCGATCATGCGTCGAACCTGAGCATCAGCTCCACGAAATCGATGACCGGACACCTGCTCGGCGCGGCCGGCGTGGTCGAGTCCATAGCCTGTCTGCTTGCAATGGAGCATCAGGTGGTTCCACCCACGATCAATATCGAGAACCTCGATCCCGAGGTCGATCTCGATGTGACGCCCAATACGCCGAAAGAGAGACGGATCGACTATGTCCTGAACAACGGCTTCGGCTTCGGCGGACACAATGCGACCCTGATTTTCAGAAAGATCGGTTAGCCCGAAAAACTCTCCGGCCTATGGACAAGCTGTGGCACAAACTCAGCTCGTTCGCGCAATCTCTCGCACAGGGAACCGATCGCCCGGAAGGGGAACCGGGTATCGAGGCTTCCGGCACAATCACGCTTCCGAAGTCCACGCTCTCCTGGCTCGCCGCCCTCACCGGCACGACATGCGGCGACAGCGGGATCTACAGCACCGCTCTCACCCACCGCTCCGTCGTTCACGATCACCCCGGAGCCATGGAGTCGAACCAGCGGCTCGAATTCCTCGGCGACGCAGTGCTCGACCTTGTCATCTCCGAGCATCTCTACACGACCTTCCCCGCAGGGGACGAGGGGAAACTGTCGAGCAACCGGTCGAAAATCGTCAACCGGAAGTCCCTGGCCGCCTTCGCCCGGAAAATATCTCTCGGCCGGCATCTGTTTGTGGGCGAGTCCGCGGATGTACAGAAGATCCGGACGAGTGAATCGGCCCTGGCCGACGCGCTCGAATCGCTTATCGGCGCCATCTACCTCGACCGCGGGCTCTCCGTAACGAGAGCGTTCATCGAACGCCATGTCGTCCGCCATGTCGATTTGCACAAGCTCGACGCGCTTGAGCACAACCACAAAAGCCGACTGATCGAGTATACGCAGTCGCATCAGCTCGAATCCCCTGTCTACACGGTTATCGCCGAAGACGGCGCCGAGCATGAAAAAATGTTCACGGTCGAAGTCTCATGCGCGGGATATCCCCTCGGCAGAGGCACGGCGGGCCGGAAAAAGGACGCCGAACAACTTGCGGCAAGGGAAGCGCTGAGGGTGCTGGAACAAAACGACGGCAACGGTGCCGGAGAGCTTTTTTCCGGCACCGCTTGAGCATTTCCCGCAGGTCGTCTATATTTCAGACCACAGGGCTCCCGAAAGCCCCGTATTACCATTTGCAACCTGTCATGAAAGAAACACTCATTTTCGATCTCTCTCGCGAAGGGCGCAGGGGCCTCTGCTTCGGTTCCCCGGGCGTACCGGAAAAACCGGTCGGGGAGCTGCTGCCCGAGCGCTGTCTCCGGTCCGAACCGGCAGCGCTTCCCGAACTCCCGGAAAGCGAGGTGGTACGGCATTTCATCAGGCTTTCGACGTTCAACTACCACGTCGACAAGAACATGTACCCCCTGGGCAGCTGCACGATGAAGTACAACCCGAAGATCAACGACCTGACGTCCGGCCTGCCCGGTTTCACCGCCATGCATCCCCTGCAGCCTGAAGAAACCTCGCAGGGCTCGCTCAGGCTCATGTACGAGCTCTCCGAAATGCTCGCGGAGATCGCCGGACTGGATGCGGTTACCCTACAGCCGGCGGCCGGAGCGCACGGCGAGCTGACCGGCATCCTGCTGATCAGAAAATACCATGAGTCGCAAGGGTCCGGGCGTAACAAGCTTCTGGTCGTGGACTCCGCCCACGGTACGAACCCCGCTTCGGCGGCCATAGCCGGTTACGAAATCGTTTCGGTCGAGAGCAACGCAGAAGGCCGCACGGACATCGACGACCTCAGGGAAAAACTCGATCAGGACGTCGCCGCGCTGATGCTGACCAACCCGAACACCCTCGGCCTGTTCGAGAAAGATATCAGAACGATCGAGCAGCTCGTTCACGGCAACGGCAGCCTCCTCTACATGGACGGTGCGAACATGAACGCCCTCATGGGCCTCACCCGCCCTGGAGACATGGGTTTCGACATCGTCCATTACAATCTGCACAAAACCTTTTCCGCCCCGCACGGCGGCGGGGGACCGGGCAGTGGACCGGTCGGCGTCTGCAGGAAGCTGACCCCGTTCCTGCCGGTTCCCGTTGTCGAAAAACTGGAGCAAAACGGCGCCGGGTATTACCGGCTCGTTACGGACAGACCGCAGAGCATAGGCAGAATGATGAATTTCTACGGCAATTTCAGCGTGCTCGTCCGCGCCTACACCTACATCCGCATGCTTGGCCCCGAAGGCGTCCGGCGTGCAGCAGAAAACGCGATCATCAACGCGAACTACCTCCTATCCCGCCTCGTCGAGACGTTCGATCTGCCCTACCCCAGACCCGTCATGCACGAGTTCTGCCTCTCGGGCGACCGGCAGAAAAAACAGCATGGCGTTAAAACGCTCGACATGGCAAAACGGCTGCTCGACTACGGTTTTCACGCGCCGACGGTTTACTTTCCGCTCATTGTCAGTGAAGCTCTGATGATCGAACCGACGGAAACCGAAACCAGGGAAACGCTCGACGCTTTCGCCGACGCACTGCTTTCCATCGCCGACGAGGCCGAAAACAGTCCCGAACTGGTTTTCGATGCACCGGTAAATACCCCGGTCGGACGGCTCGACGAGGCCCAGGCGTCGAGAAAGCTGGATATCTGCTGTTCCGGCTGTTAGCGGCACCGAACGAACCCCGGATCTGCCGGGGTTTTCGCTTTCCCGGACCCCTGCCTATTTAACCGAAATGTGACCCTGAAGTATTGGCTTTTTGGGGATATGACTGTATACTCATATAAACGAACTAGTCATGCCCTTACGCAGAAAAAAAGTCCTTGTCCTCAACAGCAGCTATGAGCCGCTGAGTATCTGCGACGCGCAAAAAGCGATCATCATGCTTTTCTGCGGCAAGGCCGTGACCGTCGCAAACCATCCCGAACATTACATCTGTACGGTATCGGAATCCTTTCCCGTACCGAGTATCGTGCGGCTGACCGTTTTCGTGCGGGTGCCGTACAAAAGGATCATGCTGAACAGAAAAAATATCTTCCGACGGGACGACTTTCAATGCCAGTACTGCGGAAGCCGGGAAAAACCGCTGACGATCGATCATATGGTCCCGCGCTCGCAAGGCGGCGAGGACACCTGGGAAAACCTTGTCACGGCATGCAGCCCTTGCAACACCCGGAAGGGCAGCAGAACGCCCCTGGAAGCCGGGATGCCCCTGCAGAAAAAGCCGATCAGGCCCAGTCACATCATGCTCATGCGCAGGTTTATCACAACCGTTTCGGATGACTGGAAGCCCTACCTGTACATTACATCCTGAACAGGCGGAAAATCCCGCCTATACGCCCGGTCCATGACAAAAGAAACCCTATACCGGCCTTTCCGGCTGCTGCTGCTCCTTTCCTTCCTTTTGCCTTCCGTGGCGGCCGCCCGTGAAAGCGAACCGGAAGTAGCCCCCACGGTGCGGGAAATCTTCAACAGAAAGGTTCCCGAGGTGGAACGGCAGCTCAGGGAGATGAACCTTTCCGAAAAGATCGGCCAGATGCTGGTCGCTCACTGCCCCGCCAGCCTGCAGAGCGCCGACGAGACCTTCCATCGGAAACTTTCTTCTCTGGTGAACCGGGGAATGGTCGGCGGCATCATGTTCCTCAGGGGCAACATTCACGATGCGGCGGTTCTGACAAACCGGTTCCAGCTGCTCGCGCCCCGTCCGCTCCTGATCAGCGCGGACATGGAAAAGGGTCTGGCCATGCGGATCGAAGGTGCAACGGAGTTCGCCCCCAGTATGGCGGTTTCGGCAGCCGGAAGCCCCCGGCTGGCTTACGATATGGCTGAGGTCATCGCCCGGGAAGCGACGGCTCTCGGCATCCGCCACAGTTACGGACCGAGCGTCGACCTCAATCTCAATCCCGGTAACCCGATCATCAATACCCGCTCCTACGGCGACCGGATCCCTCTGACCGTCGAGATGTCCAAATCGTTCATCGACGGGCTGCAGTCGAACGGAATGATCGCAACGGCAAAGCATTTTCCGGGTCACGGAGACGTCACGGTCGACAGCCATGTCGATCTTCCGGTGCTGCGGGCCGACAGGAAACGGCTGGAAACCGTCGAGTTGCAACCGTTCAGGGAAGCGATCGACCACGGCGTCATGAGCGTCATGATCGGCCACCTGGCCGTTCCCGGCATCACGGGAAACATGGTACCTGCAACGCTCTCGTGGAGAATCGTCACGCACCTTCTCAGAAAGAAGCTCGGTTTCGAAGGCCTCGTCATTACCGATGCGCTCAACATGAACGCCCTCAACCGTGACTACACGCTCGAAGAGATTTCCGTTCTCGCCGTCGAGGCGGGTAACGACCTGCTGCTGTTCTCTCCCGACATCGAACGCACGCACGCCGCCATTCTCGATGCCGTACACCGGGGCAGGCTGAAGAAAAAACAGATCGACAGATCCGTTCGCCGGATACTTCTGGCCAAGCGATGGCTGCAACTCGACGAGAACAGGTTCGTCAACCTCAACGCAATTCCCGGCAGGATCAACCTCGAAAGTCACCGGGCTCTCGCGCAAACCCTGGCAAACCGTTCGATCACGGTCATACAGGACAGAAACGGGGCTCTTCCGATCCGGGACGACCGGAGCCGAAACGTTCTTCACATCGTACTCGAGGACAAGAAGCACACCCTCTCGGGAGAGACATTTTCGGCAAAGCTCAAGCAAGCCTTCAACGCGAAAACCATCCGCATAAGCGACTCTTCGAGTGCTGTCGATTACCGTAAGGCCGGAGAGCGCGCCGAACGGGCATCGGCCGTCGTCGTCTCGACCTATGTCGAGGTGTTGTCGGGCAACAAGACACTTGCCCTGAGCGACCGGCAACAGGAGTTCATCCGGAGCCTGAGCCGCCGCGCTCCCCGTTCGAAACCGTTTGTCATGATCTCCTTCGGCACCCCCTACCTCGTCAACCAGTTTCCGGACGTTCCCGCATTCGTCTGCACCTACTCCTCTTCGGAGTTCAGCGAGGACGCCGCCCTGAAGCTCCTCGACGGAAGCCTCAAGGCCGCGGGCAAGCTCCCGGTCTCCCTGACGGCCAATACCCCCTGAACGGACCGGGCTTTGCGGCAATCGGACTCCTCGAGCATTTTTCTTACATTGTCGCTATGTGTCTCATTGCCCAAGGAGATTTATAATGACAACAACCGTTTGGGATGAATCGACGGCGAGCGCCTACTGGGCCGCGGTCAACACGTTCTGTTCCCTCCACGACGTACACGTGATCGCCGATGCCCCGGTCGGCTGCTACAACCTGGTCGGTGTAGCGGTCATGGATTACACCGACGCCGTGCCGTATCTGGAAAACTTCACCCCTACGAGCCTCACCGAAAAGGAGATCGCCTCCTCCGGCAGTTCCGAATCGGTCATCGACGTCATCGAGAAACTCGGCGATACCGGCAAGCAGCTCATTCTGGTGTCGAGCGCCGAAAGCGAGATGATCGGAAGCGATCACGAAAACATGCTTCGGATGCGCTATCCCGACATCCGTTTTTTCGCATCTAACTCTCTGGGAGAAAACGAATGGAAAGGTCGTGACCGCGCACTCGGCTGGCTCCATTCAACCTTCGAGGACGGAGCTCCCGCCCGGGTCGAGCCTGGAACCGTCAGCATCGTCGGACCGACCTACGGCTGCTTCAACAGCCCCTCGGATCTTGCCGAAACCAGGCGGCTTGTCGCCGGGTGCGGCGGAACCGTACGGCACGTCTATCCCTTCGAAAGTTCGCTTCACGACATCGCAGACCTGAAAAACTCCGATGTGATCGTCGTCATGTACCGGGAGTTCGGCCAAACGCTCGCCGACATGCTTGGAAGGCCGGTCCTTCAGGCTCCGTTCGGCCTCACCGAAACCGAACGGTTCGTCACCAGCCTCGGCAAGCTCATCGGCAGCGAGGAAACAGCCGCGGAGTTCCTGAGAGAAGAAAAACGCACCACCCTGCAACCCCTCTGGGACCTCTGGCGGGGTCCGCAGTCCGAATGGTTCCCCACGATCCGTTTCGGCGTCGTTGCGGACCGCACCTATGCCGAAGGCCTCTCGCAGTTTCTCGGCAGGGAGATGGGCATGCAGTGCCTGTTTTCGCACGATTCGGCCGAAACCGATAACGCCGGCCTGCGCAAGGAGCTGGAAACTTCGCAGCCGCAATTCCTGTTCGGACGCATCGTCGACAAGATCTATCTTGCCGAAACCGACGCGAAAACACGCTTCATACCCGCGGGCTTCCCCGGACCGATCGTCCGACGCGCCCTCGGCACGCCTTTCATGGGGCACAGCGGAGCGGTCTACCTTATCCAGGAAATCGTCAACGCGCTCTACGACACCCTCTTCACCTTCCTGCCGATCAGCCGGCGTTCGACCGGCGAGGCCGTTCAGCCGAAAGACATCCGCTGGACAAAGGAAGCGAACGCTCTTCTGGAGGAGATCGTAAAAAAAGCTCCGTTCATCAGCCAGATATCGTTCGGCAGGGAGATGAAGAAAAAAGCCGAGACGCTGGCAGCTCAGCAAGGCAAGGAGACCGTCACACCCGATCTCCTGCGGATGGTGCGATAGCGCCCGCCGCCCGGACCGGCGCAAGCTCTCCTTCCGGCACACGCAGGTTTTGAATAATGAAAATTATTCTTTATCATTGGAGTCCTCTTATCGAATCGGGGAATCCGTCCGGCAATGAAAGAACAGCCGGAAGAGTCAGCCCTCCCGATCGGTAATCAACTGACTGAAAGCGGCTGACGTTCCTGAAAATCAGGATATACGGCGTCGAAGCGCCGCATATGACAGAGAAGAGACAGTACTTGCATGTCTGAACATAACGAATCGCGGACCCAGGTAACGGTCACGCTGCCTGACGGTGAAAACAGGTCGTTTCCCCGTGGCGCGACCGGATACGATATAGCGCTTTCAATCGGCAAAAAGCTCGCGCACGACGCCCTTGCGATAACGGTCGACGGAAAGGTGCAGGATCTTCACGCCCCGGTTCCGGAAGACGCACGAATTGAAATAGTCACCTTCGAACATCCGCTCGGCAGGGAGATTTTCTGGCACAGCGCAAGCCATATCATGGCCCAGGCCATTGAAGAACTGTTCCCGGGAACGAAGTTCGGGGCGGGCCCCGCCGTCGAACAGGGGTTTTACTACGACATCTCTTCCGAACACCGCTTCACGGAAAGCGATCTGGAATCCATCGAGAAGCGGATGCTCGACATCGGACGCCGGGGGATCGACATCCGCCGCGAGGAGCTTTCACGGGAGAGCGCCGTCGACTATTTCTCGTCGACCCGAAAAGATCCGTACAAGGTGGAGATTCTGGAGGATACCCTGAAAGATACGCCCAAGGTGTCGATCTACCACCAGGACGGGTTCGCCGACCTCTGCAGCGGTCCGCACCTGCCCAACACCTCGAAGCTGAAAGCGGTCAAGCTGACCAATATCTCCGCATCGTTCTGGAGAGGCGACTCCTCGCGCGAAACCATGCAGCGGATCTACGGCATCGCGTTTCCCGCCGAAAAACAGCTTCGGCAGCACCTGGCGCGCATCGAGGAAGCCAAAAAACGTGATCATCGCAAGCTCGGAGCCGAGCTCGAACTGTTCATGCTCTCCCAGGAGGTGGGCAGCGGCCTGCCGATCTGGCTGCCGAAAGGAGCCGTTGTCCGCAACGAGCTTGAATCTTTCCTGCGCGAAGAGCAGAGAAAGCGGGGGTACGTACCGGTCTATACGCCGCACATCGGTAATATAGAGCTCTACAAACGTTCCGGGCACTATCCCTACTACAGCGATTCACAGTTTCCGCCCCTGACCTACATCGACGATCTCGGACGGGAGGAACAGTACCTTCTGAAACCGATGAACTGCCCGCACCACCACCTGATCTACAGTTCGAAGCTCCGGAGTTACCGCGACCTGCCGATCCGCTTGACGGAGTTCGGCACGGTCTACCGGCACGAACAGTCGGGGGAGCTTAACGGACTCATCCGCGCCAGAGGCTTCACGCAGGACGATTCGCATATCTACTGCCGGCAGGACCAGCTCGTCGACGAGATATGCAACGCCATCGACCTGACAAAATTCGTCTTCGCCACACTCGGCTTCGACGACATCCAGATCCGGCTCTCCCTGCACGATCCCGAAAACCGTGAAAAGTACGGTGGCACGAAGGAAGCCTGGGAACAGGCGGAAAAAGATGTCCGGGAAGCTGCCGACAGGATGCATATCGACTACGTCATCGGCGTCGGCGAAGCAAGCTTCTACGGGCCGAAAATCGATTTCATCGTCCGTGACGCCCTCGGCAGGAAGTGGCAGCTCGGCACCGTCCAGGTGGACTACGTCATGCCCGAGAGGTTCGATCTTTCCTATATCGGCAGTGACGGGCAACCGCACAGGCCGGTCATCATCCACCGGGCTCCTTTCGGCTCCATGGAGCGGTTTATCGGTGTACTCATCGAGCATACCGCGGGAAACTTCCCGCTATGGCTCGCTCCCGTACAGGTCGCCGTGCTGCCGATCGTGGAGGATGTCCACGACTACGCCACCGGCATCCACCGGATGCTGCTCGACGCGGGAATCCGCTCGGAACTGGATACGCGCAGTGAAAAAATCGGCAGGAAAATCAGGGAAGCCGAGATAAAAAAGATCCCCTGCATGGTCGTTCTCGGCCAGAATGAACAGGCCGCCGGAGAGGTTTCGCTCCGACGCCACAGGAAAGGCGACCAGGGCACCATGCAGACTGGAGAACTCATGGAAAAACTGCTCACCGAGATCAGGGAACGCACCTGATCATCGTGCAACAGACCGCTTGTCATACTTCAAACAAACCCTGACCATATGAGAAAAAAAAGAAGCGCGCCTCAGAAACCGAAACTGACCTACAGGGTCAACCAGCAGATCAACGTGCCGGAAGTCCGTGTCGTGTTCAACGACGGATCGCAGAAGATCATGAAAAAGAGCGAAGCGCTGAAACTGGCCGAACAGGAAGGGCTCGATCTCATTGAAGTACAGCCGACGGCAGAGCCCCCTGTCTGCAAGCTCGACAACTACGGCAAGCTGCAGTACAAGCTGGACAAGAAGGAAAAGGACAGAAAGAAAAAATCGAAGCCGACCGAGATGAAGGAACTTCGCTTTCATCCGAATACCGACAAGCACGATTTCGATTTCAAGGCTGCTCATCTGGAAGAATTCCTCAGGAAAGGTAACCGGGTCAGGGCGACCGTGGTCTTTCTGGGACGGTCCATCATTTACAAGGACAAAGGGTTCGAGCTGATCGAACGACTGACCGAACGCCTCCAGAACGTCAGCAACCGCGAGGGTGACCCGAAGTTCGAAGGCAAGCGGCTGTTTGTCTTTTTCGAACCCGACAAGAAAAAAATCGAGGTATACGAGCGGCAGCTGGCCAAACAGCGGCAGGAAGAGCAACCCGAGTAACAACCACACCAACAAAACGATACGAACATGCCGAAAATGAAATCACACCGCGGTGCATGCAAGCGGTTCAAGAAAACAGCGTCGGGAAAAATCAAGCGCGAGAGGATGAACGGTTCTCACAATCTCGAAAAAAAGAACAGAAAAAGAACCCGCCGCCTGCACCAGTCGACCCTGGTCGACAGCTCTCAGGAAAAACAGATCAAGCGGATGATCCAGGCCTGAAACATCACCTGTAACAACCTTAAACGACAGAACGATGCCAAAAGCACATAATGCGGTAGCCTCCCGCGCGAGAAGAAAAAGGATACTGAAAAAGGCAAAAGGATACTGGGGCTCAAGGGGCAACATTCTCACCGTCGCCAAACACGCCGTCGACAAGGCCGAACAGTACGCTTACCGCGACAGAAGGGTGAAAAAGAGAAGTTTCCGCTCCCTGTGGATCATGCGTATCAACGCGGCCGCGCGTGAAAACGGCACGAGCTATTCGCGGCTGATGGAAGCCATGCACAAAAAGAACATCGACATCAACCGCAAGGCGCTTGCAGAAATCGCGGTAAAGGACCCGGCTGCATTCAGCCAGATCGTCAAATCCGCTATCGGCTGACGTCGCCATGAAAGAGAGCATAGAAGCGCTGCAAAGGGAGATCAATGCCTTTGCTATCCGCAACGACGAGGAGCTGGAAGCGTTTCGCCTGCGGTTCCTCGTGCGCAAGGGCGGTATCGCGACACTTTTCGATGCGCTCAGGGATATCGAGCCCGCGGAACGGCCTACGTACGGCAAACTGCTGAACGGCCTCAGAAAATCGGCCGAGCGGAAGTTCGAGGACGCCGCGGGAAAACTCGAACAATCGGCATCCCGGGCGAAAACGCACGGTATCGACCTGACCCTGCCGGGCAGGCGGGAGTTTCTCGGCTCGGAACACCCGGCACAGAAAGTACTCGGGGACATGAAGCGAATTTTCGGGGACATGGGCTTTACCATAGCCACCGGCCCCGAGCTCGAGTCCGGCAGCTACAACTTCGACATGCTGAACTTCCCTCCGAACCACCCTGCCCGTGACATGCAGGACACCTTCTTCATCCGGAGAACGCCGGGCGAGGACGACCTCCTGCTGAGAACCCACACCTCTCCGGTGCAGATACGGGTCATGCTCGACGAAAAGCCCCCTATCCGGGTCATCTGTCCGGGAAAAGTCTATCGTAACGAGGCTATCAGCGCGAGGAGCTATTGCGTCTTCCACCAGCTCGAAGGACTCTATATCGATAAACACGTCTCGTTCTCCGACCTGAAAGCGACGATATACTCGTTCGCGAGGCAGATGTTCGGCCGGGATGTCAGGCTTCGCTTCAGACCGAGCTTTTTCCCTTTCACCGAGCCCTCGGCCGAGGTGGACGTCTCGTGCTACCTCTGCAGCGCGAAAGGGTGCAAGGTATGCAAACAGTCCGGCTGGCTTGAAATTCTCGGCTGCGGAATGGTGCATCCCAACGTGCTGAAAAACTGCGGCATAGACCCTGAGGAGTACTCGGGATACGCCTTCGGCATGGGAGTCGACCGGACCGCGCTGCTCCGCTACAAGATAGACGATATCCGCCTCCTGTTCGAAAACGACGTGCGAATGCTCGAACAGTTCAGCCAGTGAACGGAAAGGCTGTGCCATTGATGTATAAGTCGGCACCTGTTTTTGCGGAATGCAAAGAGGCCGTCTCGGTAGTGCACAATCCGAGACGGCCTCTTTCCGTTTCACTCTCTCCCTTCGTCAAGCGCTTTTCAACCCCAGAGCCCAGCTCTCCATCGCTTCGTTGGCAACCGGATTCGGCGCTTCGAGAAAGGTGATCACAAAGGAGTCCTCCATCTCCGCCACCCCTATCGAACGCGGACGGACGGCGAGAACACAGGGACTGGGCAACTCCTTGCCGAAACAGAAGAGAATATTTTTTGCGTCCTTCAGCTGATCACTGACGACACCGTCGTGCAGGGACCTGGTATGGGCGTAGTGATCGAACACACCAATGTAGGCGACGACCGGATGGTCGTCGATTTTCGCTCTGAAGTAGGCGACAATGTCATCAACCGAGCGGCACGCGGTTTCAGACTTTTCGATCTCCAGCGTGTAGATAGGGTATTTTTCCTGAAAAAGGGCTTGCCTCATCACTGTACTCCTGAAAAATTTTCGATACTCTTCCTGTGAAAGAACGGTCTCATGTAAAAGTTATGAAACAACCGGGAGTATCCGGAGCTTTTTCAGGGAGGAGAGGAGGAAAAAACGCGGGAGGCGGGGCGGCCGCGCGCGCCGAAGAGAAGCCTGCTCAGGCCTCTCCCTCGACTGCGATCTTGAGCTTTGCCGATACGTCCATGAAAAGCTTGACGCCCGCCTCATAGTTGCCGAGCTCCTTGATGGGAGCCTCGATCGAGATTTTTCTGCGGTCGATGTCGACCCCTTCGCCTTTCAGCGCCTCGGCTATATCTCCGGAGGTGACGGTTCCGAACAGCTTGCCGGATTCACCTGCCTTGGCCGAAACCCTGACGGTCATCTGCTGCAGTCTTTCGGCCAACTCACGGGCAGTGATCCGCTGCTGCTCGATCTTCTTTGCCTGCTGCTGTCTCTCGGTTTCCAGCGCCTTGAGTGCGCCGTCGGTCGCCCTTGAAGCCATCCCCTGGGGGATCAGATAGTTGTTTGCATAGCCGTTCTTGACCTCGACAACATCGCCCGGGTCTCCCAGCGAGGGCACGTCTCTTTTTAAAATAACTTTCACAGCTTCGCCTTGATTCAATGAAGTTGATACAAAATTTTCCTGTCGTTACTTGTAGTCGTCAGCCACATACGGAATCACGGCCAGAAACCTCGCCCATTTGACGGAATGGGTCAGCAGGTTCTGCTCCTTGGCGGAAAGGCCGGTAATGCGGCGGGGAATGATCTTGCCCTGATCGTTGATAAACCGCTTGAGCTTTCTTTCGTCGCGATAGTCGAAAAACACCACCTGGTTTTTCGATACCTTTTTCTTGGAAGCCAACGCGTTTCCGATCGACTTGCTCATCGATGAGCTTTTACGCTTGTGTTTCATTGTACCGTTAAGAATTGTCTTGGTTCTCTCCGCTAATCGGAAGAAAGATACTTGTATTCATACACATGGCCGGAGTCGCCGTCCCCGAAGCCTCCGCCCATTCCGTTATTCTGCGAATCGTCCTCCATGAATCCCGGAGTTTCTTCGTCCTCCTCGCCGCTTTTCTTTCGCTTGTTGAGAAACTGGATCCTGCGCGCCTTGATTTCGACGACGGTGCGGGAGGACCCGTCCGGAGCCTTCCAGGTTCTGCTCTGCAGCTCACCGTCGACAAGAACGGCCGCGCTCTTCCTCAGGTTGTCGCGGCAGCTCTCGGCAAGCTTGTTCCATGCAACGACGCCAACGTAACATACGTCCTCCTGCCACTGATGATTGCTGTCCCGGAAACGTCTGTTGCAGGCGATCGAGAAATTCACGACCGGAGTTCCGCCCGAATTGGTCTGGCGAAAAACCGGGTCCTTCGTCAAATTGCCTGCAATGACGACGCTGTTGATTTCCGGCATTTTTAAATCAGCCATAGCCTATCCTCCGTTTATCAAAAAGGAATCAATTCACAGTTTACTGAAAACCCGGCTCCAGGGGGACTAACCTTTTGCGGCATTTTCCTGCAGCTCTTCCTCGCTTTTATCCTCGGGGCTGCCGATTACCACACTGTACTTTTCAACCCTTTTGCGCATCTCGAGCAGGGGCTTGCTCAGATGGACTATCAGAAAACGCAGGATATTGTCGTCGTAGCGGAACGTTTTTTCAATAGCCGCCATTCCCGCGGGGTCGCCCATGAATTCGATATGGGCGTAGCTGCCGACAGTCTGCTTGGCGATCGGGTAGGCCATTTTCCGGCGGCCGATCTCAAGCACGCTTTCGATATCACCTTTGTTGGCGGCGATTACCTTCTTCACCTCTTCCATCGTCGCAGCGATCTTTTCGTCTTCCAGACCGCCGTTGACGATAATGGTGCATTCGTAACGTTTTTTCGTTTCCATAGCGCAAAACACTTAAGATAATTATGCTAAGCGGGACAAACAGTGGAGATCCGGTAATTGCGCCTCCCGGCCCCTCGGCTTCCCGTTTTTCGGGAACACTATCTGCCAATCTGAACTTTCAATGTACAGCTTTCCCTGAAAAAATCCAATCACCGGATACGGCCCGGCGTTTTTCCAGGCGAGATATCCTCTCGCCTAAATTGAGCGATTGTCGAGCATTTGTTGAAACACTCAGTTTAGGTCTCCCTTCATGGAAACCCGAGAGACAACACGACAGGCGCATGGTCCGAACTTTTCTCGTCGAGATCGACAGACACGTCCTGCACCCCGTCCAGAAGGTCCTCCGACAGGTAGAAGCAGTCGATTCTCCAGCCGAGATTGCGTTCGCGCGCGCCGCGCCAGTAGGGCCACCACGTAAACAGATCGTTTCGCCCGGGAGAACGCTCCCTTGCGATATCGTGCAGGCCGAGCGCGAGATGCGTGTCTATTGCGGCTCGCTCCTCGGGACGAAGCCCGACCGCGCCGGGTTTGTTCTGGGACGAGTGGACGTCGAGATCCGTATGAGCCACGTTCACGTCGCCGGCATGCACGACATGCCGTCCTTCGCGAAGCAGTCCGGCGATATAGCGGCGCAGTTCCTCGAGGTAACGCAGCTTCAGGGCGTAATGCTCCTCGCCGTCGCCACGCGGAACATAGGTACCGATAACCGTAAGGGTGTCGAAATGCAGGGCGAGCGTTCTGTTCTCCACGTCGAAATCCGGCACGACGGGAGTGCACCCGGCTGCACAGGAGTCGCGGCAGAGCGCACCGACGCCGCTGTAGCCCTTACGGTACGTCGAGCCGTTCCAGTATTTCCCGTATCCGCCGAGCTCGCGGATCTCCGCCGGAATGTTTTCCTCTCCGGCCTTGACTTCCTGAAGCAGGAGAATGTCCGGCCGGTGCCTTTCGATCCATCCGAGCAGCGCTTCCCGGCGCGCGCGTATGCCGTTGACGTTCCAGGTTGCGATTTTCATCCGTTTCTCACGAGGAAAGTCTGTTGTTGAAATATTCCGCTATTTTCGAGGCGACGCGCTCCTCCCCGATATCGAGCATACAGCGGAAATGCCCTTTCGGGCAACTCTCCCTGCCGATATGCGAACAGGGCCGGCAGCCGAGGCCCGGAACTTCGAAAAGGTCGAACGGAACGTTGTAGGGCAGAAAGCCGAACTCCGCCACCGAGGAGCCGAAGAGGACGAAAAGCCGCTTTCCGAATGCCGAAGCCATGTGCATCAGACCGGTATCGTTCGTCAACACCGCATCGGCGCCCTCCAGCACGGCGGCGGATTGCATGAGGGAGCACCTTCCGGCGAGATTCCGGACCCGCGCCGACTCTTCGGGCGAAAGTGCACGCATGATCTCATCGCCGTGCGATGCGTCTTCCCGGCCGCCGAGCAGAACGACCCGAAGCGGCAGGCCGGCGAGCAGGCGGCCGATAGCGGCCGCGAAACGTCCCGGCGGATAGCGCTTGGTATAGTGACGGGCTCCGAAACAGACCGCAAGCGTCGGCGCTCCGTCCGGTAGCACCGAAGCTGCATAGGCTCTCTCGGCAACGCCGGGCCAGAGTTCGCATCCCCTGTCGTCCGCACTCGCCCCCGTGCCGTCAAGCGCTTCCATGTAGCGATCGACCACCGGCTGCACCCCTTCGTAGAGATTGACGCCCGCCTGTACGAGCAGCAGTTTTTTCCAGTTCCGTTTGCGGTAGCGATACACCCGGCCCGCCTTGATAGCACCGGTCATCGACCGCGAGCGCAGATTGTTCTGCAGATCGATCACCATATCGTACTGGCCCCGGGGAGAATTCTCCGGTGAATAGAGCGTATCGATATAGGGAGAGTTCTCCAGAAGGGCGTGGAAGGAGCTTTTCGTGCAGTAATCGAGCGACGCGTGAGGAAACCTTTTTTTCAGGGCGCGAAGCACGGGCGTCGTCAGAACGATATCCCCGATGGAGCTCAGCCTGACGACCAGGATGTTGGAGGTTTCACTCACCCCGCTCCTCCCGGAAACCGCTCACGACCAGAACTCCCACCACGCTTTCCGTTTCGAGCGATCCTCGGGCATCGATGTCCGCAGCATGGAGATATTGCTCTCGATCTTCGCCCGCAGCTCATCCCGCCCCGGCATTTCGCCCTTTCTCTCTTCCACCATTTCACCCGCGATCCGGAACGAATCGAGAGCTTCCGCCTGTTTTCCGGTCCGTGCAAGCGCGATCGCCCTGCTGAGGACCGCATCGATCCAGTGCAGGCCTTCGGCTTCGTGGAGCTCTCCACGCCGGTTGAAATACTTCAGGGCGAGCTCCGCCGAGACGAGACCGTCCTCATAGCGGCTGAGCTCCACGAACACCGAGGAGAGCCCCGCGTGACAGAGCGCATCGAACCCGTCGTGGTCGAACACTTCTTCCGCCGGAATCCCGCGGGTCACCTCCATCGCCCGCCGATAGTCCTCGACAGCTTCCCCGAACACTCCCTCCTTTCGCTTCCTCTCCCCTTCTCCCAGAGCCATGTACGCCTGGGCGACCTCTTTCAACGGTTTCATCGGTTTTCCCTCTTGTTGTTCACTGTTCCGAAGGCGCTTCCGCAGGGTGTTCGAGCAACACCGCCAACTGCCGGGGAATTTCCGGACGGCCCCGCCGGTTGAGCGCGGTTCCGGTGATCTTTGCATTCAGGATAAGCTTTTTATCCGGCTCCCGGAAAATATCCTGGTAAAAGGCAAATCGCAGTCTCGACTCCCTGGCTATTGAAAGGCCGACGGTGAAACGATCGCCCCCTCTCAGGGGAAAGCGATAGTCCAGTTCCGCGCGAACGACCACGAGATTCACTCCGTCACGGGCGAGCGCCCTGAAATCCATGCCGACCTCCTGCAGGTACTCGTGCCGGGCATGTTCGAGATAGTTCTGGTACACGCTGTTGTTGACGATCCCCTGCATATCGCACTCATAGTCACGGACGGACATCGTCAGAAAAAACGCATGATCTTTCATGGCACTTTTAAACTGTTCAGGTGCGGAAGCGGATCATATCCGCACTCCCGGAGATTGACTGTCGGCCACGAAACGCTCGTCCCGGTAGCCGACCAGTTCCGTGCAATAGAGGCTGCGGCCCTGGTAGCGAAGGTTGAAGGATTGATGGTTCCGCCCGGTATAATACGAATTTAAGCGAAGTTTATCGCAGCTCACCCCGGCCGTTCCCGAAAAGCCCTGCAGCTCCTGCAACGCCCTCTATGCCGATCTGCACCCCTATCACGGCGAGAATCAGTCCCATGAGCTGAGTGACGACCTTCAACCCGTTACGCCCCAGCGTCCGTTCAACCTGCTCTCCGAGCAGAAAAAAGATATAGGTCACAGCGCACATGATGGTAAAAACCAGCGCATTAACCGCTATCTCACCCGCATTTCCCGTCGCAGAGTAACTCATCGAAACCGCAATCGTGCCGGGCCCGGCCAGAACCGGAATACCGAGAGGGCTGATGCCGATCGATCCGCGATCCGCATTCCGTCCTTCTTCGTCGGCGGGCGAGTGCGCACCCGACATCTTTCCGTGCATCATGTTGAACCCTATGGCAAAGACCATGACGCCCCCCGCAATTCGCAGGGCCGGAAGCGTTATGCCGAAAAAATCGAATATCAGCCTGCCGAGCACGATGAAACAGAGAACGATCGCCAGCGCCGTAACCACTGCCTGCACTGCGGTTTTGCGCACGGCCCCGTCGTCCATTCCTGCTGTCATTCCTGTAAAGATAGCCGCGTTAGCCAGCGGATTCATGATCGCAAAATAGCCGCCGATCATGACCAGTGCGTGACTCACCAGATCATGCATTGTATTCGGATTTTACTTGAGGGGAAACGAATCGCCGTCAGCAACAATATACGGAGAGGCCGAAACTTTCCGGCTCTTCACGGTCACTGACAGAAAAACGGGAGGGGAGAGCGCAATGCGGTTGGGAAAAGCCGGAAACTCCCGTTACGGAACGGGAAGTCTCCGGTGAATTCTCAGAACCTGAACGTAGCGGCGATACCGGTTCGGGACGGCATCGTCTGCGCCGGAATGACCCTGACCACCCCACCTTTCTGCAACACCAGTTCGCCGATATCGTCGAGCAGGTCCCCCGCGGCCGGCTCGCCGCCGACATCGGGAGAAACGGCGCCGGTAGCACGATCGAGAGTTCCCGGAATCCGGGCGTCGTTGTCGATAAAGAGCACCGACACCTTGCCGGATGCCGCCGCCTGGGCGACATGCTCGATATCCGCCGAACCGAGGCCCCGTGCATGAGCGTCGGCATATTCGTCCAGAAGAGCCTCGGTTCGTTGCCGGATCTGCGGTTCGACGATCTTCCGGGCCTTTTCCAGCAGGGCCGCGCTTTCAAGGGCACCGGGATTCATGACGATGCCTTCGTCCATCAGCCACTGGTTCTGGGATATCTGCCGGAACAGCCCCTGGTTTTCAGGCAGGGCTGCAAGCACCAGCGGAAGCCTGGAACGGCCGGAATGGTTTTCGAGCACGGCCTTGTCGACGATCCTGAAAAACCGTTCCGCATCAACTCCATCCTCGTCTTTTCTCGCGCCGTGGCCGTGATGCATGGCCGTCCCCCTCGTTCCTCCGTAGGACGCCACCGTCTGGTGCGGTGACGTCACCCGTTCACCCAGGGCCTCGACCATGGTTCTCGGCACGCCTTCCGCCAGAGGAATCTCGTCGAGAGAGTCTTTCGTCCCCTCGAACAGCCTTATCTCGCTCCTCGTTAGCCCGAGAACCTGGTACCGTTCGTGAGACTGGAAAATCCTCACGAGCGGCTTCGTGTAAAAACTGTCCGAAACGACGGCGATATCCTTCACCTCGTCCTGGAGCTTGTAAAGCCTGAACATCCCCGGCGCACTGAGAAAAGCGAGACCGTCGAACGTATGGTTCCAGAACCGGTGATCTTCCGCCAGATCGTGGAACGGCTGAAGGAGCGGGGCAACCTCCCTTTTGGGATACATCTTCGCAAGCGACTCCTCCAGTTTTTTGACAAGGTTCCGGAATCGTATGGGGTCCTGCTGGTTTTCAGGATGGCGGCGGTGCGTTTTCTGATAGAGAGACAGGCATGGCGGTTCCTGCGAAGCGAAAACGACCGCGGGATAATCTGAAACACGAGTGTTCATATACACAATCCCCTCTAAACTATGCTTCTGATAACTATCGTGGACAATGGAGAAACGATCTGCGGGATCGAAACCACAGGAGCGTTTTTCTATAACCGGAGAAAAGCGGCGTTTGTTCCGGCAGGTTCTTGGTCGGCAGTGAGGCGTCACGGGGCTGTAGGGGCGAAAAATCTTTCGCCCGTCTCCGTGCACAGACCCCCCGTCAGCAGTCTCAGCGGCAGACAGGGAGTGGGAGGAGGAGAAGGCGGAGGTCTGTAAACGCAGAAAGCCCGTCACGATTGCTGTCGTGACGGGCTG
>JANQHQ010000014.1 GCA_028282595.1 Chlorobium sp. | reverse complement strand
AGGATGTCAAGGAATTGCTGAACCGTAGGGGCAGCCCCCTGTGGCTGCCCGAACCGGCGGTGGTTTCGATAGCGATACCGACGCCGACGGCGAACCCCGGGAGGTTATGTCAAAAGTAAAAAGTTCAAAGGTCAAAAGTAAAGAGCGTTGGGGTAGTCGGGAATCGGGGTCGGAATCGGGTTTCGGGGTCGGAAGAGTAGTGACGTCGCGCCGGCTTCGCCGGCGCGACAGCGCTTTCAAGTTAAATCTCTTTTTCATAGATAACATACTCCTTGTAGGGTATGCCGCCGATCACCTTTGCAAGCTTGCTCATGGCCTCGTTCGATTTGAGCACCCAGCTCATTTCACTGGAGTGGAGACCGTATTTCCCGCCGTATTGCGAAATATGCGCATTGAGAATGCTGTCTATCCCCTTGTTCCGGTACTCGGGGAGAACCCCCATGGTAATGGTCCTGAACGCGGAGATGTTTCTGCCGTACCACCAGAGTTTAAACAGCCCCCACGGCGTGAACGGGTTGCCGTTGACGTGCTTGAGCGGGATGTTCATATCGGGCAGGGTCAACGAAAACCCGACGGTTTTGCCCTCCCTGTTCTCGACAAAGTAGATGAAGTGTTCCTTTGCAACGGCTTTCATGCTTTTTGCCATGCCGGCAAACTCCCTGTCGGTCATCGGCACGAAACCCCAGTTTTTTTCCCAGGCCTTGTTGTATATACCCCTTATCAGCGCGACCTCGTTGTCGAAATCCTTCATGTTGATGGTTCTGATCGAAAGCTGCTCCCGCTTCATGACATGCTGCGCTATCCTGCCGAGGCGCTCGATATCGATCAGGTCCTGATCGATATACCATGCAAGAAGTTCCTGGCCTGTACGGTGTCCGGCATTGGTAACCAGGTTGTTGTAGTACGGCGGGTTGTAGAGCATCAGGAACACGGGCGGACTGTCGAAACCTCTCACCAGCATGCCGCACTGATCGTTCATCGAAGGGCTGGCGGGCCCTCTCATGGTGTCGAGTCCTTTTGCTTTCAGCCATTGCGACGCAGCGTCGAACAGCGCGTTGGCGACTCCCTGGTCGTCGATGCATTCGAAAAAGCCCCAGAACCCCACCTTGTCCCGATGCACCTCGTTGTGGCGACGGTTTTCGACCGCGGCGATGGTTCCGGCCATGCGACCGTTCTTCCATGCCGTGAAGAGAGCGAGGTCCGCATGATCGTAAAGAGGATATTTCCCGGTATCGAGCGTTTTCATGTAGTCCGCGATGACCGGCGGAACCCAGTATCTGTCGAGCTCGGGGTCTTTCCTGTAGACTTTCCAGGCAAATTTGATGAACTGTTTTCTCTCCCTTTTGCTCTGAACGCGTCTTATTTCAACGGACATGATGAAACGGGATTGGGGTTGGATATTCCGACTCGAAACAAAAACCCCCTGCGAAGGGGGTTCCCGAAAAACCTTGCGAACGGCCGGTTCACTCGAACGCCTTGCCCGACTCCACGCCGACGGACTTGAGAATCTTGGCCAGGGGACAGAAACCGGTAAACGCCGCCTGGAACATGTTGAGTCCGACAAATCCGGTCAACAGAAACCAGTACGGACTGAAAAAATAGCCGAGCAGAAGACTCGCCATGACCATGAATCCGGCGACGGCAAAGACAAGACGATCTATGTTCATAACGGTGTTCTCCTGTTGTTTTCAGTTTATGTAGGTTACCGGAATACAAAACTCTGGGAACGGGAACTACGCTTCCGCTCCCGTGGCGGCGGCCGTGTGCAACTGGGCCGCACCTTCAGAAAGCATCCGCACGGTCTCCTCCCACGAAATGCAGGCGTCGGTTATCGACACGCCGTAAGCCAGGCTGGAAGGGCTCGCGGGAAAGGGCTGATTGCCGCAGAAAAGATTGCTCTCGATCATGACCCCGATGAGGCTCCGGGTGCCGCCGACACGCTGTTCGATGATGCTCTCCCAGACCGTCGACTGCCGTTCGTGCTTCTTTCCCGAATTCGCATGGCTGCAGTCCACGAGCAGTTTTTTCGGAAGGGACGCCTTGTCGAGCCGCATCTCGGCATTGGCGATGTTCTCGGCATCGTAATTGGGACGCTCGGCTCCTCCCCGGAGCACCATGTGCCCGAAAGGGTTGCCGGTCGTCGTGACGACGCTGCTGTGGCCGTCCTGGTCGATTCCCAGGAAACTGTGGGGATGCATCGCCGACCGTATGGCGTCTATCGCCACCTGCACCCTGCCGTCGGTCGAGTTTTTGAATCCCACCGGCATGGAGAGGCCGCTGGCCATCTGCCGGTGAGTCTGGGACTCGATCGTCCGCGCGCCGATGGCAGCCCAGCTCACGAGATCGGAAACGTATTGCGGCGTAAACGGATCGAGAAACTCGGTCGCCGCCGGGAGACCGAGAGTGTTGATGTCGAGCAGCAGCTTCCGCGCGTGGTAGAGACCGTGCTCGATGTCGAACGAACCGTCGAGATGGGGATCGTTGATGAACCCTTTCCACCCGATCGTGGTCCTGGGCTTTTCGAAATAGACACGCATGATAATGCACAGCTCCTCCCGGAGCTTGTCGCGCAGAACCTTCAGCCGGCCTGCGTACTCCATCGCGGCGGCGATGTCGTGAATGGAACAGGGCCCCACGATCACCAGCAGCCTGGAATCCTTTCCGGTCAGAATATTCTGCACTTCCTCGCGCCCCGCGACAACCGAGTCCGCCGCCCTCTGCGAAACGGGCAGCTTGCTCTTGAGCGTCCGGGGGCTCGTCAACCGTGCTATGGAAGAAACCCTTAAATCCTGTAAACGATGCATTCGGCCAGAATATGAAATCGCAAAACTCGCACAATAGCAAGGAAGATAAAAAAAGTCAACAATAATTAATCGCCTGCCCCCGTAATAAATTCCGGGCGAAACCGGCGTGTTCCTCGCCCCGACCGCCGCGAACCGTTCACCTCTTTTGGGTAATGAACGTACTTGTCACCGACTCCATCGATCCCTCGTGCGGAAAACTGCTCGAGGCGAACGGCTTCACGGTCGTCAGGATCGACGGACCGGTCGATGCGGACCTTGCCGAAGTCTCGACGGTGCAGGGAGTTCTCTCGGCCGATCTGCTCTTCATGCAGGAGTCATAAATGCAGGTACAAAAAAACCCGCTCCGGGAGAGCGGGTTTCTGTAACTGTAACTGTAACCGTATCCGGAAGTGGAGCTATCACTCCTGTACCTCTTCCTTGGTAAAGTCGATGGTGAGCCACCCGTCCTCGAAGCTGGCCCCCGAGGATTCGAGACCCGCGATGAAGATCGGCAGCGCCACGATCTTCTGATAGTCCCCGATCCTGATCGTGAGATCGTCTCCGAGCTTGAGGATCTTGGGTTCGACCCCCATATCCTCCATGAACGGCAGCCTGACCCTGACCTTGTAGTGCCCTTCGTGGACTTTCTGGATATCGATGGGATCTTCCTTGAAGAAGATTTTCATCGGGTTCTTTTCGCCATAGACCTTTTCACCTACCTGGCGGAGCATGTCCAGACCGACGACCTCCTGGTCGAAGAGCGGCACCTGGCCGATAGGAATCGGCGCGAAGGCATCCTCGATCTGCTTGATATAGTTCTGCTGGATCTGACGCCACTTCTTGAAATACTGGTCCTCGGTCCGGTCCGGCATGACCCTGTTGATGGTGATGCTGTCGACCGTGATCCCGTAGAGATTCAGGTAGGTGAGCGCCCTCATGGACTCCTTGATGACCATCTTTTCAGGGTTCATGACCAGCCGCACGGTCGATTTCGAGCCGTCGGCCAGAAGATCGATGATCCCCTCGGTGGAAGCGAACAGATTGTCGACCTTCTCGTACACCTCTTCGGGCGCGACCATGGTGTCGATCTTCTTCACTTTTTTCGACAGCGGCCTGATCACCGGCTTGACCATGTATTTCTCGACGTTGCGAATCAGCTTGATGAACCACCCGAAGGTTTCGGGAAGCGAGAGCAGACGAAGGGTTTCACCGGTCGGCGCGCAGTCGACCACAAGCAGGTCGTAATCCTTCTGCTCCTCGTTGTAGCGTTTGATATAGGAAAGTGAAAACAGCTCTTCCATGCCCGGCAGAACGCCCATCTCCTCCGCGTAGATGCCTTCGACGCCCCTGGACTCCATAAGCTGGGCGAAGTGCTCGCGAACGACGTCCCAGTTGAGATTGAGATCGCCGAACACGCTGACCTCCTGCCCCCACAGATTTTCCGCAACCTTCACGGGAGAGGGCCCGAGGGTCACATCGAGCGAATCGCCGAGACTGTGCGCCGGGTCGGTAGACATGATAAGCGTCTTGTACCCGAGATCGGCGGCTTTCAACGCCGTCGCGGCGGCAATCGAGGTCTTTCCAACGCCCCCCTTACCGGTAAAAATGATGTTACGCATACGTTGTTTGATTCTCAATTAGTGAAGAAAACTGACATGGCAGCTTAGCGGTCATCCAAGGCATATTCATCCACCGAGCACGCTGTTTCAAGTGAAGGCTCAAGATAATAAAATTATCATTTTTACACAGAGGTCCGGCTCATTTTCATGGGCCGGTCCACTCCTGACGGAAAGGGGGGGGCGATGCCGGTTCACCGTCTCATCTGGAGAGCACCTTCAGTTTCTGGCCGGGGTAGATCGTCCTCTTGCGTCCGAGGTTGTTCCAGGAGACCAGATCGCTGACGGTGACGCCGTATTTCTTCGCTATCCGGACAAGATTCTCGCCCCGGCGAACCTTGTGATAACGTGTCGGGGGAAAGAGCTTCAGGCGCTGCCCGGGGTAGATGGTCCGCTTCCGGCCGAGATTGTTCCAGGATGCGATGCGGCTCACGCTGAGGCCGTAACGTTTCGCGATCAGGCCGAGGTTTTCTCCCCGCCGGACCTTGTGATAGACCGGCTGGGAGGCTTTGGCGCGGGACGAACCGCCGTATATTTTCAGTCTCTGGCCGGGATAGATCGTTCTGCGGCGCCCGAGGTTGTTCCACGACGCTATACGGCTGACGCTGACGCCGTAACGCTTCGCTATCAGGCCGAGGTTTTCCCCACGCCGGACCTTGTGATAGACAAGTGAAGAGGCCTTGGCGCGGGACGAACCGCCGGAGGAACCGAAAATTTTCAGCTTCTGGCCGGGATAGATCCTCGAGTTTTTCAGGTTGTTCCACTCGACGATCTGGCTGACGTAACAGCGGTACATCCTCGCGATGGATCCAAGCGTCTGCCCTCTCCTGACGACGTGGATGTTCTTGCGCGACGTGACCCGCGCGGCCGTCTCGACCGCGCGGGCCTTGGCAAGCAGCGCAGCCCGGTCGTCCCGGGACATGCTTGCGTAGAGCTCCTTCTCCCTGTCGGCGAATTTCGAGAGGTACTGCTTCGGCAGCCTGAGCGTATACCTGTTCCGGCCGTCGGCCGGAATGACGTTCAGCTTGTACTGGGGATTGAGGAATTCGAGATCCTCGACGGAAACCCCCACGGCTTCGCTGATCCGGTCGAACGCCAGAATATCGGAAACTCCTACCGTGCCGATGTCGCGGTAGAGGTACCCGGCCTCGAACGGCCGGATGTTGTGTTCGCGGTAGTAGTTCATCACATAGGTCACCGCGATGAAGGCCGGAACGTAGCCGCGCGTCTCGGCAGGCAGATGGGGCCATATCTTCCAGTAGTTCCTCGCTCCGCCCGAGCGGCGAATGGCCTTGTTGACGTTGCCCGCGCCGGAGTTGTATGCCGCGAGCACGAGAAACCAGTCGCCGTAGATGTTGTAGAGATCCCGCATGTGCCGGCAGGCGGCGATGGTCGACTTTTCGGGGTCGAAGCGGTCCTCGACGAACGAGGAGGATTCGAGACCGTACATCTTTCCCGTGCCGTAGATGAACTGCCACAACCCTTTCGCGTTGGCTTTCGACACGGCCGTCGGGTTGAGGGCCGACTCGACGATGGCGAGATATTTCAGCTCGGGCGGAATCCTGTACTGCCTCAGCTTCTCCTCGAAAAGCGGAAAGTAGACGCTGGTGAGCCCGAGAATCTTCGCCGTGAGCTTTCTCTTGTCGACCGCGTAGAGCTTGATAAAGCTCTTCACGTGCTTGTTGTAGGTCAGCGGGAGGGGGGTCTTCGAGTTCAGGTAGGCGATCCTCTCGACATAGGTTTCGTCGTCGAACTGCGGGATGAATCCGAAAGGATAGCGGGTAAAACCGTCTTCCTTCCATACCCTGAAATGGCTGTCCTGGAAATAGGTGGCGTGAACCAGGCTGTCGAGCATCCCGGCGATCGCTTTCCGGTCGGTCTCCCCCTCCTGCCGGGCGGCCAGTACGTCCCCGAACGCCGGAAGCGTCAGAACAGCGGCGATAAGGGCAACAATACAGACACGCCTCGTCTTCACAGGGTCTTTCTACTTTGAGGGATTTTCAGGAATCGGCAACCGCTGCGGGAAGAGCGGGCCGCCGTGTGCTTGTAACATAAACAGCGTCGGCGACTATTACAACCCGGCCCGCCTGACCGGTGGGTACGGAGGACGTTCAGGGATAGTGCACGCGCCACAGAAAAAGGCCCGAAGGGTCCGCGGGGACGATCCCTTGCGGGAGGACGCCCGAGCGCAGACAGGCGCTGATGTCCCCCTCGCGGGCGCAAAGAAGCGCCGAAACCAGAAATCGCACCATGGTCCTGAGAAAACGGTTCGCGGAGATCCTGAAGACGATCCGCTCCGTGCCGCGCCCCCAGACCGCGCTGTAGACCGCACAGACAGCGTTACGACCGTCCCGCGCATCCCGTGAAAACACGGAGAAATCGTGTTTCCCCAGAAGTTCCGCCGAACAGCGGTTCAAGAGATCGATATCCGGTGCTTCGCGGCAACAACCCGCATACCGCCCGAAAGCCGTCGGACGTTCGGTCATGACATAACGGTACTCCCTGCCGAGCGCGCTGAAGCGTGCGTGAAACGTATCCGGAGCCTCGTCCACGCTCCGGATACGAATGGAGGGGGGGAGCAGGCCGTTCAGGGCGCAGGAGAGCCTGCAGGGGCTCATCGGACTGCCCGTTCTGAAATTCGCGACCTGGCCGCGCGCGTGCACGCCGCTGTCCGTGCGGCCGGCTCCGTTTATCTTCACCGGCTCCTGAAGGACCCGGGCAAGAACGGCCTCGATCTCCCCCTGAACGGTGCGGACTCCGCCGGGCTGTTTCTGCCAGCCGTAAAAATCCGTGCCGTCGTATTCGATGGTCATGCGAAGATTTCTCATGAAGGATTAATATAGCCCTAAACTGAGCGTCTCGACAAGTCGGGATGCTCGATAAGAGTACGGTTATAAAAGACAGTCTTTTATCCTGAATAATTCACCAAAGGGGGAGGAAGGTGTTAGGTGCTATGTGCTAAGTGTTAGGCGGGAGAAACTTAATCGGGAATCGGGGTCGAGTGGGAGCCAGTCGGCAGACTTCAGTAAGCAGTCGGCAAAAGAGTAGTGACAGTGACCAGTTGGGGAATTGCTGAACCGTAGGGGCAGCCCCCTGTGGCTGCCCGAACCGGCGGTGGTTTCGATAGCGATACCGACACCGACGGCGAACCCCGATGCTATCTTTCGGAGATCGGGGTCGGAAATCGGGTTTCGGGATCGAAAAGGGATCAGTTGGCGGTTTACTTCTCACCAAGCCCGCGAGAGCGGGCGTCGTCTCTAAGCTCGGCGAAGCCGAAGCGTCGTTACCAAGTCCGGCAACACCGGACGTCGTCACTATATCACGTCACTGCGCGATAGCGCTTCGAACTCTCATGAATTATTCAGGTTAGGATAGCGTTATGTACGCCGGTTTCACTATATTTTCCGGCACGAACAGACGCCGCAACACCTCGACAACCAAGACGGATAACCGCGTGAGCCCGACGCATCTCGAAACAATCCTTGACGCTCTTTCGCGCGCCGGCGCCCGGCGCGGTCCCTACCTCGTCCCGAATGTCTGGCGCGGTCCTGAAACAGGCGTTTCCGAAACCGATCCGGTCCGGCATTTCACGCACTGCCTCGAAACCCTGCTCGAGCGCGAGCCGGTTCCGCAGGTGGAACCGGCAGGGGACGGGAGCTGGACGCGCGAGAGCGTGGTCTACAACCTGTTCGTCCGCCTCACCACGGCCTTCGACCACGACGGGGACGGCGTCATCTCACCCGACCCGCTCCCCGGCGGCTTCCGGGAAACGGGCACCTTCCTGAAATCCATCTCCCTCCTGCCCTACATCGAACGCCTCGGCGTCAACACGATCTACCTGCTGCCGGTGACGGCGCCGGGCGAAAAAAAACGCAAGGGAAACCTCGGCTCGCCCTACGCGGTCAGAAACCCCTGCACCATCGATCCTCTTCTCGGCGAACCGGCCCTCGGTCTCGAACCGGAAACGGAGTTCATGGCGTTCGTCGAGGCCGCGCATCTCGTAGGCATGCGCGTGGTACAGGAGTTCGTCTTCAGGACGACATCCGTCGACAGCGACTGGATCGCGAAACATCCCGACTGGTACTACTGGCTCCGGACCGCCGGACCGGACCGTTCGGTTCCGGAAACATACGCCCCCCCGGAATTCGATCCCGAAACGCTCGCGACGATCTATGAAAAAGTCGACAAACGCGAACTTTCAGGCCTTCCGGCACCCTCCGCGGCCTACCGTGCCCGGTTCACGGAATCCCCAAAACACGTCGAACTTTCAGAGAACGGTTATACGGGTGCGGCTCCCGGCGGCGGGGAGAGCATCGTCGCCACCGCGTTTTCCGACTGGCCTCCCGACGACCGGCAACCGCCCTGGACGGATGTCGCCTATCTGAAAATGCACCGTCACCCGGAGTTCAATTACGTGGCCTACAACACCATACGCATGTACGCCGAAGAGCTCGACCGTCCGGAGTACAGAAACAGGGCGCTCTGGGACGCCGTCACGGGGATCATCCCTTTCTTCCAGGACACCTTCGGCATCGACGGGGCGATGATCGACATGGGTCACGCGCTTCCCGGAGCGCTGAAATCGGCCGTCATGAAAAGGGCGCGCGAGAAGAATCCCCGTTTCGCTTTCTGGGACGAGGATTTCGACCCCTCTCCCGCCAGGCGGGGAACGGGCGTCGACGCCGTTTTCGGGTCGCTGCCGTTCGTCATCCAGGACCCGGTCTACATCCGGGGCCTCCTGAATTACCTCAACCGGACCGGCGTCGGCGTACCGTTCTTCGGCACCGGAGAGAATCACAACACGCCGAGAATCTGCCACAATCTCGCCGGTATCGAGAGCGGAAGAAACCGCTCGCGTTTCATCTTCGGGCTCGCCTCGGTGCTGCCGGCGATACCGTTCATCCATTCCGGCATGGAGATATGCGAATCCAACCCGGTCAACCTCGGCCTCAACTTCACCGCGAAAGACCGGGAGCGGTGGGGGCCGGAAATGCTGCCCCTTTTCAGCGCCCGGGGTTACGACTGGAAGACCTGCAACGGCCTCGAACCGCTCCATGCGTTCATCGCACGGCTGCTTGCGATCCGGTCCGGGTACCGCGAGACCGTCCTCGACGGCTCTCCCGGCTCGATAGTCCTGCCGTTCGTCTCCTCCCCGGAGATGCTGGCCGTCATGCGGACGGGCGAACGACAACATCTCCTGTTCGTCGGGAACAGCGACCATGAAAATTCTGCGCGCGGATTCATGGAATTTCAGAAGAAAAGCTTTACGCTAACAGATATGGTTTCCGGCGTCGTCCACACGGTCACGAACAGCCGGCTCGAACTGGATATGGACCCGGGCGGGTGCGTGATTTTCGACGTGCCCGCCCAGCAGGACGACTCCCGGCAGTAAACTACGTTCAACCCAGAAACACTCATTATGTCTATTCTTGTCGTTGGTTCGCTCGCTTTTGATAACATCGAAACCCCTTTCGGCCGCTCGGACAATACGCTGGGCGGCTCGTCAACCTACATCGCCCTGTCCACCAGCTATTTTTCGGACGACATCAAGCTCGTGGGCGTTGTAGGCGCCGATTTCGACGAGGAGCACTTTCAGCTCCTTCACAACAAGGGAATCGATACCAGGGGCATCCAGGTCGTCGACGAAGGCAAAACCTTCCGGTGGAGCGGACGGTACCATTACGACATGAACACACGCGACACGCTCGACACCCAGCTCAACGTTTTCGCCGAGTTCGATCCGCACGTTCCACAGGCCTATCGCGACGCACGTTACCTCTGCCTCGGCAATATCGACCCGGAGCTCCAGATGAAGGTGCTCGACCAGGTTTCGAACCCCGATCTCGTGATCCTCGATACGATGAATTTCTGGATCGAAGGCAAACCCGAAGCGTTGAAAAAAACGCTCGAACGGGTCGACATTTTCATTCTCAACGACAGCGAGGCCCGGCTCCTCAGCGGCAATCCGAACCTGGTCAAATCGGCACGGATCATCCGGAAAATGGGCCCGAAAACGCTCATCATCAAAAAAGGCGAACACGGCGCATTGCTCTTTACCGACGACGGCATCTTTGCCGCCCCGGCCTTTCCCCTGGAATCGATTTACGACCCCACCGGCGCGGGAGACACTTTTGCCGGGGGATTCCTCGGACACCTGTCGAGAGCCGGGGAGATCAACGACACCGAGCTGCGCAAGGCCGTGCTGTACGGAAGCGCCATGGCGAGTTTCTGTGTCGAGAAGTTCGGCACGGAAAAACTGGCCGGCCTCGACCTGCTCGAGATCGACGACAGATACCAGAGCTTCCTCGACCTGTCGAAAATCGACGATCAATAACAACGCCGGCCCGTTCTCCCGGCAGGCGAACCGCTCAGCCAATCATACCGTCGCGCCATGAAGCACCTCACCGGCCTCGATCTCGGCGTCATCTTCGCCTACCTGGTTCTCACCCTGCTCGTCGGGCTGTTGTTTTCCAGGAGAGCTTCACGGAACGTAGGGGAGTTCTTTCTCTCCGGCCGGAAGCTTCCCTGGTGGATCGCCGGAACGGGCATGGTGGCGACGACGTTCGCCGCGGATACCCCGCTGGCGGTTACCGGGCTGGTCGCCAAGCACGGCATCGCCGGAAACTGGCTCTGGTGGACGTTCGTTTCAGGCGGCATGCTGACGGTGTTTTTCTTTGCGCGCCTCTGGCGGCGCGCCAACATTCTGACCGACCTCGAATTCATCGAGCTGCGCTACAGCGGCAAGGGGGCGCAGTTTCTCCGCGGCTTCAAGGCCCTCTACTTCGGGCTGTTCATCAACGCGGTCATCATCGGCTGGGTCAACCTGGCGATGTACAAGATCATCAGCATCATGATTCCGGAAATCAATCCGGAAGTCGCAATCGTCGCCTGCGTCCTGCTGACGACCCTCTATTCGGGCCTTTCGGGGCTCTGGGGCGTCACGATCACCGACACCGTCCAGTTCGTCATCTCGATGACCGGATGCATAATCCTTGCCGTTCTCGCCCTGCAGGCCCCGGAAATAACCGAAGCGGGAGGTATCACCGGCGCCCTGCCCGCATGGATGTTCGACTTCTTCCCCTCGATAACGTCGAACCCCTCCGGAAGCGGCCTCGACGGAACCCTCGAACTGACCTTCGCCTCGTTCGCCGCTTTCGCCTTCGTGCAGTGGTGGGCTTCGTGGTATCCGGGCTCGGAACCGGGCGGGGGGGGTTACATCGCGCAGCGCATGATGAGCGCGAAGGACGAAAAGCACTCTTTTCTGGCCACGCTCTGGTTCATCGTGGCGCACTACTGCCTGCGCCCCTGGCCCTGGATCGTCGTCGGCCTGGCAAGCCTCGTGCTCTTTCCGGACCTTCCCGCCGAACAGAAGGAAGATGGCTTCGTCCACGTCATGCAGTCGATTCTGCCCCCGGGTCTGAAGGGACTGCTGGTCGCCGCCTTCCTGGCCGCATACATGTCGACGCTTTCGACGCACCTCAACTGGGGAACGAGCTATCTGATCAACGACTTCTACAAACGCTTCATCAGGAAGGATGCCGATGCGCGCCACTACGTCGGAGCCTCGAAGCTCTTCACGGCCGGAGTCGCCCTCTTCGCCCTCTTCATCACCTTCTACGTGCTGGAGACCATTACCGGAGCCTGGGAGTTCATCATCCAGTGCGGCGCAGGCACCGGGTTCGTACTGATTCTGCGCTGGTACTGGTGGAGGCTCAACGCCTGGTCGGAAATCGTCTCCATGATCGCTCCCTTCCTGGCCTACACCTGGATCACCCTGTTCACGGAGATAGCTTTCCCCTCCTCTCTCTACATCATCGTGCTGTTCACCATCGCTTCGTCTCTGGCGGCTACCTTCCTGACGCCGCCGACCGACCGCGAACAGTTGATGACCTTTTATTCCACGACAAGAGTCGGGGGCGTTCTCTGGAAAAAAATATCGGACCGGCTGCCGGAAGTTACATCCGACTCCGGCTTTCTGCGCCTCTTCGCCGACTGGGTCGCCGGAATCATTCTGGTCTACTCGATTCTCTTCGGGACCGGCAAGCTCATTTTCGGCGATCCCCTGCAAACGGCGGCATATTTCGCCGTCGCCTTCCTCGCGGGCCTTTTCATCTATACCGACCTCAGCCGAAGGGGGTGGAACAACCTTGAATAAGACTTTCCGGGATATGCCGGCACCGAACATTGTGCTCGCTTCCGCCTCGCCGAGAAGGCGCGAACTGCTCTCGCTCATGCGGCTGCCTTTCACGACGGAGCCCGTAACCGTCGACGAAACCTTCGATCCCGGCGAGACGGCCGAACGGAACGTGATCCGCGTAGCGGAAAAAAAAGCCCGCAAAGCCGCGGAAACCTGCAAAAAGAACCGCTCCGGAGCCGTGATACTCGGAGCCGACACCACCGTCGTCCTCGACAGCGAACCGCTCGGCAAACCCTCCGGATACGACGAAGCTTTCGGCATGCTCTCCCGGCTGCAGGGCAGGGACCACCGCGTAATGACCGGTTTCGCCCTTCTGGAACCGCAAGGGCGATGCTCCACAGGGGTCGAAACGACCCGTGTAGAATTCGCCCCGATGGAAGAGCGGGAGATCAGAACGTACCTCGACGCACAACTCCCCTTCGACAAGGCCGGCGCCTACGGCATCCAGGACCCGCTGATGTCCTGCTTCGTGCGCCGGATCGAAGGCTGCTACTACAACGTCGTCGGCCTCCCCCTCTCGCGCATCCATACGCTCATGAGAACCCTCTCGCTGCTGTAGAACGCCTGTGAAGACGTCCGGGAAAAAAACCGTGGTGCCGGTGATCACCGGTCCTACCGCTTCGGGAAAAACGGCGCTCGCCCACGCCCTGGCGAAAAAAAACGGGGCGGCGATCGTTTCGGCGGATTCCCGACAGATCTACCGCGGCATGGATATCGGAACAGCAAAACCCTCCTCCCGGCTGCTCGGGGAAGTTTCCTACCACTTCATCGGCGAAAAGGAACCCGAAGAGGAGTACAGCGCGGGAGATTACGCAAGAGACGCCGTGGAGCGTATTCGCTCCCTGCACGAACGGGGCACAAGGGTTGTCGTCGCGGGAGGTTCGACGCTCTACGTCCAGGGACTGCTTCACGGCTTTGCCGAGCTGCCGCCGAAGAGCCCCGAAATCCGGCGGCGACTCGCCGAAGAGCTTCGAAAGAGCGGCGCGGACTCTCTCTACGAACGGCTGAAGGCGCTCGACCCCGAGCAGGCCCGGACACTCGACCCGACAAAAACGCAGCGCCTTGTGAGAAGCCTTGAAATCATCGCCGTCAGCGGAAAAACCGTAACCGAGCTCCAGGCTTCCGGCAGCAAGAGGCCCGGCACATTCGACTGGCTTCCGCTGGGTCTCCGCATGCCGAGAGAGGAGCTCTACCGGAGGATCGACCGGAGAACGGACGAAATGATGGCCGAAGGACTGCTCGAAGAAGCCCGAACACTCTTCGACCGCTACGCCCGGGAGGGCGGAAACCGCACGAACGCTCTCGAAACGGTGGGCTACAAGGAGCTCTTCAGCCACTTCCGGGGAGAGATCGACCTCGATACGGCGGTCGAGCTTATCGCCCGCCACACGCGCAACTACGCGAAACGCCAGCTCACCTTTTTCAGGAACCGTCTGGATATAGAGTGGGTGGACGCACCCCCGGACGAAGAAGCGTTCCGGCAGCTTGTCGAGGCCCTCGCAAACCGCTGCATGAAGCCGTGAGGCATGTTAAGCCCCCGCCGGGCGCTTGGTGACGGCGCCCGATTGGTATCGGGCTTGGTGACGTCGTCCGGCTGGGCCGGACTTAGTGACGAGGGGCGACGCCCGGACTTCGTCGGGCTTGGTGACCAGTTGGGAAAACGATCGATTCAGTCGGCAGTCTTCAGTTGGCAAACTGCAATGAGGATGCCGGGGAATTGTTGAATCGTTGAAATGCAGGGGCGCGATTGGCTGGTGATCGACAGGTTTTATTGTCCCCACGGATTGCACGGGTATTCACGACGACCGTAGGGGCGAAAAATTTTTCGCCCGTACTGTGGGGGAACCGGTTGGCAGTATGCAGTTTGCACTAGGCGGCGGGCAAGTGCTTTGGTAGAAAGCGGTTGCCGATGAACAAAGGGTTCGTGTGCGTCCGAACTGGCGTTGGTTACCAACACCGACGGCGAAGCACTTGTCACCAAGCCCGCGAGAGCGGGCGTCGTCTCCAAGCTCGACGAAGCCGAAGCGCCTTCACCAAGTCCGGCAACGCCGGACGTTGTCACTATGTATTAACTCCGGAAAAAGAAAACCGGGCTTTTTTGTTGGAAAAGTTCATGCTTTTCACCAAACTTGAAACAGACGGCCGCAACCCGAACGCCGTTGTCAACAGGGGCTCTCCGCACAGACACACCGGGCCGCCGCTCTTCCCGCCCGTATACCGAGCCCGTAATTTGTTGTAAAAGAGGTGTCAAGCCTTTCTTTCCGAGGCTGCAGCTATGAAATACTCAGTATCGAACCGCAGGGACCTTACCATTGTAAAAATAGAGGAGCCCGTTTTCGACGTTCGCTCGGCGGGAGCCTTCCGGCAATCGATTCATGACATGCTGCAGGAGGATGGGCGGAAAAACCTGATATTCGATTTTTCCCTTGTAAAGGCGATCGACTCCTGCGGAGTCGGCTCCCTGCTTCTGGCCCACCAGATGGCGAACCAGTGCCACGGGCTGGCGATTTTCGTCTCGCTCTGCCAGCAGATAAAAGACCTTTTGAAACTGTCGGGCCTCGACAAGCAGCTCTACATCTTCACCTCCATAAACGAAGTGATAACGCTCGTCGAGCCGCATGGTAAAAGCAGGAGGAATTCCCGCAAAAAAAGCTCCCCTAAAACCAGGGCTCCCCTGCCTGACGACAGCCAGAAGGAGATCGAGGTCATCGCCTCGGCCGATTTCCACGAAGAAGATGTCCTCGAGGACGACGGCGTGGCTCTGGGCAAGGACCGCGCGCTGAACGGGGAAGGCGCGGAAAACGGCGCCCGGAGAAAACGGGGGCGTCCCAGAAAAAGCGACGCCGGCAGCTCGGCGGGAACCGGCAAGTGACCCCGAAACCTCCCGACCGTCAGCAACGCCGAAACCGTCCCACCCTCCCCGTCCGTCGATAAGCAAACGTGCCCGCAATGGAAAACCTCTCCCTTCTCTCCTATGGAATAACCGTCACCGGAGGAGTTCTCCTGTGGATTCTCGAAGGAGTCGTGCCGTTCTTCAAGTCACGGAGGAACCGGGGAAACCATGCGGTCCTCAACCTCTCCATCGCGGTGCTGAACCTCCTGATCCTGCTGCCTTCGGCCGTGCTCATGGCGGCGTTTCTGCGCTATTTTCAAAGCCTGTGGCCGGGCGTCGGAGGCCTCGGTCTCCCGGCATTGGGCGAAGCGCTCCTGACTCTGGTGCTGATCGATCTGTGGATGTACGCCTGGCACCGTCTCAACCACACGGTCGATTTTCTCTGGAGGTTCCACTCCGTCCATCACAGCGACCCTTCGCTGGACGTCACGACGAGCTGGAGATTTCACTCCGTCGAAATCATCTTTTCCGAAATCCTCAGGATTCCGGTTTTCGCTCTCATCGGCGCGGGCATAGAGGACATCCTGCTCTACTCCATGCTGATGACCCCGATCATCGAATTTCATCACAGCAACGTTTCGATCCCGTCCGGAATCGACCGGGCGCTGCGAACGCTTGTGCCCACTCCCCTGATGCATCGCCTGCACCACTCCGTCGTCAGGGAAGAGCACGATTCGAACTACGGCAGCATGCTCTCGGTGTGGGACCGGCTTTTCGGGAGCTTTCGGCTTAAGGAAAACATCCGGGAGATGCCGCTCGGACTTGCCAACGAAAGCGCTCCCGATCAGCAACGGCTCACGGCGCTGCTTCTCCGCCCGTTCCGGAACTGACATATGCATATGTAACGGAAGTTTTTTACTTTTCAGCATAGCCGTTTCGTCAATCCGGCATATCGTCCGATTCTCCGTCAGACACGTTCCAACGTTCCCCCTCTGCGGAAAAAGATGTTTGACAACTATTTCAGACGGCAGGCGGAGTCGCTCCTGCAATCTGCCGGCATAGAGGTGGACGGCCGCAACGCGTGGGACATAAGCGTTCACGACGACCGTCTCTTCCAGCGGATGCTCTCGAAAGGCAATCTGGGCTTCGGGGAGGCGTACATGGACGGCTGGTGGGATTGCGATGCGCTCGACCAGCTGTTTTTCAGAATCCTGCGTTCCGGCGCGAACGAACGGCTTCTCACCCTCGGCATGATAGCCGCCCGGCTCTCCGGCAGCCTCTTCAATCTCCAGAATCCTTCCCGCGCCTTCACCGTCGGCGAACGGCATTACGATACCGGCAACGACCTCTTCGAAGCGATGCTGGATCCGGGAATGAACTACAGTTGCGCCTACTGGGAGGAGTGCGATACGCTGCACAAGGCCCAGGAGCACAAGCTGCTTCTCGTCTTCGAAAAGCTCATGCTCAAACCCGGAATGAGCGTTCTCGACATCGGGTGCGGCTGGGGAGGCGCGGCGCGTTTCGCCGCCGAGCGCTACGGCGTGGAAGTAACCGGGATTACCGTCTCACGGGAACAGTCGAAACATGCCCGCTCCCTCTGCAGGGGGCTGCCGGTCACCATAGAACTGATGGATTATCGGGATCTCGGCCGGAAATACGACAGGATCTACTCCATCGGCATGTTCGAGCATGTAGGCTACAAGAACTACCGCCGCTACTTCCGGAAGGCCCGGCAAAGCCTCGTCCCCGACGGCCTTTTTCTCCTGCATACCATAGGGGGAAACCGGTCGTCGAGCTCGACCGACCCCTGGATAAGCCGCTACGTCTTTCCGAATTCCATGATTCCCTCGGCAAGTCAGATCGCGGCGGCACACGAAGACCTGCTCGTTCTCGAAGACTGGCACGTCTTCAGCGACGACTACTATCTGACGCTGAAGGCCTGGCATGAAAACCTGCTGAAAAAACGAAAAACGCTCGAAGGAAACTACAGCGACCGGTTCTTCCGGATGTGGGAGTACTACCTGCTGAGCTGTGCGGGAGCGTTCCGGGCGCGCCACCTGCACCTATGGCAGTTGCTTTTTTCCCTCGGCGGGCTCACCGGAAGATTCCGCGTTCCGAGATAGATCGCCCCTTCCGCAAACCGTTCATTCGTATAAAAATCTGTCGGGATTCTCCTGCTCGAACGCGTGCACCTGCAGCCTCGATGCCGCGAGAATTTCCTCGACCGTACGCTCCGAAACCACCATTTTCCGCAAAAGAGGGGTTCCCGCGAGCTTGTCGAAAAAGTCCCCGTTCTCGTCCAGCCCGAGAAGCCGCGGATAGAGCTTCTGCAGGGCGACCAGGAGGGTGACGCCGGTTCTGAACGGCTCGAACACGTAACGGTCGGTGACGTTCACTCTCAACCCTTTGCACGCAAGGCCCTTGAAACGCCCCGACTCCGGCACAAACTCCACTTCCGTGAACGCCACTCCGGGAAGACGGGCGCTTTCGAGTTCGTTCTTCAGACGGGCGGGATCGATGTAGGGAGCGCCGAACTGCCGGAAGGGCGCGCCGGTGCCCCTGCCCTCGCTGACGTTGGCCGCTTCGAAAAAAACCGTCGATGGATAAACCAGGGCCGTCTCCGGATCCCGGATGTTCGGAGAGGGCGGGACAAACCTGAATCCGGCGAATTCGTCCGCGAACCGCTTCCGGCTGTACCCCTCCATCCCGACGACGCGGAGATCGATGCCGGGGAAGTACCGTTTTTTCAGAAACACGGCGATCTCTCCGACGGTCATGGAGTGGAGGAAGGGAACGGGCACCGAACCGACAAAAGAGGAGTATCCGGGATCGAGCATGAAGCCCTCGGCCGGAATCGGCGAGATAGGGTTGGGACGATCGAGCACCATGAACGCGACTCCGGCTTCCTCGCACGCTTCCATCGCCTCGCGCATCGTCGAAATGTAGGTGTAGCAGCGAGCTCCGATATCCTGAAGATCGAAGAGCAGAATATCTATGGCGTCGAGCAGCTTCCGGTCGGGCTTTTTCGTCGCGCCGTAAAGGGAATAGACCGTCAACCCCTCGTCGAGCGATCTGTCGCCGACCGTCTCTCCAGCCTCGGCCCCGATAGCAAAACCGTGCTCGGGCGACATCAGAAACCGCAGCTTGACGCCGTTTTGCAGAAGTATCCGGTAATTCGGACGTCCCTCGACGTCCACGCCAGCCGCGTTGGTGATCAGGCCGACGTTCTTCCGCTCCAGTCCGCTGAAACCGGAACGCTGAAGGACGTCGATACCGTAGAGAAAGTCCGCGGCAAGAAGCTGGCGGAACGGGAACAGTGCGAGAAGAAGCGACAGCAAGAGGGGCACAGCATAGCGGCGCGGCATGGGACGACGGTGTTTGAGGATTCGGTGCCGGGAGACGCGGCGTGCGTGAAGAAAACCGGACTCTTCTCCCTACACGATGCCGGACAGAATAAGGGCGAGGGCGGCGATAATGCCCGCTATATCGAGAAGAAGGTACAGCTTCGCCTTCCTGCCGGGCGTAAACAGGTTGTGAAACAGCATGAGCGAGGCATAAACAAGCCACGCGGACACCAGGTAGTTCATACGGGGGATGAATTAATTACCGCATGCCGATTTCCGCGCTCTCGGTTCGCTAACCGCCGGAAGCCGGAGGAGGATGTAATTAATTGCTTAACTCCTGTTTTAAGTATATACTGTTTTTTTCACAAAAAAACTATTTCAACGAGACGTTTCACTCCGACCGAACATGCCCGAAACGCTGTCGCGCAGTGACGTGATATAGTGACGACGTCCGGCGTTGCCGGACTTGGTGACGTCGCTCGAGCTTCGCCGAGCTTAGAGACGACGCCCGCTCTCGCGGGCTTAGTGAAGAGTGCTTCGCCAACTGGTCCCTTTTCGATCCCGAAACCCGATCCCGACCCCGATCTCCGAAAGATAGCATCGGGGTTCGCCGTCGCTATCGGTATCGGGAATCCATCTTTTCTTCCCCAATTCGTCACCAAGCCCGACGAAGTCCGGGCGTCACCCCTCGTCACTAAGTCCGGCCCAGCCGGACGACGTCACCAAGCGCCCGGCGAAGTCGGCGCGAAAAAAAAAGCCGCGCATCATGGCGCGGCTCTTTTCCTTGTGGTGGGGACAGGACTTGAACCTGCAACCTTCGGGTTATGAGCCCGACGAGCTACCAATTGCTCCACCCCACGATGTTTATGACACTAAATCTAAAAAAACCGCGATAAAAAGCAAACTTTTATTGCACTCTTTTCCCGTTCACATCGTCTCCGCCTACTTCAACAAGCTGCAGTTTGCCGTCGTTCCCTTCGGCCGCGAGAATCATGCCCTGTGAAATTTCGCCTCTGATCCTGCGCTCGGCAAGGTTCGCGACCATGACGACCTGACGGCCGACAAGGTCCTCCGGCCGATAGGAACCGGCCAGACCGGCAAGCACTTGCCTCGTTTCCCCGCCGACCCTGACCTGCAGCCTGAGCAGCTTGTCGGCCCGCTTCACTTTTTCGCACTCGAGGACGGTCGCGGCGCGCAGATCGACCTTGAGAAATTCGTCGTAGGCGATTTCCGGAGAAAACCCGGAGTCCTCGGGTTCCACCGCTTCACGAGGCTGCTCTTCCCCGTTCCCGATATTCGCAAGCAGTTTCTCGATCTTTTCAAGCTCGGGAGCGATATCGCTGTCGCTGATCTTCGAAAAGAGGATTTCCGATTCGCCGCTCAAGAGGTGCCCCTCCGGAAGACGGGGCTCGGCGGCCATGCTCCACCGAACGTCTCCGTTTTTCAGGGCGTCCTCGAGGGATTCGCTGAAACCGAGCATGCGATAGATTCTGTCCGCCGTCTCAGGAATAACCGGATAGAGCACAATGGCGAGAGTGTGGCAGAGATTCAGCGACAGGGCCATCGTCCGCGCCGCGGCGGCACGGTCGGTTTTCAGCGCCTTCCAGGGTTCCGAATCGGTCAGGAAACGGTTCGCCGCCCTGGCGATCTCCATGCCGAGAGCCGTCGCCTCCCTGAAGTGAAACTGTTCGTACGCCTGCTGCAGCCTCTCGAAACAGTCGTCCCATTCGATACCGGGAGCCTTCCAGTCCTCGGAAGAGCACTGGTGAGGAACCCTGCCGCCGAATTTCGAATTGGTGAAATCGACCGACCGCTTGATGAAGTTGCCGAGCGTGTCGGCGAGCTCTCCGTTGGTCCTGTTCTGAAAATCGGTCCAGCTGAAGTCGCTGTCCTTGTTTTCGGGATAGTTCATCGCAACCGTGTAACGGAGGGTATCGGCGGGGAATCTGTCGAGAAACTCCCCGAGATAGACCGCGTAATTTCTCGATTTCGAAAACTTGCGGCCCTCGAAATTCATGAATTCCGAAGCCGGAACGTTGTCGGCGAGGGTGTAGACCTCCGAGGTCCGCCCCTCGTTCCAGGCCATCAGAATCGCGGGAAACATCAGGGTGTGAAAAACGACGTTGTCCTTGCCGATAAAATGAACGATGCGAGCATCGGGACTCTGCCAGTACTCTCTCCAGAGTTCGGGCTCTCCGCGGCCCGCAGCCCAGGCGCGCGTGAACGAAATGTAGCCGAGAACGGCATCGAACCACACGTAGAGCACCTTGCCTTCGGCCTCGCCCGTATCGAGCGGAACGGGAACCCCCCAGGCAAGATCCCTGGTGATCGCCCGGTCGTTCAATCCCTGTTTGAGCCAGGTCCTGCTGTAGTTCACCACGTTCGTCCGCCACTCCACGGCATGACGGTCCACGTACTCCTCGAGCTTTTTCTGAAAACGCCCGAGGGGAAAATACCAGTGCAGGGTCTCCCGGAGCACGGGCGCCTCGTCGGAAAGCTTGCTTCGCGGATCGAGAAGCTCCCTGGGGCTCAAATGGGTTCCGCATTGCTCGCACTGATCGCCGTTCGCTTCCGGATTGCCGCACTGCGGACACGTTCCCGTGACGTAGCGGTCGGAAAGAAACCGCCCCGCCCGGGGGTCGAAGAAGTGCTGCTCCTTCTTCTTGACGAAAATCCCCTTGCGGTCGATCTCGCGAAAAAAATCGCTGGCGGTCTCGTAATGCAGTTTCGAGGAGGTTCTGCCGTAGTAGTCGAACGATATTCCGCACCGCCGGAAAGAATCGAGATTCATGGCGTGATAGCGGTCGACCACCTTCTGGGGATCTATCCCTTCCCGGTCGGCCGTGATGGTTATGGGTACGCCGTGCTCGTCCGAGCCCCCGATATGGATAACCTCTTCGCCGCGCAGTCTTTTGAAGCGCACGTAGATATCGGCCGGCAGATAGACGCCGGCGAGGTGACCGAGATGAACGGGGCCGTTGGCATAGGGAAGCGCGGTGGTGACAAGAGTCCGTGAAAACTGTTTACTCGTTCGGCTGCACATGGATTTGGTCAGGGGTTTACTTCTTGACAAACATGGTTGTGAACTCGTTGAGGGAGAGCCGTTTCAGGGTGTCGTCGGCGAGATAGCGCAGAACGATCTCCTGTTTCGCCGGATCGATGCTCTCTATGACGGCCGTCCCGTCCGCGGCCGCCACCCGGCTTCCGATGGGCGGATAACCGTTCTGGCGGTTTTCCCGCCCCTCTTTCCTGGAGCGGGAATAGTTCAGACAGCACTTCGGGCGGTTGCACTGCCCGATGACGTTGTGGGAGTGGGTGTCCCCGACATGATTGCCACACCTGTGCTGCCTTTCCGCAAACGGATTGGAGTGAATCTTCTGGATCCAGCTCGAACAGCAGAGCATGCAGCCGCAGACGCCGAAACTGTTGGCCCGCCGCGCCTCCTCCCTGGTCGTTATCTGCACCATCTGGATACGGGCCTTGAACTCGCTCGCGAGATCGCGAACCAGGGAACGAAAGTCCACCCGGTGAGAGGCGGTGTAAAAAACGGTCACCTTCTGCTGGTCCATCCGCAGTTCGACATCGACAAGCTTCATATCGAGCGTGTGACGCCTGATCTTGTCTCTGCATATCTCGCGGATGCCGGGTTCGCGCATCCGCACTGTGCGCAACGCTTCCTCGTCCCCGGGAGTAGCCGACCGGACGACGCCGGGAATTTTTTCCCGTTCCGCGTCCAACCCCTTCAGCTTCAGTTTTTTCTCGGCAATGAGCCCGGTGGAATAGACGATGCCGTAATCGTAGCCGCCGTCCGCCTCGACGATGACCCCCTGGCCGATGACCGGCATTTTGTCCGACCTGTTTTCATAAAACTCCCGCCGGGAGCATTTCAGTTCGATTTCGCAGAGGGCGGACGGATCGTCGGCTTCGCCGTAAATGCCCTCTATTTCCCTGTGCAGCATCCGGGAAAGCTGCAAACGCACCTTGGCGTTTTCTCCAAGCGTACAACTGCAAATAACATTACCCATTGTCTGTCTCTTTCATATCGGGAGAACGGGCTCCCTGTTCATAATCTGCCTTTTGTCTCTTCCTCTTCGGATAAACGGAACCGAAACTCGACCTGAACCGCTCGACCCTCGTATTGACCGACGGCCGGCCCCGGACGAGGAGCCTGAAATCGCCGGTTTCACCGGAGAGTATCTTCTTTTTCAACAGAACAACGCGCTCAAGGGTTTCACCTTCCATCCCGCGGGTCAGGGCGCTTCGCTCTCCGGCCCCGGACGAGCCGATGAATTCGGGGGAACCGAAGAAGAGAAAAAGCTCCGGCCGCTGCTCCCCAAGATATTCAATACGGCTGACAACTGAAACCAGGTATATTCCCGCCGTCCGCTCGAGCGTCTTCGAAACGATGGCGGCAGTACCGTTGAAAAAACGGAGCGGCGACCTGTCGACGTGCTCTATCTTTCCCTGGGGAAAGACCCAGAGCGCGTTCTGCCGGGGACTTCCGGCCGAAAGGGAGTCTGCTGCGTAGTCGAGGGTGTCGACAATGCTGCGGGGATGGCTGCGGTCGAGGGAAAACGCTCCGAGGCGAGTGAAAAAACGGTGTCTGACGAGCTGCCGGTATTCGATAATGATGAACAGGTTCTGACCGAAAAACTCCTCGTTGCAGAGCTGGGACCAGAAACCGTCCCACCAGTAGGCGTGGTTGCAGTAAAAAATCACCGGAAACCGGCTTTCCATGGCAAGGGTTTCGGGAGGCACCGAAACCCTTACCGCATGAAAAAACTTCCGGAACTGCCGGCGCGAATACCAGCTGAACCATCTGGAGTACGCGCGGCTTCGGCGGACGGTAAGCATAATGCCTATGCGAGCGCCGTGCGGATCCGGCCGACCGCTTTCTCGAGCTCGGCGATGGAGGCCGCGTAGGAAAGTCTGAGATTTTCCGGCGCGCCGAACGCGTCTCCCGGCACGGTCGCAACGTAGTGCTCGGCCAGGAGGAATTCCGCCACATCGGTGGAATTATGCAGGGTTTTGCCGTTGAAGGTCTTTCCCAGCACCTCTGCGACCGAGGGAAAAATGTAGAACGCTCCTTCCGGAAGCGCCGCGGAGATTCCGGGAATGTCGTTGAGCGCCCCGTGCATGAAATCCCTCCGCTTCCGAAACTCCAGCCTGCGCTCCTCGACGATGGACTGATCGCCGAGCAGAGCGGCCACGGCGGCTTTCTGGGCGATCGAGTTGGCGTTGGACGTGGTCTGCGACTGTATCTTGCCGCACGCACCGATCAGCCATTTCGGCCCCGCGAGATAGCCTATACGCCAGCCGGTCATCGAATAGGTCTTTGAAACACCGTTGCTGACGATCACCCGGTCGCGCATGGAGTCGACTCTTGCGGGCGAGAAGGGCTTGACTTCCCCGTAGACGATCTGGTCGTACATTTCGTCCGACAGGACAAAAATCTCGCGATCCTCGAGCACTTTCATGAGAGCGCGCACCTCCTCTTCGGAATAGACCGAACCGGTGGGATTGGACGGGGAGTTGAGCACCAGAAGCCTGGTCCTCTCCGTAACGGCCGCTTCGAGCTGGGCGGGGGTGATCTTGTAGCCGGTCTCCATGGTAGTGGAAACGATAACCGGCTCCGCTCCGGCCAGCCGCGCCATTTCGGGAAAACTCACCCAGAAGGGAGCGGGCACGATGACCTCGTCACCCTCCTGGCAGAGAGCGAGCATGGTGTTGGCGAGCGTCTGTTTGCCGCCGTTGCTCACGATGATCTCGGCCGGGCTGAATTCGAGGCCGTTGTCTCTTCTGAACTTTGCGACGATCGCATCCTTGAGCTCCGCAATGCCCGCATTCGGCGTATAGCGGGTGAAACCGGACCGTATGGCGTCGATTCCCGCCTGACAGACGAAATCGGGAGTAGGAAAATCGGGTTCCCCCGCCGAAAGGCTCACGATATCCTTGCCTTCGGCCTGCATCTGCTTGGCCAGACCCGATATCCTCATGGTCTGTGACTCCTGCATGTTCCGGACCCGCCTGCTGAGATATTTTTCTCCTGGAAAACTGTTTGTACTCATGACGTTGTAATGGTTTGCATTTACCGGGCTTTTGCAGCCTCGAATTTTTTCTGCAGCATCTCGAGAACAAAAGGGTGGACGAACTTGCTCACATCCCCTCCGAGCATGGCCACCTCCCTGATGATCGAGGACGCTACGTAAGTATACTTAACATTGGGCATCAAAAAAACCGTGGTCACTTCAGGGTTCAGATGCCGGTTGAGCAGGGACATCTGGAACTCATACTCGAAATCCTTCACCTGACGAACCCCGCGCACGATCGCGGCCGCTCCGACCGAGTGCGCGTATTCCGCAAGAAGTCCGCCGTGAAGCACTTCCACGCTCGTTCCCTGCAGGGAAGCCGTCACCGTATCGATGATGGAACCGCGCTCGTCGACCGAAAACAGCGTGCTCTTCCGGCTGTTTTCGGCGATCACCACGATCACGCGCTCGAAAATGGTGAGTGCCCTTTCCAGAACGTCGAGATGCCCGTTGGTGAAAGGATCGAACGTTCCGGGATAAATCGCAAGACGTTTCATATGAATCTCTCCGGCTTGAGTGACGCCGCACAGGCCGGGGACAGAGTGACGGGCGGCCGGTGGCTGTTGACAGGTATGGAAATATAGTACAAAAGGTGTCTTTTGATGCGGTTCATCTGCAAAAACAGGCAAAGGCTTCGACCGCTCAGGCTTCTCCCCCAGAATCCCGGTGCGCAAAAAAGGTCACCCTCGTGTTTCCGTAGTCCTTGTGGAACGCATGCAGTTCGTGACGTTCGAAGTTGTATCGCCTGCTGTGCTCCACGAGCAGCACCCCCTCCCGCGAAAGCAGACCTCTCCCGGCAATCTCCCGCACGAGGTTTTCGTAGTCTCGCCAGTTGTAGGGCGGATCGCAGAAAACCAGGTCGTAAGAACCCGTTTCCGACCTGACGAACTGCACGGCGTCCCGCCTGACGATCCGCGAACGGGACGATACTCCGAGCTCTTCGGCCGAAGCTCCGAGTGCACGTATGGCCTTCGTTCCGCTATCGACGAAACAGACTTTTTCCGCGCCCCGGCTGAGAGCCTCGAAGCCGAGAGTTCCGAAACCGGCGAACAGATCGAGAACGGTCGCGCCCGAAAAATCCATGCGCACCGTCAAAATGTCGAACAGGGACTTCTTTACCCTGCCGCTGCACGGCCGGACGGCTCCGGTCGCGCTCCCGTGGAGCTTCCGGCCTTTGTATGCGCCCGCCTGTATCTGCACCCGCGTCCGGCTTAAAAGTCCCCGAAAGAGATTGTCCCGAGAACGGCGAACGCTTTTTCCGCCTGCCCGGCTGACGGGGGCTTGCCGGGAGCCGCTCTGCGCTCTCCTGCCGGATAGGGCTTTATCGCTCTTGCCATCGTTGTCGTTCGTCGTTCCGGATCACTGACTGTCGCGCTCCGCAACCGCGCGGAACACGTAAGAACACAAAGGTACGGGCGGACGCGGAAAAATACAACCTCACCCCGCGCCTTCGCGCCTTCAGCGGCGCCTGAAATGGCGGACAAGCGCGAAAAGCACCGCTCCGATAAAAACGAGAGAAACCGGCACGCTGTAGAGGGTCATGTATGCCGCGATATCCTGCCAGTTTTCGCCGAGGAAATACCCTCCCTTCAGCAGGAGAACGTACCAGACGACCGAACTCGCGAGCGTAGCGAAAAAGACCCCTGCGACGTTCAGATGCAGAAAGCCGGCCAGAATGGAGATGACGGCGCGGTAGCCGAAAAGAAAGCGGTTGACGAGAACGGCCAGATAGCCGTGGGATGCGAATCTGCTCCTCGCGTGCTCCATCTGGTCGGGGGGGAACATGCGGTGAACGGCCCTGACGACGCCGTGCCGCACGGGGCTCTCGCCCCGGGCGTAGATTTTGAGCCCGACGGCCCGGCTCAAAAGGAACATCACCATGAACCCGAGGGTCGATCCGGCGGAAGCGGCCGCGACCGACAGTCCGAAATCGATCGGGGTGTAATATGTCAGATAACCGACGAACGCAACGGGGACGTCGCCGGGCACGGGCGGGACGACGTTCTCGAGAAAAGCGACGAGAAACAATGAGGCGTAGACCGCGGCCGGATCCGCGGCCTCGAGATATTCGATGAGTGTTTCAAGCATGCGCCGTCGAGAGAGCGGAACACGGGACGTCAGTCCTCACCGAGTACGCGATGCCTCACTTCCGCATAGGCGTCCTCGACGCCGCCGAGATCGAAGCGGAAGCGGTCCTTGTCCATCTTCTCGCCCGTATCCAGGTCCCAGAAACGGCAGGTATCGGGGCTGATCTCGTCGCCGAGAAGGATTTCCTCCCCGTGACGCCCGAACTCCAGCTTGAAATCGACCAGTCTGAGCTTGCGCTGGGCGAAAAACTCTTTCAGCAGGGAATTGATCCTCGCCGCATACGCCTGGAGGATCTCGATTTCCGAATAGCTTGCCAGTCCGAGGGCGATGGCGTGATGCTCGTTCATCAGCGGATCGTCCAGGTCGTCGTCTTTCAGGTAGAGCTCGATAATCGGATCGTCGAGAACCGCGCCCTCGCTGAAGCCGTAACGGCGAACCAGCGATCCCGCCGCGACATTGCGCACGACCACCTCGATCTTGATGATATCGAGATATTTGCAGAGCATATCCCTGTCCGAAAGTTTTTCGACAAAATGCGTCGGCACGCCGTTTTCCTGCAGATAGGGAAAGAGCTTGCAGGAGATCGCGTTGTTGACGACACCCTTGTTGACGATCGAACCTTTCTTCTTATTATTGAAAGCCGTAGCATCATCCTTGAATTCCTGGATCACGAAATTCGCGTCCTCGGTCAGAAAAACTTTCTTGGCTTTCCCTTCGTGTAGTAACCGTTCTTTCTTCATTATCGTGCTGGTTGTATGATGTAAAATACCGGCATAACAGCCCTTTCTCCTTCGCCGGATACGGGATGGTGAAAAAAACATGCCGTGACCCGAAGAACTTCCGGGCACGTAAAAGGATCAGGATCGGAACTCGACGGCGGGGCGGACCTTCTTCAGCACTCTTTCTGTTCGGTGGCCTGCTGGACCGCGCCACGAAGTACGATGTTCACCTGATCGTCGCTTAACCCTTTTTCCTTGAGAAAGTTCATGAAACGAAACACGCCGAGATCGGACAGCATGGCTTTCGGCCGGTCGGTTTCATCCAGACCTCTCGAGCAGCAGTGCTCCTCGGCGGTGCTGATCCAGTTCGAAATGAAATGCTCGGACCTGCCGTTGCTCCGGAAGTACTCTCCGACGATGCGAACGGCGTCCTCTTTCGACGGCTCGGGATTGTCCCTGAAAATCTGCTGCATTTCCTGGGAGATCTTCGCGAGCACGTTGACCGCCTCCCTGTCCAGAGCTTCTTCAAGGATATCCTTGGCCCTTTCCTTCACATCGAACTTGTTGGCCATACTGCGGTGTTGTCGCTTGCTGTCAGAACATTCAGGTGGTTGAAAATTCCGAGATAAGTTACATATCATTCTTGTAAAGAAAAAATTTTGTCGACGCGAAGAACCATGCGATTCCGGCTGCTGGCATGCGTGCCGATTCTTTCGGCCGTTCTGGCGGTTCACGCTCCCCGGACGGCCGTGTGCGGGGAACGCCCCGTGACACTCATGTGGTGGAACGTCGAGAACCTCTTCGATACGCGGGACGATCCGGAAACGAACGACGACGAGTTCACTCCTTCCGGCAGCAAACGGTGGACGGAGAAAAAGCTCCGGCTCAAATGCATGCGGCTTTCCTATGTCGTCAAGGCCGCCGCTCTGAAGCACGGGGGCTACCCCGACATCCTGGCGTTCGCCGAGGTGGAAAACCGCGACGTGTTCCGGCGCATGCTCTCCTTTCTTCCGGGACACGCCTACAAAACAGCATACCACGACTCGCCCGACCGCCGGGGTATCGATATAGCGGTCGCCTACGACTCGACGCGCCTGACGCTCCTCGGGAGCGCATCGAGGAGCGTCACGTTCGACGGAAGGCCGTCGAGGGACATATCGCTCTACCGTTTCTCCTCGGGCGTTTCGGACTTCCACCTGCTTCTCAACCACTGGCCTTCACGCTCTCTCGACAGATCCTGGTCCGAGCCCGCCCGCATCCTTGCGGCGAAAACCGCCCGCAACATGCTCGACAGCCTTCAGGCGGAGGCACGGCAACCGGATATCGTCGTCATGGGCGATTTCAACGACGAACCGCACGACCGGTCGGTCGGCGAGGTTCTCGGCGCAGAGAGCGACCGGGAGTCCTTCCTCGACGGACCCTCGAACGCTCTCTACAACTGCTGGGGAGATTCGCGGGAAAAAGGTACCTACGTCTACCGGGGACGGTGGCAGAAGCTCGACCAGATCATGGTGTCGCGGGGGCTCTTCGACCGCAAGGGGTTCTTCCTTCCCGACACCGCCTTCTCCTGTCTCTGTCTTCCTCACATGAGAAGCGGAAAACGAGGAGCACCCTGGGCCACGTACAGGGGCCCGGTTTTCCTGGGCGGCTACTCCGACCACTTCCCCCTGCTTCTCCGGATATCAACGGTTCCCGGCAACGTTTCCGGAGGCGGCGCGAAGAACGCAGAGGGCCGCTGAACCTAACGCACAGCGGGGCGAAGAGTTAAAACAACTTCCTCTTTGAAGTACTGTTTAGATGTTGTAAATTTTTCATCGTTATGATCTACGCGATTATACTCGACATACATTCGGTCACCTACTTCCACGGCTACACGTGACTGGACCCCCGACAGTTCTCCGAAAAACCATACCGTCGAACACGGTTCGCGCATGAACGCGCGGGACGCAATGGCGTCCACCGGTTTGAAATCCAGTAATCAGTAATTCCAACCCTGAAAAAACCTTAACAAGACAACATGGACAACCAACAAATCATTCTTTACGCCGTACCTCTCGCTGGTGTTCTTGCATTGCTTTACGCTCTTTTCAAGGCCACCTGGGTATCGAAGCAGGATGTCGGCACCGAAGAGATGTCCTCCATCGCCGGGCACATTGCGGACGGCGCGGTGGCGTTCCTGAAAAGGGAGTACAAGATACTCGCCCTCTTTGTCGTTTCGGTCGCGGTGCTTCTCGGCTTCGTCAACACCGGGCGGGCCGACTCCTCCCCGCTGATCGCCCTCAGCTTCATCGTCGGAGCGATCTGTTCCGGCCTCGCGGGCTATTTCGGCATGAAAGTCGCGACCAAGGCCAATGTCAGAACAACCAACGCGGCCCGGACCGGCCTGAGCTCGGCGCTCAACGTCGCGTTTTCGGGCGGCCTCGTCATGGGACTCTCCGTCGTCGGACTGGGCGTTCTCGGACTTTCCTCGCTGTTCATCGCCTATCAGTCACAGTTCAGTGAAATATCCCAGGTCATCAACGTCATTTCCGGCTTCTCTCTCGGAGCCTCGTCGATCGCCCTTTTCGCCCGTGTCGGCGGAGGCATTTACACCAAGGCGGCCGACGTAGGCGCCGACCTCGCAGGCAAGGTATACGAAGGTATTCCGGAAGACGACCCGAGAAATCCCGCGACCATCGCGGACAACGTAGGCGACAATGTCGGCGACGTGGCCGGCATGGGAGCCGACCTTTTCGAAAGCTACGTCGGCGCCATCATCGGCACCATGGTCCTCGGTGCGGCATTCGTTCCGGTTTTCAACGAGATGGGCGTCTCGTCCATAGCGGGAGTCATGCTTCCCCTGCTGCTCGCGGCCGTCGGCATCCTGGTTTCGATCGTCGGCTCCTTCTTCGTCAAGGTCAAGGAGGGTGGCAACCCGCAGACCGGCCTGAACACCGGCGAGTTCGGAGCGTCGTTCATCATGGCCATACTCAGCTACTTCATCATCACCGCCACACTGCCGGCAACATGGACGGTCGGAGGCGTCGACTATTCGGCGCTCAACATCTTTTTCGCCGTAATCACCGGGCTTGCGGCCGGCGTGCTCATCGGCCTGATCACCGAATACTACTGCTCGACCCATAACAAACCGGTTGAAGGTATCGCCTACCAGAGCGTCACCGGCTCCGCGACGAACATCATCGCCGGCCTCGGCGTAGGCATGATGTCGACCGGACTGCCGATCATCGTGCTCTCCGCCGCCATTATTCTTTCCTACTCCTTCGCAGGGCTCTACGGCATCGCCATAGCGGCCTTCGGCATGCTGTCGGTCACCGGCATACAGCTCGCCGTCGACGCATACGGCCCGATTTCGGACAACGCCGGAGGCATCGCCGAAATGTCCGGGCTGCCGGGAGAAGTGCGTGAAAGAACCGACAAACTCGACGCCGTCGGCAACACGACCGCTGCAATCGGCAAAGGGTTCGCCATCGGCAGCGCCGCGCTGACCGCTCTCGCCCTCTTCGCCGCCTTCCGTCAGCAGGCGGGCGTCGAAACGATAGACATCTCCAAACCGATCATCATGGCAGGCCTCCTGCTCGGAGCCATGCTGCCGTTCGTCTTCAGCGCGCTTGCGATGGGGGCGGTCGGACGCGCCGCAAGGGATATGATCACCGAGGTCGGCCGGCAGTTCAACGAGATTCCCGGCCTGCGCGAGGGCAAAGCTCCGGCGGAATTCGCCCACTGCGTCGATATTTCCACCAAGGCCGCGCTACGTGAAATGGTCCTTCCCGGCCTGCTCGGCGTGCTCGTGCCGGTCGTGGTCGGCTTCACGTCCAAGGACATGCTCGGAGGGCTTCTGGCCGGGGTCACCTCGTCGGGCGTACTGCTCGCCATTTTCCAGTCCAACGCCGGTGGCGCATGGGACAATGCGAAGAAACGCATCGAAAGCGGCATCGAGTTCGACGGCGTGAAATACGGTAAAGGCACCGAAGCTCACAAGGCGGCCGTTGTCGGGGACACCGTCGGCGACCCCTTCAAGGACACCAGCGGCCCCAGCCTCAATATTCTCATGAAGCTGATCGCGGTGGTCGCGCTGGTTATCGCTCCTCTGATCTGACCGGATACGATCGGAACGGAAGACTTTTCCAGGCCCCGAATTTTCGGGGCCTTTTTTTTCTCCCGCGATACCGCAAGAGCGCATTTCAACCCCTCGCGATTACAGCCACATTTCTTACATTCAGCTACATCGATCTGTAGCTTGTAATTGCAGAATGCAGGAACATTCATGAATCACAACCTCTTGCTCGGCGCGGAAGCGATCGGGGCCGCGGCTCTCGACGCGGGCATCTCGGGAGTCTACGCATATCCGGGCACCCCGTCGACGGAAATCACCGAATTTATCCAGCGGGCTCCCGAAGCCGGAGAAAACACCGTTCGTTCGGCATGGTCCGCCAATGAAAAGACCGCTCTCGAAGCAGCACTCGGCATGTCGTTCGCCGGAAAACGAAGCCTCTGCTGCATGAAGCACGTAGGGCTGAACGTGGCGGCCGACGCTTTCATCAACGCCGCCATCACCGGCGTCAACGGAGGGCTGGTCGTGGCCGTTGCGGACGACCCCTCCATGCACTCGTCGCAGAACGAACAGGACAGCCGGGTCTACGGCAAGTTCGCCATGATCCCCGTGCTCGAACCGGCATCGCAACAGGAGCTCTACGACACCGTAATCGACGCGTTCTCCCTGTCCGAAAACCTCGGTCTTCCCGTGCTTCTGCGATTGACTACCCGCCTCTCGCACTCCCGCGCGGGCGTCGTCCGTCGCGCAGGCAGAGAACAGAACCGACTGCAACCGGAACGCGATCCCCGCCGGTTTGTCCTCATTCCCTCGAATGCGCGCCTGCAGTACCAAAAGCTCCTCGACATGCAGCCGGAACTGGCGAAACGATCCGAATCCTCCCCTCTCAACCGCATCGTCGGCGGCACGGGAAAAACCGGCGTCATCGCTTTCGGGATCGCATTCAACTACGTCATGGAAACTCTCGAATCCCGTGGACTCTCCCTGCCGGTACTCAAGATCGGCCAGTACCCTCTCCCGGAAAAGATGCTCCGTTCCTTCATCGACAACTGTGAAAACGTGCTTGTCGCGGAGGAAGGTTATCCGGTGGCGGAAGAGTACCTGCGCGGACTTTCCGGTAACCCGAAGCTCCGCGGCAGGCTCGACGGTACCCTGCCCAGGACGGGCGAACTCAACGCGGACCTCATTGCCGAAGCGCTCGGCCTGGAAAGGAAAACCGGAGCCCGCGTACCGGAGGTGGTCGCCAATCGCCCCCCCGAACTCTGCCGCGGCTGCGGTCATCGCGACATGTTCGACGCGATCAACGCAGCCATGTCCGAACAGTCGAACCACCAGGTTTTTTCCGACATCGGCTGTTACACGCTCGGGGCGCTTCAACCCTTCAACGCCATTCACACCTGCGTCGATATGGGCGCGGCCGTCACGATGGCGAAAGGAGCGGCCGACGCCGGCATGCTCCCGGCCGTGGCGGTCATAGGAGACTCTACCTTCACCCACTCCGGCATCACCGGCCTGCTCGACGCGGTCAATGACCGTAACGCGCTCACGATCATCATTGCCGATAACGACACTACGGCGATGACCGGCGGCCAGGAGTCCTCGGCCACAGGCAGACTGCACAACATCTGCGAAGGCGTCGGCGTAAGCCGCCGGCACATCCACACGCTCGTACCGTTGAAAAAAAACTTTGAAAAGAACCGTGACGTACTCCGCGAAGCATTCGCTCACGACGGCGTCTCCGTCGTCATTTTTCACCGCGAGTGCATCGAAACCGCCGCCCGCAAGAGACGCACGACCGGGCGACAGAAGCAGGAGAACGGGAAATCATGAAAAAAAACATCATTCTGGCCGGAGTCGGAGGCCAGGGCATCCTCAGCATTGCGGCCGTCATTGACCTTGCCGCGATCCGGAGCGGCTACACGATCAAACAGGCCGAAGTCCACGGGATGAGCCAGCGAGGCGGCGCCGTACAGTCGCACCTGCGTATTTCGGACGGAACGATCCACTCCGACCTCATCCCGCAAGGCGATGCGCATCTCGTTCTCGCGGTCGAACCGATGGAAGCCCTGCGCTATCTTCCGTGGCTCTCTCCGGACGGCATGATCGTCACATCGGTCGACCCGTTCAAAAACATTCCCGACTACCCGGAGGAAGAGAGGATCGTCGCCGCCATCCGGGATGCGGGAGCCCACCTCCTGGTCGAAGCCTCCTCTCTCGCCGCCGAAACCGGCAGCCCGAGAACCGCCAACATGATCATGCTCGGTGCGGCGTCGCCCTGGACAGGCCTGGGACAAGAACAGCTTGAAGACGGCATCAGAGAGCTCTTCGGGCGCAAGGGCGAGGCGATCGTCGACATGAACATCCGGGCTTTCAGAAAGGGACGCTCGATTCCGGAGAAAAGCGGCTCCTGAAGCCTGAAGGAGAGAGGATCGGGCAGGAACGATATCCGAACACCATCAACACAACGGAGTTATGATCTGGAATCAACATATCGAATGCATGGAGCGGGAGCGCATGCGGTCCCTGCAGGGTGAACGGCTGCAGGAAATGGTGGAAAGAATCTACCACAACGTGCCGTTCTACCGGCGAAAACTGCAGGACGAGGGCATCGAACCCGCCGACGTCAGGACAATCGACGACCTGCGCCGCCTCCCTTTCACAACGAAACAGGACCTGCGCGACAACTACCCCTTCGGGCTCTTCGCCGTCCCGCAGCAGGACATCGTCCGCCTGCACGCCTCCAGCGGCACCACGGGCAAGCCCACCGTCGTCGGCTACACCCATCACGACATCCTGATGTGGAGTGAGGTCGTGGCGCGCTCCCTCGCCATGGCAGGCGTCACCAGGAGCGACATTATCCAGGTCGCCTACGGTTACGGTCTGTTCACCGGCGGCCTCGGGCTGCACTACGGCGCGGAAAAAGTCGGCGCGTCCGTCATACCGATCTCGGGCGGCAACACGAAAAAGCAACTGCAGCTCATGCAGGATTTCGGCTCGACGGTCCTGGCCTGCACCCCTTCCTACGCCTCCTTCCTGGGAGAAGCGATCCGCGAAGCCGGAATGGACTCTTCCGACCTCCACCTCAGAGCGGGGATTTTCGGGGCCGAACCCTGGACCGAGGAGATGCGCGCCGAAATCGAGGGCCTGCTCGGCATCAAGGCGTACGACATTTACGGACTCAGCGAAGTCATCGGTCCGGGTGTTTCGATGGAGTGCTCCTCGCAACGGGGCATGCATATCTTCGAGGACCACTTCATTCCGGAAATAATCGATCCGGACACCTGCGAGGTTCTGCCGTACGGCGATCTCGGCGAGCTCGTCTTCACGCCCGTCACGAAGGAAGCACTCCCTCTCATGCGCTACCGGACCCGCGACCTTACCCGGCTGCACGCGACCGCCTGCGACTGCGGCCGGACTCTCGTGCGCATGGAGAAATGCGTCGGCCGCTCGGACGACATGCTCATCATCCGCGGCGTCAACGTCTTCCCCTCCCAGGTCGAATCCGTTCTGCTGGAAATGAACGAAACAAAACCGCACTACCTGATTGTCGTCGACCGGGAAAACAACCTCGACACGCTTGAAATCCGGGTCGAAGTCGAAGACCAGTTTTTCAGCGACGAAGTCGGGGAGCTCGAGGCCCTGCAGGAACGCATCAAACACAACATCCAGAGCACGCTCGGCATCAGCGCCCGCATCCGGCTGGTCGAGCCGCGAACCATAGAGCGCAGCGCCGGAAAGGCGCAGCGCGTTATCGACAACAGAACACCCTAGTCCACTTCAGCCATGCTCATCAAACAACTTTCCGTGTTTCTCGAAAACAAGACCGGCCGGTTGACCGAAATCACCGGCATTCTCGACGAACACGGCATCGACATCAGCACGTTCAGCATCGCGGACTCGACCGACTTCGGCATGCTGCGCATGATCACCGACGACCCCTGCCGCGCCGAAAACATCCTGAAAGAGAAGGGATTCGCCGTCAAGACGACCGACGTCGTCCGCCTCGCCGTACCACACTCCCCGGGCGGGTTGCATGGCGCGCTCCGCACGCTCTCCGACAACGGCATCGCCATAGACTACATGTACGCCTATGCCGCCGGGGAAAACGCCGTGGTCGTGATCCGTTCGGACGCTCCCGAACGGGTCATGGAGATTCTCCGGCGGCACGGCCACCGGTTCCCGGAACCCGGCGAAAACGACTGAACGTCCACCCGGCAGCTCACCCCTCAAGCGCCTGCCGGAGAACTTCAGCCAGAACCGGCACACCGCGCTCGATCTGTTTCTCGTCCGTGTTGCAGTAGGAGAGGCGCAGCGCATTGTTCCTCCGGCCCTCCGGATCGAAGGTCCTGCCGGCCACGAAAATCACACCCCTGCGGATCGAGCGCTTCAAAAGCTCCGTCGCATCGACCTGTTCCGGCAGCGTGAGCCAGATATAGAACCCTCCCCGCGGCCGGGACCAGGAAACGGAGGGCGGCAGCGTCGCCTCGAGCAGATCGCCCATCAGTTCCGCCCGCTTCCGGTACTCGCGGCGCACCCGTTTGATGTAGGGCGCCATCAGCCCCGAACGAATGAACTCGTCGGCGATAATCTGGGTGAAACTCGGGGAGCAGGCGTCGAGGGACTGCTTGATCCGTTCACAGCGCTCGTGAATTTCCGGGGGCGCAAGCAGCCAGCCCAGGCGCAGGCCCGGCCCCAGAATTTTCGAAAACGACCCTGTGTAACAGACATCGACTCCCTCCGGGTCTTCAGCCTTGATCGGCCGCAGCCGCGGCCGGTCTTCTTCGTAGAAATAGAGGTCGCCGTAGGCGTCGTCCTCGATCAGCGCGATATCCTTTCCGGCAAGGGTTTCGACAACCCGCCGCTTGCGCTCCCCGGAATAGAGCACTCCCCCGGGATTGTGAAAATAAGGCGTAAGATAGAGGAACTTCGCCGCATCGGAACGTGCGGCTTCCCGTTCAAGCTCCTCGATGCTTACTCCCTCGCCGTCCATCCGGAGACCGACCGTTTCGGCCTGACAGGCCCTGAAGGCGGCAAGGGCTCCGATAAAGCAGGGATTTTCCACCAGCGCCCTGTCCCCGGGATCGAGAAAAACGCGGGCGAGAATGCTGATCGCCTGCTGCGACCCCGTGGTGATCATCAGCCGGTCACGGTTCACCGGCAGCCCCTTGTCGGCAAGGAAACCGCCGAGAGACTCCAGGAGCGATGGCAGGCCGGGTGTCGGACCGTACTGGAACGCCGTCTGTTTTCTGGAAAGATCCAGACGGCCGAACAACTCCTCGACTTCGCGAACGGGAAAGAGTTTGTTGTCCGGCATTCCGCCGGCGAACGAGATGATATCCGAACGGGCGGCAAGTTTCATCAGATCCCGTATCTCGGAAGAACGCAGGGCCGATGAAGAAGAAGAAAAGCGCGGCATGAATGCAACTGTCTGTAGGGCACCTCTATTAATTTGTTGCGCGACCAGAATACTTCGTTGTCCCGACCTTGTCGGGATCGAAATCCTCATCCCGACGTGTCGGGACTCCGGTTTCGAAGTTTATCCCGATTGCTATCGGGACTCCGCCCGCCTTGTCTTCAGCTCGCTCACGACAAGTAATAGAGGTACCCTGTATTGAATAACGAAAGTAAAAATGTAAGCGCCGGAAATCAGAACGTCAAAAAGCGGACGTCCCTGCCCGCCGGAAGGTGTGTCTGCAATCGAACGCCTTGCTATTGTAACGGGTATCGCGTATGTTCCCTTCACACTCAACGAACCGTCACCGTCATGAAACTTATCGCCGGACTCGGCAACCCTGATGCCCGTCATGAAAGAACCCGGCACAACATCGGATTCGAGGTTGTCGATACGATTGCCCGCATGCATCGCGCCGGATTCCGCGCCGGAAAGGGGAATTTTCTCTACGCGAAGATAGATCACGGAGACGAGCCCGTACTCCTGCTCAAGCCCACGACCTACATGAACCTTTCCGGACATGCGCTCGTGGCGGCGATGCACTTCTACAAGACCGGCATCGAAAACATCCTGGTCGTCTGCGACGACCTCAACCTCCCTCTCGGCTCGATACGGCTCCGCGCCAGGGGATCGGCCGGGGGACAGAACGGACTGAAGCACATCATACAGAGTCTCGGCAGGGACGATTTCGCCCGCCTGCGGGTCGGCATCGCCCCGGAACACCCTGTAGGCTCCTACTCCTCTTTCGTGCTCGGAAAATTCAGGGAGGAGGAGAGAACAACCGTCGACGGGATTCTCCCCTGCTGCGCCGACGCCGCGCTCGATTTCGTCTCGAACGGCATAGAACACGCCATGAACCGCTTCAACAGCACCAAGACCTGAACCGAGTGTCCCGGCCTGTCGGGATCGAAATCCTCATCCCGACAGGCCGGGACAACGAAGCAATTGAAGCGCGGAATACATACATAGAGGTGCCCGAGAGTCAGGCGGGACGTGGGTAGAAAGCGACCGGGCAGGGGGAATTTCCCCTCATGAACGATATCGCTTTCTTGTTGAAATCCCGGGGCTGGTCGACGTTGCATACGTGCCCCGAGTTACGGACAACCTGCAAGAAGGAGTTCCGGTGCCTTCCGACGATGTACTCCACAGCGGGCAGGAACATGTAGTCCTCTTCCCCCATCAGATAGAGAGTCGGTATGCCCGTGTCCTTCTCCTCGAAATACTTCAGCAGAGGATTCAGCTCGTAGGTGAGCTTGAACCATCGCATGAACTCTTTCTGCGCGACTTTTTTCGCCTCGTTCACGAAAAGCAGGCGAGACTTCCTGTGACGTGCGCGCGGCATGATGATCCATGCGAAGAAGCTGTAGAGCCACATATAGGGCACGACGCGCTTGAAGGCGTTACCGATGGCGACCAGCACTCTCGCCCGGACGTTCAGGCGGATGATCGCGCCCCCCATGACCATGGAACTGACCCTGTCGGGCGCCAGCTCGCTGATATGGCGGATAAGGATGGTGCCGAGGGAAATTCCAATAAAATGAGCCTGGCGGATACCCAGATGATCGAGCACCTCGATGATATCTCGCGTTATATCCTCGAAACTGTAGTTTCTTTTCTTGGGAAGCTGCGGCGCTTTCGACTTGCCGTGCCCCCTGAGATCGACCATCAGGACATTGAAGTGCTTCCTGAACTCCTTTAGCTGCAGAAACCATATGGAAGAACTCCCTCCCGCACCATGCACGAAAACCACCCACGGCGTCTCGGGGGAGATTTCATATGTCCTGTAATGAAGCATGGCTACAACCGTTAAAAACAAACACTACGCCGGCAAGGCCTACCGCACCCTGAACGTCCTGACCAGTTCAAACAGCGCCACCCCGGCGGCGACCGAAACGTTCAGGGAGTGCTTCGTTCCGTACTGCGGGATTTCCAGCACGTGATCGCACATCTTCAGAATACCTTCGTCTATACCCTCGACCTCGTTGCCCAGCACGAGGCAGATCGGAAATTCATCGCGCCGCACGTCCGTGTAGGAGCGGCTGTTCTGCGCAATTTCGAGGCCGAAGAGAGTGACCCCCGACTCCCTTAGCTGCGACAATACGGGACCGGGCTCCCTGCAATACTCCCAGGCAATGGAGTTCTGCGCGCCAAGCGCCGTTTTATCGATCTCCTTTCTCGGCGGCGTTGCCGTGTATCCGGAAAGAATGATCTTTTCCACCCTCGCGGCGTCCGCCGTCCGGAAAATCGAACCGACGTTGTACATGCTGCGTATGTTGTGCAGCATGAGCGTTACCGGATGTTTTTCCGACCGCGAGTACTCTTCGACACCCAACCGGTCCATCTCGTCACCGGGCAGCTTCCGGAACGTCATGCCCCCGCTGTTTTTTCCAGTTCCGAGACAAGAAGATCGTTTTCCTGCTTCAAACCGATGTTGAACCGAAGACAGTTCTGCATCAGCGGATATCCTGAAACGTTACGCACAAGGATGCCTTTTGCCGCCAGCGTCTCAAAAACCCTCGCGGCGTCGCAAACTCTGATAATAATAAAGTTCGCGTCACTTTCATAGGATTCTATCCCTGCTATCGAACGAAGAGCGTCGTAAACGCGCTCCCGCTCTCCGAGAATGCTCCTGACGGCCTCGTCGACGAGGTAGTAGTTGTCGAGCACGTGGCGAAGCGTGATCTCCGCCAGTCTGCCGGAAGTAAACGGGATCTTGGGCTTGGCTATTTCGGAGAGCAGCGAGGGATTGGTTATCGTAAACCCTATGCGCATGCCCGCGAGAGCAAGAGCCTTCGACATCGTTCTCAACACCATGACGTTCGGCATCTTTCCGATAAGCTCGAGGGCCGACTCCTGTCTGGAAAATTCGATGTAGGCTTCGTCGACCAGCACCAGAGCGTCGGCTTCGGCGGCCACCTTGCGGATATCGTCGAGGGACATCGACTTGCTGGTAGGATTGTTGGGCGTGGAAAGAACGATGAAACGGACGCTCTCCCGGCGCGCCGTACGAACGATCCCGTCCACGTCGAACGAAAGGTCTTCGTGCATGGGGACGTGAACGATCTCCGCCTGCAGAAGAATCGCCAGCTTGTCGTAGAGCGAGAACGACGGCCGGGGAATCAGCACCCTGCTCCCTTTTTCGAGACAGGCGAGAAAGATCGTGTAGAGCATCTCGTTCGAACCGTTGCTCATCATCACCCATTCGGGCGGAACTCCCAGAAACTCCGAGTAGGCCCTGATGCCCCTGAACGGAAGAATATCCGGGTAGCGGTTCCAGGACTCGCGCTTGAACTCCTCCATGATGGCGTCCTTCATCCACAGGGGCAGATCGAACGGGCTTTCGTTCTGGTTCAGTTTTATGTCGGCGTCCTGTCCGCCTTCAACACTGTACGCGCCGATGCGGCGCAAGGCGGGGTTCAGATATGAGGAATAATCTTCTGCCATCATCCGGTCATTCGGCCATTCCGGTCATTCCGGCCGGAAATAAGGTATAGCGTATGTGTTACAACAAGATACAGCCGCGAAAGGCATGCCTCCAACTCTCCGGGACGTTGTCCCTCCTCTTTTTTCGGATCTCGAAACGGGAGGCCGGAAAAAAGCTGAAACGCCCGCGACCGGTTCCAAGGAAAGAATATCATCTTTTTTGGAATTTTGCCGCAAAAAAGGGGTTGACTTCTCGTTTTTTTTCATAAGTTAAAATAGGATAAAATTAATCCTGTTTTAAGAAGAGGGAGAAGAGTAAAGGAGGAGATCATGGTACGCGTAAGAAAAACACCCACCGATATACTGGACGATGTATACAGCCTTGCCTACTGGATGACGGGCAGCGAACACGCCTCGGAAGACCTGGTCAGCATGACTTACAGCCGGGCCGGGGACGAAACGGCCGAAACCGAGCTGCTGAAACTTTTCAGGAAAAGCTATGTGGATCGTTACGGACAGCATGCCGAGCTTCACCTGTGTGAAAACGGCAACGGCAAACACGAATCCGAATTCGACACCATGAGGAAACGGGCGGCCGACGTCAGGCTCTCCGTTCTCCTCTCCGAAATCTGCGGCCTCCGGCACAAACAGATTTCCGATATCATGGAAAAACCCGTCGAAACGGTGCGTTCATGGCTTTTCTGGGGAAGAAAGTCCCTCGTCATGGACAGACTCCTCAAGGCATCCGCTTGAACCGCCTTCCCCCCGTGAAGGCCGCTTCTTCACGAGGCGGCCTTTTGTTTTTCTGGCGCCCGCTTTATATTTTTTCCACGACAGGAGAACTGCCAAACCATCGATACGCTGCATGATCGTCATTACCGGAGGCGCCGGCTTTATCGGCAGCGCCATGTTGTGGGAGCTCAACAGAAACGGCATGGAACAGGTGATCGTCGTCGACGAACTCGGCTCGACGGCAACCGGAAAATGGAAAAATCTCTCCGGCCTCTCCTTTACGGACTTCATACCCAAAGAGGATTTCCTTGCACGCTTCTCCGGGGGAAAGATAGCGGACGACATAACCGCGGTTATCCATATGGGTGCGATCAGCGATACCACCGAGACCGACGCCGACCTCCTGCTCCGGAACAATTACGCCTTCTCCACCGGGCTCGCGTCGCTCTGCCTTTCGAGAAACATCCGGTTCATCTACGCCTCCAGCGCGGCCACCTACGGAGACGGTGCGCTCGGTTACAGTGACGAGGAAGAGAGTCTCGACGCCCTTCGCCCCCTGAACATGTACGGCTATTCGAAGCAGCTCTTCGACCTCTGGGCCCGGAAAACGGGAGCCCTGCGGAAGTCGGCGGGGCTGAAGTTCTTCAACGTCTACGGTCCGAACGAATATCACAAGGGAGAGATGAGCAGCGTCGCCTTCAAGGCGTTCCACCAGATCCGCCAGACCGGCGAGGTCCGGCTTTTCGAATCCCACCGGAAAGAGTACCGGCACGGGGAGCAGATGCGTGACTTCGTCTATATCAAGGATTGCACGGCGATCATGCTCTGGCTTCTCGAAAATCCCTCCGTAAACGGCATCTTCAACATCGGCAGCGGCCGGGCGAGAAGTTTCCGCGATCTTGCGGAAGCCGCATTCTCGGCCCTCGGGCTCGAACCGGCGATCCGCTACGTACCCATGCCCGAAACGCTTCGCGACAAATACCAGTATTTCACGGAGGCGAAACTGGACAAGCTGAAAGCCTTCGGCTGTCCGGTCTCGCCCACCGGGCTCGAAGAGGGCGTGCGCGACTATATCTGCAACTATCTCTCGAAAGATCGTTCGAACCTCGACCGCGCACTGTCCTGAGACAACCCTAACCTAAACTGAGCGTCCCGACTCGTCGGGATGCTCAATAAGAGTAAGTAAGGATATAAAAAAAGTGTAGCATGCTTGACAATCGCTCAATTTAGGCTTAAAACCAACACCGTTGCAACAGGAACAATCGTTTGAATTTTCGGGCATCGAACCGGTGATCGTTTTCGGTCCTCACGACGCCTACCTGAAAAAAATACGGCAGGAGTTTCCGGAAGTCCGGATAACCGCCAGAGGCAATACCGTGACCGTAAAAGGCGAAGCGGCCGAGGTCGGGCTTCTCGAACAGCTCTTCAGCGAGATGAACCTTCTCGCGAACCAGCACGGGGAGATCCTCGAAAACGACCTGAACGCCCTTCTCGGCCTGGCGTTTTCGCAACCGCCGTCCGCCCCGCCGGCGTCCGCCGCTCTCGACAGCGACGCGATCGTCACCACGAAGGACTACGCCGTGAGAGCCAGAACCAACGGTCAGAGAAAACTGGTCAGCGAGGCGAAGCAAAACGACATTGTGTTCGCGATCGGACCTGCCGGCACAGGAAAGACCTACACGGCGGTCGCCATCGCCGTAGCCGCCTGGAAGGCGAAAACCGTCAAAAGGATCGTGCTTGCCCGCCCCGCCGTCGAGGCCGGAGAAAGCCTGGGTTTTCTTCCGGGCGACCTGGCCCAGAAAATCGATCCTTACCTCCGACCGCTCTACGACGCTCTCCAGGACATGCTGACGGCGGAAAAGCTCCGCACCCTGACCGAACAGCGCATCATAGAGATAGTGCCCCTGGCCTACATGAGGGGACGCACCCTGAACAACTCGTTTATCATTCTCGACGAGGCGCAAAACGCCTCGAACAAGCAGATGAAAATGTGCCTGACAAGGCTCGGCGTCAATTCGAGAGCGATCATAACGGGAGACGTAACGCAGATCGACCTCCCCAGGGAGATTGAATCGGGGCTCATGCACGCCAGGGATATCCTGCAGGACATTCCGGGCATCGGCTTCGTGTTCCTCGACAAGTCCGATGTCGTCCGTCACCGACTCGTGCGCGACATCATCAACGCCTACGAACAGGAAGAAAACGGGCAGTAACGGTCGGCAGCAAAGGAACTATGCCTGTGTGAACGCCGTTTATACTTTTCAGGAGCGACCGGAATGCCGGTCTCCCCTGCACAACAGTAATCTTCACGACAATGGCACACAGAATTACCGAAGAATGCACCTACTGTGCGGCATGTGAACCCGAATGCCCGGTCGAAGCCATTTCCGCCGGCGACGACATCTACGTCATCGACGAGAACGTCTGCATCGACTGTGAAGGGTATTTCGACGAACCGGCCTGCGTACCGGTCTGCCCCGTAGACTGCATCATCAGGGTATGAAACCAACCGGCACTCCTCCCGTCCGGAGAGGCTGAAGCCCGAAAACACCCTGCCCCGATCGTTCCGCAAGACGGAAAGTGAGGCGTTTTTGCCCTCGCGGGGATCTCTTTTCCGCAAGGAGAAAAATATCTTATATTAGACGGCTGTTATAATCCGCAGCACTATTTACTATTGTCTATTCTTTCTCATTCATTTCTTGCAACTCTTAAGAGAAGATGTAAACATGGCACTTTACATTACCGAAGAATGTACCTATTGCGGCGCATGTGAACCGGATTGCCCGGTCGGCGCCATCTGGGCCGACGAGGAGATCTACGTCATCGATCCGGACACCTGCAACGAGTGCGCCGACCAGGACGAACAGGCCTGCGTGGCCGTCTGCCCTGCGGAGTGCATCGTTCAGGGATAAGCCTCTCAGTGTTTCACCGTGCAAACAAAAGCGGTCCGTCGGGACCGCTTTTGCTTTTTCTCCCCGGGATTGTCCACCGCCTGAACGGAAATCGCCGCCTCGACGCTTTTTCCCGCGCCGATTTGCGATGTGTCGTTCGGTTCTTTAGCTTTACACGTGTTATTTTCCAACCGTTCCCCGGACCCCGCGTCCGGATCAACATGAACGCAGTACGGTGAGCGATTTTTTTCCGCATAACGACCCGACGGGCGCAGAGAGCCTCCGCTCTTCAGAAGAGCCCTTCCCGAAAGTCCGCGAGCAGGCCGGCCGGAATGAACGGCATGGCGGAGGACTGTCGAATATCGTGCTTCTGATACGGTTTCTGAAACCGATAACCTGGATTCCGGTTATCTGGAGCTTCCTCTGCGGCGCGGTCGCCAGCGGAGCGTTCGGCTGGAACGACCTTCTCGGCACGAAGTTTCTGCTCGGCCTGCTTCTTACCGGTCCGCTTGCCAGCGGAACCTGCCAGATGCTCAACGACTATTTCGACCGTGACGTGGACCGGATCAACGAACCGTGGCGCCCTATCCCCGGCGGGGAGATATCGCTCCGGAACGCAACCCTTCTCATAACCATCTGGTCGCTGCTCTCCGTTCTGGTCGGCTATCTGATCCATCCGCTTATCGCCCTTTATGTAGTGATCGGCATCATCAACGCACATCTCTACAGCGCCAATCCCATAAAGCTCAAAAAAAGGCTGTGGGCCGGCAACATCATCGTCGCGGTCTCCTATCTCGTCATTCCATGGATTGCCGGAGAGATCGCTTACAACCCGGAGTTCACCACGCGATCCCTCGAACCGTCGCTCGTCGTCGCAGCCCTCTTCACCCTGTCGAGCACGGGAACCATGACGATCAACGATTTCAAGTCGCTCGAAGGCGATCGCCGGACGGGAGTGCGGACGCTGCCGGTCGCATTCGGCGAGAGAAAAGCGGCCATCGTAGCTTCCGTGCTGATCGACATCGGCCAGTTGATGGCGGCCGCATACATGCTCCTCCTGGGTCAGCCGTTCGTCGCCCTGATCGTCGCGCTGCTCGTCGTCCCGCAGTTTTTTCTGCAGTTCGGCCTCGTCGATTCGCCGAAAACGATGGATATTCGCTATAACGCAATCGCCCAGAACTTTCTGGTCGCCGGAATGCTCGTCTGCGCTTTCGGCATCAGGTACTTCCGCCTATGACCTACTCGGACACCATACGTTTCTCCACCGGAGGCTTCTCGGATATCATCGACCTGACGGAGAAGGTAGAGAAGATCGTCGGCGAATCCGGAATCAGGGAGGGAATCGTCGCAGTCTCCGCCACAGGCTCCACGGCCTCGGTAACCACGATGGAGTTCGAACCCGCGCTCGTGGAAGACTTCAGGGAAAAACTCGAACAGCTCATATCGAGCAGGGAGCGAAGCCGGCATTCGGAAACCTGGGGGGACGACAACGGTTTTTCACACATGAGGGCTTCGCTGATGGGGCCGTCGGTCACCTTGCCGGTCAACGGTGGCCGGCTCGTACGGGGAACATGGCAGCAGATCGTCTACATCGACCACGACAACCGGCCGCGCGACCGCGAAGTGTTCGTGCAGCTTGTCGGCGAACCGTAAATCCGGGCAGAAGCACATGATCTTTTCCCGCGTACCCGAGATATCGGTTATCCTGCCGACCTTCAACCGCGAGGAACGTCTCGTACGGGCGGTTGAAAGCGTCATCGGCCAGACATTCACCGATTGGGAGCTCCTCGTTGTCGATGACGGCAGCACGGACGGAACCTTCGGGCGGGTTTCCGGATTCATGGATCGGTATGACGCCATTCGTTACATGAAACACTCCAACCGTAAACCGGCGCTCTCCAGAAATGCGGGCATTCAGGCATCGTTCGGCCGCTACATCACCTTTCTCGACAGTGACGACTACTACCTGCCGGACCATCTCGAATCGCGTTACGACTACCTTGAACGCCACCCGGAAACGGATCTCCTCTCGGGAGGCTTCCGCGGCGACGACGACGTCTACGTCACCGACTGTTACCATCCGGAGAAAAAGGTTCACATCCGGGAATGCATTCTCGGCGCGACCCTTTTCGGAAAAAGAGAGCTGTTTTTCTCTCTCGGCGGGTTCGGAGATCTCGACTACGCGGAAGACACCGAATTCTGGAACCGTGCGTCGCAACGCTTTTCCGTCAGAAAACTGTCCGGGCCGAAAACCTATGTCTATGAACGATCCGGCGACAGCATAACCCGCAACCGATAGCAGATACTGTAGATCAGCCAACCACGACAATCATGACGAAATCCGTCACCGTATACTGCAGTTCCAGCAACCGTTCGCCGAAAGTGTTCTTCGAAGCCGCCGCGGAACTCGGCAAAAGCCTCGCCGAACGGGAGATAACTCTTGTTTTCGGAGGCGGCAATGTCGGGCTCATGGGCTGCATCGCCAATGCGGTCATGCAGCACGGTGGCACCGTTCGGGGGATCATTCCCCGTTTTCTGGAGGAACGGGAGGTCGCCCACTACGGCCTGACGGAGCTCCATGTGGTCGAAACCATGCACGAGAGAAAGATGAAGCTCGCCGAATGGGCGGAGGCGTTCATCGTGCTGCCGGGAGGCTTCGGCACGCTGGACGAGCTTATCGAGGTGATCACCTGGCGGCATCTCGGTCATCACAGGAAACCCATCCTGCTCTTGAACATCGACGGCTTCTGGGACCCGCTCATCGCTTTTTTCGAAACGCTCGCAAGCCGGAACCTCGTAGGAAGCAACCACGGAAGTCTCTACAGGGTCTGCAGCTCGATCGGGGAGATCCTTTCGATTCTCGAGGACGAGCTCGGCCCGGAAGAGTAGTCCCCGCGACCGTACATCGTAACCATTCACTCTCCCTCACAGGCCGAGCAGGTTTTCTATTCTCGCGGTAAGATCTTCGGTATTGAACGGCTTGGTGAGATAGTCGTCGGCCCCGAGTCTCAACCCTCTCTCCTTGTCGCCGCTTTTGTCCCTCGCCGTCAGCATGACGACCGGCACCGCCTTGAGAAACGGGTCGCCTTTGACCTGTTCGACGAAAGAAAAACCGTCCATGCCGGGCATGGCGACATCGACAATCATGAGATCGGGAACGCGCCCTTCCTCGAGCAGATCGAGGGCCGCCCGCGCACTCTCCGCGGCCAGCACGTCGAATCTCTTGCCGAGATTGTGCAAAAGCAGCCTCCTGATGTTCGCCGAATCGTCGATAACGAGAACCAGAGGGCGCTTCATGCCAGACACCGTTTAACCGTTTCCAGAATCGTATCGGGTTCGACCGGTTTGGTTATGTATCCCTGGGGCGAAAGTTTCCTTGCCTCGAGCACCTCCTCGGTCTGCGCCCTGGCGGAAAGAAAAACGAACGGCACCGTTTTCAGGGTTTGATGCTCGAGCAGCTTTTCCCGGAACTCGAGCCCGTTCATTTCCGGCATCATGATGTCGCAGAGAATGAGGTCGGGAAGAAACCGGGAGCAGTGTTCGAGCGCATCCAGACCGTTGACCGCCGTCACGACTCGGTAACCGGCCTTCTCCAGCGCATAGCCGATAAGACGCCTTGTACTCGGCTGATCGTCGACGACCAGAATTGTTTTCCGGGAGGGTTCCATTGCATCTCCTATCCATTTGAAGAGAACAGGGGGATACGGACGATGAAAATCGCACCGCCGCCTTCCCTGTTCTTTGCTTCGACGCTGCCCCCGTGAGCGTGAACGATTTCCCTGACGATCGACAGCCCCAGCCCGGTCCCCTCGATTTCCTCTCCCGGCTTCTCGACCCGGTAGAATTTATCGAAAATCTTCTCCAGATCGTCTTCGGGAATGCCCGGGCCGTCGTCCTGGACCGAGAACCGCATGAAACCGTTTTCGGTGACCAGGGAAGCGCGAACGCCGCCGCCCGGAGGAGTGAACTTGATCGCGTTGCCTATGAGATTGATGGCGACCTGCTTGAGAGCGTCGCCGTCCGCCAGTACCTGCATGGCGTTTCCATAGAGATTCAGCAGCAGGTCGACCTGCTTTTCATCCGCCCGGATCTTCATGCTTCTGCAAGCCGTCCCAAGGATTTCAGCCGGGTCGAGAGGACTTTTCTTGAACACCACCTTGCCGGAATCGATGCGCGAAATCGTCAGCACGTCCTCGATGAGCGAGGCGAGTCGTGTGCTTTCTTCGTGGATAATGCCGAGAAACTCGTCCACGGTCTCCCGGTCGAGATCGTCCCTGTCGCGAAGCAGTGTGGAGGAAAAGCCGAGAATGGAAAACAGGGGTGTCCGCAGTTCGTGCGAAACGTTCGAAATAAAGTCGTTTTTCAGCCTGATGTTTTCCTGAATAAGCTGTTCGGACTTCTTCTGCTCGGAGATGTCCCGGAATATGCCCAGAACACGTTTATGCCGGGCCGTTTCAACAAGAGCGGTCGAAACGTCGACATCGACGAGAAAACCGTCCCTGGTCATGATTCTCGTCTGAACCGAACCGTTCTTCGTTGCGGCAAGCTCTCTGAAGTAGCCGGGCGGCTCCTCGCGGAGATCGTCGGGATAGAGTGCCCCGATGTTCATTGCGGCAAGCTCCTTTTCAGAGTACCCGAAGAACAGGAGTGCGGTCCGGTTCCACTCTACAATGGCTCCCGTGTCGGCGTCGGCGACGACGACCGCATCCGGAACCGCCTGGAAAAGATTGCGGTATTTTTCCTGATTGTCACGAAGCGACTGTTCAACCCGTTTACGGTGCGTGATATCGAGTATGATCCCGCGAAGTCCGGCAACTTCTCCTTTCCTCATGATCGGAGCGCTGTAGACGAGAACGGGAAACCTCGTTCCGTCCTTTTTCTGCGCCGTATACTCGTTGGGAGGAACATCCGAACCGGAAAGCCTGCCCCCCATGTTTTCCCGGACACGCTCGCGCTCCTCCGGCGCGTAAATCTGCAATGCGTTGAGCCCGTTGTGAAAATCGTCCGGAGTATAGCCGAAAACATCGAACCCGGCACGATTCGAATAGGTTACGTTCCCCCGAACGTCGGTCTCGAAAACCGGCTGCGGAAGAAGATCGGCAAGGTCCCTGAAACGCTGTTCACTTTCGGCAAGGGCTTCACGGTTTCTCTTCTGTTCCGTGATATCCTCCTTGAGGGCGAGAAAGTAGGAAATCTCGCGGGCGTCGATAGTCACGGGACTGATAACCGCCTGCTCCCAGAAGAGCTCACCGGATTTCTTTTTGTTGTGAAACTCGCCCTGCCACACCTCGCCCCTGGTGATCGTCTCCCAGAGCTCCTTGTAAAACGCATCGGAGTGCTCGCCGGACTTGAGGATATTGACGTTTTCCCCCATCGCCTCTTCCCTGCTGTAGCCGGTATTCCTGGAAAACGAAGGGTTGACATATTCGATCGACCCCTCGGTATCGGTTATGGCTATCGACACGGGGCTCTGCTCCATCGCGGCCGTGAGAAGCTTGACTTTCTGCTTCAGATCGGACTCGGACAGGGCGTTCTTCAGGGTGATTTCGAGGCGGTTCGTGTCGATCGGTTTGGTCAGGTACTCGTAAGCACCGAGTTTGATGCAGTGAACGGCTTGTTCGATATCTCCCGTACCGGAAATCATGACGACCGGCAGGTGATAACCGTGCTCGACAACGTATTCGAGCACCTCGATTCCGCTCTTCCCGGGCATGCTGAGATCGAGCAGCAGCACGTCGTACCCGCCCTCTTCGATGCGCGCGACCGCGTCGTCGCCGTTCGAAACGGCGACGACGCCGTAACCGAGCTTCTCGACGACATGGGATGCAAACGTACGCATCACCGAATTGTCGTCGGCAATCAGAACGGTGGCTTTTTCTCCGGAAGAGTGCATGGCTTCACAGTACGGTCCCGACACCGGAGTCAATCGCAAAACAGAACATTGTACTCCCTGTCGACAAAGGTGTTGGCGAGTCTGCGGAGTTTACGCGCGCTGCGGTGCTCCTTTTCCAGCACCTTCCAGCGATGCTCGTCCCCGCGTTCCTTTCCCCTTACAAGCTGGTTCGTTTTCGTCTGGTGGTACGTAAGCTCTATGTAGATGCCAAGGTCGATACCTTCGGTTGCAATCGCGTAGAGGCCGTCGACGATCAAGAGGTCGATATCGCTGAAATCGGTGATCAGGCGATCCACCTTTTCCGTTATGATATCGATACAGGGCATATCGGCCGCTCGCCCGGCGCGGAAATCGTCTATGTTTCGCAGCAGTTGAAACCGGTCGTACTCCTGCGGGCCGATATTCTCGAAATTGTTTTTCTCACGAAACGCCCTTCTCTGCAGCGGCTCGACGGTGTAATAATTGTCGGTATGCAGAATCTTGACTCTGACGCCTTCCTTTTTCAGAACCTGCGCAAGCGAATGGGAGAGCTCGGACTTGCCTGCGCCGGATTCGCCCGATATCGCAACAATGAACCGGTAACCGGGGACGGTTTCCTCCTTGGCCTCTTTTTCCAGAAGCACCCTTTCCGCAATCGCCTCCGCGGCTTTGCGGTGCTTTTCATTGATCAGCAGGATATCGCTCAGCATGGCTTTGGGGGTAGCGAATGGCAAAACAGCTGAACGGACAATCGTCCCTTTCTTGTAAAAAGCTATTAATTTGTATCATTATTAACAACAACAGGAATCGAAGGCGCTTGATCGCGGCAAAAAAAAAACAGTGAGCACACCCCGTTTCATCGTTCCCATAAACTCTTAACCCATGTCATGCCTGCAGAAAACATCTCCATTCCGCTGACACTGACGCTGATTGCCGGACTTTCCACCGGAATAGGCAGCGCCATCGCCCTGATGGTTCATCACACCAACAAAAAATTTCTGACCTTCGCCCTCGGCTTCTCGGCCGGCATCATGCTCTATGTTTCGTTTGTCGAAATCATGCCCGAGGCCCACGACGCCATTCTCATGGAAGTCGCGGAAAAAACCGCCGCATGGATTACGACCGGCGCTTTTTTCGGCGGAATCGCCATCGTGGGGCTCATCGACGCGCTCGTCCCCAGCTATGAGAACCCTCACGAGATATCGATGATCAGCAATCTCGAAAACCCGGTTCCCAGCGAAGTCCGCCTCTACCGCATGGGGCTTTTCACAGCGTTCGCGATAGCCGTGCATAATTTCCCCGAAGGTCTCGCGGTCTTTTTCAGCGCTCTCTCGGACCAGAGCCTCGGCATCGTGATCGCAACGACGATAGCCCTGCACAACATCCCGGAAGGAATGGCCGTAGCCGTACCGGTCTACTTCGCAACCAAAAGCAGGGGGAAAGCATTCTCTTACTCCTTCCTCTCGGGCCTTGCCGAACCGGCGGGAGCGCTCATGGGCTATTTCCTGCTCAAGCCGTTTCTGACACCCCTGGTGTTCAGCGTCGTTCTGGCATCCGTCGCCGGCATAATGGTTTACATCTCGCTCGACGAACTCCTGCCGACCGCGGAAGAATACGGAGAGCACCATATCGCGATATCGGGCCTCGTGGTGGGAATGGCCGTCATGGCCCTCAGCCTTCTCTTGCTCACGTAGGATCAGCGGGCTATCCGCAACACCTTCGCGCCCCTGATGCGGCGCTTCTTGATGTCCGCCAACGCCCTGTTGGCGTCGGCGAAGGGATAGACCTGCACCTCCGGCTTCAACGCCATGGCCTCGGCTATTTCAAGGAATTCCGTAACATCGGCGCGGGTGATGTTGGCCACGCTTTTGATCTCCTTCTCCATCCAGAGGTGCGTCACGTAATTGAGTTTCGTGAGCACCTCCTGGTCGGCGGACTCCTTGGTTATGGCGTTGATCACCAGACGTCCCCCCGGTTCGAGATTTTCGAGCGCCGCCACCGGAGGCAGCCATACCGGGGTGGTGTCGATAATCCCTGCCAGCGGCTCGGGCGACCTGTCCGTGGTATCGCCGGCCCAGACGGCGCCGAGCTTCAGGGCGAATTCCCGCTCCTCCCAGCTGCGCGCGAACACGTATACCGGCGAATCGGGATAAAGAAACATGGCGAGCTTGAGAACAAGATGCGCCGAAGCACCGAAGCCGGTCATGCCCAGCGGATTGCCGTTCCTGACGTTCAGCAGTTTCAGGGCACGGTAGCCGACGGCTCCCGCACAGAGCAACGGAGCCGCCTCGGTATCGGAAAAACAGTCGGGAAGCGGATAGACGTAGCTTGCCCTGGCGATCATGTATTCGGCATACCCCCCGTCAGCGTCCCGCCCGGTTCCCCTGAACTCCGCGCAGAGATTTTCCTTTCCCTGACGGCACTGCTCGCACCGGCCGCACGCCGAGTAGATCCATGCGACCCCGACCCTCGAACCGACCCCGGGAAAATACACCCGTTTTCCCAGGGCCGCGATCCTCCCGACAACCTGATGCCCGGGAACGACGGGAAAAGCCGGTGGAGGCGTCCGGCCTTCGATCTCGTCGAGCTCCGTATGACAGACCCCGCAGACGCTCACCTTCAGAAGAACCTCGCCCTCCCCCGGCTCCGGAATGTCCCTCTCCGTCATTCGAAGCGGCTCCTTCTCTTCCGAAACATCCGCAATCCGGTCGATAACGAACGCTTTCATTGTCTCCATCGCGAAAGAGGCTTGCATGTTCGAACTACCGAAAGCACACCGCTTTCTTCAAGATACGCAATCGAAACGGCAAGAGCCGCCTTCCGTAAGCCGCCGCGGGGCGACGCCGGTCAACGAGCGCTTCTCTTTGACATGTGAGCTTTTTACTGTCCGGCGTCCCCCGTTCCCCGGATCAGCGGTTGAACCGCCGCATGAACTCCCACGCCAGATCAGCCCCTTCCGCATCACGGTTCCGGCTCTCTCCAAGAAACCTCCTGACTAGCGGCCCCGGCTCCCCGGCTGAAGATGACGGAACGTAATGCCCGCCTCCCTCGACCTGGATCACGAGAACCCGTACCGTCCCGTCGGGATCCGCAAACCCGCTCACCTCAAGGCGGCTCCCGTCACCGGCATCCCGGTCAGGCATTTCGTATACCGTTTCGGCGGCGGATTTGACCCCGTTGACCTCTGTCCAGAAAGCCACGGTCGCAACGGTGGAACGGACATGCCCGCGGTTGCGCCAGACCGTCCCTCCGGCATACGGCACAAGCGGGTCGAGGGTGCCGTTGCAGATAAGAATCGGCGTGGCGTGAGAAGGTCGCGCCACATGCGCCTCCGGTAAATTGGCGATAAAGGCGGCCCCTGCGGCAAAACGCAGTGGATGCTCGGCAAGGAGCCTGTAGGTCATCATGCCGCCGTTCGATGCGCCGGTGACATAGATGCGGGAGGGATCGACACCGTGTACCTTCACCATTTCGTCGATCAAGGCGAGAATGAATCCTGCATCGTCCGCATCGAAATCATTTATCGCACCGTCCTCGCGCAGGTCGTTCCAGTGCTGGCGATTCCCCGAAGTGTCGCCATCGCCCGGATTGGTCCCGTTGGGAGCCACCAGAACAAACCCGTCCCGCCCGGCAAGATCGAGCCATCTCCTCGTGTCGGTCCGGTTGTTCCGAAAAATCTTGCGCATGCTCTGACCCCCGCCATGCAGGAGAATAACCAGCGGCGGTTTGTCCCGAACAGCCGAAGGAACATATTCCAGGTAATGACGCGTACTACCGGAAACTTCCAGCTTCCGCTCACGAAGCCCGTCCGGCAGCGAATACGCTGCCGCCGAAGAACCCTCCCCGAAAGCATAGCCCAGGAAAAGCAAAAGGCTGAAGAAAACACGAACGATCGATTGCAACATAAGCAGCCCGGAATTACAAACCCCCGCAGACGCTCGCCTTCAGGAGAACCTTGTCCCCCGGCTCCGGAACCGGCATCTCCGTCAATCGAAGCGGCTCCGGACGTGCCCCCGACCACCAGACCGGTTGTTCTTGGCAAAATTCCGTTTGCTGAACCAGAAATTCTTCCGGTGTCAGTGTTCCCAATGAACTGTGCGGGCGAATAGAATCGTAATCCTCCCCCACTGTCCGGAACACATTGAGACTCTGTGGATCAGGACAATTTACCTGGAATTCGGTTTTTCTTTTTTAGAGGGGAACAATCCGGCCCATGACGATTCGCCGCTGACAAGGAAGTATGAAATACCGAGTCCGAATATGACAGCAGCCGTGCCGTAAAGGTAATCCGGGGTGATTTTATCGAAATCCAGAATGATGACTTTTCGAGATATCGCCATCAATGCCGTTGCGACAACGAGTTTTATAGGAATGACATTTGTTCCAAGATAGAGGCGTATGTTGATGAAGATTTCAATGGCTATGAGCACCGCCAGGAATGCCCCGAATGTTTCAAGTATGTCATTGATATTGAGCAAAAGAAATGGCGGCTGCATCAGGCGGGAGTAAAGGACATAGACAACATCCCCAATGCCCCAGATTATAACAAACACCATCAAAATCGCAAGAACTCTGACCGTAAAACGAATCACTTCGTGAAGTATGCCGATCAGCCGATCCTCATGTTCTGAGGGCAACTCTTCGTGGTATTGAATCGATTTGGATTGTTTTTCTTTATTGTCTGCCACTGTCATAGCGTTCATTCTCTTAGTTCGAAATTAGTAGTCCAGTCAAAAGCGACTGCAAGAGCAGTAATTACAAGCTCGATTTACGGCTGCGAAGTTAAACTCGGACTTTAATTTTGGTATTACTTTGCGGCTCAGCACGCGCAGTGTGCCGGATTATCCACAAAACAAAATCTTAGGCACCAATTTCTCCAGTGTTTTGAGCTTGACTTTTTTTCCTCCTAAACTGAACGTCCCGACTCGTCGGGATGCTCCATAATAGCAAGTTTATTAAAAATAATCTGTTATACTGTGTTTGTATAGAGATTATCCCTCACCTCCCAAGAGAACGTGAAAACTGATAAAGAGCCGCATTTTTTGAAATCCCGACCTGTCGGGGAAATGCCGACCACACCGGACCTGCTTCGTTACAGGGAACTTGTGTCCCGACACGTCGGGATACAGCGGCATTCCCTGTGCCTCGCATCTCCGGCATGCTCGACAATCGCTCAATTTAGGTTCCTGTAATTCCTCAGCTTGGGTTTCGGTCTTGGGCTTAGGCGAAGGTGCCTGCCAAGGCACAACGTGCTGCCCTATCGCCTCACAGAACCGGGTGACGCAAGAAATCGACTCTGGAACAATATACTCAGGGCAGAGCGTGAAGTCTGGAAAAACCGATATACCCGAGGTTGCCAACCGGTCACGACGTCACGACGTCGATTGGTTGAGAACACTTGCGCTTGCTCTGCTCATTGTCTATCACGTTGTCATCTGCTTTCAGCCCTGGGCGAAAAGCAGTTCCTTTCCCCAGAATGAAGAAACGCTGCAATGGCTGTGGATTTTCATGGCCATGATCAATGTCTGGCGTATTCCCGTACTTTTCCTGGTTTCCGGCATGGGTGTCCGTTTCGCAATGGAGCGCCGCAACTGGAAACAGCTCCTCAAGGACCGGACAGTCCGAATACTGATACCGTTTGTTTTCGGCTTCTTTTTCATCAATCCCCTGCTCGCTTACATCGTACTACAGGTTCTTGGTCAGGAGGTGACATATGTTCCCAACTCAGGGCACCTCTGGTTTCTCTTGAACATCTTTCTCTACGTCCTGCTGTTTCTCCCATTCCTGAACTCTCTGAAAAAACGTCCGGACAATGTACTCTTTCGCATCCTGTCGGGAATATTCCGACGGCCGCCGGGGCTTTTTCTGCTGGCGTTGCCGATCATTCTGGAAGCGTGGCTTGTAAATCCCGATATGTATGCTCTCTACAAAAATACCCCTCATGGCTTCATGCTGGGAGCGATTTGTTTCTTTACAGGATTTGCGTTTGCCAGCATGAATGAGCTTTCCTGGGATGCCGCGGAAAGACTTCGCTGGTATGCCCTCGGAGCTGCATGTGCACTTTTTCTCATAAGGCTGCTCATTTTTCAACTCGATGGAACACCCAACCAGATCATTGCTTTTGAATCCACAAGCTGGATGCTTGCGATCCTCGGCTTTGGTTCACGACACCTCAACAGACCGTCGCAAAGCCTGGACTTTTTCGGCAAGGCTGTCTACCCCGTCTATATTATTCACCTGCCCGTTCAGTTCTGGTTAGCCTACTATCTTGTCCTCCCCCTGCCGATACCGGCGTTCGTGAAACTGATCATATTGCTCGCAGGCACGTTTGGCATAAGCCTCTTTCTCTACGAGTTCGTCCTTCGGCGTATTACATGGATTCGCCCGCTCTTCGGCATAAAATAATGAGGACCTCCATCCATTCAAAAAACCAGGAATTGAAACCCTAAGCAACAAAGGCTGGATACCGCACGGAATCCTGCCTTTGTTGTTTATCCAAAGCCGGCCCTTTCGGGCACTTCCATGTACTGTCACGAGTACCCTTCAGAAATCGAGATGAGGGTTTCGATCCCGACTCGTCGGGACAACGAAGTAATCATGGCGCGCAGCAAAGTAATAGCGGTACCGTCAGAACCGTTTCTGGTACACATGACAATACGGCTCATGTCCCGTCTTCGCGTAGTAGTCCTGATGGTACTCTTCGGCCCGATAGAACTCGGAAGCCGGCTCGATCCGTGTCGCCACGTCGTATCCTTTCCCCTTCAGCTCGGCAATCAGCTTTTCAGCCGTTTTTTTCTGCTCGTCGTTCGCATAGAAAACCGCCGAACGGTACTGTGTGCCGATATCCGGCCCCTGCCGGTTCACCTGGGTGGGATCGTGGGTCTCGAAAAAGAGCCTTGCCAGCGTTTCGTAGGAAACGACCGAAGGATCGTATTCCACCTCGACCGCCTCGGCGTGCCCGGTCCTGCCCGAGCTGACCTCCTTGTAGGATGGATTTTTTTTGCTGCCGCCGGTATAGCCCGAAATTACGGCCTTGACGCCGTCAACTTTCTGAAAGTGATACTCCACGCCCCAGAAGCAGCCGCCTGCGAAAACAGCCTTTTCGGTCTTTCCCGTGGCGGAAGCCGAGGGTTTCCCAGGCTCTTCCGGCGTGTTGAAGTCCAGCGAAATCGAGTTCACGCAATATCTCGCGTTCTTGTCCGTAAACCCTTCGTTGTAGAACACATGACCGAGATGCGCGCCGCAGTTGGCGCAGAGAATTTCGGTCCGCCTGCCGTCGGCATCCGTAACCTTCTTGATCGCTCCCGGAATCGCATCGTCGAAGCTCGGCCATCCCGTGCCGGAATCGAACTTGTCCGAAGAACTGAAGAGCGGAGCGTCACACCGCTTGCAGACATAGGTGCCGTCCTCCTTGTAGTTGTAATATTTGCCCGAAAAAGGCATTTCCGTCCCCTTCCGGACAATGACTCTTTCCTCTTCCCGGGTGAGTGAATTGTACTTCATACAGTCCTCCTTCCCTCTGTTGTCCGTTGATTCGATCGTCGATCCGTCGGAAACATTCCCTGCGCAGGAGAGCGTCGCACTTCCCGCGACAAGGACCGCCGCAAGCAACAACATTCCGTACATCTTCATGCATACCTCCGTTTATTCACAGACTCAATTCAATCATATAACCATAAACGGGAACGGATGGTTTCACCTCCGGACCCGCCTCATGAACTTTCGGCGGGCCTGTCCGCGTTTTGTATTACGGATACCGCAGAAAACTCTCTTGCCGCACGATACCGATGCAGGAAAAGGAAAAAAACGCGAATCGCCTCATTCATGAAAGCAGCCCCTACCTGCTGCAGCACGCCTACAACCCGGTAGCATGGTATCCCTGGGGAGAAGAGGCGTTTGAAAAAGCCCGCAGGGAAAACCTCCCGGTATTTCTGTCGATAGGCTACTCCTCGTGCCACTGGTGCCATGTGATGGAGCGGGAATCGTTCGAAAACGAAGACATCGCGGTCCTTCTCAACGAGGCTTTCGTGCCGGTGAAGGTCGATCGCGAGGAACGGCCCGATCTCGACAAGCTCTACATGACCTATGTCCAGGCGGCAACAGGACAGGGAGGATGGCCGATGTCGGTCTGGCTGACTCCGCATCTGGAACCGTTTTTCGGCGGAAGCTACTTCCCGCCGGAAGATCGCCACGGCGTACCCGGTTTCACCTCGATCCTTCAGTCCATCGTTCGCGCCTGGCACCAGGACAGCCAAAGGCTGACCGAAGCCGCGGAGGAGATGACCGACCGGCTGCGCCTGCTTTCGAAAAAGCGCCCCCTTCCCGTCGCCGAGCTTTCCGAAGAAGGTATCGAGGACGCCGTTGCGGAATTCCGTGAAGGGTTCGACCGGGAGTTCGGAGGGTTCGGCAGCGCGCCCAAGTTCCCGCGACCGGCCGTACTCGACTTCCTGCTGGCTCACGCCTTCTATACCGGGAACGAGGAAAGCCGCAATATGGCGCTCTTCACTCTCGACAGCATGGCCGCCGGCGGTATTCACGACCAGCTCGGCATTCCCGGAAAAGGCGGCGGCGGTTTCGCGAGATATTCTACCGACAGATGGTGGCGTCTGCCCCATTTCGAAAAAATGCTCTACGACAATGCACAGCTTGCGACAACCTGCACGAACGCCTTCAAAGCAACCGGTGAACGGCGCTATCTCGACCTCGCCGGGGACATTCTGAACTATGTGCTCTGCGATCTGGCGGACAAGGACGGGGGGTTCCATTCGGCCGAGGACGCCGACAGCTTCCCCCGGCCCGGCGCCGCCGCGAAGGAGGAGGGCGGTTACTACACCTGGTCGTACGACGAACTGGCCGAAGTTCTCGAGCCCCGGCAACTGGAGCTTTTCTGCCGCGTCCACGGCGTAAGGCCGGAAGGCAACGTGCTCTCCGATCCCCAGGGGGAATTCGCGTCCAGGAACGTTCTCATCCGCACCGAAAGCGTCCGGGAAGCCGCGTCTCTCGCGGGAGTGCCCGGGGAGAAAGCACAGGCGCTGCTCGACGAGGCGAGAAGAACGGTGTTCGACGCCCGCTTGCGGAGACCGAAACCCGACAGGGACGACAAGGTGCTCGTCTCGTGGAACGGGCTCATGATCTCGGCGTTGGCCACGGCGGCGGCCGCTACCGGAAACCGCGAATGGCTCGACGCGGCAAAGAAAGCCGCGGACTTCATCCTGAACCGCCTCTGCAATCCGGAGGAAGGGCGGCTGCTCCGGCGTTACAGAAAAGGAAAGGCCGGCATCGACGGCAAGGCGGACGATTACGCGTTTTTCGCCCAGGGATTGCTGGATCTCTATGAAGCCTCGTTCGAAACGCGCTTTCTCGACAAAGGGGTGAGAATAATGGAGAAACAGATCGAACTGTTCTTCGACCGGGAATCGGGTGGATTCTTTACTTCAGCCTACGACGACCGGTCGGTTCCGGTGCGGATGAAAGAGGATTACGACGGGGCGGAACCCTCCCCCAATTCAGTCAATGTCGTTACCCTTTACCGGCTTGCGGAAATGACCGGAAGGGAGGAGTTCAGAACGGTTGCGGACAAAACACTCGACTATTTCAACTCCGCCCTGGTGACCGGCGGCCAGCAGTTGCCCTGCATGCTGCAAGGCGCCATGATGGCTCTTTTCGGGACGAGGCGCATCGGCCTTTCCGGGCACGGGGAAAACGAAACAACGAACTCCATGAAGAGAGCGCTCGAGCGTCTCTACCTGCCCGATACAGTGGTTGTCGCGGACCGGCAAACGCATGACGAACCACCCGCCGCAATCCTTTGCGCGAACAACAGTTGCCTGCCGCCCGCAGAAGACGTCGCGGGACTGCTCGATGCGCTTGAAAAAACCGCGCCGTCCTCCGGAAAGCGCGACGGATCGTAACGGCTTATTCCCGGGAGGGCTCACCGGGTCGAGGGTCACCGGCCTCCTGCTCCGAAGCCCGTATCGAAGCGTTTTCCTCAGCTATCTTTCCGATAACCGCATTCGCGGCATAGAGGCTGAAACCCCCGACAAGGGCTCCGGAAACACCGTGAAACAGAAAAGGAAAGCCGATCGGCGAAAACATCAGGGCTCCACCGGCAAGACCGGCCGCTCCGACAGCCTTGTTAACCAGATCATCCATCTTTTTCCTCCGCGTATGGGTACATCTATTTATCTGCTTGTTCCGCGGTTCGATTGCAGTTTATCCCGGTTGCTGCCGGGACTCCGTTCACCTTGCACTCGAGCCGCCCATGACAAGTAATAGAGGGACCCGTATGTTCATCCTGGATACAAAACACATACTCCCGAATCGGGCGATTCGGGAAAAACCGTGGACCTCCCGACCACAACAACGATAATCGGGAAAAATCGGCGGCTACTCTGAATCGTATTCGTCGACGGCTTCCGGAAATCCTCGCTCAGGCTTATCCCTTGAAGAGAGCGCATTGCCGATATTGTCCGTTATAGCCCCCACCACGGAGCCGGCCGCCATGATGCCAAGGCTTGCGACCGCAATTCCCGCCAGGCCGTGAACGATGGGCATACCGACAGGAGAAAAGAGCACCGCTCCTCCCGCCACCCCGGCAGCCGTCTTGAGCAGGGTATCCTGCTGATTCGAATCGACCATGAGAAAACGGTTTCAGGTTAGTCGATACCCAACCTACCGTACAATATAGCATCTTTCCAATGTCGTGCAAAAACGAGGTCTTTCAGGCCTCAGGGCGGTCACTGCCACCCTCCTCCCAACGCCCGGTAGAGTTCCGTTCCGGCATCGAGGCGCTGCCGGCGGATATCGGCCAGCGAAAGCGACGCTTCGAGCGCATTCGTCTGCGCGGCAATAACCTCCAGATAATCCGCCATGCCGCTGCCGAACAGAAGCGTCGCGTTTTCGACCGAGCGGCGGAGAATGCGTTCCCGTTTCCCGGCGGCCCGCTCGCGGTCCTCCAGTTTCCGTATTGCAGCAAGAGCATCGGAAACTTCCCTTACGGCATTGAGCACCGTCTTCCTGAAAAGGATCTCCTCCCTTTCACGAACGACTTCGGACTGCCGATATGCCGTCCTGAGTTTCCCCTGCTGAAAAACGGGCTGAAGGACCGTACCCTGGACAAACGCGAACAACGACCCTGGGAACGTAAACCAGTCGGTGGTCTTCAGCGCGTTGCTGCCGGCTTCCGCGCTTATGGTAAACGAAGGGTAGAGCCGGGCGGATGCGACACCGCTTTCCGCATGCGCCTTCATCAAAGCCATTTCGGCCGCCTTGACGTCGGGCCGGTTGCTGAGCAGCAACGCGGGCACGCCTGCGGAAAAGCTTTTTTCGCCGTCCGCGTCGGGAAGCTCTTCCGCGCGGGAGATCGCATCCGGCATCCGTCCGCAGAGAACGCTCAAAGCGTTTTCCTGAGCGGCTACAGCCTGCTCGATTCCGGCGACGTCTGACTCTATCCCCAACCGCACGGCTTCCTGCTGCTCCACGGCCAGCGATGTGACAAGCCCGGCATCGTAACGCAATCGCATCATCGAAAGGGTCGTGTCGGCGAGCTCGAGATTCCTTCCTGCGATATCGAGCTGCGCGTCCAGCAGGAGCAACCTGTAATACCCCCGGGCGACGTCCGCCACCAGCTTCGTATGAACGGCTTTTCGAGCCTCGACCGAACGAAGATACTCCGCCAGCGCGGCCTTTCTGGAATTACGGATCTTTCCCCAGATATCCGCCTCCCAGGAGAGCAGAAGCGAAGCGGAGTACTCCTCGATACGATCCTCACCCGGAGGGAGAGGACTCTTTCCGTAATCCGACGTAGAAGCCACACTGCCGAAAGCCCGCAGGTTCAGTTCGGGAAGATTTCCCAGTTTCGCCTGTTTCAGCGCCAGGGATGCGTTTTCGATAGCCTTGACGGCAACCTGAAGATCGTGATTGTTCTCCACGGCGGCATCGAGCAGACCAACAAGCAGTGAATCGCGAAAAAACTCCCTGTAAGGCACCGTGCCCGAAAAGGGGACGCCGGCCGCTGCGGTATCGACCGCTCCGCCCACCCTGTAGGAATCGGGCAGGCCCGTATCGGGCTGCGCGTATTTCTCCACCGTACTGCAGGCGGAGAACAGCAAAAACAGCATGGGGATCAGAAATACCCGTAACACTCTCGATCCGTTCATCTTGCACATGATTCGTTCATTGTCGGTTCAATCTTCACATCCGGCGGCCTTTCACCCTGCAACTTCACTGTCCGGCTTCGGAGGACCGCTGATTTTCTCCTGCAAAGACTGGACAAGCACGTAGAGCACCGGAACGATCAGCACGCCGAGAAACGCCCCGCTGAGCATGCCGCCGACCGCGGCCGCGCCGATCGAATGATTGCCGAGAGCCGAAGGCCCGGAGGCCCAGAGCAGCGGCAACAGCCCGATGGCAAATGCAAGCGAGGTCATGAGAATCGGCCGGAGTCTCGCCTTCGAGCCCTCTATTGCCGAATCGAACAGCGACAGCCCCGCTCTTCTGCGTTGAATGGCGTATTCCACGATCAGGATAGCGTTTTTTGCCAGCAAACCGATCAGCATGATCATGGCGACCTGCACGTATATGTTGTTTTCAATACCGAACAACCGTATACCGAGAAAAACACCCAGGATACCGGTCGGAACCGAAAAGACGACCGCAAGGGGCAGCAGGTAGCTTTCATACTGCGCCGAGAGCAGCAGATAGACGAAAACGAGCGACAGAATGAAGATATATACCGACTGCCCTCCGGACTCGACCTCTTCGCGGCTCATGCCTTTCCAGTCATAGGATATCCCCGACGGCAAAACCGTGGCCGCGACCTCCCTGGCCGCGCCTATGGCTTCGCCTGTCGTATGACCGGGAGCGGGCACCGCATTGATCGTCAGGGAGTTGAAGAGATTGAAGTGATCGACACTCTGGGGCCCGTACGCTTTTTTCAGACTGACCAGCGAGGTCATCGGCACCATATCCCCCGAAGCGTTTTTGACAAAAACCCCGTCCAGGGAAGAACGATCGGCGCGATCTTCGGCTTCGGCCTGCATAACGACCCTGTAGTATTTGCCGAACCGGTTGAAATCCGACACCTGGAAACTTCCGTAGAACGTCTGCATGACCCTCAGGAGATCGTCCACCTCGACCCCGAGCTGGCTTGCCTTGACCTCGTCGACCTGCAGTTCGTACTGCGGATAGGCCGTACTGAACGGCGTAAACGCGAACGCGATCTCAGGCCGGGCCATGAGCGATCCGATATACTCGTTCGCCACCGCCCCGAATTCATCGAGACTGCCTGCCGTCCGATCCTGCAGCACGACCTCCAGCCCCCCGACATTACCGAATCCCGGAACGGTCGGCGGCTGAATGGAAAAAAACATCCCTTCGCTGATCGACGACAACTTCCGGTTGACCCCTCCCATAATGGCGCGGATATCCTTCACTTTTCCCCGCTCCTCCAGATCCTCGAGAGTGACGAAAATCAGCCCGGCCGAAGGAGACATTGCGCCGGCTATCAGATCGAAACCCGAGACGAAGATCGCGGATTTCACGCTTTCCTCCTCATCGAGAACATCCTCGACCTTGTCGAGGGTCTCGATCGTGCGTTCGAGAGACGCTCCGGGCGGAAGCGATGCATTGAGAATGAAGAAGCCGCTGTCCTCGTCCGGAATAAAACCCGACGGAGTCACCGAAGCCATCCAGAACACGAGACCGGAAACCGCGGCAAGCGCACCGAGGCTCGACCATTTCCGGCGAATCAGCACCCGCAACGCCCCCACATAACGTTCGGTCATCACTGAAAATCCGGTGTTGAAACCTTTGAAAAAGCGCAATTCCATGCTTTTGAGCCAGCCGGACTTTTCTCCCCCTTCCCCGCTGTGGCTATTGGTGAGAAAGAGAGCACACAGCGCCGGGCTGAGGGTAAGCGCATTGACCGCGGAAATAAGAATGGCCGTGGCGAGCGTAAAGGCGAACTGACGATAGAACATACCGGTCGAGCCTTCCAGAAAACCGACCGGCAGAAACACCGACGCCATGACCATCGTAATGGAAACGATCGCACCGGTAATTTCCCCCATAACCTTGTGCGTAGCCGCCTTTGCCGGAAGATGGGTATGCTCCATTTTAGCGTGAACGGCCTCCACAATAACGATGGCGTCGTCAACCACGATACCGATTGCCAGAACCAGGGCGAAGAGCGTCAGCAGATTGATGGAAAACCCGAAAAGGTTCATGAAGAAAAACGTGCCGATGATGGCCACCGGCACCGCCAGGGCCGGAATGAGCGTGGAACGAAAATCCTGCAGAAAGATGAAGACCACGAGAAAAACCAGCGCGAAGGCTTCGAGCAGGGTATGAATAACCTGTTCGATCGACTCGTCGAGCGACTTCTTCGTGCTGTAGGGAATCATATAGTTCATCCCCTCCGGAAACGAAGCCGAAGCCTTGTCGAGTACTTTTTGCAGTTCGACCTGTATATCGTTGGAGTTGGAACCGGCCGACTGGTAGATCGCCATGGTTACCGACTCTTTTCCGTTCGCATCGGATTGAACGACGTAGCTGTAGGAGCCGAGCTCGACCCTCGCGATATCTTTGAGCCGTAATACCGAACCGTCCGCATCGGCCCGCAGGACGATATCGCCGTATTCCGCGGGCTCCTTCATTTTCCCCTTGTAACGAAGAACCAGTTCGAGCGCTCCTCCGCTGCCCTCTCCGAACCGGCCGGGAGCCGCTTCGACGTTCTGGCTCTGAATTGCAGCGATAACTTCCTGGGGAGAGACCGAGTACGCCGCCATTTTCGCGGGGCTCAGCCAGATGCGCATCGAGTAGTCCCTGTTCCCGTAAACGACGGCCTGCCCGACGCCGTCGACACGCTGGATCTCGGGGATCAGATTGATTTTCGCATAGTTGTTCAGAAACAAGGAGTCGTAGGCGTCGGGATCGTCACTGTAGAGCGTGATCAGCATGATCATGCTGTTCTGCGTCTTGGCCGTCGTCACCCCGTTTTTGGTCACCTCTTCGGGCAACTGGCTGGTTGCGGTCGCAACCCTGTTCTGCACATTGACCGCCGCCTGGTCGGGATCGGTCCCGAGCTTGAAAAACACGTTGATCGTCAGGGAGCCGTCGTTAGCCGACGTCGACGTCATATAGGTCATATTGTCGACACCGTTGATCGCCTCCTCGAGCGACGGAGCGACCGAGCGGGCCACGGTTTCCGCATTCGCGCCCGGGTAAGTCGCCGATACTTCCACGCTGGGCGGAGCGATATCGGGAAACTGCGTCAGGGGAAGCTGCACGATGCCTATCAGGCCGAGCAGTACGAAAAACACCGATATAACCGTCGCGAGAACCGGCCTGTTGATAAATCGTTCAAACATTGCGTCTCTTTTTCCCGATATTCATCGTTTCGATTCGTTCCGGTCCGGAACGTTGTTTTTTCCGGCCGGCTTCGGATCTATCACCGCGCCGTCAGGCAAACGGCCGAATCCGGACAGAACGATCATGTCGCCCGCTTCGAGCCCCTTGCTGACGATATAATCGGTTTCGGTCTCCCCGACAACCGTTATCGGAGTCCGCGCGACCGCGTTCCCCTCGGTCACCTTGACCACGAAAATCCTGTCTTGAAGATCCGTCGTGCTCGCCTGGGGAACCATGAAGACGTTATCGTAGCGATAGGCGACGGACACTTTTCCCGTATTGCCCGAACGGAGCCGGCCGTCCTTGTTGGGGAAGGTCGCCCTGAACATGACCGAAGCCGTGGAACGGTCGAACTGACCGCTGACCGCATCGAGCCGGCCTTCGAAAGGATAGCGGCTGCCTTCGGCCAGCAGCAGGGTAACCGGAGGTACGGCCGAAAGCTTCTTCTCGACGGATTTTCCGGAAAACTGCTGCTTGAACCGCACGAAATCGACCTCGCTCATACTGAAATAGGCCCGCATCTCGTGCACGTCGGTCAGCGTCGTCAGCTCTTCCGCCTGGTTCTTGCTTACCAGGCTGCCGATACGAAAGGGAATTTCGCCGATGTAACCGTCCACCGGAGCCTGTATCCGCGTATACTCGACATCGATACGCGCCATCTGAACAGCGGCCTCCGCCTGCTCCAGAGCCGCCCTGGCGGCGCGGTAATTCGCCTGCGCCTGCTTCAGTTGTATCGCCGATACGACCTTGTTTTTCACAAGAGGCTTCAGCCTTTCCACCTCTATGGCCGCCACGTCGAGAGCCGCTTTCGCCGCATGGCGCGAAGCAACGGCCGACTTCAGCTCTTCCCTGTACACCCGGTCGTCGATACCGAACAGCAACTGACCCTTCCTGACGAACGCGCCCTCGTCCACGGCTATCTTCTGGAGGGTTCCGTCGACCTGCGGTCTCACCTCGACCGTGACGACCCCCTCGAGACGAGCCGCATACTGTTTCGCCACCACCGTCGAAGAGGGAGCGATTGTCATAACGGGCAGCGGAGGAGCCTGCCGCTCTCCTCCGGAATTCCTGTTTCCGCCGCATCCCGAAACCGAAAACGCGAGCACAAACACGAGGAGACACAACACCGCCCCTCCGTTCCTCTTTCCGATACGTTTCATCACGTTTATTTGATATAACAATAATTGATAGTGCAAGTATAACCAATAAAAGAGCCAAAAAAAAACTTTTTTACTACCGCCGGATATCTTCTTCAGGAAAAGGAGGACTTCTCGCGCGATCACAATGTACGACATGAAAACGAAAAGGCTAAGCGAAAAATCACGTTTCGGGTGATTTTCCGACGGCCCTGGAGAACAGGCTTCTCACATCGAAGCCGATCATGTACAGACAGGGAATCAAGACGAGCGTCAGCGGTGTGGCCAGAAGCAGTCCCCACCCGAGAGCGAGGGCCATCGGCATCATGGTGGCGTCGGTTCCTCCGATACCATACGCAAGCGGAAGAAGACCCGCAGCGGTCGTCACGGTGGTGAGCAGAATGGCGCGCAGCCGGTCGGCCGTTCCCCGGGCGATCAGCCTGGGAATGCTTGCACTTTCTCCGGACCTGTAGAGCTCGTTGAGGTAGTTGACGAGAACGAGGGAGTCGTTGACCACGACCCCGGCCATACCGACGACGCCGAGCAACCCGAGGAAACTGAACACCTCGCCGTGCAGGGCGAAGGTGATGACAACGCCGATAATCGCAAACGGTATCGACATCATGACGAGGAGCGGCTGCGTTACGGAGTTGAACAGCAGTATGAGAAGAAAGTAGATTCCGCACGCCGCCACGCCGAAAGCGACGAACAGGCCCCGCAGGGATTCCTCCGATTCCTGCGCTTCTCCGCCGAACACGAGCTTGACACCCGGAAAATCGCGGGTTCGGGCGAAATGGCCTTCGACATTGCGCATCACCTCTATCGGCGTCACCGTATCCTGTCGGACATCGGCGGAAATCGTGACGGAGCGCTCCCCGTCATAGTGATGAAAAATGGACGGTCCCGAGCCCTGCTCGAACCCGGCGACCTCTTCGAGCGGAATCAACCGCCCCGAGCTGTTCGGTATGGAAAGCTCCTGCAGATACTCGAGTTTTTTTCTTGCATACTTCTGGAGCATCACCCTGAAATCCACCTCCTCTTCTCCGTAACGAACGCTGGTGACGACCTGGCCGTCGTACGCGGTTCTGACCGTCCTGGCGATATCGGCGACCGACAGCCCCAGCCGGGCGAGACGGTCATGCCGGATGGTGATCTCTATCTGCTCCTTTCCCTCCTTGTCGTCCCGGTCCGGGTCCGTTACGCCGTCGATGGTTTCGAGATAGCTGAAAACCGAATCGGCGAAAGCCGTCCTCAGCCTGTCGTCCGAACCGACAACCCGGATCGTTACGGGTTTGCCCACGGGAGGACCGCCCGATTCGACGAAAAAGATGGTTTTCGACACACCCTCGATGGGGACGGCTTTTTCGCGGATGTCCGCCACGATCTCGTCGGCGGACCGATCCCTCGTTCCGTAGGGAGTGAGTTTGACCGCAAGCTCGGCGAAGTTTTCCTGTTCGATCGGCACAATGTCCGCCTGGGTTCCCACTCTTGTGAGATACGCATCCACCTCGCCTTCCGGAAGCGTCTCCACAAGCTTTTCAAACTCGGCGGCTTTTTCCGAAGTCGCCTTCAACGAACTGCCGACAGGAAGCTCGATCCACATATTGAACGCATCGGCGCCTTTGGTCGGGAACAGGATGTAGCTGATGTAATTGAGGCCGTAGTAGAGTGCTCCGCCGAACGAGAGCATCGCCAGCAGAACGAGCACGTATCGAAACCGCAGCAAGGAAAACAGCACGTTCTCGAACAGGTTGCGGACCGGCATGAACCAGTTGCGCATGGTTGACCCGGGGTCTTCCCCCTCCCTCGTATACAGCCCCGGCATCACATGCGCAGGCAAAACCAGGAACGCCTCGATGAGCGACACGAAGAGCGCGAGCGTGATCGTAAAAGGAATCACGAAAACGAATTTCCCGAGAATCCCCGGCATGAAAAACATCGGGGCGAAGGCGAGAAATGTCGTCAGAACGGTCGTCAGGACGGGTTTGTAGACCTGATAGATGCCGTTGACGACCGCATCGATCGGAGACTCGCCGCGCTCCCTGCGCTGGAAGATGTTCTCCGAAATGATGATCGCGTCATCGACCACGATACCGATCACGATAATCAGGGAGGTAAGCGTTATCGCATCCAGCTCGACGTCGAACACGGGAAGCAGCGATATACTGCCCAGGAGGGTGAAGGGAATGCCGAGAGCCACCCAGAATGCCGTACGGAGGTTGAGAAACAGCGCGAGCACGATCAGGACGAGCACCAGACCGATTCCGCCGTTCGTCATGACAATGGAGAGCTGGTTGGCTACATACTGGGAGAAATCGAGACCGTAGACGAACCTGACGCCCTCCGGCAGCAGTTCCACCTCCTCCTTCACCAGTTTACGGATCGCCTGCACCGTCCTGATGATATCGGCGGATTCGCTTTTATTGATCAGAAACGAGATGGCGGGCTCACCGTTTATTCTCGACAGGACTCTCTCCTCCTCGAATCCGTCGGTAACGTCGGCTATATCCGAAACCTTTATGATCGGCCCGTCGAAACTCGACCGGACGACAACGTCGCTCACCTCCTGCGGGTCCCGGAACTGCGCGAGGGTTACGAGGTTTTTCTCGCTGGTGAATGATTCGAGAGAACCGCCCGTCGCCCTGATGTTTCTCTGCTGAATCGCACCGACGACCTGCTGGAGAGGGATCTGCAGTTCCCGGATTCTCTCGGGATACAGTTCGACCTGTATTTCCCTGTCGCGGTATCCGTAACGCTGCACGGTCGCGACTCCCGGAATGTCCTTCAACTTTTTCTCGAACCTGCGCGCAAGCTCCCTCAGTTCGGGATAGGGCATATCTCCGGTCAACCCCACCTCGAGGATCGGAAAAATCGAGGATTTGATATCCGTTATCAGGGAAGATTCGGTAACCTCCTCGGGGAAATCGGTTATGCGGAAAACCGCCTCGCGTATTTCGCGTTTCACCTCGTCGACATCCGAAGCGTCCGGCTCGATTTCCACAATGACTATGGAAACGTTTTCCATCGACATCGAGAAAACCCGCTTGATGTCGGTGACGCTCTTGAGCTCGTCCTCGATCTTGTTGGTCACATTGAGCTCCACATCCTCCGGAGCCGCGCCGGGGTACTCTGTGGTCACGACCATCTGCGCGAGGTCCACTTTCGGATACTGCGCCCGGTTGATCTGCCAGAGCGTAGCCAGGCCGAAGAGCAGGACGAGGATCGTCATGAGATACGCCAGCATGTGGCGCTCGGCAAAAAAACGGAACAGTGACTTCATGCAGGTTTTAGTATGTCAAAAATCATCAATCAAAAATCACAAATCCTTCACCACACAACCTTCGGGTACGGGCGAAAAATATTTCGCCCCTACTATGTTCATTTGCTCCAGCTTTCCGCTCCTTACCCTTCATCCAACTCAACAATTCAACAAATCAACGATTCAACAATTCCCCTCACTCATACAACTCATCCATCAGCGCCTGATAACGCAACCAGAGCTTCTGGTAGCCGAGCGCGTTTTCGACATATGCCAGTTTGGCGCTCTCCTCGTTGTCCCGGCTCATGATAACGAAAGTCAGGTCCCCTCTCCCCTGTTCGTAGAGTTTTGTCTCCTCCACCGTTCTCAACCGCGCGGTCTCTATCTGCTCCCGGTTGAGCCTCAATACCTCCGAGAGCTTCCACAACTGCGCGTGAATCGAAGCGAGCGAGGATGTAAGGTCAAGGGAGACGTCCCGGTCTTCTTCGTCCAGCCGAAGTTTCTGCAGGCGCGCCTTCTCGATATTCGCCTCGGCCGCCCTGTTTTCAACCGGAACGCTCAACTGCAGACCTATGGCGGCGTCATTTTTTTCGAGCCCGAAAGAATCCGGGAGATCCCCGTCGCCGTTTTTCGCCGTGAGCGCAGCGATCAGGGAAAGATCCGGCTTGGCGGTCTCCCTGTACCCCCTTGCACTGATATCGAGCTGGGCCTGCTGCAACCTCAGGATTCTCAGTATGCGCGAACGATCCTCCAGTCCTTTCCTCGCCGCATCGAGCGACCCCGGCCGTTCGACGGCAAACAGATCGAAGTCCGGCATCGCACTGAGAAACCGTTCGTCCTGAACCAGAACGGCGAGTTCGGAGCGGATCGCACTTAAACGGGAGTCGACCAGACCGAGGTTCTGGCGCCATGTGGTTACGGCGTCCCTTGCGCGGATCACGTCGACCGAATCGACCAGGTAGGCCTTGAACTTGCGTTGGGCCCGCTGCAGCTCGCTCCGGCTGAGCCGGAGCCTCCTCGAAACGATTTTCTTCTGTTCCTCGAGATAGACCCAGTCGAGATATTTCGATACGGCATCGACCAGAAAGTCCTCGATCGTTTCCAATGCGCGAACACCCGAAATATCGACGTCATAACGCTTCAGGTCGTACTGGAGGCGATTGAGAAGGCCTCCCCGGTTCCTCAGCAGGGGCTGCGCGTACTCCAGCTCGACACTGTTCTCGTAAAACTTTTCGGGATAGGAAAAAAACGGGGTCTGCTCGATGGTATTGGACGCCCGGCTTATCGAATAGGTTGCCGTCAGGCGTCCCCCGGTATTCCAGAACTGCTTCGCCATACCGGTCCGCAGGGTGAGCGCGTCGGTACGCTCCGGCCCGGAAACCGAAAACGTCGGTTCCTCACGGCTGTATGTCAGGGAAGAAGAAAAATTCCAGTCCGCTTCCCCGAGAGTGCTCCGCCGGTCGGCCTCTTCGATACGCTGCGCGAGACGCTCTTTGGCGAAAATCGGATGATTTCTTTCAAGAAGATCGATAAAGGTCTCTTTCGTCACGGGTTCCGCGGAGGGCGTTTCCGCGTAGGCCCGCAAGGGGAAAAGAAGTAAACAGAGAATGGTCGCCGTCCTGTATAGGGACATGTGTTTTCCGGAAAAAACGTTTCTCATTCAACGGTCGAACAACGACACTACCGGGATAGGAAACCGGAACATTCCCCCCTCCGGGAGCGCCGGCAAACCTGCACGGCGAAAAGTTCGTCCTGTAGGTTACAGCTTTCTCGCGATTCCGGCAAGAATCGCAAGAAAACCCACGATAGCGTGAGAGAGCGACACGCCCGCGAGATTGGGAATCCGGTAATAGATCCCGGCCCAGAGGATACCCACAGCAAACGTAACCGCAAGCGTCAACCGGTCCCCGTAAATGCTATGGACAAAGGAAAACGACAAGGCGGAAACAACGATCAGCACCCAGGCCCGCCGAATTCCCGCAGCCCGCATCTCGGCAAAGAGAAAACCCCGGAACAGAAATTCCTGTACGGGGCTTGCGAACAAAAAATAAAAGAGAATGAACACGCCCCATGCAGGAAAGAACGGCCCCGGTATCAAACGAACGTAAAACAGCAGAGCAAACAGAGCCAGGAAGAACAGGGACAGCACACCATTGATCCCGAGAGATACCGCAAGGTTGTCCTTGCGTATACCGAGCTCGGCCAGGCTGAATCCCCTTGCAGCGCTATAGGCGAGCACGAAAAGAAAAATCAGCACCAGCACCGGGAAGCGGAGCGAAAACGGAACAACCCCGGTGACGATCAGAAGCACGGGCAACACGAACAGCAGAAGGAGAACGAGCGGAAATCGGAGCAGAGAAAGCTTTCGCATCGAAAAAGGTTCTTTTCCTTATTATACATCATGAACGGCAAAGCAACAGCATTGACCGAAAACCGGGTTTTCGAAAAAACCTCCTTCGACGAGAAAAACCCGCTTCAAGGAACGTACGAGGAGTGCCGGTTCAGCCATTGCAACCTCGATAGTTCCGATCTTTCCGGCGTAACGTTCCGGAACTGCACCTTCGACAACTGCGATCTCAGCCTTGCGAAACTCAGGGACACGGGATTTCAGGAAGTCCTCTTCGCGAACTGCAAACTGCTTGGATTGCAGTTCTGCGACTGCAGGCCGCTGCTGCTGGAATTCGAATTCGAAAGCTGCATGCTGAAGCTCTCCGTCTTCAACCGGCTCACCATCAAGAACACCCGCTTCACCGACTGCGACCTCCAGGAAACCGATTTCACCAACGCCGACCTCACCGGCTCAGTTTTCTCCAACTGCGATTTGATGCGCGCAACCTTCGACCACACGAACCTCGAAAAAGCCGATTTCCGAACGGCTTACAATTTCTCCATCAACCCGGAAACAAACCGGATTCGCAAAGCACATTTTTCCCTTGCAGGGGTTGTGGGGTTGCTGGATGGGTATGGGATTGAGGTGGAATGAGGGGATGAGTTGTTGAACTGTGATTTGTTGAATCGTTGAGGTGTTTTTATTTATCTTTTAACATAGAATTTCCCCAATCACTTTTTAAAATTATTAAACGACGCCTCTCTTAATTATAGCCCTCATAATATTCTATTTAATCTTACAAACATTTGCACCATCCTTAACTCTGGGAAATCCAGGCATAAACTCTATCCAGGCTATTAATCTTTCGTCTGTATTAGATTTTCCACCATCCACAACAAATACTTTCATTATAGCCTCTACACTTGCATAATCCGTCACCTTATCATTCAAATGACCACATAAATCCTGAAGATGTGACTTATAATATTGATGCAGATCAGTTCTTTTTTTCAATCTTAGCTCTTCTTTCATCAAACACAAAGACTCGTATTCATATTTTTTGTATATTTTTTTTATTATATCAACTTTTTCGTGATAATCTTTTTTATCAGAAAATATAGTATAATCGGAATTTATACACCCAGTCAGCATTTGAGCTATCGCTAACGTAGAAGGACCGGTTGAACCTTGAAGCATTACAACATCAACACCTTCATTTTTCACATTATATATCCTATATTTTGCAATGTAAGCATATTGCTCTGAATAACCATGCTTAGACGGCACGTCATAATCTATATATTTTGATATATAACTCCCTCCATCTACCCTGACGCCTTTATCATATTCATAAAAACCTCTTTGCTGAGTTTTACCACTATACTCTATAAAATAATTATATTTTATATTTGTTTTGGGTATTGACTTCACCGATATTATATTTTTTGACAATCCCTTGCTTTTACTATCACCATAGGGCATTAAATCTGTAGATATTGACAATGCAATCTCTGAAATATCATTTATATCAGGAGTACCTATAATTATAGAATTATTCTTAAACAATTTTTCTGTAAGATAGTTTGTAAAATCCTCAGCCCCATAATTTAATTTTATAATCGGAGCTTCTATATTTAACTTTATTGCCTTATTTGTCAAAGTGTAATATCCTGTCAGCTCAGCCACAGTTTTAAAATCCCACTCTCCGACCGCATGTCTTTTTAGATCATCCGTTTTCGAAGAACCAACATAAATCGAGACACTACTATTCTCTTCAATTTCTCTCCAAAATATCTTTTGAGCATATTTATCTCTATTTTTTGTCAAAATATTCTCTAACATCTTTTTAATTTGCCACTGTAGCTTATCTACTTCATTGCAGTAAAAATGAATATGCCACAATGCCCTAACATCAAAAGGAACTTTTTCCTTTTTGTTTTCTAGATCCGAATTATCTTCTATTCTTATATTTGCATCATTCGTCTTAGGCTTTAATGGCGTTATAGGAATCACCGTCTTTTCTTTTCCATGAAGAAATCCTATCCAAAAATAGGAGATCGGTTGATCTTGTGATGTACATATTATAACAATTGAACTCTCCTCCACTTTTTTCTTAATCTCAAAAAAGCAATCTAAATCATCTCTATCAATTGGATTCCCAACGACAATATCGTGAATCTCTATATTATCACCAGACCATTCATTAATTTGATTTTTATATTTTATTTCTTCAATTGCCCCATGAATTGCACTTCTTGCCAAATCGTGTATAGCATACTTCAACTTACGACCAGAAACCTCTTCGTAGAAACATGTTGTATCAGCAAGTATTATTGTTATAACTTCTTTTTTTACTACGCCCTCATCTTTTTGTTGATTCACATGATCAATATTATCATGTGATGAATTATTATTTTTATTTCCGCTCTTTTCCCATCTTATTTTGGCGTCTTCAAAATCCCAAAGCACGACATCTTTACTATACAACATCTCAAAAGGCACATAGGCATTTACATGCTCTTCAAATACGCCAAGATCATTCATTATTTTATTTCGTATTTTTTTCCAGCCTTTCTCCTGAACAAATAATGCAATATCTCTCTCAAGAGCATAAGCAAACCCTAGCTCGTAATATACGTTAGAGTTATAAGTAGATATTTCAGCACAAACCAACTGTGACTCTTGAATCTGTCTACATATCCTTTGACATATTATATAACCCGCACCAGAACTTGCATCATCAGACCGATAAACGTTGCAGTCATCCATATTATTATTCTTCGTTAGCGCATGATGCAAGCATGGCTTTATCTGCGCATTATACACCTGTTCAAGTGTACCACCAAAAGGCATTAACACAAAAGCTGAAGAATCTTTGACAAACTTAACTTTTTGATTATGCTCTACAATATCATAGCGATAAATACATGATTCGCCATTCATAAAACAAGTTCGACATACATTTTTCACAAAATGCTTATCATCAATTTTTTCTTTTAGCGACCTTTCAATTATCGTCAAGCCCATGTCATTATCAGCACTATTACACATACAAATAAAGTTTAGATATCAAAAACAATAAACCATCAAAATATCACGACACTCATTATCCATAGAAAAAAGCAAACATTTTATACAATTTATGCTATTCTAATCCCAAGACGATCAAAACACATAGTGAGATTGTTTTCCTGGTTAGTGCTTTACAGAACTTTCAATTACTCCATAAATACTATACCTCACAAACGATTTGATAACACTTTTTTCAACCATTTATCGCCAATCGGGCACATGGATACCATCGAAAAACCGTGACCTAACCGCCACAAAAGAATCTTTTCCTACATTGTTTCCTCTCTCGGCCATATCTTCAATTGCATCATGATCATCAAGCTTTATTGGACTAGGTGTTTGTTGATTGACACGCAGAAGGCGAGCTGGCCCGAGGAAACTTTCTGCCATAGTTAACGCAGCATGCTCTTGAGCGGCAAAGAAGAGGTCCGCACTCGTCGGTGCCCACCCTGCTTTCCCCTTTCCTAGTGATTCTGCAAAATCAGCCTCATTGCCAATGGTTCCAACACTCAATACGTCAATCCGGTCCAATGGGATTTTAAGGTATCTTACAGCCTCGGCTAGTGCTGGAAGGACCGGATTATTGGCCCATATACCACCATCTAAGAAAGTCTCTGTCGCAACAGGTCCATTCCACACCGCTTCATCGAAATAGGTTGGTGCTGCTGAAGATGCGAGTGCAGCATCTACAGCCGTAATATCTTGAAACGCTGTTCGATCTGGTGTGTGAGCAGTCACAATAGCTTCAGCCTCTCCATGGACTGCTCTAACAGTCGGAATAACAAGTCTGCAGCGCGAATCACAAGAGAGCTTGCAATCAAAAAATTTCTTTTGTAGCACGTTGCGAAGTGTTGTGGATTCGTGCTTGGACTTTAGCCAATGCCTCAATTTCCTGTCTTTAGGAAAGATTTTTGGCCCTTCTTCCCGATAAAAGGTCAGCATTTCCAACGGAGTAAAGCCAAGACCTAGCCCAATTGCGAGAATTGCGCCAGTGGATGTACCTGCCACGAGGTCAAAATGCTCAATCAAACTGTTGCCACCGCCAGATTTGATCATGTCGTCCCACTTTGTAAGCACTGCGGCGGTGAATGTGCCTCGCAGGCCGCCACCATCGAGAGCTAAGATTCGAAAATTACGCCCCCGAGAAACTCTTTGACGCACAAGTGGTAAAAGCTTCAGTTGATCAACAATGGAATCCACGAGGTTATCGACTGAGGTACTATTCGCAATCTCTTGATTTTGTAAAGCAGTGAGACCGTTCTTTAGTCGAGAAAGTAATGCTGGATCTTCTTGAACGTAACCGGATATCGCCCCTCCGAAACCTGCGACGACGAATCCTGGTTTTCCGATTGACAGCATAGCTTCAAGTTCAGCGGGAACTCCAGCCTGTACCTTATTGATGTCCCAACATTTTCCACCAATACAGATGACAGCATCAGATCTTTCTGCCATCCATTCTCGCATCGGTATTAAACTTTTGTTTGGATTGCCTTCTAAAGCTGGGACGATTTGAACAGTTGCGTATTGACGCTGACGATCCATTTCCTCCAATTGTTCATAGTTTTCAGCAAACTTCTGGGCTCGAACCAGTGTAAGCGAATCTTTCTGTCCTCCCACCTCCAAAAAGGCTCTCGCCGAGTTCTCTAGAGGTTTCAACAGCGATGGGTGGCTCCCATGAATAACCGTACCGCCCTCACTAAAGATTTTACTAGCTAGCTTTTGAACGAAAGAATGGATTCCGTGGGCCTGTTCTGGGGTTGATGATTCAGGCACAGCCCCTGAGAGATGAACCCTCACTCCTTGTAAAGGCAAACGTAAGACCATTAAATTATCTCCTCACTACCCGCCGCGAAAGCAATTTAATTTCAATCATATTTCCCTCGAATTTCGATGGCTGTCTCAATCCATTCAGCAAGATTTTCTTTTATATGGCTATACACATATGTGCTGGTAGAAAACGGGGGATCGTATGCTTTGACTATTTTTGCCATAGAGACGCCATCCACTTTATAGGCATCAAAAGGATTTGCCCCTTGATCTGATTGATTTTCATCCATGTCCTTTAGATTATGAACATAAATTCCCATAACGCCCTTGCCATCATTCCAAGCTTTTTTAATCTCATATTTTATCCATTTTCTTCCTGCAGTTTCCTCCCCAATAAGAATGATCGCGACGGACTTCCCTTTTATTTGATTGTCGATCCAATTCTGGATGGCTGGATCGCCACCTTTCTTAACATCTTCCCAATCGTTGTCTGAGGCAGGTTTGTTGCCCTCAATAACTCCCATATTTCTGACTTGAGAAGCTCTCCAATTGTCAGGTTTGTAATGAAAACTGTAAAAAGCCTTACGTACCATGGTCGATTCTCCTTTGATTAGGTTAACACCGTTTATCTGTACTAACAATTTCCTTGTCATCTCCCAACAATATACAGCACAAACACTTTTTTATCAGCTCTAAACCTCTGCATTCCGTCAAAATATAGACCGATTCTGGCCCATTTTACGAGTTAAGCCGCAGCTATAGATTGGCTGTTGAGTTTTTTGTTCTAAAGATCTGCAAGGGAAATGAGCTTCGGGTATAGGACTAGGGGACATCCTATAGTGAAACTTGCAAATACAAACTACTGATATTTAGCCGCCGTAATGAACTCTCCGAAAGACTCGCACCATACAATAACGCTCGTGAATTTCGACGGATCGATATCTGGCGGTACTTCAACGACAAAGTTCTCGAATGTTTTAACATCGCCAACACGAACCATAGCAGACTTCAGACGATTGAAGTCCGCTTCGGTCTCGACGAATTCCGGAGAAAGGTAGAGTTTGTAATCCGGACCGGGCGACAGCCTGCCCATAAGGGTAATGTACTCGGGACCGACCGAAACCGTACCCTCTCCCCAATGCAAAGCATCACTGTCTTTCAGATCTCTTCGGAATTGAGCGGTATAGCTTGCTTCCGAGGAGACCTCCTGTATCGAAGCTTCGGTTGGTGAAGACGGGGCAGTCAGAATAGGTAGTGCATAGATTCCGATCATGAATCCCAGGACGCCTATGGCACAGTGCGTTGCGATCAGTAATACCACGGTGCGAATTTTCATGATTTCAGCCTATTATGAGTTTTTGCTACGCTTCACATTTTTTTCCGCACTACAAAATTCCTTGTCACCTGTTATCAATATACCGCATAAACACTTTTCACCAGAGTAAAACCTGAATATTCATAGGCAGATTCCGATGCCTTGTATACCCGTTATGCAGCAGCCGCAAATCACCGGCAGCAAAAACAGAGCGACGAAGGAGCGGTGCTTTTAGCTGTCCGAGTGCATTTGCCTTGTTAGGTGATATTTCCTGAAAACTTAAGGTTATCAATATTTTTCATTTAGCTTGCTACCCCTAACAAGGAATCTGGAATTAATTGTAAAAGGCACAGCTGCACCATTGAGAATGGTATTTGGTTTTCCTCCACTTTCAACATGTATATGCAAGTGCGGTTCACTTGTATTACCTGAATTTCCAACCTGAGCAAGAATATCATCCGGTGTGACAAAATCACCAATTTTTACTCGAATACTGCCTTTTTTTAGATGAGCTAAGATTACCTCTACACCATTGCAATTAATCAAAATATGATTCCCGGCGATATTTTTTGTATCCGTGTTAGGTGGAGTTAAGTCATCAAATTCTTCAACAACAACTGCTATTTCGCCTGTACAAGGAGAGTATACATAATCCCCATAAATAGCATAATCCTCAAGAGTAGAACCCCCCATTAAAGATACTGTTCGCGTCCCTAAACGACCTATTCTAACAATATCCAGAGCATAATTTTGTGGTTTTACAGTAAGATGGTGGTTCAGTAAAGGACTGGCGCCTCCATGAACTATATAATAATTTTTGTTTCTTAGCGGAGACGCTAAATCAACCGCATCCTTATACGTGTAATATCCTCGAAAAACAATTACATTCAGTACCGCAAAAAACACAATAAGCCCTATGGGTAGAACAATTTTAGATTTTTGAGCAGATCGATTCTTACTATGCAATGGCTTAATTATGCGTTGATATCCTACAAAGCACGCCACCAAACACAAAAGAGGAAATATGTTTCTCAAATATATGCTTACAATATGCCATGGGCCGGTAGCCCACATTAAAACCATTGCTAAAATAACAACAACAACCGACAGAATCCAACTCGTGATATTGACATGTTTTTTAAAAGCAATTTCCCAAATAAAAAGCAATGGAATGACAACAACAAATAATAATAATATCGCTATTTGTATCATAATTTGACTTTCACCTAACATGCTTTATTATCTTTACTACAGATTTTCTTGTTACCTGTTAACCATATACAGCATAAACATTTTTCGCCAGATTAAAATCGTGGCTATCTACCGAACCGCAAGTAGGATTTGATGCTTTTTATACCAGCCATGCTGCCGCTGCATAATTCTCTATCAGAATTATTCCCTAATCTTCAAGAACCGGTAAGGACATAGTCCTCGAAATTCTCAGGGTATTGCATGTCTCCCCGGCTCTGATTATGTGGATTTATTCATCTTCTTGGCCACCTGCAGAATGGTTGTTGACCTGTTATAACCCAACATCTTTTCCTTCCAGCCCCATGAACTCCCGCCATACCAGATTTGGCTCCCACTCAGCAATAATGACTTTCTTCGCTTCTTCAGAACTCACTTTGCGGACCAACCTGAAATACTGATACAGGAATGCTGACGCTCTGTAATTCACGACACAATGCACCCAGCACTTCTTCCCTTCAAATGCCTGCATAAGAGAGAAAAATGACCTCAGATGTTCAGCCGTAGGTGATTCGAATGGAATGGCAAGATGCACGTACATCATCTTTCGCGCTGTTACGATGTAACCTTCTTCCGGTATCGCGTTGTCGGAATTTGGCATCGCCAGATTGATCACCACTTCAAAACCTGCTTCAGCGATCTCCTTAAACTGCAACTCTTCAGGCTGCCCGGAAGAAGCTAAGCTTTCCGAAATCGCCTTATAGTTTGTGATTTCCTCGATGCTCATTGATTAAGCTAGTAAGTTAGGGGACGTTCGCAACTACTTAAACTTTAATCCCCCAAAGCATACAGACCAGACAACAGTTTCCTGCTTCACGAGATTACAGGCAAAACATTTTTGCAATGCTGCCGGCATTCCTACAACAATCCCCTCTCCGTCAACACCCTCTTCACGACCTCCCGTGCAACCTTCCCGGAAGGATTTTCCTCGCCGGTGATGTTGCAGGCAAAAACATATACCTCTCCCCCGCTTTCCACGAAGCCCACGAACCATCCCAGATTCCACTGTCCTTCAGCATCCATCCCCGAACCGGTTTTACCGTAGAGCGTGCCTTTCGGTGTTTCCTCGACCTTCATCACGTCGCGCAGGATCGAAACGTTTTTTTCCGAAAACGGCAGCTTTCCTGCGAGCAGTTTGTCGAGCAGTGCAACCTGCCCGTCTGCGCTGATCGTGATGGACGCTCTTCCCTCACGGGGCAGCCAGAAGGTATCCACGCCGGAAGAGATGTTCCTCGTGCCATATCCGATCTTGTCGATGTACGTTTGCATGCGTGCAGAGCCGATCTGACGCGCGAGTTCCCGGTAAGCCGGCACCGCTGAAACCCGGAAGGCTTCGCGGAGCGCCAGGTCACGGTTCCATGCTTCATAATCCCGCTGAATCCCGTCCCACGTGTACCACGGCTCGTCCGGTCCCCCGATCAGGCCAAGCTCGAGGCCGATCAGTGTGTTGTAGATCTTGAACGTCGAACAGGGAGCAAGGCGTTTTGCGCCCCGCAATGTATCGGCAGATATCGTCTTGTCTGAAAAACAGTTGTGAAGCACAAACGCGGTACCGTAATCATTCAATAAAGACTTGTCAACTTCCTGCGCTTTGGCTTGCAGGGAGAACAGAAGTAGGATGAAGAGCAAAAGGATAAATCGGTTCATAGGCAGCACCTCTTTTTCAGAAATGTACCATGATCTGTTGGGTAATCTTGAAATCGGCGGAGAAATCATACAAACCTCTTGTGAACTTATAGCATATGCGCTATGTTTGACTATGAGCTATACAATAAGCTTCTACAACAACAGCGTCCAGAAAGAAATTGACCGGTGGCCGACAAGTATTTACGCAAAGTTTCTACGGATAGCTGAACAAATTGAACAAAGCGGCCCAAATCTTGGCTTACCCTATACCCGCGCTTTAGGTGACGGATTATTTGAAATTCGAGCAAAAGGACATGAGGGAATTGGAAGAGCATTTTTTTGTTGCATCATTGATCGTGAGGTTATCATCCTGCATGGATTCATCAAGAAGACAAAAAAAACTCCAGTTAAAGAAATACAACTGGCCAGAAAAAGGCTCAAAGAAGTAAAAAAATGAAAGAAAAGAATTCTTACGATCCGATACGGCTTAACCCTCGGGAAGTCGCAGCAGAAAAATGCGCGAGTAATCCTGAATTCACGGTTGCTTATGACGCCCTTGAAGATGAATTTGCCGCTCTTGCCGCCTTACTGGAAGCAAGAGCACAGGCGGGCCTTACCCAGGCAGAAGTCGCCCACAGAATGGGTGTATCCCAGCCAGTGCTGGCTCGTATAGAATCAAGCCTTGGAAAACAGGACCACTCCCCTTCTCTCCATACATTACGACGGTACGCCAAAGCTTGCGGAATGGCGCTTCAGATCAGGATGATAAAAAAAGACTCCTGTAACGCTACGACAGAACAAGCTGCACAGAAAAAAGGGCATGAAGAAAAATGTCAAAAAAAGAGCATATCGTCAGATACACAGGTAAGGAGTTGCAAACGAAGCAGAAACTGGGCGAAGGCAAAAGCGACTGGCAACAAGCCGCAGCCATGACAGACAGAGAGATTGAAGAGGCCGTTGCCAGCGATGAGGTGGAGGCGGAAATGCGCGTTGATTGGTCGAATGTCTCGATAGAAATGCCCCGCCCGAAAGCAGTGCTCAACATGCGCATCGATTATGACGTATTGGAGTTTTCCGCAGTCAGGGCAGGGGTTATCAGACAAAAATCAATGCGGTATTGCGATCGTATGTGGAGCAGCAGCGGAGCAAAAAGAATGCCTGAAAACGAAAAAAGCTCCCGGATTATAAGGAGCTTTTTCACTTTATGGTCATGACTTGCAACTCGCTGGATCGACTGGCGGGCAGTTGGAAATTCATGCCGATTCAAGGGTATCGGAAATCCATTTATTAAGGCTTTTGCCTGCCTTGACCGCCTTGATGAAAACTTTATGATGCAGTTCGGGACTCATCCTCAGCACCAATTTGCCTGAAAACGGTTTATTCGGTTCCTCCCCTCTTTCCCGGCAGAAATCAAGATAATCCTCGACCGATTCCCTGAATGCCGCCTCTATTTCATCCACGGTTGTACCCTGAAAGGTGATGACGTCCCTTGTATCGAGCACTTCCCCATGAAAAATGCACGCCTCGTCATCATATTCCACATGACCCGTATATCCTTTGTGTGAATTTTTGTGCATGGCTGCCGGTCGAACCCTCCTGTCGGGTTCGAACCCCTCTCCTTCCTGATTCGAACATCCGTAAACGAAAAAAGCCCCCGGTTTGTCGGAAGCTTTTTCCTGCTGCGGAGAGAGAGGGATTCGAACCCTCGATAGCCCTTGTTAGAACTATGACGGTTTAGCAAACCGTTGCCTTCAGCCACTCGGCCACCTCTCCGGCTCTGTTGAATATGCAAGGATCGGATATGGGTTCTAACCCTCTCTCTCCTTGACATCTCTGCCTTCAATGAACACCGTGCTTTCGCACCAATAAACGCTCTCCTGCTCGGAGAGGGATTGATTCGGCGCTTTGCGCCTCACCCCCTTCGGGGGCAGCAACGCTTCGCGTGCTGTCTCAATGGCGTAGCCATTGTTCGAACCCTCGATAGCCCAACCACCTCTCCGGCTCTGTTGAATAAAAACATGTTGCGCGGAGGATGAGGGACTCGAACCCCCAAGGGCGTTAGCCCGGCAGTTTTCAAGACTGCTGCATTACCAATTATGCTAATCCTCCGAACTTCGGAATACCATACGAACTGTGCATTAGGGCACTAAAGATAACCAACGAGCAAAAAAAGTCAAAGAGAATCGCCTGAAATCGAAAAAAGCCCCCGGTTTATCGAGAGCTTTTATCTTGCTGCGGAGAGGGAGGGAGTGATGAAAGGCCTTGCCTTTCACCCTTCGGGCGGACTCGCTCTGCTCGCCGTCCCGGCAGCTTGGCTGCCGGTCGAACCCTCCTGTCGGGTTCGAACCCCTCCCCTTCTTGACTCGAACGACTGCAAATGAAAAAAGCCCCCGGTTTATCGAGAGCTTTTATCTTGCTGCGGAGAGGGAGGGATTCGAACCCTCGAGGGCTGTTACACCCTACCCGCTTTCCAGGCGAGCGCACTAGACCAACTATGCGACCTCTCCAGATTTCAGGGTGAGTAATGTACAATCAATTTCGCATTTTTAAAAGGCATTCCTTTCCCCGAAAGGTTTTTACGCCTTTCCGGCCGGAAGAAATCCACGCTCTCCGGACCGGCCGGATTGTCTTTCAGCACGCTCTTTCGTAAATTGGCAAAACTCGTTTCGAGGCAACATCCCTAAACTTTTCACGCATGACGAAAATCCTCTACGAAGCGCTTACCTTCGACGACGTTCTTCTTGTTCCGGCCTATTCCGCCGTACTTCCGAAAGAAACGAGCGTTTCGACCAGGCTCACGAAAAACATCACCCTGAACATCCCCCTGGTCAGCGCGGCCATGGATACCGTCACGGAATCCGAGCTCGCGATCGCCATCGCGCGTTCGGGGGGCATCGGCTTCATTCACAAAAACCTCACCGTCGAGCAGCAGGCGCGTGAAGTCGCCAGAGTCAAGCGATACGAAAGCGGAATCATCCGCAATCCGATAACGCTCTACGAGGACGCCTCCGTCCAGGACGCTCTCGACCTCATGCACAAACATTCCATTTCGGGCATTCCGATAATCGAAAATCCTTCGACGCCGGGCGACGCCTCCCTGAAGCTGAAAGGCATCATCACGAACCGCGACCTCAGGTTCAAGCCTTCACCCGGCCAGAAAATCTCCAACATCATGACGAGCGAAAACCTCGTCACGGCCGGAGAGGATATCGATCTGGAAGCCGCGGAGGAGATACTCCTGTCAAACAAGATCGAAAAACTCCTGATCACCGACGGCAAGGGCAACCTGAAAGGGCTCATTACCTTCAAGGACATCCAGAAAAGGAAGCAGTATCCTCACGCCTGCAAGGATGAGCACGGCAGACTCCGCGTGGGAGCGGCCGTCGGCATCCGGGCCAACACCCTCGAAAGGGTCACGGCGCTCGTCGAGGCGGGGGTCGACGTCGTCGCGGTGGATACCGCGCACGGCCACAGCAAGGCTGTGGGAGACATGGTGAAAACGATCAGGGAACACCATCCGGACCTTCAGATCGTCGCGGGCAACGTAGCCACTCCCCAGGCAGTCAAAGACCTCGTAGCGGCCGGAGCGGATGCGGTCAAGGTCGGTATCGGGCCCGGCAGCATCTGCACGACCAGGGTCGTCGCCGGGGTGGGCATGCCGCAACTCACCGCCATCATGAACTGCGCGGAGGAAGCGATGAAAACCGGGACGCCCATCATCGCGGACGGCGGCATCAAGTACAGCGGCGACATCGCAAAGGCGCTTGCCGCGGGAGCCGACTCGATCATGATCGGCAGCATCTTCGCCGGAACGGACGAAAGCCCCGGCGAAACGATTCTTTACGAGGGCCGCCGATTCAAGGCCTACCGGGGCATGGGCTCGCTCGGAGCCATGTCGGAGCCCGAAGGCAGCAGCGACCGCTACTTCCAGGACGCTTCCAGCGAAAGTAAAAAATATGTTCCGGAGGGAATCGAAGGAAGGATTCCCACAAAGGGATCGCTCGAGGAGGTTGTCTATCAGCTCATCGGAGGGCTGAAATCCTCGATGGGTTACTGCGGCGTCAGGAACGTCGAAAGCATGAAGCGCGAGACGAGCTTCGTACGCATCACCCAGGCGGGTCTGCGGGAAAGCCATCCGCACGACGTGATGATCACCAGGGAAGCTCCGAATTATTCGGCGTCGTAAGTCACAAGAACTTCAGTGCGACAAAAAAAGCGGCCGGTGCAGGCCGCTTTTTTCATTGTTGACTTTTACCCTTTGACTTCTGAACCTAATCCTCATCATGCATGCCTTCGAGACGGTCCTCCAGATCCGCATAGATGTCCTGGAGTTCGTCGATGATATCCTGATCGGCTTTCCACATCCCGCGGCCGTGGGCTTCCAGCATGCGGCCGACGATGTTCTTGATCGCCAGGGGATTGACCTTGGCGAGACGTTCGCGCATTTCGGGATCGAGTGCGTAGGTCTCGGCCGTCTTCTTGTACATCCAGTCATCGACGCTCTTGGTAACGGCGTCCCAGCCCAGCATGTAGGTTACCCTGTTGCTGATCTCCGACGCACCGGTGTGACCGTGTTTCAGCATGCCCTCGAACCATTTCGGATTCAGAAGCTTTGAACGGTATTCGACCCTGAGCGATTTGTTCGCGTCGTCGACCTTGATGTCGGAAGTAAACGATTCAACGTAGTTCAGCTTCACGTCGCTCACCCGTGAGTTGCGTTTACGGGCCGCAAGCTGCAGCGAACCCGAGGACGAGAAGTAGTGATCGATGTCCGAAATACCGAACTCGGTCGAGTCGACCTGATGCACGACACGATCGACGGTTTTAAACAGACCTTTCAGAATATCCGTCTGCTTCTCCCCCTTTCTGCTTCCGCCGTACGCACTGCTGTTCCTTCGGAGAAACAGTTCGTCGAGATCGTCATCGCTTTCCCAGGCGGAATCCTCGACCATATCGTCCACATAGGTTCCATACGAACCGGGAGCCTGAGTGAACTGCCTCGAAGTCGCGCTTTCGAAATCTGCCCCTTCGGCCAGAGCTTCGTCGACATGCTTCTTTATGTAGTTCATATCGTGAGGCTCGTCGGCCTGCGCCGCTTCCTGTACGAGCCTGTCGAGCTGGTCCATGAGATTGCCGAAAGCGTCGCGGAAAATAGGGCTCAACTGCATAAGCACGTCGATCCTCGGACGGCCGAGTTTCTCGAGCGGCACAAGCTGGTAGTGACTGATCTTGCCCTGGGCGTCATAGGCCGGCTCGGCGCCCGCCAGCCGTATGACGACGGCTACGGCCTCGCCCTTTGTTTTAATGGTATCGAGTCCCCAGAGCACCTGGGCGATCGTTTCGGGATAGAGTCCGTCATTCTCCTCGAGATGCTTCTTCACCAGCATGTCGGCGATTTTGGCCCCCCGTTTGAAGGCCAGCTCGGAAGGGATTCTCCAGGGGTCGATCGAGTGAATGTTGCGCCCCGAAGGCAGGACGTTGAGGCCGTCCCTGACCAGATCCCCGCCGGGCCCGGACGGGATGTACCGGCCGTCGAGCACCCTGACCAGCGCATCCATCTCGCCGTGATTGTCGCCGAGAGCATACAACATCTGCACACCTTCACGGGTAAGGTTGTCGACCATCTCCATGTATTCCGAAGGAAGCCTCTCCCCTCCGCTGATTTCACTGAAGACTTCAGCCGGACTCTGCCGCTCGAACATGACTTTCTGTATGAAGTCCTTGCATGACCGGTCTACCTTTTCGCGTATGTCTATCGCTTCGCTTTCGCCGCTTCTTGAACACTTCGCAAGCTCCTCGTAACTTGTGTACTGTCCGTTAGACCCGGCGTACTTCATAAACATGCCGGGCAGGGTTTTCCCGTTCATCCCCCTGTTTTTAAGGGTTTCGGTAATGGTAACAAGCTGCGACTCCGGCGGGGCCGACTCCCCGAAAACATGCAGCGAACTGGAAATCAAACGGTTTTCGAGCTCCAGGACGTAACTGTACAGACGGCTGACGAAATCGCTGAACGACTCCCCTTCGCGGCGCGGACAGTCGTCGGTAAGGTTCAGCAGCTCGGCTTTCTGCCATATGGCCGTTTCGAGCTCTTCGGCGTCGGTCGACTTGTCGAGCCCCCTTTCACGGTAGTCCGCCAGGAAATCCTTGAGCGCCGGGAGCTCCTTGTACAGTCCGGCTCGTGAGAGCGGAGGCACCACATGCGAGACCATGGTGGCCAGACCCCTGCGCTTCGCAATGGAGGATTCGCTCGGGTTGTTGATGGGATAGATATAGAAATGGGGAAGCTCTCCCAGAAGCGCGTCGGGCCAGCAATCGCCCGTCAGGCCGGTCTGCAGGCCGGGCATCCACTCGACCGAGCCGTGCATGCCGACGTGGACCAGCGCATGGGCGCTGAACTCCCTGCTTATCCAGCGGTAAAACGAGATGTACTGATGATGCGGCGTGTTGGATTTATCGAACAGCAGCCTCATGGGGTCACCCTGCACTCCGAGACGGGGCTGGACGCCGATGAATACGTTACCGTATCGCACGCCCCCGATAAACACCTGCTCCGAGCCTACGGGCGCTATCTCTCCGGGGAAGCTCTCCCACCGCTCCTCGATACGCTCCCTCTCCCTTGAAGAGGTAAGTCCCCTGTACTGTTCGCCATTGACCGTCAGGGCCTCGGGCTTGCCGTTCTGGTACTGGTGATCGGTAGCCCGGTCGAGCGCCTTGAAAAGCTCTTCCGGACTTGCCGGAAGATCGCCCGTGTTGTAGCCCTCTTTCTTGAGACGCTGCAGAACCGCAAAAAGCGATCTCGGCACGTCAAGCAAGGCGGCACTGGCTTTTTTCCCGTATCCCGGCGGATAGTCGTAGACGACAAAAGCCACTTTCTTGTCCCTGTTGGAAGCCGCCCTGAGCCGGAGCCAGTTTTTGGAGAGCCCGGTCAGACGGTCGATTCTTTCCGTAACGGTCTCGATCTTCCCGTCTTTCAGCGCACCGAGAATGATCGGGCAGACCGCCCCGTCCATTTCGGGAATGGAGTAGGTAAAGGTAATCTGCATCGGTGAAACGCCGAGCTCGTGCCACGATTCGAAATCCTGTATCAGCAACGGTTGCGCGACTATATAGGGGACATCGAGCTTCTGCATTATCTCGTCACGCGCTTCCGCGGCCGTACCGGGCTTTGTCGAGCCCGCGGGACCGCCGACAAGGCCGAAACCCATCATGTTCACCAGGAGATCGAGGTTTTCCTTAAGAAACCAGTCCCTGACAAGCACATGTCCTTCAACTCCCATGACAAAAGCCGGAAAAACATTGACACCCTTGCGTTCGAAACCGCGAATCGTATCGTCGATGTAGGTTTTTTCCTGAAGCAGGTGTTTCCTGAAAAACAGCAAGCCCACTTTCTGCCCCTTGTTGTAATTTCTGCCCTGTTTTTTCGACCAGTTCTTGAACGACCGGACATCCTTGAAGTATGCCGGAGCGTCAGGATGGTAGAGGCCCATGTTCGGCACGTCCACAATGGGACCGACATCGACGGATTCGCCGCAGTACTCCCGCAGAATCAGCCGGAACATGTTTGCTATATTTTCGGGAGTCGGCTGCATCCAGTAGGAGTAAACCAGCAGCCAGTTCTTGAAATCCTTTGCTTTTTTCGGTACAAGGGGAAGGATAGTGCGCATGATCTTCATCAGCTTCATATAGCCGTAGAGCGCATCCTCGTCACGGCCCTTCACCAGCATTTTCGCCACTTTCTTGACCGCGTCGGGCATACCGCTCTTTCCCTCCGTCACCTCGTAGTTTCCGACCTTCGTCAGCGCCATGGCGTCGGGCATCGACTCGAAAACAAAAACCGTCTTGTCGCGGTTCTCAGCTGCATCGAGCTGTTCCCTGAACCAGTCGACCTGCTCTTTGAACTGAATCATGCTCATGAACACGCAATCGGCTTCGGAAACGGCCTTTGCGGTTTCAGGGTTCCGCTTTTCAAGATCGACGTCGGTCCACTGGGTAAGCTCGGCCTCCTTTTCGAGCAGCTTTATGATTTTTTTCCAGAGATTGGTGTTGTACTGTTCAAGTCCGACAATCGCGACGATTTTACGAAGCTGTGCCATAATGGATCGACAGGTAATGATTGATGAAGAAGCGGTAATATATATAAGACCTGAAAAAAAACGGCCTTCCGGCGTCTTCTGATTATACGTAAAAATCCTGTGAAAAAATCAACCCCCTCTCTGCCTTAACACAGCAGAAGGGGGGGGTTGGAAACACTTTGACGACGTCCTTTCCACCGTCAACTCAGCGCTGCCTCGGCGATCTGTTCGGCTTTCGCGTTCGGCAGATAGAAGTAACGGCCCCCGAGCTTTTCGGCGAGCCTCGGGGCCTCTCCCCTGGAAAGGTAGTTCATCTGCGTATCTATCACGATCGAGGCGATCCCGTCAGCGGAGATCGATGCGGCGAGCGCCCCGATCTCGCTTTCAAGTTCCTCTTTCGAGGCTTTCTGCGCATCCTTGTCGAAAGAGGATTGCAGTCCGATATTGCCCCTGCCGTCCGTGATCAGCACGAACATGATCTGCGAAATACCCTTGGTCCTGGCCTGTTTGGCCGTCTCCCATCCCAGATAGAGAGCCGACGAGAGCGGCGTCCCTCCTCCGGTGGGCAGCACATCGAGCTCCCGTTTCGCCCGATCGACACTTTGCGAAGGCGGCAGGAGCACCTGCGCCTCCTTCCCCCTGAAGGAGAGCAGGGCGACCTGGTCCCGATGAACGTAAGCGTTCTGGAGCAGGTGAGAAACCGCGCCCTTGGCCTGACGCATGCGGTTCAGCGCCATGGAACCGGAGGCGTCGACCATGAAGACGTAGAGCGTTCCGGACTTGTCGCGGAACTTCTTGATCTTCACGTCTTCCTTGTTGATCAGAAGGGCCGTGGCGGATTTTCCGTACTTCTTTTCCCGTTCCGACTTGCGGCTCGCCTGCCAAGGAGCGGCGGAGATGAGCGTCGGGATGAGCGCGACCTTGCCGCTGCGCATCTCGCCGTCCTGCGCGCGTACGAAACGGCCGCGGCGGTTGTTGAGCGCTTCTCCCCGACTACCCGACGTGCTCTTTTTCTTCGAGGCGAGAGAGATGTTCATGATGTTGTCCGGAAGTTCGGTTTCCACGGCATCCATCATCAACTCCTCGATCATGTCGGGCGTCTCTTCCTGCTCCTCCTCGGCATCCGCGTCGGGAGTGTCCGGCGGAGCATCCTGGTCCTCGGTTTCCGGCTCTTCCGGAGGCATCTCCTCGTCGGGAGGCATCTCCTCCTGAACCTCTTCCTCCCGCTGGGGCATTCTGGTCGCACGGGGCACCAGCACCAGCTTGACGGCCAGCTTCAGGTCGTCCTCGTCCACATCGTTGCGCTGCGCGAGCGCCGCGCTCGCCAGAGCGGCCCTGACGGCGAAAATATCGACACGGTTGCCTTCCACGCCGAGACTGACGGCCGACTGGATAAGGCCCTGCATCTGCTCGCTGGTCATGGAAACCTTCGGCAGCAGTTCCTTGGCCGCCGCGATCAGCCCCTTGAGCATTCTCAGTTCGTCCTCGGTATCCTCCGCATCCGTTTCGCCGATGACGGCGCTGACGATCTGCTTTCTCGCCCTGTAGTCGTTCTGCGTGGCAAACGGCACGATCATGCCGATCCTGTCGAGCAGACCCATGCGGACATCGCCGTCGGTCGGATCGTAGGTGCCGATAAGCATGAATTTCGAAGGGTGCACTTCGCTCAGGCCCTCGCGCTCGACAAGCACCGCGCCCCTCGACATGGCGTCCATCACATGGGAAACGGCCGAACTGTCGAGCAGACTCAGGGAATCGACATACAAGACACCCTCGTGAGCCCTGGAAAGCACGCCGTGCTGGACGACCCTCTCCCCTTTCACCAGGGTAGCCTCCAGATCGACGCCCCCGATCAGGCGATCCTCGGTCACGTTGAGCGGCAGTTCGACGAAAGGAGTGTCTTCAGGAAGAATATCGGCGAAAGACCTGGCAAGCGTCGATTTGCCGGACCCCACCGATGCGGGAATCACCACCCCGCCGAGAGACGGATCGACCGCCAGGAGCATCAGCGCCTGCTTGGCCATATCCATCCCGACAATATCGGTAAAAGCTATCATTATACTTCTTCTGCTTCTCCAAGAACTTTTGCAAGCTCACGTTCGATTTTTTCGCCCGGATCGATGGTTTCCAGAGGATCCTTGCGGAGCCGGTGACGGAGAGCGAGTCCCGCGATCTCCCTGACGTGCTCCATCGTGACCTCCTTGTCCCCCTTGAAAGCGGCGAAAGCATGCGCCGTCCTGGTTATGGTAAGCTCTCCGCGATGGCCGTCGATGCCGAGCTGCATGCAGAGCCTCGCCACATCGGTAAGAACGTCGTCGGACATGGTGACTTCCGGAAGCAGCTCCTTGGCGTTGAGGATCTGCTTCTGCAGTTTCTTCTGCTCGCGGTTCCATTTCTTGAGAAACGCCTGCGGATCGTCGTCGAACAGGCGGCGCCGTTTGACGATCTCCACTCTTCTGTCCACATCGGTGATGGTGATGATCCGGGCATGAAGACCGAAACGGTCGAGCAACTGCGGCCTCAGCTCACCCTCCTCGGGGTTGCCGGAGCCGACAAGCACGAAACGGGCGGGATGGCGAATGCTGATACCCTCACGCTCGACGACGTTCCTGCCACTGGCCGCCACGTCGAGCAGAACGTCGACCAGGTGGTCGTCGAGAAGGTTCACCTCGTCGATATAGAGAAACCCGCGGTTCGCCTGGGCCAGAAGGCCGGGCTCGAACGCCTTCACACCGCTCGTAAGCGCCTGCTCGATGTCGATGGTGCCGCAGACGCGATCTTCCGTCGCGCCGAGAGGCAGATCGACGACCGGAACGGGAATATCCTCGATGACGAGATCCTCCTCGGCGAGCGCTTTCGTCCCCTTACGGGGCTTTTCCGCTTCGAGATACTGGGTGGTCGTGCGGTTGTAGATATCGTCCCTGACTCGTTCGATCATGGGGAGCACCTCGGCGAGGGCCCGGACGGTCGTGCTTTTTCCCGTGCCCCTGTGTCCCATGACAAGCACACCGCCAATCCTCGGGTCGATAATGTTGAGGATCAGACTCAGTTTCATTTCCTCCTGACCCACGATGGCCGTAAACGGAAATGCCTGCGCTTGCTTCTTTCTGGTTCTTGCTTTTTTCGGCCCGGCGGTTTTCCGGGCAGTCGAACCGGCCCTGGTTTTGGTCGCAGCCGGTTTCTTTGCAGCTGAAGCAGTTTGAGTCATAATTGATGATTTGGTTAAGCACCCGTACCCCGCAATCCTTCGCTGTCGAGGAAAAAGGCTTACTTATGAGTGAAAGAATTGAAAAAATTTTACAATTAAACCTTGAATTTATGTTTTTAGCAAGAGAATAGAAAATGCTTTACGACAAAACACGGAGCCGGCCGCACCGGGGGCTTTGTCACTCTTCCGGAGCGGCGTTTTCGGCGGCCTCGCGTATCGATTCCGAAAGGGTGGGATGCGCGTGAACCGTCGTCACGAGCTGATCGCGAGTGGCCCCGAGACGCCGGGCGAGCGACAGCTCGCCTATCAGTTCGACGGCTCCGTGACCGAGCACGTGCCCCCCGAGCAGGACGCCCGTCGAAGCGTCGAACACCAGTTTCACGAACCCCTCCCGGTTGCCGTAGGCGTTGGCCTTGCCTGAAACCGAAAACGGCGCCCGACCTACCGTCACATCGATCCCCGCCTCCGCGGCCTGTTCTTCGGTCAACCCCACGCAGGCGACAGACGGTTCGACGTAGACGCACCGGGGAACCGTTGTGTCGTCGAGAGGTTCGGCGCTCTTTCCGGCAATCGTCCGGACGGCTATCGCGGCCTCGGCGGATGCCTTGTGCGCCAGGAGCATGCCGCCGCGCACGTCGCCTATCGCAAAAACGTTGCCCGCATCGGTCCGGCAGAGATCGTCGGTTCGTATGAAGCCGCGTTCCAGGGCTACCCCTGCGCGGTCGAGACCGAGCCCCTCCGTATCGGCCGCGACGCCGACCGCGACAAGGATGCAGTCCGCCTCGATCGCCCGTTCGGTCCCGTCGCCGGTTCTCACCACGACGGACAGGGAACCGTCGCGCTGTTCGACGCTAAGGACGGAAGCACCGGTGAGTATGCCTGTTCCCGTCTTTTCAAGAGAGCGTTCGAGCCCCCCGGCAATCTCCGCGTCCTCGAGAGGAAGTATCCGGGGCATAAGCTCCACAAGCGTAACGGCCGAACCGGCCGAGCTGAAATACCACGCCATCTCGACACCGATGGCGCCTCCCCCGACGATCAGCATCTTTCCGGGAACGGCCTTCATCCCGAGGGCTTCGCGGCTGGTAATGATCGTTCTGCCGTCGACCGCCAGTCCGGGGAGTTCCCTGGATCGTCCACCGGTCGCGATAACAATGTGCTCCGCGGTGACGGTTTCGGGTTCGGCACCCTCGCGCTCGACACGGAGCGTATGGGCGTCGACAAATGACGCCGCCCCCTGTTTCAGCGCAACTCCGCTCTGCTTCAGGCTGTATGCGACCCCTTTGGAAAGCGTCAGCACAACCTTGCGGCTCCGTTTGACCGCCTGCGAAAGATCGATCGAGAACCCGTCGATCCGGAGACCGAACCGCTCGGCCTCGTTCGCCATGCGAAACATCTCCGCACTTCTCAGGAGTGCCTTCGTGGGAATGCACCCCCAGTTCACGCATACTCCTCCAAGTGCGCCTTTTTCAACCAGACAGACACGGAACCCTTCCCGGGCCGCACGAACAGCCGCTTCGAAGCCTCCGGGTCCTGAACCGATAACAGCCACGTCAAAATCGAAACCTCCCTCTCCAGAATGCTGATTCATCGCAAGAAAATCGTACGTTTTGTTGTTAGAGGGCACCTCTATGTATTTATTCCGCGCTTCAATTGCTTCGTTGTCCCGACCTGTCGGGACTCCGGTTTCGAAGTCTATCCCGATGGAATCGGGACTCATGACAATACAGAGAGGTGCCTTATAGTGACCGGCTGGGCGGCCGAACGAAAAACGTTTGTTCCAAAGCTACCCCAAAATGCAAAATCAGCCCGTAAAAAACGAACCGGAATCGCTTGAAGGGACGAGTGCCGAACCGAAAAAAATGACCCTGCAGGTCGCCGAAACCCAGAAGCCGATGCGGATAGACGTCTACCTGACCCGGCAGGTCGAAAACGTCACTCGCAACAAGGTTCAGGCAGCCATTCTGGAAAAACGCGTGCTGGTGAACGGAAAGCCCGTCAAATCGAACTACCGGATAAAGTCGCGCGACTCGATCCAGCTCACGTTCCTCCGCCCTCCCGCTCCGGAGCTCGCACCGGAGGACATCCCCCTCACGATTCTTTACGAGGATCGGGATCTGATGGTCATCGACAAGGAACCGGGCATGGTGGTGCATCCGGCGTTCGGCAACTGGACCGGCACCCTCACCAATGCGATCCTGCACCACTTCGGCAAAGAGGCCGACGAGCTCGACATGACGGATCTCCGCCCCGGCATCGTGCACCGCCTCGACAAAAACACTTCCGGACTGATCATCGTGGCGAAAAACGGCACGGCCCTGCACCGGATCGCCCGGCAGTTCGCCAACCGGCAGGTTGAAAAAAAATACCATGCCCTCGTCTGGGGCGTGCCCGATCCCGGTGAGGATGTGATCAGAACCAACGTCGGACGCTCCGTCCGTGACCGCAAGGTGATGACCTGTTACGAGTACGAGGGAAGAGAGGGGAAAACGGCCGTCACGGAATACCGCGTCCTGAAAAACCTCGAATACTTCTCCCTTGTGGAACTGACATTGCACACCGGAAGAACGCACCAGATACGGGTCCACCTCAAACACATCGGCCACCCGATCGTCGGGGACGAAACCTACGGAGGAGCCGTCGGGCGCACCCTTCCTTTCAGCAAGGGTGAGCGTTTCTCGAAAAATCTCCTGAACCTGCTCCCGCGTCAGGCACTGCATGCGGCAAGCCTCGCGTTCCTGCAGCCGACGACACACGAAAAACTGGCGTTCACCGCGCCGCTCCCTTCCGACATGCGGGCGGCTCTCGAAAAGATTGAAAAACTGCTCGACGGCACAACGGCATAAACGCAAAAACGCCGCGTGAAACGAATCCACGCGGCGCTTGCGAACGAAAAAGGGAAACAACGCGAATCAGGCGACCCGGTTGTAGTATTCGATGATCCCCATGGTCCTGCCCCCCTTCATCGCATTGGAGACGTCATCCGACGACATGCCGAGTTCGATCTGCGCATTGTTGACCTCGAGATCGAGATGCAGATTCCCCGCCTGCTCGTACGCGGCGTTCCACTCACTGATTGCATCGTCGATGTCGTCACGAACAGCGTTGAAGTTGGCGGATTGCGCATCGGAAATCGCCGTGCGGATATCGGTTACCGCCGCCACGACGTCACTCTCCAGATTCTGCCACTCATCGAGAACGGCCTGAAGATTTTTTTCGACCTCTTTTGACTGTTCCGCAAGATTCGAATAGTTGTCGGCCAGCAGGTGAAGCGTGGCGACATCGGCCGTCAGTTCGCTCATCAGTTCCTGATCCGCTTCGATCTTCGCCTTGTCGGCCTTGATTTTCATGGCGTCGAGCGCTATGAAGGTCGTGGCCGCGGCAATGGCGGGACCGGCGAACAGCCAGGCGATCGCACCGACAGGCCAGGCGGCGATTGTCGCCACGGTGCCGAGGGTGATCGCGGCTAAATCGGCAATGCCGAGCGCGACGATCTGCGCGGAAAGGGAGGAGATTTCATCCTGCAGACGCTTGACATCCTCCTTGAGCTGTTCTATCTGCTCCTGATCGGCCTGGGCGTCCTTGGAGGACATCTGCGCGATGCTCTCGAGCTGTACGGCCATGTCGGGCAGCACGTCCTGGAACTTGCGAATGTGGTCGATCGCTCCGGAAATGAACGTCGTGACAAAACCGAACTGCCGTATCAGCCGGTCGAAGTCGTCGTTCATGATCTGCAGCGCCTTTTTATCCGAAGGATCGTCGACAAGAGTGACCGCCTGGCTTCTGGCATCCTGCAAGAGCATGCTGATCGTAGCGTTGTAGCTCCTCACCTCGTCGGGAACGTCGATCAGCCGAACGATCACATTGTTGACCCAGTCCATGGCCTCGCTCTCGGCTTTCGTATAAGCGGTAACGAACTCCTGCCAGTCCGGCGGTTTGTGAAGCAGTGTCGGCAGTTTCGAATTGATTACCGCAAGCACGACGTTGTTCACTTCGACGACATTCTGCTTGTAGGTGTTCTGGGCCTGTGCGAGAGACGATCCGTTTCTCTTTATTGCATGAGCTAATTCCATGACAGCTCCTTTCTTTTTGGGGTTATGGGGGATTATCACTGCGGACGGAGCATCCGCCCGAAGCATCGGTAAATATAACACATCCGGAACATACACCAATAATACGCCTCTAAATATTCAAGATATTTTTAAAAAGAGTGTTAATTTTTTTAAAAATATAGCTGTATCGCATGATGGAAAAGCGTCTCGTCGTCGCGCCGCAAGAAACCCGGACGAAGCACCGTCAAAACTACAGGACGGGTTTCCCGGCGATGCAGGCCACCGGCCCACACCCGTATGACGAGAAGGAGGACCGAACCACAACAACCGGACAACGGAGACCGTAACCATGAAAAACAGCTTCCTCGTCGCCGGAACGATCGTCGCGGCTCTCACACTGTGGTCGGCGCAGGCGCATGCCGACATCTACGCCAACGCACCGCGCCCGGTGATCTGCCATCCGGTCTACCAGAGCGACTACTACGACACAACACATCCTCCCTGCATGCTGTTCGTTCCGCGGCTCGGCCTCTACATGGCCGTGGGAATCCCTTACGACCTGCTGTTCTCCGGCAATCACTACTACATCTCGCACAAAGGGAACTGGTACCGCTCGAAACGTTTTCGCGGTCCCTGGAGGCTCGTTCACCACAACCGGCTGCCGGACATCGTCCGGACCCTCACATGGCGGGAGATCAGAACCTGTCTCAATCGCCAATACCTGGGAGGACACGCCCGTCTCTGGCTGAAACACCATCCTGACGGTCACTACGAAACCTGCCGGCATCGTGGGCAGCGATACGATTGCTGTGACGGCGTCCACTCACACATCGTACGACGCAAGGCGCCCGAGAAGAAACGCCACAACTACCAGCTCCCGGCCCGGAAACAGAAGGTCGAGGAAAAAACTGTTCGCGAGCGTGTTGAAGAATGGAAAGAAAGCGTAACGAAAAAAGACCGGAAAACGCGCGACCGGGAACCGGAAAAAGAAAAAATTGCCGACCGCAAAAAAGATCACAAGGAGAAACGCCGAAGCGACAAAGCGAATTCCGGCTCGAAGCGGCTGAAAGACAAGATCAGGAACTGGAGCGGAGTCGCACAACGCTGAACGTTTGATACGCCGCTTTTTCAGGCGCCCCGGAACCGCTTTTCCGGGGCGCTTTGTTTTTTTCCGCTCCCGGTCGTTATCTTCCGCAATGGCCGCAGAAGCGTGTTTTTTATCCGACGGCCGGAAAAAAGAGAAACCTCTCCCTATGAGAATCCTGTATACACCCGGACCGGCAATGCGCATGCGCGCGCTCCTTTTCTTTTGTTTCTGCCTGCTCTTTTTTCAGCCGTCGAATCCCTCTCCGGCCCGTGCCGGAACGCCGCGGGACACCCCGCCTCCGCCTCCGCCCGAAAGCCCCGTTCTGGAACGGTACTGCGGAATACCGGTTTCGGACCCCTTCCGCTACATGGAAAATCTCGACGATCCGTTCGTGCTGCAATGGATGAAGCGTCAGGCCGACTACGCCCGCGCCGTTCTCGAAAGCATCCCCGGAAGACAGCCGCTGATCGAGAAGATGACGGACTTCGACCGCCGCAAGCCCGCCAGGGTCTACAATCTGTCCATAACGGACAGCAACCGCTACTTCTATCTGAAAAGAACCCCGTCGGACGAGACGGGGAAACTCTACTACCGTGACGGGTTCGAAGGACGGGAAACATTGCTGTTCGACCCTTCCGACTACCAGAGCGGCGGAAGGGGAACGTTCGTCGTCAGCAACGTCTCTCCGACGGACGACGGAAAAACCGTGGCTGTTTCGGTGGCGGCGGACGGCTCCGAGGACGACGTCATTCTCGTCATGGATGTGGAGTCCGCCACGTTCTATCCCGAGAAAATCGACCGCTGCAGATTCGCCAATCCCTCCTGGCTGCCGGACGGGCGGGCGTTTCTCTATAACCGGCTGCAAGCCTCCGCGAAACACGATATCGACAGGCAGAAAAACAGCGCTGTTTATCTGCACCGTCTGGGCACCGACCCGTCGGACGACCGTGAAATCTTCTCGCGAAGAATCAACCCGGAGTTGAACATCCGCCCTGAGGACATTCCCTTCGTCCGGTACGACAAGGACAGCGCCCGTCTCTACGCACTGGTCCGGAACGTCGACCCGCGGCTCACCGTCTACTACACACCCGTATCGGAACTCCCGAAACCGGACATTTCATGGAAACCGCTCCTCAAGCCCGAAAACAACGTCTACAATTTCGCGGCAACCGATGAGGCTCTCTATCTGTTCACACCGGAAAACGCCCCGAATTTCCGCATACTGAAAACCGCTCTCGACAATCCCGACATCGGACGGGCCGAAGTGTTCGTTCCCGAACCGAAGAAGGGCGTGTTGACCGCCTTCGGCCTGACGAACGAAGGCTTCTACTACACGCTCTCGAAAAACGGCGTCCGGGAGGAATTGTACAGAAAAGAGCCCGGCCGAAGGAAAGCAAAGCGGATATCCCTTCCGTTCGACGCCGGCTCGGCCCGCCTGAGCACCAGGGGCTTCAATTTTCCCGAAGTCTGGCTTGTCGCTTCGGGCTGGACCAGCGACTACAAACGCTACCGCTACGATGCCGCCACGGGGGATTTCAGGAACGAAACCCTCTCCTCGCCCGCCGAATACCCCGAATACAACAATCTCGTGGTCGAGGAGCTGCTCGTGCCTTCCCATGACGGCACAGAGGTGCCGCTTTCCCTCATCTACCGGAAAGGCCTTAAAAAAGACGGCTCCGCGCCGTTGCTTTTCTACGGATACGGCGCTTACGGCAAAGCTCTCACGCCATTCTTCAACCCCTACTTTCTGCTGTGGGTGCACAAGGGCGGAGTCCTCGCCATCGCGCACGTGCGTGGAGGAGGCGAGCTGGGCGACGAATGGCACAAGGCCGGCATGAAAACCACGAAACCGAACACCTGGAAAGACCTCATCGCATGCGCAACATACACGAACGAAAAAAATTATTCTTCACCGGAGCGCACCGCTGCGAACAGCGCCAGTGCCGGCGGTATCCTGGTGGGCAAGGCGATGACCGAACGTCCGGACCTGTTTGCGGCGGTCGTACCGCAGGTAGGAGCGATGAATCCCCTGCGGGGAGAGAAGAGCCCCAACGGGCCGGTCAACGTTCCGGAATTCGGTACGATCAAAGACTCCGTCGAATGCCGCGCACTGATAGCGATGGACCCCTATCTCGGTATCGAATCCGGGGTGGCGTACCCTGCGGCCCTCGTAACCGCCGGCATGAACGATCCGAGAGTCATCGCATGGCAGCCGGCGAAGTTCGCCGCCCGCCTGCAGCATGCGACCTCCTCCGGCAATCCGGTGCTCTTCCTGACCGACTTCCGCTCGGGTCACGGTATCGGCGACACCAAGACCAAACGGTTCGAAACCCTGGCGGATGTGCTGAGTTTCGCGCTCTGGCGGACCGGACACCCGGAATTCCAACCGCGATGAACGCCGGAACCGGCAGAGACGCATGAAGCGAAGTACGGCGATACCGATCGCCATAGCTGCGGTACTGGCGCTGCTGCTGCTCCGGCCCGAAAAGCCTCCGGCAGGAGAATACCGGGTTGTGGAGGTGGCCGACGGAGACAGCTTCACGCTCCGGAAAGGAGCTGTTTCGGAAGAGATCCGCCTTTTCGGCATCGACTGCCCGGAACGCACACAGCCGTTTTCCAACAAGGCCCGGCGCGTCACCCGAAAGATGCTCGGCAGGGGGTCGATCCGCGTGGAGGAGGTCGGACAGGACCGCTACGGCAGGCGACTCGCCTGGGTCTATCTCGACTCTCTCTGCCTGAACCGGTACCTTGTGGCGGAAGGACTCGCCTGGCACTTCACCCGCTATTCCGACGATCCGGCGCTTGCCCGTCTTGAACGGATCGCACGAAAGGCGGAACGGGGACTCTGGTCGCAATCCGACCCCGTTCCGCCCTGGGAATTCAGAAACCGGAAGAAAACCGGCAAAGGCTCATGATTTTTTCCGTTCCACGATCGAACGGATGGTTTCGAACAACCGGTCGAGATCGAGAGGCTTCGAAAGCACGGCGTCGCATCCCGCGGCAAGTACCGCGCCGCGCTCGCCCTGCGAGGCGAACGCCGTCTGTGCGATGACCGGCAGCGAAGGACGGAGCTTCTTTATCAGTTTCGTCGCCTCGTAACCGTTCATGACGGGCATTTTCATGTCCATGAGCACCACGTCGATCCCCGGTTCGCTCTGCACCTTGTCGACCGCCTCGCGACCGTTTTCAGCCAGAATGACCGTCGCATTGCGGTTTTTCAGCACCATCTGCAGCAAGAGACGGCTCGTGGAATCGTCCTCGACGACCAGAATGACGACATCGGGCGGAAAAACGGCCCCGGCCTCTTTTCCCGGCTTCTTCCGGGATACCGCCCCGGACTCGGGCCGAACGCACGGCAGCGTGAAGTAAAACGTACTCCCTTTTCCCGGTTCCGAATCCACCCATATGGAGCCACCGAGCATTTCGACAAACGCCCGACAAAGGCTCAACCCAAGACCGGCTCCTTCCTGCACATGCATATCGCCCGGAGAGCCTTGCCGGAACCGTTCGAAAATTTTCTCCCGGAGATCGTCCGGAATCCCTACGCCCGTATCCCTCACATAAAATTCGAGCATGCCGTCGGTTTTACGGTAACCGAACTCGACACCCCCTTTTTCGGTATACGTGATCGCGTTCTGCACGAGGTTCGAAAGCACCTGGTGCAGCCGGGCGGAATCCGTGACGATAACCGACTCCCGGGCCGGCACGCCCGCCGAACATTTGAGAGAGAGCCCCTTCTTCCTAGCCTCGGGAGCGAAAAAGGCGCGAACGTTGTCGAGCAGGGTCTTCACGTTCGTCTCGGCGTGGCAGATGCGCATTTCGCCGGCCTCGATCCTCGAAATATCGATCAGGTCGTTGATGATACCCAGCATGCGCCGTCCGCTCTCGTGAATCAGGTCGATATACCGCTCTTTCTCCTCCCCGGAGAGCTGCGGCTCCTTGAGCAGCTCGGAAAAACCGAGTATGCCGTTCATGGGAGTACGGATCTCGTGACTGATGTTGGCCAGAAACCTCGATTTCAGTCGATCGCTCTCCTCCGCTTTCTCCTTGGCCATGACCAGGTCCGCCCAGAGCTTCTTTTTCTCGGTGACGTCCTCCTTTACCGCAACGAAATTCGTGATCTCCGACCGCTCGTTTTTCACCGGCGATATGATCGCCTCTTCCCAGTAAAGCTCGCCGTTCTTCTTCCGGTTCAGAAACTCACCCCGCCACTCCTTTCCGGAGAGGATCGTTTTCCAGAGGTCGGCGTAAAATTCCGGGCTCATGTTGCCCGATTGCAGAAGACTGGGATTCTTCCCCCGCACCTCTTCCAGGGAATACCCCGTCAGTTCGGTAAACTTGGGATTGACGTACCCGATATTTCCGTCCATGTCGGTGATAACGACTATGGCCGGGCTCTGGGTGACGGCGGTGGAAATTTTTCTGAGATCCTCCTCCGCTTTTTTTCGGGAGGTGATATCGAGAACCGTAAACGTCAAACCTTTCGAGAGATCTTTCGGGTCGATCGGCGCGGAACTGAGCAACACGTCGAGAACCTTGCCGTCCTTGCGGCGCAAGCGCGTTTCAAGCATTCCCACACCCCGTTTCTCTATCTGACGGTACTTCTCCAGGCCGACACGCTCGTACTCCTCGTCCGTCGGATAGAGCATCCGGGCACTCTTGCCGACAAGCTCATCCTTTCTGTAACCGAACATTCTGCAGAACCGGCGGTTGACATCCAGAAAAATACGGTCGGCGACCAGCCCGATACCGGTAGGAACGGCGCTGAAAAAACTGCGGAGATAGGCCTTGCGCTCGCCGAGAGTCGCCTCGGCCTGTTTCCAGGGAGGCACATCGTCATAGACAGCGACAATCTCCCCGCTGGAAAGCTTGTAGACGTAGTTAGCCCGCCAGCCGGCAATCCTGGCGTCCCTGTAGCTCGAAACAGGATGGCGCTCCGGTCGCCCCGTTTTCCAGACGCGGCGGAAGACCTCGAGAAGCCCGATTTCCACGATTCCCGGAAAAACTTCCCGGACCCTCCTGCCAATGACCTCTCTCTTTTTCAACCGCTCTATTTTCAAGGCGGCTTTGTTGAAATCCGTAAAAACAAAATCCTCCCCGTCGTCCACGGCTTCGTAGACCGCCACACCGCTGCTCATGTTTTCGAAAAGCTGTCGGAAACGCTTTTCGCTTTCCCGGAGCAGGCGGGCGGATTCACGGTACCCTGCCTCCGCTTTTTCCAGTCTGGCGACTTTGCGGCGCAAGGATCTCAACTCCGCGGCATCGGAGAGCGCGCCTTTTTTCTTTTCTTTCATGGCGGCTTTTTACATCGGTCGGTCAGAGGGGAGAACAACGGGGAACAGAAGTGGAGGACTCGTGCTACTAACTATTCATGCCCGCATAATCCCAGCATATCAACATATTACGGAAAACATCTCACTTTTCTTACAGTGAAAAACCGAACGACAAAAAGTAATCCTGCGTCCGGGCACGGCAATCCGCCGAAACTCCGCATATCGTAAGAAGCTACGCCAGCTCAGCCAGTTCAGCCCAACGCTCCATATCCGCATCGAGCTTCTCCTGAAGAACCCTCAACTCCTCGGAGAGCGTCCGAACGCGTTCAAAATCCGAACCGGCGCGGCCGAGCTCGGCCGCGATCTCCGACTGGCGAAGCTCAGCAGACGCGATGCGTTTTTCCAGCGCCTCAAGTTCCCGGCGCTCCCTGTAGCCGAGCGCTTCCGGCTTCCGTTCCGGCCGTTTTCCGCCGCCGGACGGCGCGGGCTGCTTTTTCAGCGGCTTCGTGGCGGCGGCCTCGCGCTCCGCCTTCATCTCGATGTACACACTGTAGTTTCCGGGATACTCGCGGATCTTACCCCCTTCCTCGAAAGCGAACACGTGCTCGACCACCCTGTCGAGGAAGTAACGGTCGTGGCTCACGGCGATCACGCATCCCGGCCACGAATCGAGAAAATCCTCGAGCGCCCGCAAGGTGGGAATATCGAGATCGTTGGTCGGCTCGTCGAGCAGCAGTACGTTCGGTGAAACGATCAGTTGCCTGAGGAGATAGAGCCTCCTGCGCTCGCCTCCCGACAGATTGCCGATAAGATTGTACTGGACCGAAGGCTCGAAAAGAAAGCGTTCCAGCATCTTCGAAGCGGAAAGTTCGCTGCCGTCCTTCAGCTTCACCGCTTCCGCCTCTTCCCGGATATAGTCGATAACCCGTTTCGAGTCGTCGAGACCGCGGCTCATCTGGTCGTAGTATCCGATCCGGACGGTCTGGCCGATCTCGATGCGGCCGCTCTGCGGTTTCGTCCTCCCGGCTATCAGTTCGAGGAGCGTGGTCTTGCCCGAGGCGTTCGGTCCGATAATCCCGATCCGGTCCCCTCTGCGGACAAAGTAGTCGAACGAGTCGATAAGGGGCCTCCCGTCCCATGACTTCGAAACGTTGTGCAGCTCGATCACCTTGTTTCCCAAGCGTTCGGAACCGAAGCCGGCCTTCAGCTCCGTTTTCTCCGTTTTTTTTCGCTCCCCGATCAACCGTTCCGCCCGCTGCATGCGCGCCTTCTGTTTGGTCGTCCTCGCCTTGCATCCGGTCCTCAGCCATTCCAGCTCCTGCTTGACGAGCGACCGTCGTTTCCGGTCGCCGCGTTCCTCCTGCGCCTCCTTTTCGGCCTTCTGCCGCAGGTAACTCGAGTAACCGCCCGTATAGTCGGCGGCCGCCGCGCCGTCCAGCTCGATCATGCGGTTGACGGCACGATCGAGAAAGTAGCGGTCGTGCGTCACGAGGACAACCGCCCCCCGGTAGCGTCCGAGGTAGGTTTCGAGCCACTCGACGCTGTCTGCGTCGAGATGGTTGGTCGGCTCGTCGAGGATCAGGGCGTCCGACGGCACGACGAGCGTCCGGGCGAGAGCCACCCGTTTGCGCTGACCTCCCGAGAGCGTCCCCATTTTCGCGTTCATGTCGTGCAGACCCAGCCTGCCCAGCACGGCTTTCACGTTCGCTTCCAGTTCCCAGGCCCCGTTCGCGTCGAGCTCGTGGGAGAGCCGGCTCACCCTCTCCATCGCCTTGTCGTCGGTCCCGCCGCTTCTTTCGAGATCCCCGCAGGCAAGTTCGTACTCGTACACCAGACCGAGCGCCCTGTCACCGGACTTCAGCACCGCTTCCAGAACGGTGTCTTCGGGATTGCACGGCGACTCCTGCGGCAACCAGGAGATGTTCTTCCGCCTCACGGCCATAACACGACCGGAATCGGGCGTCTCCACTCCCGCCAGTATTTTAAGAAGCGTGCTCTTGCCGCAGCCGTTCGCACCTATGATGCCGACCTTGTCTTTCTCGTCGATACCGAACGACACGTTCTCGAACAGCGCCTTCAACCCGTACCGCTTCCCTATACCCTCGACCGTGAGCAGGACCATTTTTTGCCGGAAACCGTTGCTTCAAAAACTCCTCTGGTGTGGGAATATAGACCATTGCACGCATATCTCCACCTCCCGGACCTCCGGCGGAAGAGATCGACAATGTTCGTTTTTTTTGTAAACTGTTCTTATAGAGGTGCCTTGGAGTCACACGAAAACAACACCACATGACCGAATCGGAAGTCGTGCTGGAATGGACGGAAATTCCGGTGCCCGAAGCGCTGCGGGAGCTTGAACCCGCGCAGCAGAAGCAGGTGTTCGCCTACATCGAGAACAGCGTAAGATCGAAAACCGACGGACTCGACGAGCTCTACCAGGCGATCGCCATGATCGTCAAGTACATCCCGCACTTCGTCGTCATCCCGCTCATGGTCGAGCACATACGGCCTGCCATCGCGGCCGGGGTCTGCCGGAAAATGAGCGTCGACCAGGCAACCGGGTACGCCAACGACCTCCCGCTGGAATATTTCAGCGAGGTCTCGAAGAACCTCGACGATCCCCTCATGGCCCGTATTATCGGGAAAATGAAAAAGCACCGTGCGGAAAAGTTCATTCACTACGAACTGCAGCACCATCTCCTGCACATGCTCGACATCGCCGGACATTTCGACCAGAAAATGCTCGAGGTCATCGCCAGGCACGTAACGCTCCCCGAACACGACGACGACCTCGTCACCCATCCGCACAGGGAGATCATCGAACAGATCCGCGAAATGCAGAAATAAGCCCCAAAGGCCGCCGTGGGCATTTCCGGCATCACCCGCGGCGACTTCAAGAGCAATCACACGACCGGAGTTCCCCATGCGCACGCTGACGAAAACCGTCCCGATTCTCTTCTTCTGCCTCCTCGCCGCATCCGGAGGATTCGCCTATCAGGAACACCACGGCCATCACCAGAGATGGCATACAGGTATAAACGTCTCGTTCGGCGCGGAAAAGGCGCTCGAAAAAGCGCTGTCCATGGCGGGAATCAACGTGGACATGCACGGCCGGGCGAAGCGGCCGCTGAAAATCCTCGGCGTCAACGTACATGCAGGAGGCGAATTCGAAGACACGACCGTCGTCGTCGCCGCGCGCGCCCTGCTCGACGGCACGTTCCGAAGCAGGCTCGAATGCTATGCCGCTCACGCCGAACTCACCGGCACGTTCGAAGGAGACGTCGTACTGAAAGCCGCACGAATCACACTCGATTCAACCACAGTCATCAGGGGGAACTTCTCTTTTTCGGCGGCTTCGATCGAAGGACTCGACAGAGCGACGATAGAAGGGAGCGTTTCCGAGCGTCCGTTTGAAACGCCCGAAGAAAAATGGTCCGAATTGAGCGACGACATCGCCGAGGCGGCGCGCGTCGCGGTCATGGCGACCTGGATTCTCTCATTCGCCGGCATCGCCCTCACCGGCATGGCGCTCCACGCGCTCCTTCCCGAACACGTCAACCGGGTGGTCGAAACCCTCGACGATTCACCCTGGGCCGCCATCGGCTCGGGCCTCGTCTTTTTCGCCGCGGCCCCCCTCCTTACAGCTCTCGCCATCATGACCCTCGTCGGCATCACTGCGGGACTGGTCGGGGGACTGCTCTACCTCGTCGCACTGCTCACCGGCCAGATTTACAGCGCGCTCTGGCTCGGCCGGAAACTCACCGGAAAACTCCGGGGAACGGCCTCCGGCTCGTTTTACGGCCCCTTCCTGCTCGGCCTGGCGATGATCTGGCTCCTCGGGATCATCCCCTTCATCGGCTGGCTCGCCGGATTCCTGAGCCTCCTCCTCGGCCTCGGAGCCCTCTGGCTCACCACCTGGCGCACCATCCGCTCCGGCCGGGGGTGAGCGAAACCGTATCGGGCGGGCACGCAGACCCGCCCGCCCTCCCGTAGGGGCAACCCCCCGTGGTTGCCCGGATATCAGGCCAACCGACAACACGGGAAGCTCACCGGGAAACGGGCAGGCACGAGCATTCGGGGTGAATCCGCAGGTCCGCGATTCCGGGCAGGCACGGGGGCCTGCCCCTACGAGGAATTAATAATGCAATAACGACATGAATCACGAATTACCGGAGGACGGCAACGGAAAACATCCGTTGCCCCAGCGCAAAAGCCTGCGCCTTGCGGAATACAATTACGCGTTGGAAGGGGCCTATTTTGTCACTGTGTGCACGAAAGATAAAGCCTGTTTGTTCGGGGATATCGTGAGCGAAAAGATGGTGTTGAACGATGCTGGAAGGATGACCGAGCGCGTCTGGGATGAAATTTCAGAAACGTATCACGGCATTGAAACGGACGAATTCGTTGTCATGCCGAATCACGTTCACGGTATCATCGTCATTACCGGCTCAACCGTAGGGGTAACCCCCCGTGGTTGCCCGGATGTCAGGCCAACCGACAACGCGGGAAGCTCACCGGGAGACGGGCAGGCACAGGGGCCTGCCCCTACGAAAAATCCTGGTTTATCGTTACCGGATGTTGTGCATCGATTCAAATCCATGACAACCAACCGATACATCCAGGGTGTACGAAAACATGGATGGATACCTTTCAATGGTACATTATGGCAGCGCAACTATTTCGAACGGGTGATACGGAACGAACGGGAACTGAACGGGACAAGGGAATACATCGAAAGTAATCCCCTGAAATGGGCGCTGGACCTGGAGAATCCGGATTACACATCGTGAATGCGGTTACGGGGTACGGGCGAATGATTATTTATTCGCCCCTACAAATCCTGAACCATGATCTACCGGTATCCGTCGGGTATTCTCCCGGAACTTGCGATTTACCAGATCGTATGAAGCCGCTCCGTTCGCAGGAGATTCCGGTCGGCTGTAACAAGCGGCGCTTTTGTCGCAAGAGACGATGCGCTGATAATCCGATCAGCGGGATCGCTGGTTATATCCGGGGAAAATGTTGTTGAAAGGCTGGCGATTTCGGGCGTTATCTCCTGAAAAACATACTTGTTGGCCGACGTAAGCAACGTAATGAAATCGATATAGGGAACACCGACCTCAATCCTTTTCTTCTGCATAAGCACGGCTATTTCCCACAGCGAGACGGAACAGAACAGTATCCCGCCGGAACGATTCGCTTTTTGAAAAGCTTCGCGAGCCTTTTGGCTGAGAAGCTCCGGTCGCAGAGCGTCCCATAATATCACATGAGTGTCCGCTACAATCAATCTTTCCCGGCCTCCCATTGCACATCAAGAGGAGAAAGAACATCGTGCAGAACTGCCGTTCCGGCAACATCCTTCAGTTTTTTTCTTGCTTCCTGCTGCGCATTTTCCGGGGGAACGAGGCGCGCCACAACTTTTCCCATCGATGTAATCTCAAGCGTTTCCCCACGTTCAACACGCAGAATCACTTTTCTGAGATTGGATCGAAGTTCGCTCACCGCAATAGTATCCATCGTATATCATATCTTTTTTGCCCGCAAAAAACCGTACAAACTAATTGTACAACTTATTCCTTGATATTTCAAAGTCACCGGTATCCGTCGAGCATCCTCTCGAACGCCTCTTCGGAAACCGTGTGCTCGTACGCCGGGGTGTCGGTGATGCCGAGCAGATCCTCGTAAACCTTGCGGCCCTCCTTGCGGTAGAATATGCCGAGCGGCAGCTTTCCGGTTTCGGTCGCCTTTGCGAACGCCTGGATGCGATCCGTCGGGTCGTACTCGTCCGGCAGGTAGTAGGTGTTTTCCTTGAACCAGAGGTAGGTGTTGAGCTTGTTGAAGATCACGCAGGGCTGGAATATATCCACCACGGCGAACCCTCTGAAGGAGATCGCCTGCTTGATGATCTCCTTCGTCCGCTCTCCGTCGCCGACGCTCGCCCTCGCCACGAAGGGGGCGTCGAGCGCGAGCGAAACGGCGAGAGGGTTGAACGGTTCGAGCATCACGCCGTTGACCTGCACGGGAGTTTTCATGCCCATGCTCGACGTCGGCGAAGCCTGCCCCTTCGTCAGCCCGTAAACCATGTTGTCGTGCACGATGACCGTGATATCGTAGTTGCGCCGGATGGCGTGCAGAAAGTGGTTACCCCCCTCTCCGTACATGCAGCCGTCTCCCGACTCGGCGATGACGACCAGGTTGCGGTTCGAGAGCTTGACGCCGAGCGCGGCCGGAAGCGCCCTGCCGTGCAGACCGTTGAACATGTGCGCGTTGACGTACTGCGGAGTTTTCGCCGCCTGGCCGATGCCCGAAACGATGACGAGGTTCCGGGGATCGATGCCGAGTTCCGGAAGGGCCTCCTTCAACGAATCGAGCAGCTTGTAGTTGCCGCAGCCGGGGCACCATCCCATATTCTTGCCCGGCATGTGAAAAGGGTTTGCCGACGTCGTAGTCATGTCAGACCTCCTCGAGCGCTGTGACGACCTCTTCGACAGCGAAAGGCTCGCCGGTCGCCTTGAGTATTCTGCCTGAAACCGTTACGTCGAACTCCCGCCGCAGAAGATCGGCGAACTGTCCGGTGGCGTTGTTTTCGAGCACATGCACGCGCTTTCCATCGAGCATTCCTTCCACGGCGGGATGCAGCGGAAAGAGCTGGGAAAAATGCAGCCCGGCTATATCCTCCCGCCCGCCGACAGCGAGCGCTTCTTCCAGCACGCCCCTGGAGGAGCCCCAGCAGACGACGACCGCCCCGGCGGACCGGATGTCGCCGAAGGTTTCGGGCATGAGCGATTCGGATGCAAGCGCATCGAGACGCCGCAGCCTTTTTTCGACCATCCTGTGGCGGATACCGAAGTTCTCCGTCAGATGCCCGCTCTCGTCGTGCTCGTGGGAATCGGCCTTGACGATGCCATCCCCCCTGCCGGGAACGCCCCGCGGCGAAATGCCGTCGCCGGTAAAGGCGTACCGCCGGTAGTCCGCGGATGTCTTTACGATATAGCGTTCGATCGGAAGCCGGACGATCTCCGTCCGGGCAACCGGCGCGACCGAATCGAGGAAAAACTGGTCGGTCAGCACGAACGCCGTCGTCTGGAACTTCTCGGCAAGGTCGAAGGCGCGCTGCACCGCTTCGACCGCCTGCGCCAGGGTACCCGGCGCGAAAATAACCCGCGAAAATTCCCCGTGTCCGGCATACAGGGCGAGATTGAGATCCGCCTGCTCCGTGCGGGTGGGCAGGCCGGTGGCGGGACCCGGACGCTGCCCGATATGCACCACGACCGGCGTTTCCGTGACGCCGGCGAGGCTGACGCCCTCCTCCATGAGCGAGAATCCGCCTCCCGAGGTGGTCACGAGCGCCCGAGCTCCGGCATAGGAGGCGCCGAGCGCGGCGTTGATGGCCGCGATCTCGTCTTCAGCCTGGTCCACGACGATGTCGAAATCGTTCGATTTCTGCGCGAGAAACGTCAGAAGACCCGTCCCGGGGGACATGGGGTAGGAAGAGATGAACGAGCATCCGGCGGCAACCGCGCCGATTCCCATGGCGGCGTTCCCGTCGAGCAGGAGAGCGTCCTTTGTCCCTCCGGCGGGCTCCAGATCGACCCGGATGTTCTCCCTTTCAGCGACCTCGCGCCCGAAACCGTAACCGAGTCCGGCCGCTTTTCTGTTGCTTTCGACCACCGCTTCCCCTTTCGGGGCGAACTGCTCGGCGAGATAGTCGAAAAAACTGTCCGGAGCGACGCCGAGGAGGCCGAGCGCCACGCCGACGGCGACCGTGCTGGAAAAAATAGCCTTGCCCGCCTCTTTCGCGAACTCCGCAAGCGGCGTGTCGATGAAACGGGCGTCGTCCGCGCTCCTTTTCATCAGGCTTTTTTCAACGAAAACGAGCGTATCGTCGTCGATACGCTCGTGGAGATGATCGATCGCCTCTTCATTAAGGGCAAAGAGAAAATCGATCCTGTGCACATAAGCCCTGCGTTTCTCCGCGGTCACTCTTACCTCGGTCGAATTACTGCCTCCGCGGATGCGGGACATGAACTCCGTGCATGCGAAAACATGGTAACCGTTTCTTTTCAGAACGGTCACCACGCCGTCGGCGATGGTCTGAACACCCTGCCCGGCAGCTCCGCCGAACACGATGGAAACGTCGTTCACATAGTGGCGCATGGGAAGCAGTGATTCTGCCGGGCGCGGCAGTGACGGCAGCCGTGCACGGCGGTGATGGTAAAAAGCCCGCCGTTTCCATCAACAACGTCATTTACCGTAAGAAAATTCATTGCGGGCGGCGGGTCCGGGGGCTCCCGAACGCTCCCTCCCCTTGCACCATAACGCCAAAACCGATAACATAGAAACATGGCAACGGAAGCAATCCTCAACAGACACGCCTCAATGAAAACAGGGAAGGTATTTCTCATTACGGGCGCATCGACCGGCATCGGCGCTGCAACAGCGAAAATGGCCGCCGCCGAAGGCTGGAACGTCGTCCTCGCCGCGCGCTCTACCGCCCGCCTCAAAACCCTCGGGAACGAAATCGGCGACCGGGCCTTTGCCGTCACCTGCGACGTTTCGGACTGGGCGTCCCAGGAGCGCATGATCCAGCTTACGCTCGAACGCTACGGCAGGCTTGACGCGGTCTTCGCAAACGCCGGCTTCTCCAGGGGATCACCGTTCTACGGGGGAACGGACAAACCCGACGAATGGAAGGACATGGTGCTGACCAACGTCTACGGCGCAGCCGCAACCGCCCGCCTGACCCTGCCGGAGCTGGTAAAAACGCGGGGACACTTCCTGATCACCGGCTCGGTCGTCGGTCATATCACCTCCATCCGCAACCTCTATTCCGCCACCAAATGGGCCGTTACCGGTATCGCACAGGCGGTCCGGAACGAGATGGTCGGCACCGGCATACGCGTCACGCTCATCGAACCGGGAGTCGTCGACACCCCGTTCTGGGGTCCCGTGCCGAAGCCGGGCACGCCGGAACTGAAACCGGAGGATGTCGCGGCGGGAGTCATGTACACACTGAACCAGCCGGAGCATGTGGATGTGAATCAGGTACTCATTCGTCCCACGGGACAGCCCCACTGATTCCGTCGAATAACCTGCTCCGCAATCCGATAGCTGCGTTGTCCCGACTAGTCGGGATGAGGATTCCGGAGTTTATCCCGATTATATCGGGACTCCGTTCGCCTGGTTCTCGGATTGCCCGCTTCTCCTGTTTGACGGAATTGTCAGTTTTGTTCCCAGGGTGTATTTTTCGCTTGGAGTGCGTACCGGCACTCCCTGATCCCGGACGAAACCGTTCGTTTTCCCGAAAACGATCCCTTCCACGGGAAGGAGAACATTCGTGGAATCTTTTTCGGCGAACCGGTTGTTGTTCCTGAACATGCAGGCCGGAACGAACCAGTTCCGTCCGACGAAAGCTTCCGCTGAAACGCCCGTGCAGATGCCGATCGAGGAATCCTTCATCTCCCTTCAGGGTCACAGACACCGTTATATCGATACGGGAGGTGAGAAGCCTTCGCTCCTGCTTCTTCACGGTATCGCCTGTTCGCTCGACATCTTCGAACAGGCCGTGCCGATCCTTTCGCGTTCGTTCCGCGTGCTCGCGATGGACCTGCTCGGATTCGGCGATTCCGACAAACCGGAACAAGCACCCTACTCGCTCGAGCTCTACGCGTCCCTCATCAGGGAGTTCGTGGAAAAGACCGCCGGAAACAGCCGCGTCCCACGGTTCGGCCTCGGTCACTCGATGGGCGGCAAATACCTGCTCGCCACGGAATTGCTCCATCCCGGCACCCTCGGCAAAATGGTTCTCAGCAATACCGACGGTTTCAGCGAACTTCCTCCCTGGACGAGAGTGATAAACTGGCCGGTGTTCCGTCAGGTTCTCCGCCCCCTGATAACCAGCGAATCGGTTGCAAAACCCATTTTCCGGGCGAGCTTTCACTCCCCGGAAAAGATCGACGAAGCATCGTTCGAGAAAAACCTGCTCGTCGCCAGAAACCGCGAAGCCGCCGAAACGCTCATGGTTCTGCACAGAAACCACCGCCGGCTCGACCTTGCCCGGACGGGATTACGGCAACGACTGCACATGCTGAACATGCCGGTGCTGATTTTATGGGGCGATCACGATCAGTATATTTCCCCATCGGTTGCCGGTACCGTTCACCGTGAGATACCGGGCTCCGAACTCCATGTCTTTGAAAATTGCGGTCACTCCCCGATGCTCGAACATCCCGAACCGTTCAGCGCTGTCGTGACCCGGTTCCTCATGAAGAACACCACGTAACCACGCCATGTTGATTACATTCGAGGGTATAGACGGCGCAGGCAAGTCGACCCAGGTAAAAAAGCTGCGAAAAGCCCTGACCGACGCGGGGCGCGACGTACTGACGCTGCGCGAACCGGGAGGAACGGATGTCGCCGAAAAAATCCGCGATATCCTTCTCGAAAGCAAGAACGACATCACACCTGTCGGGGAGTTGTTGCTGTTTTCCGCCAGCAGGGCCGAACTGGTGCAGCGGGTCGTCGTGCCCGCACTGAAAAAAAACACGGTGGTGATCGTCGACCGGTTTTACGACTCGACAACCGCCTATCAGGGATACGGCCGGGGACTCGACGGCGGAATGCTGAGAGCCATAAACGACATAGCGACCTTCGGGCTGAAACCCGACTTCACCTTTTTCCTCGACCTCTCCCCGGAAGACGCGCTTATCAGAAAGTTTTCCGAAAAATCGATTCCGCTCGCTTTCGAGGACGGCGAGCTCGACCGCATGGAGCAGTCCGGCCTGGACTTCTACCGCCGCGTCAGGAACGGCTATCTGGAGCTCGCCCGGCTGGAAAAGGAACGCTTCATCCTGCTCGACGCGTCGGAGAGCGCCGAAAGACTGCACGACCGGATCCGGAAAACGCTCGGCGAGGCGGGCCTTGCATGAGGCCGACGCCTATTCCCGCCCTGCGTTACTTTTTCGAAAAAACAGGGCTCCGAAACCGTATCTTTTGTTAGATTTGACGATATGCCTTTGAAAAAGCACCCCCGTTGCCGACATGCAGAACCAGATTCTGAAAGAGCACAAGCTTGAAACGTGCAGACACCCCATCTCACTTCAGGACATACGAACTCTCAAGGAACTCTACCAGCTCAAGTCCGAAACACGCGATCTGCGCGAACCCATCGTGCGCAACATCATGAAGCAGCGGGTGGTCGGTCATCAGTGCATCGAATCCCTCAAAAACGCGCTCTACTCTCTTGAAACCATTCATATCGACGACTATACCGGCCAGAGGGTGCTGCGTCTCGACGGCAGAAAACAGATAGAGGTCGATCTCACCTACGAAATCCGGGAGCTGAAAAAAGACATCTACTACCTCGAATACGGCGAGGACCACTTCTTCAACTACCTCGCCAAGTTCATTCCCGACTTCCGCGCCTATGTCAACGAAGGCATCGCCATGCTGCGCGGCAAACGCTTCAACGCCTTCATCACCGACCGCGACGGCACGACGAACAACTACTGCGGCCGTTACCGTTCATCCATACAGCCGATATACAACGCGGTCTTTCTCTCCCGTTTCGCGAAAAACTGCTGCCGTCACCCTATCTTCATCACCTCGGCGCCGCTGAAGGATTTCGGCATTCTGAACGTCTCGATCAACCCCGAGGACATCTTCTACTACGCCGGTTCGAAAGGACGGGAGTTCATCTCCCCGGACGGCGTTTTCCACAGCTATCCCATAGATGAGCGGAAAGAGCAGCTCATCCAGCTTCTCAACGACCGGCTCCGGCTGCTCCTCGAAGACCCGGCATTTGAAAAATTCAACTTCATCGGTTCCGCCCTGCAGTTCAAGTTCGGTCAGACAACCGTCGCCCGCCAGGACATCACCCGTTCGATCAACGCCGACGAATCGGCCGCGTTCCTCGAGAAAGTCAAGGGCATCGTCCGGGAGATCGATCCCGAAAAACAGATTTTCCGCATCGAGGACACCGGCCTCGATATCGAAATCATCCTGACGATAGATACGGCCGGGCACGATGCGCACAAGGACTTCGACAAGGGGGACGGGCTGGAGTTTATTTGCAGATCCATCGGCATCAGAGATAACGACCGGGATAACGGTCGAGAACCCAACCTTGTTTGCGGAGACACCTACTCCGACATACCGATGCTCCAGAAAGCGATGGACATCTGTGGCGACGTATGGGCGATTTTCGTAACGAAAGATGAACAACTGGAGGAAACGGTAAAGAGCATCTGTCCGCAGAGCATGATCGTGCCTTCACCCGATATCCTCCTGACCATTCTGGGCCTGCATTCGCTCTAGCGTCCGGCCGTTTTTTTTAACCTGCTCACAACCGCTGGGAAACACTATGCTTAAAGGCGTTATTTTCGATCTGGACGGAGTCATCACGGGAACTGCCAGAATTCACAGTCTCGCATGGGAGTCCATGTTCAACACCTTCCTCAAGGAATACACGGAGGCCAACAGCGAACCGTTCGTTCCTTTCGATCCGGCTTCCGATTACCTGAACTACGTCGACGGCAAACCCCGAATGCAGGGCGTGAAGAGTTTCCTTGATTCCAGGGATATCGAACTGCCGTTCGGTGAGCTCGACGACGTTCCAAGCATACCCACCGTCTGCGGTCTCGGCAACCGCAAGAACGAGGTCTTCACGAAAATCCTCGTAGAGGAGGGCCCCGAGGTGTTCCAGAGCTCCGTGGACCTCATCAGGGAGCTTCGCTCCAGGGGCATCCGCACGGGAATCGCCTCTTCGAGCCGTAACTGCAAGCTCATTCTGGAGCTCGCGAAACTCGAGGATCTTTTCGAAACCCGGGTGGACGGAGAGGTGTCGATCGAAATGGGGCTGAAAGGCAAACCGAACCCCGACATCTTCACCACCGCCGCGGACAATCTCGGCCTGCACCCCCACGACTGCGTGGTCGTCGAGGATGCAATTTCCGGCGTTCAGGCCGGTTCGGCAGGCAATTTCGGCATGGTGCTCGGCATAGCCCGGGAGATCGCCGGCTCGAAACTGAGGGAGAACGGCGCAGACATCGTGGTGCGCGACCTGGCGGAAATCACCGTGGACAACCTCATGGAGTGGTTCGAAACCGGCCTGAAGGAGGATGGATGGAACCTGACCTACTCCGGATTCGATCCGGATGAGGAAAAGCTGCGCGAAACCCTTACGGCCGTCGGCAACGGCTACCTCGGCACACGCGGCGCCTATGAGGGCTCGAAGGCTTCCGAACACCACTATCCCGGCACCTACATCGCCGGCGTTTTCAACAAGCTGCCGTCCGATGTACACGGCCAGACCATCTTCAACAACGATTTCGTCAACTGCCCGAACTGGCTCCCGGTTGAATTCAGGATCTGCTGCGGCGACTTCATCGATCCGTTCGAGCAGACTATCCTGAGCTACCGTCAGGATCTCGACATTCAGAACGCGGTCATGAGCCGGGAGATCGTCATCCAGGACAATCTCGGCAGAATCAGCCGGATATCGAGCAGTCGCATCGCGAGCATGGACAATCCGCACCTCTGCGCCCTGCAGTTCCGCTTCACCCCGATCAACTATTCGGGAGAGATCGAATTCCGCTCCGCCGTCGACGGCCGGATTGAAAACAAGGGTGTCGCCCGCTACAGCACCCTCTCTTCCGACCATCTGGAACATGTCGCGGGGGGCGAAGCCGGGAGCGGGGTCATGCTGCACGTACAGACCGGCACGTCGAACTACCAGATCGTCATGCACGCCAGAACCGGCCTTTCCGTTTCGGGAGAAACCGTCCCGGCCGAAAAAACAGTGGAATCCTCACCCCGGTATGTCGCGGAGCTCTTCAAGGTCCGTCTCTCGCCGAACCAGGAGTGCGCGATCGATAAAATCGTCACAATCCACACGTCGCTCGACACGGATAACGAAGACCCCGTCGCCGCCGGAGAAGAAGCCCTGGCTTCGGCGGGAAGCTTCGGGGAACTGCTCGAAGCCCACGAACGGGCATGGGAAACGATCTGGAAAAGAGGCGATATCGTGATCGACGGAGACCGTTTCAGCCAGAAGGCCCTCCGCTTCCACATCTACCACCTCATGGGCACGGCCTCGCCGCACAACCCCGGGCTCGACGCCGGGATGCCTGCGCGCGGCCTCAACGGCGAAGCCTACCGCGGTCATATTTTCTGGGACGAAATTTACATTCTCCCCTTCTTCACGCTGCACTTCCCCGATATCGCGAAAGCGCTCCTGCTCTACCGCTACAGACGGCTCGACGCCGCGAGAACCTATGCCCGGGAAAACGGCTACAAGGGCGCCATGTTCCCCTGGCAGACGGCGGACGACGGCGGGGAGGAAACGCAGATCGTGCATTACAATCCGCAGAGCGGCGCCTGGGGCCCCGACCTGAGCAGGAACCAGCGGCACGTTTCGATCGCGGTTTTCTACAATACCTGGCGCTACGTTCACGATACCGGCGACACCGAATTCCTGCAGCAGTACGGCGCGGAAATGATGTTCGAAATCGCCCGTTTCTGGGCCGGCATCGCCCGGCACCTCCCCGACAGCGGCAAGTACCACATCGAAGGCGTCATGGGACCCGACGAGTTCCATGAAAAACCTCCCGGCAGCAACCGCGACGGGCTTAGGGACAACGCATACACGAACATCATGGTCGCGTGGCTGCTCGAAAAATCGGTCGAGCTCGCCAGAACGCTCAACCCGTCGGCCATGGACTGGCTGGTCACGAACATCAACCTCGGCTACGACGAGATCGAGGAGTGGGACGCAATCTGTTCCAACATGCACATCATCGTCACGAAGGAGGGCATTCTGGAACAGTTCGACGGCTACATGTCCCTCAAGGAGCTCGACTGGGATGCCTACAGGAAGAAGTACGACAACATCCACCGCATGGACAGGATACTCAAGGCCGAGGGGGACTCCCCCGACAACTACAAGGTAGCCAAGCAGGCCGACGTGCTCATGACCTTCTATGCGCTCTCCCCCGTCGAGGTACGCCACATCCTCGAGAAAAACGGTCACCCCGTGCAGGATCCCCTGAAGATGGTTCGGGACAACTATACCTATTACGAACCACGCACCAGCCACGGCTCGACGCTCAGCAAGGTCGTTCACGCCGTCATTTCCAGCTACCTGCACGACGGCCACGAAACCGCCTGGAAATGGTTCGAGGAATCCCTCAAAAGCGATCTGAAGGATACCCAGGGCGGCACCACCCAGGAAGGAATCCACTGCGGGGTCATGGGAGGCACCGTCGACGTGACGGTCCGCTATTTCGCCGGAATCTCGTTCGACGACGACATCCTCAACGTACACCCGAATCTGCCCGGGCACTGGCGATCGCTCGAGCTCCGGATCCTTTTCCGCCGGAGCCTCTACCGCATCGTCATCGGCACGGAACGGATCTCGGTGGAACTCCTCGAAAGTCCCCGTGAAACCGAAACCGTCCGTATCGCGGGGCAGGAAGAAACCGTCTCGACTTCAAGCCCCGCTTCCCTCGCCCGCTAGGGAGCAGGGGCCGGAAGCGGGACACACGCCCCGGTTTGTATTTTCCTGAGGAAAGGGTATATATTAACACTTTATTTTTTTGCCGTTTTCCGATTAGCTCATTGCCCCCGAGATCACTATGCGCCTTTCAAACTTTCGATACAATCTGCCGAAAACCAGAGTAGCGGACCGCCCCTCCTCTCCCAGGGACACATGCAAGCTCATGGTTCTGAGCCGGAGAAAAAAGGACGTCGAACACAAGGAATTCAGTGATATCGTCTCTTTTTTCAAGAAGGGGGATCTGCTCATACTCAATAACAGCAGGGTCTTTCCGGCAAAAATTTTCGGACAGAAAGAAAAAACCGACGCGAAAATCGAGGTATTTCTGCTGCGCGAGCTGAACAAGGAGGCGGGATTGTGGGACGTGCTTGTCGATCCGGCAAGGAAAGTGCGCGTGGGCAACAAAATTTATTTCCAGGAAGACGTTGTGGCCGAGGTCGTCGACAACACCACCTCGCGCGGACGCACCATCCGTTTCCTGAATCCCGAGATCGACGTTTTCGAACTCGTGGAGAAAATCGGCACCGTCCCGCTACCGCCCTACTTCACCCGGAAGCCGGACACGGCGGACCGTGAGGACTACCAGACGGTCTACGCATCGCAGACCGGCGCGGTGGTCGCACCCATGGCCGGCCTGCACTTCACCATGCCGATTCTGGAACAGATCCGGAAAAAGGGGGTTAAAATCCTGCCGGTCACCCTCCACCCGAGCCTCAGTTCGTTCAACGCCATCGAGGTCGAGGATGTCTCCAAGCACAAGATGGATTCGGAATATTTCAATATTCCCTACCAGACCGCCATGGAGATAAACGACACCAAAATGAGAAAATCGGGCAGGGTTATCGCCGTGGGAACGACAACCTGCAGGGTCCTCGAAGCAAACGCCACGGTCGAGGGCAAAATCAAGTTCGGTCAGGGCTGGACGGACAAGTTCATCTACCCTCCTTACCAGTTCAAGGTCACCGACGCGCTCCTGACGAACTTCCAACAGCCGGAAACGACCCTTCTCATGATGGTCAGCGCATTCGCGGAGCACCGCTTCCTGATGGAAGCCTACAAGACCGCCCTAAAAAAAAGCTACCGCTTCCTTGCCTACGGCGACGCCATGTTCATTCACTGACGGACGGCGACGCCGCTCTTACGCCTGTTTACGGAGCAACCTGAAACGATCAGAAGAGGTATGGGTTCATACGCCATAATCGCCGCCAGCGGCGTGGGAAAACGGATGAAGCTCAAGGGGGGCTTCAGCAAGCAGTTTCTCGAAATCGGCGGACACCCCGTCATCCATCACACGCTCTCCGCATTCGAACGCGCGTCGTCGGTCGAAGCCGTTTACATCGCCACCAAACCCGAAGCCATCGAAACGCTGAGCCTCATGGGGGAGCGGAACGGTTTTTCCAAAATCAGGGCCGTCCTCCCGGGAGGAAAAGAGCGTCAGGACTCGATCTACAACTGCATCGAGCGCATCGAGCGGGACATTCGCGCCGGATCGGCCGTCCTTCCCGATGCTATCCTCGTCCACGACGGCGCAAGGCCGTTCATCCAGCCGGAAGAGATCGACGACATTTCGGCTCTGTCGGAGAAGCACGGCGCCTGCGTACCCGCGACCAGGCCGAAGGACACCATCAAGTACATCGGCGACAATCCGGATTTTTTCGGCGAAACCCTCGAACGCAGCCGTCTCGTCCAGGTACAGACGCCTCAGGGATTCGCTTCGCGTCTGCTCATTCAGGCCCACCACCACGCAAGGCTCGAAGAGTGTTACTCCACCGACGACGCCGCCCTTGTCGAAAAATTCTTCCCTGAGCAGAACATCAGGATCTACGAAACGGGGTATCACAACATAAAGATCACGACCCCGGAAGACATCCATCTCGCCGAGGCAATTCTCGCAAAGCTGCAGGCCGAACGGGAGTTGCCGGAAACCGAAAAAAAATGAAGACCCGCGAAAAAAGCGTTGCGCCGCACAACGGGTTTATGTATATTAGCTGCCCTGCGACAGTTCGGTTATGGTGAGGTAGCTCAGTTGGTTAGAGCACAGGATTCATAACCCTGAGGTCGAGGGTTCAAATCCCTCCCTCACCACCATTTTGGGGCCCTGACAATTCGCTTTAAAGTCGGCAGTCAGCAATTTTTCGACCTTTTACTTTTACCTTTTGTAGGGGCGCGATTGGCTGGTGATCGACAGGTTTTATTGTCCCCGCGGATTGCACGGGTGTTCACGACGACCGTAGGGGCGAAAAATTTTTCGCCCGTACTGTGGAGGGGAACCGGTTAGCGGTTGGCAGTATGCAGTTTGCGCCAGGCGGTTGGCAAGTGCTTTTGTAGAAAGCGGTTGCCGATGAACAGAGGTTTCGTGTCTGCTCGAACCGGCGGTGGTTTCGATAGCGATACCGACGCCGACGGCGAACCCCGATGTTATC
>JANQHQ010000045.1 GCA_028282595.1 Chlorobium sp. | reverse complement strand
GTGGGCAAGTGCTTTGGTAGAAAGCGGTTGCCGATGAACAGAGGTTTCGTGTCTGCTCGAACCGGCGGTGGTTTCGATAGCGATACCGACGCCGACGGTGAACCCCGATGGTATCTTTCGGAGGTCGGGGTCGGGATCGGGTTTCGGAATCGAATGTATTTCTTTACGGTAACAGGTGGTGTGTACAGCTTAAAAACTGTCAACCTTTTTCAGGACGACTCATGTTTTTTTACTTTTTGCCTTTTGCTTTTTGACTTAGCAGATCCTGCATGAGGCGGAGGAGGAGGTACTTCTCGTCGGGGTAGGCTTCGAGGCCCTTGAGGGCGGCGTCGGTGCGCTGAAGCGCAAGGATGGCGTTTTCGGTTTCCCGCCGGGAAAACTGCGATGCGTAACGAAGGTAGCTTTTGGCGAAAAACTCCTGCTTTCCATACATGCCCAGCATGTTGGCAATCTCGGAAACCGGCCGCTCGTGGGCACCGGGCGCGTGGAGCTTCCAGATTCTCAGGTAAAAGGTCGAGAGGTAACGCAGGATGTTCATCAGTCCCTCCTTTCCGCCTTCCTGCTCCATGATCATCAGTGAGATACCGCTGCAGAGCCGCAGGTTTTTTGCCGCGAGAGCCTTCTCGAGTTCGAAAACATTGTAGCGCTTCGAGATGCCGACGCATTCGTATACGTCGTGAGCGGTGATGCGCTTTTCGCCGCTTCTCGAAGAGGCGTACATGACGAGTTTTTCGATCTCCCTGGCAATTTCGCGGGCGGAGGGCTGCATGTAGGCGCTGAAAGCTTTCAGGGCGTCCGGTTCAAACTCCCATCCCTGTTCGTGAGCCCGTTCCGCCGCGAAAATGTCCGGGTTTTTGATCGCGGGGAAATCCGTCCGGATCGTCTGCAACTCCCTGTACGGAGACTTCTGGAGCTCCTTTTTGTCCTTCCGGTCGCAGTCGAGGACGAGGACGGTCGTTTCCGCCGGATGTGCGACATATCTCAGGAACTGTTCCTGGTGCTGCTTCTGCTGATCTTTCGAGGAGGGTTTCCGGTGTTTGCCGAACTGACGCACGACGAGCAGCGTGCGTTTTGCGAACATGGGGACCCCGGACGCCTTCGAGACGATCTCTCCGAGTGTGACGTCCTGACCGTAGAGGACGGTGGTGTTCATGGCCGAATCCTCTCCGCCGGTGAACATGTGGCGTTTCAGGAGCGAGGTCATCTCCTCTTTCAGAAAGCTTTCCTCCCCGTGAAAGAAGTAGACCGGGGCAATCGCGCCTGACGCTATGTTTTTCCGAAGCGTTTTCATTGCCGTATGCGGGCCGTGCCGCTATGGTATAATTATAATATGCTCCTTTCCGCGCACCTTCCCGGCATGCGTGAACACCGCGCGACCGGATGCAGGCTCAGAACGGGAGATCGTCTTTTTCCGTGTCGGGCTGTCCGCCGCCGCTGCCGCCGCCGTATCCCTTTTCCTGTTGTTCCCCTTTCTGCGGCTGCTGCTGCCACTGTCCGCCGCTGTCGCCCTGTGCACCCTGTTCCCTGCCGGAGCCGAGCATCTGCATGTCGCTGCAGACGATCTCCGTGGTGTAGCGTTTTTCGCCGCTTTTCGGATCGTCCCAGCTTCTTGTCTGAAGGCGGCCCTCGATATAGACCTGGCGGCCTTTTTTAAGGTACTGGTTGCAGATTTCCGCAAGCTTCGCCCAGGCGACGATTCTGTGCCATTCGGTTCTTTCCTGCTGGTTGCCGCTGCTGTCCCGGAACCCTTCGTTCGTGGCGAGAGTGAAGTTGACGACCGACTGTCCCGAAGCGGTCACCCGCATTTCGGGGTCGCTGCCGAGATGTCCGATGAGCATTACTTTGTTCAATCCGCGTGCCATGGTTTTTTCTGGTCTTGGGGTGATGGTTGATGAAAAGCTATAACAGCAGTCTCCGTGCGTCCACGACCGGGCCCTCCTGGCAGAGCAGGACGGTCGTGTTTTCTTCGTACGACTCGTCTTTCAATTCCACGCTGCAGCCGTAGCAGATGCCGATACCGCAACCCATCACGGTTTCCAGCGACGCTTCGCAGGGCAGGCCCTGTTCGTCGCAGAGCGATGCCAGCGCCTTGATCATGGGGTTGGGGCCGCAGGAAAAAACTTTCGCGCCGCCGTTTCCGGTGAGAGCCGGCAGGCTCTCGCGGAGCAGATCGACGACCGTTCCACGGAAACCCTGCGAGCCGTCGTCGGTCGCGATACGGCAGTCGAGGAGCCCCTCCGCTCTGATATCCGATGCGCTCCTGCCGCCGATACAGTTGACGACCCGCTTTCCGGCCGAGAGCAGCGATGTCTGCAGAAACAGCATCGGCGCGGTTCCGATGCCCCCGGAAACAAGCAGCGCGGTGTCGAACGCGGGCGAGTCGATGTCGAAGGCGTTGCCGAGCGGCCCGAGAACCTGCAGTTCCGAACCGGCGGGAACGGAGCAGAGCCGGGCCGACCCTGGGCCGACGGATTTTGCCATGATTTCGATCGTCTCTCCGTCCGCATCGTGGATCGAGAACGGCCGTCTGAGCAGGGGCCGGCCGCAAGGGTCGACCTTGATGTTGACGAAGTTGCCCGGACGCGCCGCTGCCGCGATGTCCGGGCAGTGGAGCTTGACGAGTGAGATATCTCCTCCGAGGCAGGCGCTCGATATCACCGTTGCCGTGGTATCCGTGATCGTGGAATCTGCGCGCATGGATGAAAATTGAAAACCTCCGGAAATGCCGGTCGGGGGTCGTTTGCGAACCCGGATATACCGGTTGTGAACGAATTGCTTCAGCAAGATATCAAGAGAAGCCGTGAATGGAAAATGAACGCCGGAAATTTTTGAGGAAACGTGGAAGAGTTATTATGTTCAGACCTTTTGTAGAATGGAGGGATAGTTATATCTTGTATCCTCTGATCGACTAACTTACAATGCTCGGTTCATGCGTATCTTAACTTTTACAGGCAAAGGCGGAGTCGGAAAGACAAGCGTATCGGCGGCGACAGCGGTTCGTTTATCCGAAATGGGCCACCGTACGCTGGTGTTGTCAACGGATCCGGCTCACAGTCTGTCGGATTCCTTCAATATCTCGCTTGGGCCCGAGCCGACAAAGATCAAGGAGAACCTGCATGCGATAGAAGTAAATCCCTACGTGGATTTGAAACAGAACTGGCAGGCAGTACAGAAGTATTACACACGGGTGTTCGCCGCCCAGGGCGTATCGGGCGTCGTCGCCGACGAAATGACGATACTCCCCGGTATGGAGGAGCTGTTTTCCCTGTTGCGGATCAAACGGTACAAGGCTGCCGGTCTCTACGACGCTCTCGTGCTCGACACGGCGCCGACGGGTGAAACACTCAGGCTGCTTTCCCTGCCCGATACGCTTTCCTGGGGAATGAAGGCCGTCAAGAATGTCAACAAGTACATCATGAAGCCGCTGAGCAAGCCGCTTTCGAAGATGTCCGACAAGATCGCCTACTACATTCCGCCGGAAGACGCCATCGATTCGGTCGATCAGGTGTTCGATGAGCTGGAGGATATCCGGGAAATCCTGACCAACAATACCAATTCGACCGTGCGTCTCGTGATGAACGCCGAGAAGATGTCGATCAAGGAGACCATGCGGGCGCTGACCTACCTCAATCTTTACGGGTTCAATGTCGACATGGTGCTCGTCAACAAGATGCTCGATACCAGCGAGGACAGCGGTTATCTCGAAAAATGGAAAAGTATCCAGCAGAAATATCTCAGCGAGATCGAGGAGGGCTTTACGCCGCTTCCGGTCAAGAAGCTCAGAATGTACGAACAGGAGATCATCGGTCTCGAGGCTCTCGAACGTTTCGCCGGAGACATCTACGGCGACAACGATCCGGCCAAGGTCGTCTACGACGAGCCTCCGATCAAGTTCGAGCGATCCGGCGATACTTACGAGGTTCAGCTCAAGCTCATGTTCGCCGATCCGGTCGATATCGATGTGTGGGTGACGGGTGACGAGCTGTTCGTTCAGATCGGGAACCAGCGCAAGATAATAACCCTGCCGATCAGCCTGACGGGTCTGGAGCCGGGCGACGCCGTCTTCAAGGACAAGTGGCTGCACATTCCGTTCGACCTGAACAGCCAGGTTCACAGCTATCAGGAAAAGAAGGAGTACAGCCGGGGATAGAGTGGCGCAGGAAGACTCCGGGGTCGTTTGACCGCGGATAAATTTTTCGTTACTTTTTTTCTATACCTTACTTGTAACAATCAATAACAGGGCTTGCCGCAAGCCCTTTCAGGGAGAGAAAATCATGACCGAATCCTACCAGAAGCTTCGTAAGGAGTTCAAGGACCTTGAACTGACCGACCGCCTCACCTTTCTTGCCGAGGGTGCCTTGCTTACCGGGCAGAGCGCCGTAGTCGGCGGGCTGGAACTTGCCGGAAACGTTGTGGAAACCGTCACGGGCACCGTCAGTTCCCTGGCCGATGCAACGGGTGTCGGCAGGTTGCTTGGCAGCACGAGCGGCGTTGTGGGCGATACCATCGACAGGGTTGCCATCACCGTGAAAGACGTTTCGCGCTCCGCGGGCGATCTCTACAACGACGCCGTGAGGAATGTCGAGAACGTTACCGACAACGCCGCGACCGCGATCGGCGATGCGGGCGTTTCGGCTTCCGAAGCCGTCAAGGGCGTCACCGGCTCGCTCAAGAAGGCTGCCGGAAAGAAGTAATTCCACCTGGAGGGACACAAACACGTGCGGACGCCGATGTTTTCTGCGCGGGGAGCCGCAACTGATTTTGTTTGTGTTTTTTTGTGAATTACCGTAAATTAGTTCAAAGTTTCTTTTTCCTTATACTGGTAAACTTTCCAATAATTAAATTCCAAAAGGAGGAGTTATGAGTGGAGGAGGCGTATTTACCGATATCCTCGCTGCAGCCGGCCGTATCTTCGAGGTAATGGTCGAGGGTCACTGGGAGACCGTCGGTATGCTCTTTGATTCTCTCGGCAAAGGCACAATGAGGATCAACCGCAATGCTTATGGCAGCATGGGCGGCGGCGGCGGAAGCCTTCGCGGTTCTTCGCCCGAAGTTTCGGGTTTTGCCGTTCCGACCAAAGTGGTTGAATCCAAATTCGCCAAGTAAGCATCCAGGCATGCACATGCAGGAGGCAGTGACGGCATAGGGCTTTCACTGCCTTTCTTTTTTTCGTGCTTGCGGCGCGCCTGCGTACCGTCGTCTATTCCGGCGTCGCGGTCGATCCGCATGCGGACGCTCTCTCCTCGCGCATCCTGCTGTTACGAGATGTCCTCTCCTTCCGGGCTGAAGAACGGTCCGGGAGGGTGCCGCGCACCGGGACGGTGCGCGGCTTTTTCGTCTTACGCCGCGATTATATAATTTCTATTTGTTTTCATATTTTTATCCTTTCACTACCTTACCAGAAACTCATGCAAAGCGACAGGGCTTGAGATGGCGACTATTTCTACGTATGTATCGGGACACACAGAGCTGAACGATGTTGCGGAGTTCTTCCAGAACCGGATGCTGCATGCCGGGGAGCGTCCGATCGCGTTTTTCGACGGGGTGTTTTACGAGTCGCACCAGGAGCGCGTCGGCAACATCGCATACCAGGATTATCTGATATACTCCGACAGGGCGGTATACCTCTGGGCGAGAGGCGCCACCAAGGATTACCTCGACAGATTCACCCTCGGAGCGGTTTCGATCAACAGCCGCAACAAGGACGGCGATTTCGCGACACTCAATCTCCGCATCCGCAGGGAGGATAAGGAGGCGGTCTATGTGATTTTCGATATGGTCGAGGTTGGCGAGGCCGAGAAGATCGTTATGCTGCATACCATAATCGAGTCCGCTATAGAAACCTATCTCGGCAGCGGTTTCAGGCAGGAGATTCCCGACGACATCGCCGAGCGGATCTTCCAGTCGGCCGTAGCGACCTGCCCTCCAAAACCGCTCGCCCTGACACCGCCCGCCGCCTCGGCCCATCAGCAGCCGCAGAACAATCCCATCGGTTACGGCGAGGATCTTCTGGAGCAGTACCGGACTACGGGAGGTCCATCGGCTTCTCCCCTGCAGCAACCGCCCCCACAGCAGGGGGCTTACGATTCCCGTCAGTACGCCTCGTCCGGACGCCAGGGGATGCCGGAAATGCCCAAGGCGCTCGAGGGAATGCTGCCGACCGACCCCGAGGCGCTGAAACGCATCGCCGCCAATCTGAAGGAACTGGTCGGGGACGCGCCGTTCAAGTTCCGCGACCAGGTCATGAAGGATCTTCAACATGTGCCGAACGACGTCGCCACGGTTCTTACGGCGGTCAACGAACTGATCGCCAACATAGCGGACAATCCGAAGGCTGAAAAGTTCGTGCTCAACGCTATCCAGACAGCCGTCAAGAACGACGGTATTCTCGGTTCCGTCGGCAAGATGCTCAAGATGACGACGAGTTTCGCACCCGGAACCAAGAAGCCCGCTCAGGGTGCGCCCGACGGGAAGCCCGGAGCTGAGGACTCTTTCGACGGTCTTCCCGTGCCGCCGGCCGAAGCCGATCCCGGAACGGTGCGCCGCAAGAAAATAAAGATTCAGACCGATCAGGCCGACGACGAGCCCCCGGTGATCTCCGAAGAGATGCTCGCCGATGCCCTCGGCGAAGGTCCGGAGAACGCGCCTCACACGCCTTCCGGTGAGTCGTCTGAAGAAAACCCGGCCGGTGGCGTCCGCAGAAAAAAGATCAACATCAAAGCCGCCGGCCGGGATGTCGCCGATTCCCCGCCGGCTCCAGCCGGTCAGGAAGCTCCCGGAGTGCCGTCCGGAGCGGAGGACTCCGATAAAGCTCCTGACGGTCCGGCTGCCGACGAGACTCTCAAGAAGAAAGCAATCAAGGCAAAGTCCACTCAATAGTTTCAGTACACAACATGAGAATCATTCTTTATCTGGGGAAAGGAGGCGTCGGCAAAACGACTGTTTCCGCTGCTACTGCAACGGCGATCGCGCGGAGCGGCAAACGGGTCCTGATCATGAGTACCGACGTCGCCCACAGTCTTGCGGACGCCCTGGGTGTTGAGCTTAACCCGAAAGCGGTGGAGGTCGAAAAAAATCTGTTCGCCATGGAAGTGAACGTCCTGGCGGAGATCAGGGAGAACTGGACGGAGTTGTACTCCTATTTTTCAGCCATTCTGGTCAACGACGGTGCGAGCGAGGTCGTTGCGGAAGAGTTGGCGGTCGTGCCCGGTATGGAAGAGATGATCAGTCTTCGTCATATCTGGAAAGCCGCCAAGTCCGGCAAGTATGACGCGATCGTCGTCGACGCCGCGCCGACCGGTGAAACGATGCGGCTTCTCGGCATGCCGGAGTCCTACGGCTGGTATTCGGAGAAAATCGGCGGATGGCACACCAAGGCGATAGGTTTCGCGGCTCCTCTGCTGAACCGCTTCATGCCGAAGAAGAACATCTTCAAGCTCATGCCGGAAGTCAACGAGCACATGAAGGAACTGCACGGCATGTTGCAGGATAAAGGGGTCACCACCTTCCGCGTCGTGGTCAATCCCGAAAACATGGTCATCAAGGAAGCGCTTCGAGTTCAGACCTATCTCAATCTTTTCGGCTACAAGCTCGATGCGGTCGTGGTCAACAAGATCCTGCCGCAGCACTCTTCCGACGACTACCTGACCAGTCTCATTGCCCAGCAGCGGAAGTATCTCAAGGTCATCGACGACTGTTTCTATCCGATTCCCATTCTCAAAGCCTCGCAGGCACCGCACGAGGTGATCAGGACCGACCAGCTTCACGCCCTGAGCAGTCAGATTTTCGACGGCTCGAAACCGGACGATATCCTCTACAAGGAGGAAAAAACCCAGGTGCTGGAAAAGGTGGACGGCAAGTACGTTCTGCGCCTGCATCTGCCGAACGTCGAGATCACCAAGCTCAACGTCAACATCAAGGGCGACGAGCTGCTTGTCGATATCAACAACTTCAGGAAGAGCATCGTGCTGCCGAACATCCTGATCGGCAGGAAGACGGAAGGCGCCGATTTCGACCAGGGGCATCTCAACATCACGTTCGCTAACTGAAGGGCACCTCTATTACTTGTCATGAGCGGTTCAAGTGCAAGGCGAACGGAGCGGAGAAACCGGAGTGTACACAGAGTACATGAGGATTTTGAGCACCGCTCAACGAAGCAATTGAAACGCGGAATAAATAAATAGAGGTGCCCTGACTGTTCCCGGTGTTCCGGCAGAGGGACGACCATTCATCGTAAAGGCCCCGTGATCCGGGGTCTTTTCTTTTGGAGTTCCGAACCACGGCGAAGCCCCCTTTCCTGTTTCAGCACTCGATGTCTCGTTCACTCCGGACGATGCGCGACGAGTCCCCGCACTCTTCCAACAGCGTGCGGGCACTTTTTAGCCGGCCGGGGTGGACCGGGTCGGCAAGATCGAGCAGCGGCATCAGCACGAATTTTCTTTTGTGCATCTCCCGATGGGGAATTGCAAGAGCGTCCGTGCGCAGGACAAGATCGTCGTAGAGGAGAATGTCGAGATCGATGACTCTCGGGCCCCATCTGGGATGGTCGGGCGGCCTTCCGAGAGAGCGTTCGACACGTTTGCAGGTGTCGAGCAGCGCTTCGGGGGAGAGCTCCGTTTCGAGGCGGAAAACCGCGTTGCAGAACCACTCCTGATCGGTATGGCCGACCGGTTCGGAAAGGTAGGCGGGGGAGACGGCCGCTACTGCCGTCCCCGGAAGACCGTCGAGCATGCGACACGCCCGGGCGAGGTTCCGGTGTCTCTCTCCGATGTTCGATCCGGCGCCGAGAAAGACCGTATGGAGAGATTGTGCGGAATGCATGGAGCGTCGGTCCTCAGGGTTTTTTAGCCGTGTAGACGGCTTCGGCGTAGTCGCAGACGCCTCCGATCGGAGGATTGCGTTTCCGGACCCTGACGGTGATCTCTTCGAGAGTGTGGTGCGACGCCAGAAGCTCCGTTGCGATGGTATAGGCTACCGCCTCGATGAGGTAGTATTTTTTCTGCGTGAGCACGGTCCTGATCTTTTCGTAGACGAACCGGTAATCTATCGTGTTCCGGATATCGTCCTTTCGGGCCGCTTCCCGGTAGTCCAGGTGCATTTCCGCATCCACCTCGTATTTCGCTCCCACGAAATGTTCCTCCCTGTGCACGCCGTGGTGGGCGTAAAAGGTAAGGTTGACGAGGCGGACGCAGGAGTGGTCGGTGGAGAAGCTCATTGGTTGCTGCGTTCTTCTTGCCGGCGTCGTTCCTTTTAGGATAACTCACGCCTAAAATAGTATTTTAACGATTAGCGAAAGGGTTCGCAAAACAATTTGCAATGCAAGCGGGTACCTCTACGTATCACCCACCCGAATTGCTCTGTTGTCCCGACAAGTCGGGATTCCGGTTTCGAAGTTTATCCCGATACTGTCGGAGCACCGTCCGTCTCGCTCTTTGGTCGCTCATGACACTTTGTAGAGGTGCCCGGGTATCATCCAGGTCATGAAAGAGAGAGATTTTCAGGATTTTTTTGCGATGTGCCGGGCGCGGGCCATCATGCAGGCGCTCGAGGAAGATCGTTACGACGGCGATCTTACGACGCTTGCAACGATCGATCCCGGCCAGACCGGTTGCGGCGTCATTCGCGCCAAGGCTCCGGGCGTCATTGCCGGCATTGCTGTGGTCGAACAGGTTTTCCGGGGGATCGATCCGGGAGTTTCCGTTACCCCGGTTGTCGGTGACGGCGAGAAGGTGACTGCCGGGGACACGGTGCTCGAGGTTTGCGGCGGCATGGCTTCGCTGCTTGTCGCCGAGCGGACGGCGCTGAACTTCATGCAGCGGATGTCGGGAATCGCAACGCGCACCAGGGCGTTCGCCGAAAAAATTTCGCATACCGAAGCAAAAATTCTCGATACGAGAAAAACCGCTCCGGGGCTCAGGTATTTCGACAAGGAAGCCGTCAGGATCGGCGGGGGCCGGAACCACCGTTTCGGGTTGTTCGATCTCGTGCTGATCAAGGACAACCATATCGACGCCTCCGGAGGCGTCGCGCAGGCGATCGAACGCGCGCAATGCTATCTTGCCAGGCGAGGAGTTACGGTGAAAATAGAGGTCGAGGTGCGTTCACTCGATGAGCTGCGTTCGGCTCTCGGCGCGGGGCTCGATATCGTGCTTCTCGATAATTTTTCCGTCGAGGGGCTTGCTTCGGCGGTCGCTCTTGCCAGAGAGCATTCGCCGAAAGTGGAAGTCGAGGCTTCGGGGAACGTGGGGCTGCACAACGTCGCGGCTATCGCGGAAACGGGAGTCGACTTTATTTCGGTCGGAGAGCTGACGCATACCGTTACAGCCCTCGATCTTTCGATGACGATCCGCTTCGACTGATCCGGATGGAAGCCGTTATGCCCACGGCGGGAGTTATCCGCCGTGCTCGGGAAGCGGTTTCTGCTCGCCGTTGATGGCGACTTTCGACCGGATGATGCCGTAAATCTTGTCCTTGAGGATCGTATCCGTGACGTAGTCCCGGAACTCTGTCGATTTGTAGGTTTTGACCAGGTCTTCGGCCTTGACTTCAGGATTTTTTGCGGCCTCTTTTTCGGCGAACGCCTGTATGTCGTCATCGGTGACTTCCAGATCGTTCTGTTCCGCGATTTTCTGGCTGATCAGCATCCACCGGGCGTGTTTTTCGGCGTTCGGGCGAAGGGAGGCGCGCAGTTCCTGTTCGTCCATCCCGGCGGGAAACTTGCCGCCCATCTGGCGTTTGGCGTTTTCAAGCAGCATGTTTTCGAACGAGTCGACCATGGCCGAAGGGGTCGGTACGGGATTTTCCTCGATCAGTTTCGAGGAGATCGTTTCGAGAAGATCCTGTTCCGACTTGTGGCTGAAATGCTCTTCGAGCTGCTGGCGGACGTCCTGGCGGAACGCATCGACCGTGTCGAATTTCTGCTGGGTGATCTCCTTGACCAGTTCGTCGGTGAGTTCCGGCAGTTCGAGTGTTTTGACGTCCTTGACGGCTACTTCGTAGCGGTACGATTCCTCGCCTTCCTCTTTCGCCTCGATATCGATCGTTACGGTTTCTCCGGGTTTGCAGCCGGTGAGAGAGGTGCGGAACGGATTGTCCTCCGGCAGGTATTCGAGGTTGAAGTGGTGGTTTTCGGTTTTCTGGTCTTCCAGGACCTGGCCGGAAGCGTCGAGTTTCGTTACGTCGGCGATAACGGTATCCTTTTCACCGGCAGGGGCGCTGGCGGGGACCATGGTGCCGTGTCCCTTGAGGATCAGATCGATTTCCCGGCCGACATCGTCGTCGCCGACCGCGTAGATGTCCTGGACAAAGGAGTAGCCGCTGTAGTCCTCGATATCGAACTCGGGGTGAATTTCGTAAGAGAGGGTGATGGTCAGCCGGTCGTCGTCAAACGAGAACTCCTCGAGTTCGGCGCGGCTCGCCGGCTTGATGCTGTCCGCTTCGGCGATTTCGCCGAAATATTTCGACGCGAGCCGTTCGGCAACGGTTGCCTCGATTGCCGGGCCGACCAGTTTTTTTACCATTCCGGCCGGAACGCGGCCTTTCCGGAAACCCTTGAGCTGGATATTCTGTCTCGTGTTTTCCGTTTCGAGATCGAGCTCCGGTTTGAACTCTTCGGCTGTGAGAACGATCTCCAGCTTCTGCTCCGTTTCGCTGACGTTGTGTATGTGCTTTTGCAAGGCGTTGTGCTGTCGCTATGTTGATGATAAAAAACACTCTGAAATAAAAGTCTTAATGATACGACTTTTTTCCGATTTCAGGAAACGGCTCGTGTATCGCGATCTTCCCCCTCGCCGTCCGGTTCGTAGATCAGCAGGGATTGGCCGGCGTGCCGGCGGAGATATGCCGCCGCCCGGGCTGTGTCCGGAACGGTAAGGTTCTCGATGCCGGCGATCTTTTCCTCGGTTTCGATGTGGCGGCCGAAATAGAAGATGTCCCTGGCGGCCTTCGACATGCGTCTCGTCATTTTTTCCATGCCCAGGACAAGGGCGCTTTGCAGTTTGTTTTTCGCCGCACGCAGCTCGTCTTCCGTTATCGTGGAAAGGTTGCGGGCATCGAACAGGCGTTCGATGATGGAGATCGCTTTGACGGCGTTGTCCGGGTCGGTTCCGGCATAGATATTGAACAGTGTGACGTCGTCGAACAGGGTGAGCGACGAATATGCGGTATAGGCGAGCGCCTCCTTTTCCCTGAGCGCGATGTTGAGTCGGGAGCTCATGCCTCCGCTGAGAATGGTGTTGAGCAGCATCAGACTGTAGAAGAAAGCGTCGTCGCGAGGAACCGCGAGGCCGTAAAGAATGTGTGTCTGGGAAAAGGGCTGCTTCTCACGCGCGGCAAAGGGGCTGTAGTCGTGCGGGGAAAAGCCGCGGGCGGCGCCTCGGGCGTTCTCCCCGCGGCGGAAGCCGGAAAAAGAACGGTCGGCGTAACGCATCACCTCGTCGTGCGTCATGTTTCCGACGGCCGTGACGAGCATGTTGTCCGTGACGTAGTGCAGGTTCATGAACCTGCGGAGATCTGCGGGAGTTATGTCGTCCACGGCTTCTTCCGTGCCGAGAATCGCGGGACCGAGCGGATGACGGGGAAAGGCCAGCGCGTCGAAGCGGTCGAAGATCAGCTCTTCCGGAGTGTCGTCGATACTGTGGATCTCCTCGATAACAACCTCTTTCTCCTTTTCGATCTCCTCGTCCGGAAAGACCGGCGAGCCGGTAAGCTCGGCAAGCAGGTCGAAGGCGAGTGCTGCATGTTCCCTGAGGCAACGGATGTAGAGGCAGGTGTTTTCCTTTGTTGTATAGGCGTCTATGTAGCCTCCGACCGCCTCGATGCAGCGTGCGATTTCCAGATAGTCCCTCGAACGCGTGCCCTTGAAAACCGCATGTTCCAGAAAATGGGCGAGGCCTGTCAACTCCTCCGGATCCTCCCTCGAGCCGGCATTGATCCATACCCCTATCGTTACGCTCCGCACGTGTGGAACGTGGTTGCTGAACACCCGAAGCCCGTTCGGCAGGAGTTCCTCGCATGCCGGTCCGGTGGAAAAGGCGATTGTGTTGTCCTGTAGGCGCATGGCTCTCTCGTCAAACTTTTACGAAATGCCCGGGGTTGCATTTGAAAGCAATGTAATTTTTATTCTTATTATTGTGAACAGGGGGTGAATGAGCCCGGAAACGCTGTAACAAGAGAACGTTTGAATCGGACACAACAGGTCGTGCTGGTTACCGGCGCGACAGGCTACATCGGGTCACAGATCGTCCGGGCGCTGCGAGAGAGATGCGGCGACGCCGTCGGCATCCGCGCCCTCGTCCGGGAAGCGTCGGACCGGTCCGTGCTGGAGGGAGTTCCCGTACAGTTCGTCCGCGGCGACCTGATGAATCCCGTTTCCCTGAGGGAGGCGTGCGCGTCCGTCGACACGGTCTTTCACTGCGGCGGGCTTGTCGCCTACACCTGGAATCACCGGCACCGGCTCTACGACGTCAACGTGACGGGAACGGGCAACATCGTCAACGCCTGCCTTGAAGCCGGGGTCAGGCGGATGGTTCATACCAGTTCGGTCGCGGCCGTGGGCGTGAGGGGGGACGGGGAACCGGCGGACGAGGATACGGCATTCTGTGACTGGCAGCACGGGATTTCCTACATGGAGTCGAAACGCCTTGCAGAAATGGAAGCCCGGCGGGGCGTAGCCGAGGGCCTCGACGTGGTGATGGTGAATCCGGGGGTGGTTATCGGCAAGGGTGGGGAGGCTTTTCCGGTCTCGAACAGTGCGACCGAAACGATCGACGGGATCTATCGGGGCAGGATACCGCTCCATCCGTCCGGCGGCCTGAGCTTCGTCGATATCCGTGACGCCGCGCGCGCCCATCTGGAGGCGTGGGAGAAGGGCGGATGCGGAGAGCGTTATATCATTGTTTCCGGCAACGTGTCCTACAGGGAGCTGTTCGACATGATCCGCGGGCTTCCAGGCAGCGCACCGCGCCGCGTCTTCCAGGCAGGGCGATCGCTCGGTGTCCTTGCCGGAGCGGGCGGCGAACTCTTTTCCCTGGTGACGGGCAGGAGGAGCCACATAAGCCTTGAAGGCATGCGTCTCGCCCGGAAAAAACTCTACTATTCAAACGCGAAATCGATAGGAAGGCTCGGCATGGCCTATCGCTCCGTCCGCGAGAGCATTATGTCGATCACCGCATGCTGCGATGGACGAGCCGCGGATGCTCTTTCCTGAGCCGGAGAGAGGGAACGAATATCGGAAAAAGATTCTCCTGACCGGTGCCGGAGCGGCAGGGGCGAGAGAGCGGGAAACCGCAAGCATTCCGGAAAGCAGAGAGAAAACCCATGGAAACAAAAAAAACGGAGCAGGTGAAAAAGGAGATCGACCCCGCCAGGCTGAAGCAGTTGAACCTTGCCGTGGAGACACTCGAGAAACAGTTCGGCAAGGGGGCGATCATGCGTCTCGGCGACAACGGCGCGGTGATGCCGGTGCAGGTGGTTTCCACCGGCTCGATCACGCTTGATTTCGCTCTGGGGGTCGGCGGGTTTCCCAAAGGCCGCGTGACCGAAATATACGGACCGGAGTCTTCGGGGAAAACGACGCTCGCCCTGCACGCCGTCGCGGAAGCCCAGAAAGCCGGCGGGATCGCCGCCATCGTCGACGCCGAGCACGCGTTCGACCAGGGGTACGCCAAGAAGTTGGGCATCGACATCAATTCGCTGCTCATCAGCCAGCCGGAGTCGGGCGAACAGGCGCTCTCGATCGTCGAAACCCTCGTGCGTAGCGGGGCCGTGGATATCGTTGTGGTCGATTCGGTTGCGGCCCTCGTTCCGCAGGCCGAGCTTGAAGGCGAGATGGGGGACAGCGTGATGGGCCTGCAGGCCCGTCTCATGAGTCAGGCGTTGCGAAAGCTGACCGGCGCGATTGCAAAGTCGAGCTGCGTCGCCATCTTCATCAACCAGCTCCGCGACAAGATCGGGGTGGTGTACGGCAACCCCGAAACCACGACCGGCGGCAAGGCCCTGAAGTTCTATTCGTCGGTTCGCCTGGAGATCAGACGGGTTGCGCAGATCAAGGACGGTGCGGAGATCATCGGCAACAGAACGAAGGTGAAAGTCGTCAAGAACAAGGTCGCCCCCCCCTTCAAGACGGCGGAGTTCGATATTCTCTACGGCGAGGGGATCTCCGCTCTCGGCGAGCTGATAGATCTTGCCGTCGAGTTCGGTATCGTTAAAAAATCCGGGGCGTGGTTCAGCCACGGGAAAGAAAAGCTCGGTCAGGGACGTGAGGCCGTTAAAAAGGTGCTTCGTGAGGATGCCGAGCTTGCCGGAGCCATCGGGCGGCAGGTCAGGGAAGTTATGGCTCCGCCGGCGACGACCTGAACGAAAAGGAGAGCGATGCGGATTGGCGAGCTGGACATAGAGCGGCCGGTTATCCTGGCTCCGATGGAAGACGTGACCGACAGATCGTTCAGGAAGATCTGCAGGCGGTTCGGCGCGGATATCGTCTACACGGAGTTCATCAGCTCGGAAGCGCTCCGGAGGGGGATCGACAAGATCGTCCGCAAGATGCTTCTCGACGAGAGCGAGCGTCCGGCCGTTATCCAGCTTTTCGGGGATTCGGCCGAAGCCATGGCCGAGGCGGCCGTGATCGCCGCGGAAGCAGGGCCGGCGTATATCGACCTGAATTTCGGCTGTCCCGTCAAAAAGGTTGCAGGAAGAGGAGCCGGAGCGGCGCTGCTCAAGGAGCCTGAAAAAATGGCCCGGATAGCGGAGGCCGTCGTCAGGGCGGTCGATCTCCCCGTCACGGTGAAAACCCGGCTGGGGTGGGACCGCGAGTCGATCAACATTCTCGATATCGTCCCGCGTCTGGAGGATGCGGGGATCGGCGCGCTGGCCGTTCACGGGCGGACGAGAAGCGAGATGTACCGGGGGATTGCCGACTGGGACTGGATCGCCAGGGTCAAGGAGCGGGCGGTGGTTCCCGTGATCGCCAACGGTGACATCTGGACCGCGCATGACGCCCTCGAGATGTTCCGCCATACCGGGGCCGACGGCGTCATGATCGGACGGGGCGCCATCGGGAATCCCTTTCTGTTCACCCAGGTTCGGGATCTCCTGCACGAGGGCGCGGTGAAAAGCACGCCCGGTTTCAGGGAACGGATAGCGGTCGCCATCGAGCATCTCCGCCTTTCGGTCGAGTACAAGGGCGAAAAAAGCGGGACGCTCGAGATGCGCAGGCATTACGCGACCTACCTGAAGGGAATGCCCAGGGTTTCGCGCGTCAGGAACAGACTGGTGAGGGAGGACGACTGGCGTGCGGCGATCGAAATCCTGGAGGCTTACGAGTCGGAATGCGAAGTCTACGAACGGGAGGGAAAGATCGGCGAATACGCGGAATTTCTGAACGACCATTCCAGGCGGCTGGTGCTGAAGTGATCCGGCCGGCGGGGCGATGAATCGTTACAAGGTTGCATACGGCAAACATTTTATCCAATAGTGCAGAATGAGCAGTAGAGACAAGACATACAGCGTCGCGATTCTCGGCGCCACGGGACTGGTGGGCAGAACCATGCTCCAGGTGCTTCAGGAACGCGATTTTCCGGTTCGCGAGATCATTCCCCTGGCGTCCGGGAGAAGCCGGGGACAGGAAATCCCGTTCAGGGGAGAGCGGTATCCGGCGGACGTTCCGTCGGCCGGGGTTTTCGGCCGCGCGGATATCGCGCTGTTCTCCGCCGGCGCAGGCGCGAGCAGGGAGTGGGCTCCGGTTGCTGCCGAAGCCGGCGCGGTGGTCGTCGACAACTCCTCGGCGTTCCGTATGGACCCCGAAGTTCCCCTTGTCGTGCCCGAAGTCAATGCCGATGCCGTCTTCGGTGCCGACGGGCGGCCCGCGAAGATCATAGCCAATCCGAACTGTTCGACCATCCAGATGGTCGTCGTGCTCAAGCCGCTGCATGAGAAGTACCGTATACGCAGGGTTGTCGTATCGACCTATCAGTCCGTAACCGGAAAGGGCAAGGCGGGAAGAGACGCGCTCGAGGCGGAACTGGCGGGCGACATGCCCGAAACCTTCGCGCACGTGCACCAGATCGCATTCAACGCCGTGCCGCATATCGATGTGTTCCAGGAGAACGGTTATACGAAGGAGGAGATGAAGATGGTCAACGAGACCAGAAAAATCATGGGCGACGACACCCTGAGCATCTCTCCCACGACGGTCAGGATACCGGTTTACGGTGGCCACGGCGAGGCGCTCAACATCGAGTTCGAGGAAGAGTTCGACCTCGACGAGGTCCGGTCTCTGCTTGCCGGTGCTCCTGGAGTGAGCGTGCAGGACGATCCTTCAGAGAATCTCTACCCCATGCCGCTCTCCTCCTACGAGAAGGACGAGGTTTTTGCCGGCCGCATACGCCGCGACTTCTGGCATCCCAGGACGCTGAACATGTGGATCGTCGCGGACAATCTCCGCAAGGGTGCGGCTACCAACGCCGTCCAGATCGCCGAGACATTGATCGACAGGCTCTGAACGGTTGCCGCAAGCGTTCAGACGGTTTCGACCGGAAGAGGAGCGGGAGCCGTTTCGGGCAGCAGCGCCAGGAGGGCTGTGGCGAGGGCTCTCTGTTCGGCGCCGCCGCCGCATGAGAATCGCCTGTTGCAGGCGATCGAAAACAGCTCGGCAAGGTTGAACGGCCGGATCGTTTGCCCGGTTCCGCGTGCGATCTTTTCCACCAGGGCCCGTTCCGCGGCCCGCGTCCCCGTGACATAGACCGGGTATTCCCCGTGGCGACGGTCCAGAAGCAGTTCGCGGATGCCGAAATACTCCGCATCGCTTTCGTGGTTCGCCGGCCAGTACCTGAATCGCTCCACCCCGCCGTTTTTCCCCGCCGAAAGGGTTGCGTATTCCTGTTCGAGTTCGAGAAGCGCGAACGGTTTGCCGGTGGCCGCTACGCTGAGGATCACCGGGGTGAGACAGTGCGAGACGCCGGAGACGGTGCAGAGCGTTCCGAGGCGCTCGGCGAGGGTTTCGCCTATGTGGCCGGGGTAGTAGAGCAGGAGATGCCGCCGCAAGGATGCGGCATTGCTGTCGGCGGCATAGGGAATGGAGTCGTGCCGGTACTCTTCCGGTCTCGTGAGAAGACCGGCGGCTTCAGCCCTGCAGTGGGTTTCGAAGGCTTCCCGGGAAATGGTCGAAGGGAGCAGCGTATCGAGAGGAAAGAGGGCCGGAGAGCGGAATGAGAACGTGAGGGTATCGACGCCGGCCTTGCTGAGCAGGGAGCCCAGTTTTTTAAGCGGCTTCGGGTCGGCCGAAAACTCCTGCAGTCCGGCGCGCAGGGTTCGGCATTGCGTGATGTTGTAGCCCCGGTCGGGATCGTGTTCGATGCCGACCAGCGCCGTTGCGTACCGGTCGATCGCGCATGCGTGTCGTACGGTGTTCATTTACTCGAGAACGAGGTGCTGTTGAAGAGTTTCCATTCTTTTCCGTCCGATGCCTTTAACATCCAAAAAATCACGGAATCTTTCAACTTTTCCCCGACGTGAATTTCTGAACTCGACAAGGCGTTCGGCCAGTACGCTGCTGATGCCCGGGATACTCTCCAGTTCCGCCGCGCTGGCGCGTGAAAAAACGATTTTTGAAGTTCCGGCGCTCCGTCTGACGGACGGCGGGTTTTCCGTCCCGCTGTCCGCCGCACCGGTTTCGGCAAGGGAGGCTTCGAGCGCCTCGGCTTCCCTGAGCAGACTGTCCAACTGTGCATCGCTGAACCGTTCGTTCAGGTCCGCGCGGTCGCGTTCGGCGGTTTCGCGGATCGAGTCGCCGCTTCTCAGTGCGAGTCCGAGCATGAGAAACAGCATCAGCAGCGCGATGACCGTCATTTCGGCGCGCGTCAGCCCGAGAGCCGACGCAATGGAGTCTCTTGCCTTCATGTTCAGAGTGGCGGCGGTTCGCCACCGGTTTATACGACGGTTCTCGTGACCCTCGAGGAGACGGCGCAGAGCAGCTCGTAGCTGATCGTCCCGGCATGTTTCGCCAGTTCGTCGACCGGCGGGCCATCCCATCCGAAAAGCACCGCATGGTCTCCCGGCCGCACGAGGTCGTCGTCGCCGAGATCCACCATGATCTGGTCCATGGTGACCGTGCCCGCCTGACGGAAGAAGCGTCCTCCGATGGAGACCCTCGAACGGTTCGACAGCATCCTGTGGTACCCGTCGGCATAGCCCGCCGCGACCGTTGCGATCCGGCGTTTCGACGGAGCGGTCCAGGTGCGGTTGTAACTGACGGTGGCCCCGGCCTCGACCTCCTTGACGAAGATGACCTTTGCCCGTAACTGCATGACCGGTTTCAGGTCGGCGCCGGAGGGCGTTCCGTCGTCGGGACGATAGCCGTAAAGCATGATTCCCGGACGCACCATGTCGAGCACGGTTTCCGGGTTGCAGAGAATCGCCCCGCTGTTGGCGACGTGCTTGCAGATCCGGCGTCGGGCGCGGTGCTCGAATTCCGTGCACAGGTCGCGGAAGGTTTCGAACTGTTGTCTGGTGAACGAGTCCTGACTGGTGCTCTGTGCGAAATGCGTGTAGACTCCCTCGAGCCTCAACGAGGGGCTTTCCTCGACCGCCGTGAGGAGACTGAAAGCGGCTGCCGGAGCGATGCCGAGCCTTCCCATTCCGGTATCGATCTTGACGTGTATCCCGAGCGTCCGGTTTTCCGAACCGGCGACGGCCTCGGCCGCGCGCAGGGTGTCGAAATCGCAGATCGTGGCCTGGACGTCGTGGCGCAGATAGAACGGGATGTGTGACGGCGGCGGAGAGCAGAACGCCAGCACCGAGGCTCCGCCGGAAATGCTTTGCGAGGTTCTCAGGCGAATGGCTTCATCGATGTTCGCCACGCCGAAATCCCGGACCCCGAGGGATTCGAGCGTTTTCGATACATGGTTTGCGCCGTGCCCGTAAGCGTTTGCCTTGACGATACCCATGACGCGGCACGTCTCTCCCGTCCTTTCCCTGACGCGGCGATAGTTGTGCGCAAGATTGCCGGTCGAGACAAGAGCTTCGGCCAGGTGTTCTTCCGGGCCTTCGCCGGGGTGTTCAGACGTTCTGGTATCGGTTGTCAATGATGCGGTCGGTGGTAGTGAGCTGAGATGGCGCCCCGGGGAAGCGGGCCGTATCTTTCCTGTAAAAAACATATTTTGTTCTTGTTTTTCAAGTCCGTTACATTGTAGAGGCGCGTGCGTTCACCGGTGCCGGAACCCTGCCGGCAGCCCTTTTTGGCGTTTCGGCAAAAGGCTTTCCGGCAAAAAGAATCTTTTTTCCATAAGCGAAATGTGGCAGCAGAACATTTTCGACAGCACAGGGCGGACCCCGATGGTTCTCATCAACCGCTTGACCCGCCGTGAAGGCCCGTCGATTCTGGCCAAGGTGGAGTACATGAACCCTTCGGGCACTCATTACTGCCGGGTCGCCAACTCGATCATAGAGCATGCGGAAAACGAACGGCTGATCGAGCCGGGCATGACCCTTGTCGACTGGACATACGGGTGCAGCGGCATCGCCCTTGCAATGGCCGCTTCGACGAAGGGATACAAGGTGCTGCTTGTCGTGCCGGACAAGATTTCCAGAGAAAAGCAGCAGGTGCTCAAGGCTCTGGGCGCCGAAGTGGTCATTTCCCCTTCGGACGCTCTTCCGGGTGAACCCAGGAGCTGCGTCAACGTCGCCGAAAGTCTCGTGGAGAACCTTTCCCACGCATACTTCACGAACATGTACGACAACGGACTGAACCGCGAGGTGCATCTTGAGGCTACCGGTCCGGAAATCTGGGAGCAGACCGAAGGCGGGATCACTCATCTGTTCGTTCCGGTTATTTCGGGCGCCATGGCCTCGGGGCTCGGCTCCTATCTGAAGTCCAGGAACAGTGGAGTCAAGATCATCGGTGTCGAGCCCGAAGGATCGATTTACCGCGACCTTTTCCACAGGGGTCTCCCCGGTCCGGCGGCAGGTTACGAGCTGGAGGAAATCGGAGCGTTTTCCGAGTCGAAGCACTGGGACCCGGAGGTCGTTGACGATATCGTGCCGGTCACCGACCGTGATGCGTTCAATTGCGGAAGGGATATGCTGCGTTCCGAGGGCCTGTTCGCCGGAGGTTCCTCCGGGGCGGCGATGTTCGCCGCACTCAGGGCAGGCGTGCATCTCGACGCGAGCGCGAAGGTGGTGGTCATGCTGAGCGACTACGGGGGCTACTACCTCAGCAAGATGTATAACGACGAATGGATGAAGCGGAAGGGGTTTTACTCGAAACCCTCGCCGTCCAGAAGCGAGATGACGGCAGAGGATATCGTCGGCCTGAAGACAAGAAAAGATATCATTGTCGCAAATCCCGAGCACACGCTTGCCGAAGTGTTTGAAATGATGCGTCAGAACGATGTGTCACAGCTCCCGGTGGTTTCCTACGGGACGGCGATCGGGAGCATCAGCGAGAACAAGATCCTCTCGATCCTGATCGAGAACGACGAGGCGATGAATTCGAAGGTCGTCGGATACATGGAGCAGCCCTTTCCCGTCTGTCCGCCGAACGCAACTATTGCCGAGCTCTCGGAAAAATTGCAGGAAAGTACTTCGGGCGTTCTCATTTCCCTCTCCGACGGCAGGCTTCAACTTCTTACCAGATCGGATCTTATCGAGGCTTTTACGCACAAGTGAAGGCGGCGGTTGAATTAATCGGTTGATTTTTTTGGGAGATTTACGTATTTAAGCAATCCTGAGGGCACTCTTCGAGTATCGCCGGGTGGGGGACTCCGAACGCTTTCCTGTCGGGAAAACACGACGTAAAGAAAGAGGTGTATGACTGCGGAAAAGAAAACACGTAAGAGAAAGATCGTCAAGCAACCCGCTGAGCCTGCAGACGCTGACCGGCAGCCGCCGGTAATCGATTCCAGGAAAAGGCAGTACATTTTGGAGGGCAAGATCAAGCCCGGTTTTTGCGAGGGGTGCGGAGAGGTGACCGAGCAGGTTTTCGTCGGAGAGTGGAAACCCTCGGACAAGCCGAAGGATTACGACCCGCTCTGTGAAATCGAGGCTCCGGCATCGGCCGGCTCCGGGGAGATGTCCGGAGAAAACAACCAGTCGGCGGCCGAGAACCGCTACTGGATACGCTGTTCGTGCTGCAATCAGGTGCACCTCCTCAAGGAGTGGCAGATACAGATCGACAGGGAACTGAATCTCGACGAACTGAAGCCGGACGATTGCCAGTTGTATTCACCGCACGGTATTTACGCCCAGGGAGATGCGGTCTACCACAAGTCGCTTGACGAGGTCGGCGTCGTTCGGGAGAAGAACGCGACAGGAAGCGGAGCGCACGTGATCATCGTGGAATTCATAAAGAGCGGCAGAAAACAGCTGCTCGAAAACGTCCGGGTGAACCAGGAGGATCCGGGAGGGACGGAATCATTGACCGATATTCTGAAAATGAAACTGAAACGATAAAACAGCCTGCAAGGAGGTGAAAAAAGTTGGTAAGTGTACAGTCTAACGACAACGAGTCCATCGACAAGATGCTCAAGCGTTTCAAGAAAAAGTACGAGCGCGCGGGTGTTCTGAAAGAGTTTCGCAAGAAGGCTTACTTTGTCAAGCCTTCGATCGAGAACCGCCTCAAGCGTTCGAGAGGCAAGCGCAGGGCTCAGAGGGCCAATGAAGAGCGCAATTCCTGATTGCCTGTCGATCCAGGGAGAAAAAAGGAAGCAGCTCCTGCGGGAGTTGCTTTTTTTTTGCCTCCGGCGGGCCGTTATTATCAGGCACCTCTATTAATTGATCCAAGCAGCATCATGCCATGAAAGCATACAGAGGAGAGGTTTTCGATCTTCCCCCGGACAAGTCGATTTCGCACCGCGCAGCCCTGATCGCGGCCGTTGCGGACGGCGAGACCGAGATAACGAATTTTTCCGGCGGTTTCGACAATCAGTCCACTCTCGGTGTTCTGCGCGACTGCGGTATCGGCGTTACGCAGGAAACGGTCCGTTCCCCGCAGGGCCATGTTCGGCGAACGGTCGTCGTCAGGTCCGGGGGTTTGTGGAGTTTGACGAAGCCCGGAAAAGAGCTCATGTGTAACAATTCCGGCAGCACCATGCGGATGTTCGCCGGCATACTCGCCGCGCAGCCGTTCGAGAGTGCCATGGTCGGCGACGGTTCGCTTATGAAGCGGCCCATGCGGCGGGTTGCCGACCCGTTGCGTCTCATGGGAGCGGAGGTTTCCCTTTCGCCGGAGGGAACCGCTCCGGTCGTCATCCGGGGAACGAAGGCCTTGAGGCCGATCTCCTACGAGCTTCCCGTGCCCTCGGCGCAGGTCAAGTCTCTGGTCGCGTTCGCGGCCCTGCACGCCGAAGGCGAAAGCCGCATTGTCGAGTCGCTTCCCTCGCGCAATCATACGGAGCTCATGCTCGGTCTCGACGTCGAAGAGCTTCCGGACGGACGGCGCGCGGTTATCGTCCCCGGCCGCAAGGCCGTCCCGGCAAGGCCGTTTTGCATACCGGCGGATCCTTCGGCCGCATGTTTCATGATCGCGCTCGGCCTGCTCTGTCCGGGTTCGGAAGTGTTCTTGAGGGATGTCTGTCTCAATCCGACGCGCGCCGGATATATCGACCTGCTCGTCGATGCCGGAGCCGACATCGGGATCGAAAATCTCCGTTCGGAGGGAGGGGAGAAGATCGGTGACCTGCTGGTTCGCCACTCCCCTTCGATCTCTCCTCTCAGAATCGGCGATCCGGCCACGGTCGCCAATATCATCGACGAAATTCCCATGCTGGCCGTTCTTTCGGCCTGCGCCACGGGTGAATTCGAATTGCACAATGCGCCGGAACTTCGGACGAAGGAGAGCGACAGGATTTCCGCCGTCGCGGGGAACCTGGGTCGATTCGGTTTCCTGTGCGAGGAGTTCGCGGACGGGTTCTCGGTCAGCGGAAGGGGGGCGATTGCCCCGCAAAACGTCGTCGTGGAAAGTTTCCACGATCACCGCATCGCCATGAGCTTTGCAATAGCAGGCAGAGCGCTCGGTCTGGAGCCGGAAATTTCCGGCTCGGAAGTCATCGGGGTCTCATTCCCCAACTTTTTCGACATCATCGGAAACCTGGAAGTCTGAGCCGAATCCCGGGATGACCTCCTGAAGGTGTCCTGCGAGACAGTCGTTGAAAAGATCGGGACGTTCCATGTTGCTGAGGTGCCCCGCGCCGTTGATGATGCGGAGCCGCGAACCGGGGATGCGCTGCTGCATCGATTCCCCCAGAGTCTTCGGCGTGAGCTTGTCCTCGTCCCCGTATATGAAGGTTACCGGGCAGGAGATGCGTGGAAGCGTGTCGACCGAATCGACTCTCGATGCGATCGCTTCCATCGCGGAGGCTATGACATCGCCGGACTGCTTTTTCACGATGGCCCCGAAGGTATCGACGAGGGCCGACCCGCCGGTGTAGGCCTTGCGCGCGAAGACGTTGGGAAGCATTCTCGTAACAGCTTCTTCGGCGCCGCTCGCTCTGACGGCCGAGGCGAAATCGCGACGGTTCGCCAGCGCCTCCTCGTTATCCTGTTCGGCTCTGGTATCGCAGAGAACGAGCGAAGCGACCGTTTCCGGATGAGATCTCCAGAGCTCGAACGCCTGGTAACCTCCCATGGAAAGACCGACGACCGTCGCTTTACGCATCTTCACGGCTGACAGGAGGGATGCCAGTTCCCCGGCGTAATCGCCGAACGTCCACCCTTTTTTTTCGGGAGACCCTTCGACGCCGTAAATGTTGGGGGCGACTGCGGCGACTCGCCGCCGTTCGAGCATCGAGAGCTGGGCCTGCCACATTTCGGCCGATAGCGGGAAGGCGTGCAGGAGCAGTACCCCGTGCTCCGTTCCGGCCGAGGGATCGAGATTGACGGAAGAGTAGCTCAGCATCTGTTTCTCCGGATGGGTCGTTGTTTTCTCTGGGTTGCCGTCCCTGAAAGCAGGGACGCTCAGGGACAACCGTTCCGTGTGCAGACGTTATCCCGTCTGTCGTTGCATCAGTTTTCCGTGGGGCGGGACTGTCCCCTGGTCTGGCTCTTGATGTCCTTGAGGATGGTGTTGGCTTCGTTCAGGATTTTACGAGCTTCATCCCTGGCGTTTTCGATGATCTCCTTCGAACGGATTCTCGCCTCGTTCGCATAAGGTCTCTCCTCTTCGCTTCCCTCATAGAATTCCACGGCCCTGTCGCTTGCCCTGTCGAGCGCATGACGCACTTTTCCCGAGATGATCTGCTGGGTTTCGCGGCCCTTGTTCGGGGCGAACAACAGGCCCATGATCGTGCCGATCGCCGCTCCCAGCGCCGCGCCGTAGAAGAGACCTTTATAGTAGTTGTCCTGATTCTGTTCCATGCTTGCTTTCGATTGAGGGCGTCTCTATGTATTTCGCACTTCAAATGCATCCTCATCCCGACGTGCCGGGAGTCCGCTCGCCTTGCATCCCGATGCAATCGGGACTCGTGACAAGTGATAGAGCCGCCCTTGATTGATGTGCTTCTGCTTTCCTTCAATGTAACAAAAAAGAGCGAAGGGAGCCGTTCGGCGGATGAAAAGACCTTGTTCCGTTAGCGGTTCTTTTCCGCGATTTGTTAACTTGCCTCTCTCTGCTCCCCTCTCGCCGGGTGCTGTGCGGCTGCAGCTCCGGGCTTGTGCGGAGGTGCTTTTCGAATGCTCAATTCCCTTCGGTTTTGATGATTTCCGACAACTTTCTTTTCCGCTCGGAAGGCGGTTTCATCCGGATTCCGGTCTGGGGGCATATTCCGCTCAACCGGCCGCTGAAAAAGATTCTCGAACATCCGGCGTTTCTGCGCCTCAAGGGCATCCGGCAGCTCTCTTTCTCCCAGCAGGTCTACCCGGGAGCGAACCATACGCGTTTCGAGCACTCGATAGGCGTCTATCACCTTATGAAGCTCATCCTGCAGAGAGTCCTGACCAACCCGCTCGCCGAAAGTCTTCAGGGAGGAGATCTCGTTTTCGACGACAACAACTGCAGGTTGTTGCTCGCCTCCGCGCTTCTTCACGATGTCGGTCATTATCCGCACGCCCACATACTCGAGGATCAGGCGCCCGTCTTCCGGGGAGAGCCCGTTTTCGCCGCGCACGAATCGCTGATCGAACGCTTTCTTTTCGAGCCGTTCGACGGGTTCGGATCCCTGGCGGCGATCCTCGAGGGGGAGTGGCTGGTCGATCCCCGGGAGGTCGCCGGAATCATTACCGGAAGAACCGGCAGGTTCAAAAAGCTCATCAGCGGTACGCTCGATCCGGACAAGATGGACTATCTCATGCGGGACGCGCATCATTGCAACATCCCCTACGGGAGCATAGACATCGAGAGGCTCGTCGAATCGTTCGTGCCCGATGCGGAACTGCAGCGTTTCGCTATTACGGAAAAAGGCATAGCGCCTCTCGAGAGTCTGCTCTTTACGAAATACATGATGATGCGCAACGTTTACTGGCACCACACCAGCCGGACGTTTTCCGTCATGCTTCGAAGAATGCTGCAGGACGCGATCGACGACGGCGCGATGGCGCCGGACGCGTTGAGGATTCTTTTTTACGGCAATTCCGACGACAGGGTGCTGCACGAGCTCGGCCGAAGGCTTCCGGAGACCGTTCCCGCCTCTTCCGGCCTGCTGCAGAGGATTATCAGCCGCAGAATCTACAAGCGGGCGCTGACGCTGACGCCCTACCGCAACGGAGCGGAAGAGCCTCTTGGGTGGATGTTCGCCTACGCGAACGACCATCTTCTCCGCAAGCGGAAGGAGCGGGAGATCTGTTCGGTGCTGAACCGGCGCTGCCGGACGGATCTGCACGGCCACGAGGTGCTGATCGACCCCCCTTCGCTCAAGGATGTGTTCGACTACGATGATCTCCGGGAACTCCGTGTGCGGCCCGTGCGCGGAGAATACGCCGAAGGTTCAGGCGCCGGCGGGCCCGGCGACTATATCCGCTTCGACGATTTCGGAGAATCGGTTTTCCGGTCCGGCTTCATTCTTTCCTTCGAACGGTATACCAAAAAGTTCAGGCTTGTCTGCCGGGAGGATCTCTGCGATGCGATCCGCGATTGCGGGGAGGAGATCATGGCGGTGTTGCAGGACGCCGAAGCGAGGCCGGCGGGGAGCGTTGACCGCAAGGGAGGGGCTCCGAGCCCGCCCGTCTGATCCTGGGCCGCCGGGAAATCCGGCTTTGTCGAGGGGGCGCTTGCTCCTCCGCAACTCTATGCGGTTGCGGTCCGGTTGTCCACCTCTTTTTTCAGGTGCAGGGCGCAGACCTTGCGGAAGTGGTGTCCGTAGATGGCCAGCGTGACGGCGAGCGGCATGGAGCGCTGCCGTCGAAAGAAGGTCCAGACGAGCATTTTCCAGTAGTGGAGTCTCTCCTTCTCGATGATGCCGAGGACGACCGAGGATCGGACGAAAGCCATGATCTGGCTTATACGGATGCGGGAGCGAAATTGCGGCGGCCGGTATTCCAGAAGCAGCGTCTTTATCCGGCGGTAGTAGTTTTTCGGGGAGTAGAGATGGTTCATCATCTCCCGGTATCCGTTGCGGAGGGTATCGAGATCCATTTTCGGCACGATGTTCGTCGTGCTGTCGACATTGTCGCCGGTCGAGCTGCTGACGATTCTGCCTTCAGCGCACATCCGTTCGTACAGTCTCGTTCCCGGCAAGGCCTGCAGAAGGCCGACCATGGCGGTGACGATCCCGCTGTTCTGGATGAACTCGATCTGTTTCTGGAAAATCGACGGCGTGTCGGTGTCGAATCCCACGATGAAACCTCCCTGCACCTCGAGACCCGCCCGCTGGATGCGCTTGATATTTTCCAGCATGTCGCGGGAGGTGTTGTGACGTTTGCCGCAGGCTTCGAGTGCGCTCGTGTCGGGTGTCTCGATTCCGATGAAGACCTGGTTGAATCCTGCTGCGACCATCATGTCCATCAGTTCCGGGTCGTCGGCGATGTTGATGGAGCACTCGGTGTAGAACTTCGTCGTGCTCCTGTTCAGCCGCTGCCATGCGATCAGTTCCGGGAGCAGTTCCTTTTTCAGGTAGGAGCGATGGGCGATGAAATTGTCGTCGACGAAAAATACGCTGTCTTTCCACCCCCGCTTGCGCAGGGCGTCGAGTTCGTCGATGATCTGGGCGCTGGTCTTGGTGCGTATCCGGTGTCCGAACAGCGTGGTGACGTTGCAGAAGTCGCATCGGTAAGGGCAGCCGCGGGAAAACTGGATCGCCATGGACGCGTATTTTTTCATATCGAGCAGCTCCCAGTCCGGGACGGGGGACCTGCTGACATCGGGAAAGTCTCCGGAACGGTAGATCTTTCCGGCGCTCCCGTCTTCGAAGTCGGCAAGAAAGCCCGGCAGGGTCGTTTCGGCTTCGTTCAGCACGAGATGGTCCACATCGGGGAAGCTTTCGGGCTCGGAAGTGAAGAGCGGTCCCCCTGCAACGACCGTGACTCCCGCTTCGCGACATCGCGCGATGGTCTGCCCGGCGGATTTTTTCTGGACGCCCATCGCGCTGACGAAGGCGATATCGGCCCATTCGAGGTCGTTCCGGGTAAGCTTCGTTACGTTGAGATCGACCAGCCGGCGCTCCCATTGCCGGGGGAGCATCGAGGCGACCGTCAGGAGTCCGAGGGGAGGAAGCGAGGCATTTTTTCTGATGAATTTCAGGGCGTGCTTGAAGCTCCAGAAGGTGTCCGGAAATTCGGGATAGAGCAGAAGAATGTTCATGCGTATCGATCGTTTCGATAAGTGATGTAACGGTTCTGATGTACGTTCCGGTCATTCCTGTGCGCCGGGCTGTAGGAAGGAGTCCGGCGGCCGGCATGCGGAATTCGCTCCGTGCCGGCAACGCCCGTCGGGCCGTGCTGGTTATCAGGCCCGATATGCTGTAAACAAGAGCGCCCGTTTTTTCGTTCCCCGGGAAGAGGGCTGCAAGGGTTTCGGTCTCAGTAGCGGTCGAGCGAAAACTTCTCCCCGAGGTACTGTTTCCTCGCTTCGGGGTTCTTCGCTATTTCTTCCGGCGTGCCCTGCATGAAGATGGTGCCGTCGAAGAGCAGGTAGGCGTGATCGGTGATCGACAGGGTTTCGTGTACGTTATGATCGGTGATGAGCACGCCGATGTCGCGCTTGACGAGCCCCTCGACGATTTCCTGGATATCCTCCACGGCGATCGGATCGACCCCCGCGAACGGTTCGTCGAGCAGTATGAACTTCGGGTCGAGTGAAAGCGCCCTGGCTATTTCCGTGCGCCGTCGTTCGCCTCCCGAAAGGGCGTAGCCCATGCTTTTACGGATGCGGGTGATGTTGAGTTCCTCCAGCATGGTTTCCATCCGCTCGGTCCGTGCGGGGCTCGACAGATCGGTGAATTCCAGCACGCTGAGAATGTTGTCCTCGACGCTCATCTTGCGGAATACCGAAGCTTCCTGGGGCAGGTAACCGATTCCGAGGCGAGCCCGCCGGTACATGGGCAGGCCGGTGATGTCCCGATCGTCGAGGAAGACGTGGCCGGCATCGGGTTTCACCAGTCCGACGATCATGTAGAAGGTGGTGGTCTTGCCCGCGCCGTTCGGGCCGAGAAGCCCGACGATCTCGCCTTGTTTCACCTTCAGCGTCGAGCTTTTGACCACCTCGCGCTTGTTGTAGATTTTTTTCAGCCCGTCGCAGGAGAGCGTCGAGTCCTTCCCGTTAGTTTTCATGCGTCGTCATGCTTCGTTCGGCCGCCTGTTTCGGATAGAGGTACCCTAAAGAGCCATCAATCAATATACGAGATTCCGGTAATGACCCGGGAGTGTGAAGGACGCTTTCTCCGCCGGGAGAGGAAAGCCGTCCGTTCAGGCGTCGTGCGGGTTCATCCGGAAAACCCCGTCGAGTCGCCCGAACTCTTTTCCGAATGTTTCCGTCATGGCCGCTTTCTCGCTGTCGGTGAGGTAGCTCGAGCGGATTGCGTCGAGAATCGATTTCCTGATGTCCGACAGGCCGAGGCCGCAGTCGTGTATGGCGTGCAGGTACTCGTCGCCGAGCGTGGTCTGGAAGAGGACCGGATCGTCCGAGTTCAGGATCACCGTGCACCCCGCTTCGACGAGACGTTTGACCGGGTGCTCGGCATGGGATGCGTAAATCCCGAGTTTGACGTTGCTCGTCAGGCAGACCTCCAGCGGCAGGGCCGTCTGCGCCAGGTGTTCGACCAGCGCCCTGTCCTCGACCGACCTGATGCCGTGGCCGATACGCGAGGGCCGAAGCTCTTCGATGGTTTCCCGGACGCTCTCCGGTCCCACGCCTTCGCCCGCGTGCGGATTTGCCGGAAGCCCGAGGGCTCGCGCTTCACGGAAAAGGGCTGAAAAACCCCGTGCGGGATGGCCTGCCTCGGGTCCTCCCAGGCCGAGCGCGACCACGCCCGAATCCGTTTGCTGCCGCGCTTTGGCTGCCCATCGGGCGACAACCCGGCCCGGCCCGGGATAGCTTCTGACAAGATCTGGTATCCAGCGCAGTTCGATTCCCCATCGCTCACCGGCCTCGGCCCGGGCGGCGTTCATCGCTCCGAGAATATCGTCGAGCGAACACTGCCTGTTCAGATAGAACTGGGGCGTCCAGGTTATCTCGGCGTAGCGGATATGCTGGACGGAGAGGGTCTCGCCCATGTCGAGAATCAGGTCGAAGAAATCTTCCGGACGGCGGAGGCAGTATACTCCCAGCAGGAGAAGTTTCGAAAAGTCCTTGAACGTCCGGTAGCGGTAGAGACTCCGAAACTGGTCGGGGTGGTTGACGGGTATGTCGAGCCTGTTTCTCCCGGCAAGGCGCAGGAGCAGTTCCGGCCTGAGAGATCCCTCCATGTGCAGATGGAGTTCGACTTTCGGCATGGCCTCGATATAGCCCGACAGCCGGTCTTTTTTCGCAAGGTCGTTCATGCTTTTTCCCCTGGTGCGAGAGCTATCGGCGGGCGTTACGGTTTGACGCCTGAAATGAGCAGGTAGAGAGCGGCGTGCTGCTGCCAGAACTTCAGATTCGGCAGTCGGTTGCATACGTCGTCCGTCGGCCGGGGTTCCGACACCGAGCGTATGCGGAAGCCGTGGTCGAGCATCGACTGCAGGTAGTCCGAAAGCGTGTAGGGGAAACGGGTGACCACGAACGCCCCGCTCTTCTGGCCGGGAAATTTCCAGCGTTCCCTGTACGGCGCGCTTGTGAAATAGCGCGATACGGTCAGTCCGGACCGTTGCCCGTCGGGGCTTTTGAACACGGAGAATCCGGGTGTGAAAAAGCAGGGGTGGCGAACCATGATCGCAATGCCGCCTCCGGGTTTTGTCACTCTGTAGAACTCTCCCATGACCCTGGCGACGTTCGCGGTGTCCATGAGCGCCATAAAAGACGTTACAAGGTCGAACCGTTCTTCCGGGAAGCAGCCGAGGTCTGCGCACGAGGCCTGACGGTAGGCTATTTTCCCGGGGTTTTCCGACTCCTTCGCAAAAGCTTTCGCGATCATTTCCGGGGAAGCGTCGACTCCCGTGACCCTTGCGCCTGCAGCCGCGAGATGCCTCGAACTCCTCCCCTCTCCGCAGCCGGCGTCGAGAACCTCGATGCCGTCGAGAGGGCCGAGATGGTCGAGGAAGTGGGGAATGCCGAACCGTTCGTTGATGACATCGAGGCCGTCCGCTATACCGGACGACCAGGCCGCCGCGTTGCGGTTCCACTCCTCGGCTACGGACCCGAAGTCGCTCATGAATGTGTTGTTTGCGGTGTGTTTGCGAAAACGGCTTCCGTTATTGTCGCCATATCGTTCCGATCGTCCGGTCTGAACGTCCGGAGTTCGCATGTCCGGGGAAAGACCGCCGACGCCCTTTCGAGGCATTCGGCATCGCGATCATCGATAAACGCCAGTCCGGGACGCAGTTGAGAGGCGAATTCGACCCAGTCGGAAGGTGAATAGGAGCGGTTTTCTCCGGCGGCCGCCGGAGGGGTGCAGTCGACGACAAGCAGATCGCAGGCGTCGACCGGCCAGCCCTTTTGCCGGATCTGTTCGTCGGTAACGGAGATGACCATCGCGTCGACAGCCGGATCGAGACAGAGGATTCTGGCGCCGGAATAGCTTCCCACGTGCTCCCGGCTGACGAGCCGCTCGCCGATCCGGACCTGTCCGTCCCGAACGAGTCCGGCGGTCGCACTCTTCTCCGACAGCGCACGGTGCAGCGCCGTTGCAACGCCGTCGGATTCCGGCTCCGGCGAGATGACGACGGCTATCGGAATCCGCCCTTCCGTGCCGTTGAACAGACTGACCAGCATCGGTTTATGCATGTCGGTGTGCATCTGCGGCTGGGCGTTGACTTCACAGATGTGCCCCCCGCTTTCCAGCCAGGATTCTCCGATATCCGGTATGAGCATATCGATGCCGGCGACATCGAGTCGCAGCACTCTTGCCGCCCGTGCGGCCAGGGCCAGGTTGTCCGGATGGACTTCCTCCAGGGGAACCGGCGCGGGAACCCCTCCGCCGGTGACGTTGCACGCTCCGCGGAGCCTTACGAACAGGCCTTCGGCAGGGACGGAGTCCGGCGCCAGATTCTGGGCTTCGAGTTGTTCGCGAGCCTCTTCGTCGATGGTCATCTGGTACAGGTGGCGGCGGTCGTCCCGGGCGGTTGCCCGCTCGATATTCTGCCTCTCGACCAGGTCCGTTACCGAATCCTTCCCGTTTCCGGTGACGCCGCCGGGAATTCGTTCAAGCACGCCGTGCACGACTCCGTTTACCACGTGGATACGGTAGTCTCGGCCGGGTACATGCTGTTCCACCAGGACGAGCTTTGAAAGTCTGTTGGCCGAAACAAACGCTTTCCGAAGGGTTTCGGCGTTATGGATATTGGCTTTCACGCCCTTGCCGCCGTCCATGTCCGCCGGCTTTACGACCACGGGAAAACCCATCTCGTCCGCAATCTGTACGGCTTCGTACTTGCTCTTCGCCGGCGACTGGGCCGGTACGGGGATGCCGTTCGAACGCAGAATGCCGGAAGTGAAAAACTTGTTCCGCGCCAGGGTAGTGGAAATAGAGGGGGTGGCGTCGGTAATGGAACTGTTCAGCCATCGGGCCCTGGAACCGAACCCGAGCTGGAAGATCTTTTCTTTCAGGCGCATCCACGGAATCCCGAGTTCGAACGCGGCCTGCAGGAAATGGAGCTGGTTGAAGCCGTTCAATCCCAGCGGTTTGATGCTTTTCTGTAACTTGTCCAGTCCGGAGAGAAGCTGTTTTTCAGTGTCCGGTTTCAATTCCCGCCCTGTTTTCAGTACCGCGTTGGCCGCTCCGACGAGAAAGTTGACGACCGAAAACGCGGCATTGTGATCAAGGCACGGCTGGGCAATGGTGCTGACGCCGGAAGAGCCGTCAGGCGTCGGCAGCAGGCGCGCGGATTCAAAAACGGGATGCTCGGACTGTTCCAGAATGACCCTGGGCCAGAAGAGCAGATAGTGCGTGATCGCATGGCGGAGCGAGGTGTTTTCCGGTTCGAATTCCACATCGAGCGTCTTGCCGAGCAGCAGTCCGAGCCGGTCTGGCGGCGCACCGTCCCCGTCGGGGACGAAAACGGTGTAGCGTAACACGGGCTGGCGGAAACCGAATGCGTAGCCTTCGAAAAAATGCGGACGTGAATGGAGTTGAATGGAAGTACGGGCGTTTGTGTTACCTTCCGGAGTCTGTGTTTGCTGAGCACTCATAAGACGTTGTACGGGATAGGAGGCCGGCGGATGTGAATTCCGGATGAAGAGAAAACGGTTACAGGGGTTTCCGATACATGTATAAGATACGTTCTTTTGTACTTATGGGCACCTCTATTTATGTATTCCGTCGTCCCGGCGAGTCGGGATCGAAACCCTCATCCCGCCGGACGTTACGTTTTGCCAACCAAAAGAAAAGAGGTTTCTCTCATGACGACAGTACTACCCTATAAAGGTGTTCACCCGAAACTGCACGCATCGGTCTTTCTCGCCGACGGGGCACGGGTTATCGGTGATGTGACCGTCGGGGAGCATTCGAGTGTCTGGTTCAACACCGTGATCCGCGGAGACGTCTGTCCGATCACTATCGGCTCGAAGACAAGCGTTCAGGACAACGCAACCCTTCATGTGACGCACGACACCGGACCGCTCGATATCGGCAGCAACGTGACCATCGGGCACGCGGCGGTGCTGCACGCCTGTACGGTACGCGACCATGTTCTGATCGGCATGGGGGCGGTGCTGCTCGATGATTGCGTTGTCGAACCCTACTCCGTCGTCGCTGCGGGGGCTCTCGTGAGGCAGGGGTTCACCGTACCCTCGGGAACGCTGGTGGCCGGCGTGCCGGCCAGGGTGATGCGGCCGATCACCGACGCGGAGCGCCGCACGATCGAGGAGTCGCCGGAAAACTACGTGCGGTACGTGCAAAGCTACCGGGAAGGCGGCTACGAGGGGCCGGCGATACATCGCTGAACAGCCCCGAAAACGGAAAATCCGCGGCGGATGGTCTTCTCTCCTTATTTCACTAAATTACGCGCAACAGGTTTTGTGAAAAACGCTTAAAACAGGTCTATACATGAAAAGTGACGTCGTGATCGTCGGGGGCGGTATCAGCGGGCTCAGCCTCGCCTACTTCTGCGCGCGGGCCGGCATGAAAACCACGCTTCTCGAAAAGAACCCGAACGTCGGCGGTTCCTTCCATTCGCATCATTACCGGGGGGCTTGCGGCGGCGATTTCTGGATGGAACTCGGGGCTCATACCTGCTACAACTCCTACCAGAACCTGCTCGATATCGTCGATGCTTGCGGCATGACCGACAGTATCATACCGCGGGAAAAGGTCCCGTTTTCGCTCTTCGTGGACGGTCGGGTGACATCGATCGTCTCACAGCTCGATATTTTCGAGGCTCTGAAATCCTTTCCGAATTTCTTTTCGCGCAAGCTCAAGAAGGACGGGCTGAGCGTCAGGGAGTATTACTCGAAAATCGTCGGTGAAAAAAACTACAACGGTACCTTGCGTCACTTTCTCAACGCCGTTCCTTCCCAGCCGACCGATGATTTTCCGGCCGACATGATGTTCAAATCCCGCCCGAAGCGCAAGGAAGTCCTGAAAAACTACACCTTCAAGGGGGGGCTGCAGTCGGTTGCGAAAGGCATCGCCAAAAGCAGGGGCATCAACGTGTTTACCGGGCAGGAAGTCGCGGGGATCGAGGCGTTCGAGGGGCGCTACGCCGTTACCACGAAAACCGGTGAGACCTATTCCGCCTCCGCGCTGGCGCTCGCCGTGCCCTCGGCTGTCGCTTCGCTGCTGCTTCAGACGATCGAGCCGGGCATTTCGGAGCACCTTGCGAAACTGCAGGCTGCAAGCGTCGACTCCCTTGCGGTGGCGGTGAGGAAAAGCGATATGTCTCTCAAGCCGGTTGCGGCACTCATTTCCCCTGACGATATCTTCTTCTCGGCCGTCTCCCGCGATACGGTCCCCGACGATATGTGGCGCGGATTCAGCTTTCATTTCAAACCGGGACTTGATGAGGAGAGCATGTTCCGGCGGATCGGTGAAGTCCTGGGAATCGACAGGTCGAAAATCGCTTACAGCTTTGCGGCTGTGAATACCGTACCGTCGCTGCGTGTGGGTCACAGGGCGTGGCTGGGAACGATGGATGCCATGCTGGAAGGCAAGAGCATTCTTCTCGGCGGGAACTACTTCGGGGGAATGGCGATCGAGGATTGCGTTTCCCGTTCGCTCTCGGAGGCGCAACGGGCAGGGCGCCTCTGAGCGCTCGTTTTCTCCCGACCGGTGATTGCACGCCCGAATCCCGGAAGCGCCCCAAACAATCGTGACCATGACAGAGGCCATAGACAGTCTGATCCGGCAGGACCCTTCGAGAATCCTCGTGCCCGCGGCCGCGGCCGTTCTGGGACTTCTGCTTTACGGCGTGGCGAACTCGCTCCTCAAACGCTTGGTCCGTGCCGTCCGGTTTCCTTTTGAAAGCGGTCGTTCCTTCTCCTTCGAGCGGCTCTACATGCCGGCGAGGCTGCTGTTCGCTCTCTTGCTCCTGTTGTTGCTGCAACGCTTTTTCTCGCTGCCGGAGCCGTTTTCCGGCGCGGTCTCGCATCTGGTGTCGGTAGGCGCTATCGTCGTCTCCGCCTGGCTCGCCATGCGGATCATTGCCGAGACGGGTTCCGTGTTCATCAGGAGGAGCGAACTCGAAAAGTCCGACAATCTCGAGGCGCGCAAGCTTGCGACGCATCTCGATCTCACCCGGAAGGTGCTCAACGTGATCATCGTCGTCATTGCGGCCGCCGGCGTATTGATGACCTTCGATACCGTCCGCCAGGTCGGTGTCAGTCTGCTGGCCTCGGCGGGCCTGGCGGGGATCATTCTCGGATTCGCAGCCCAGAAGAGTATCGCCATGCTTCTGGCGGGGATCCAGATCGCCGTAACCCAGCCTATCCGCATCGATGACGTGGTTATCGTCGAGAACAAGTGGGGAAGGATCGAGGAGATCACGTTGACCTATGTGGTCGTGCGTATCTGGGATGACCGCCGTCTGATCGTTCCCGTCAACCATTTTATCGAGACCCCGTTCGAGAACTGGACCAGAACCTCGGCCGGGCTGACGGGAAGTGTCCGACTCCATGCGGACTATTCGGTCGATATCGACGCTCTTCGCCGGGAACTCGAACGCGTCGTTGCCGCGTCGCCCCTCTGGGACAAGCGCGTCGTCAACCTGCAGGTGACCGACGCCACCGAGAAAAGCCTCGAACTTCGGGCGCTCGTCAGCGCCGCGGACTCCTCCGACGCCTGGAACCTTCGCTGCCACGTCCGTGAAAGCCTGCTCCGCTTTCTCCGGGAGAACCATCCCGGAGCCCTGCCGAAAATCAGGGTGGAGGAAACGGGGGGAGATGGATGAAAAAGAGGCCCGCCATGCGGGCCTCTTTTCGATGGGAGCGCTGTGCCGGAAAGGTCAGAGATCGTACCTCAGGCCGACCAGAAGCGAATGGCTCTCGATATCGAGGTTGTAGGCTTCGTCGTCGAAACCGGCAAAGTCGTCGTTTGTCGTGAACTCCGCTGTCTTGAAGTAGCGGTAACGGCCTTCGATCCGGATGTTTTCGCCGACGGGGTAGGAAAGGCCCGCCCCGAGCTGGTATGCCCAGGTGCTGCCGTTGACCGTGCCGATTTCATCCACCTCGTCGGCAATACCGACGTCGTCGAAGTTGTAGAACGCGCCCCCGACGCCTGCCGTAACGAAGATCTCGATGTCGGAGCTCTGCATCGGTTTGAGATCGTAGTAGCCGTTGAGCATGAAGGTCGTTACCGAGACGTCCCCGGTGAAGTCCTCCTTAGAGGAATCGCCATCGTCCAGATAGACGGCTTCGGCGGCTTCGTTGCTCTGGTAGCCGATTTCGGCTTCGAGGCGGGCCGCGCCGAAGTCATAACCCAGGGCGGCGGCGAGAGTGATGCCCGACTTCGTCGAGACTTCCCAGGAATAGACTTCGCGATCCTCGAGATCCGTTTCGGTGGCGTCGAGGTCGGTGAACCATGAGATGCCGATGTTGCCGGATGCATAGGGGGCGCCTGCCGAAGCGGGGGCCTGCAAGCCCGTCACAAGGGCTGCAATCGCCAGAAGAGAGCACGCTTTTTTCATGCGATGTGTTGTTTTTTCGATTGTCGGGTATGGGGGTAAACTGCTTGTCCGCCTCGGCTGTCTTGTTCTGTTGTTCAACCGAAACGATGGAGTAATCTACGGTATAGTGACGTAATAACAAAACAGGGGAGGGTTCCGCCGTGCGGAGTTTGTGGTGTGATCTTAGGATATTTTTCTATAGCTTGTCTGCTGATGGTCGATTGTTTCCAGGGTGTTGCCTGCCGATGTTCTGGCGATGGTTGATTGGCTGACCGGAAAATCGTACAAGAAAACCGAGGAGGAATAGAGTATATGCCAGAGGCAAAAAAAGGAGACAGGGTCAAAGTTCACTATACCGGAAAGCTTGACGACGGAAGCGTTTTCGATACGTCCGCGGATCGTCAGCCTCTGGAGTTCACCATAGGAGACGGCGCCGTCATTCCCGGTTTCGAGCGAGCGGTTATCGGCATGCAGCCGGGAGAATCGACCGAGACGACGGTCGATGCGGGCGATGCATACGGCGCGCGAAGCCAGGAACTGGTTACCGAGGTCAGACGGGAACAGCTCCCCCCGGATCTCGAAGTCGCTGTCGGACAGCAGTTGCAGGTGGGCATGGCCGACGGTCAGACGGCGATCGTGCTCGTCACCGACGTGACCGAAAGCGGAATCGTGATCGACGCCAACCATCCCCTTGCGGGCATGGATCTCACCTTTGCAATAGAACTGGTCGAAATCGTCTGATGCCTGCTCCTGAAGCATGTTCTTCGGGATCGATCACGCCGCCCCGGCGTGTGAAGGCTCTTGCGGGTTTCCTGCTTGTGTTTCTTTTGCCGTTCCTCGTGGTGTCCTGCGGCGGCAACGGGTCCGATGCCGTGCAGAAGGCGCTCCCCGATCTTCCCGGAGCTTCCGCCGAGCGTTTCCGGGCGGCGGAAAGCCCCGCACCGTCTCCGGTTTCCCTTGCCGGTCCGACGGCGGACGACGGCGGGACCATCAGGATCGAGAGCCCGAAAATCATTCGCGAGGGGCAGATCGTCTTCGAGACGTCGGATCTGGCGGCTACCCGCACGGGGATCGATACGCTTGTGACGCTGCACAAGGGTTATCTGTCCGAAGAGCGGCAGTACAAATACGACGACCGGATCGAGGAGCGTCTTGTGATCCGCGTGCCCGCGGACAACTTCGGGGCGCTGGTTTCCGATCTCGAAAAGAGCGTGCGGCGTTTCGACAGCAAGACGGTTTCCGCGCGGGACGTGACGGAGGATTTCATCGATGTTTCACGGCGGCTCGCGGTAAAGAAGGAGACCGAGAAGCGCTATCTGGGCATCCTGTCGAAGGCGAAAACGGTGCGCGACATCCTTGAGGTGGAGCGCGCTCTCGGACGGGTCCGAGCCGATATCGAGTCGTTCGAAGGGCGTCTGAAATACCTCGAGAACAGGACGGGGTTCAGTACGCTCACGATCACCTTCTACCAGCTCAAGCCCGAGAGTGTCGGTTTCGCCTCACAGTTCCGGGTTGCGCTCAGCGACGGCTGGAACAACTTCATGCTTTTTCTGATCGGTGCGGTCTCCCTCTGGCCGTTCATTCTCGCCGGACTGGCTCTGCTTCTCGTCCTGTTCTTCATAACCGGAAGAAAGAAGACGGCGGGATAAGTCTGTTTTTTCCTTCTTCGAGCGCCTGGGCGGCAAGGGCTTTGAGGTCCAGGTGAATAGTGGTGATCAAACCTCAAAATTTCTTTTCATGAATTGTATCCTCTCAAAAGCAGTTTGATTCATCGGATCTTTCAGAATGGCGCCCTTGAAATCGTCAATATGTTCATAACCTTTTTCCTGCATCCAATCGGTTAAACCTCCCAGAATATGTGAAATGAACTCTATCCCTTTATGATACAGAACTGAATTAACCTGAACGGTATCGGCGCCTGCAAGCAATTGTTTGATCAACCCTGAAGCATTATGAACGCCTGTTGAAGCTGAAATATCCAACCCGATTTTTTCTCGCTGGAACAGTGCGACCCAGCGCAATGGCAAGGTGATTTCAGCCGCTGTAGAATATATGTGGCCGTTAAGCAGCTTCATTTGATGGATATCAATGTCTGTTTGATAGTAACGATTGAATAATACCACGCCTTGTGCGCCGGCTTCTTTTAGTTTTTTCCCGATATTCAAAGGATTGGTGAAATAATGCCCAAGTTTAACCGATACAGGAATTTTGACCTGATGGACGATAGACTTAACGATATCCACATAAACATCTTCAATATCTTTTCCGGACTGGTATTGATCTTTGGGGAAAATGCCCATATTTAATTCAAGGGCGCTTGCACCGGCCTGTTCCACTTGATGTGCATAAGACACCCAATTTCCATTACTGACACAATTAATACTTGCGATCACAGGGATTTGAATTTGTCGGCTGGCTTCATTAATTAACCTCGTATGCAGTTGAACGCTTCTGGCTTTTTGCAGCGTATCCACCACATCCGCAGCGTCCTTAAACCAAAAATACTCTTCTTTTTGAAGCAATTGATGCCTGGAATCGCCCGTGATCTGCTCCTCGAAAATTGATTTAACCACCAGTGCTGCTGCACCTGCTTTTCCAATAGCCTGTATTTGTTCTAACTCACCGGTGAGATTTGAGCTTGAAACAATCAATGGATTTTTAAGATCAAGCCCTAAGTATTTACAATTGAGATTCATTCGGCTCAATTTTTGGAGCACCTCTGTTTATTTATTCCGTACTTCAATTGTTTCGTTGGTCCCGACCTGTCGGGATCAAAATCCTCATCACGACTCGCCGGGAGTCCGGTTTCTTGTAGGTTAAGTCGGTATTCTGTTTCTATGATTCGTTTAATATATTTTATTGACTTTTCAAGGTTAAATTTCGCACTTTCTGTCATTTTCGCACCTAATTCCCATTCATACCCTTTGATATGTAAAACAAAAACTTCAGGTAGCTTCCCAAATATTTTCTGACTTAAATCAACAATAAATGAAGGGGAAACCGCATGCATCGTAAATTCAACTTTTGCATCAGAAGGAAGAACTTTTTCTAATTTGTATGAATCAAAAGATTCAACGGAAGCATCAGCAAACAGTACCTGATCATAGTTTGTTATTGTTTCCGCATCCTCGATATTTAATTGATAGTTGCTGTCAAAATCAATTTGAATCGTATCGAAAGTATTCAGATTTTGTTTGAGCTGTTCAACAAACTCAGGGCCTAATCCATCATCTTGTCTTCCAGGATTTCCAATCCCAAAAATGAGCAACTTGAGCATATTATGGGCATCTCTATTAATTGTCATGAGTCCCGATTGCATCGGGGTGCAAGGCGAACGGAGTCCCGATAGTATCGGGATAAACTTCGAAACCGGAGTCCCGACAGGTCGGGATGAGGATTTTGATCCCGACTCGTCGGGACAACGAAGCAATTGAAACGCGGAATAAATA
>JANQHQ010000009.1 GCA_028282595.1 Chlorobium sp. | reverse complement strand
GAGGAATAGTGACTGGTAAATACTCTGCATCCTGTCACTAAGCTCGGCGAAGCCCGAGCGACATCACTAAGCCTGACACCGTCAGGCGCCGTCACCAAGTCCGGCAACGCCGGACGTCGTCACTATGTATCTCGTCACTGCGCGACAGCGCTTCGGATTCTCATGAAGCAGACTAAGGGAATTCCTTCAGGATTTATCAAAAAATGTGTAATGTATTGCCGTCGGGAGAACGTTGCGACCGAAACCCCTGAAAAACAGATCATGCAAGAGCTTCCGAAACAGAAAGACACGAAAACACGGAACGGACGAAGCGAAACGGTGCAAGAGGAAAAAAACCTTGTTCCGAGACCGCCCGCAATCAACGATCTGAAATTCGTCTTCAAGGCCTCGATAGCCCTTGTCGGAAAAGTCATACAGGATATCGACTGGTTTCTCGGGGAACTCAATTCCCGCACAAAAAAATGACCGGGCTTCCGTCGCCCTCCCGTTCTCGATTGGAAAACTAATTCGTTATATTTTCTGCCATAATTCCGCTCACATTCTCCTGAGCGCCTCATCCACAACATTCTGTCTCTACACGGTGAAAGCAGCAATTTTCGGTGCCGGCGTCGCCGGTCTCAGCGCGGCCATCGAGCTTGTCGACCGCGGATACGATGTCGAACTCTATGAAAAGCGCAAGGTCCTGGGAGGAAAAGTCTCGGTCTGGAAAGACGGCGACGGCGACAGCGTCGAATCGGGCCTGCACATTGTCTTCGGCGGCTACGAACAGCTCCAGAACTACCTGAAAAGGGTCGGCGCCGGGGAAAATTATCTCTGGAAAGAACACGCCCTGGTCTACGCGGAACCGGACGGCAAGCAGTCGTTTTTCAAAAAAGCGAACCTGCCGAGCCCCTGGGCCGAGGTGGTCGGCGGCCTACAGGCGGATTTCCTGACCATGTGGGACAAACTGTCGCTCATCAGGGGACTCTACCCCGCGCTTGCCGGAAACGAGGAGTACTTCCGGAGCCAGGATCACATGACCTATTCCGAATGGCACCGTCTGCGCGGAGCGACGGAACACTCGCTCCAGAAATTGTGGAGGGCGATCGCGCTTGCCATGAACTTCATAGAGCCGAACGTGATAAGCGCCCGGCCGATGATCACGATCTTCAAATACTTCGGCACGGATTACGCCGCGACGAAATTCGCTTTTTTCAGGGAAAATCCCGGTGAATCCATGATCGAACCGATGCGGCGCTACATCCAGAGCAAGGGGGGGCGGATTTTCATCGACGCGAAGCTGTCCCGCCTGGAGCTCAACGACGACGAAACGGTTAAAAAAGCCGTACTGAACGACGGGCATACGGTCGAGGCCGACGCTTACATCTCGGCGCTTCCGGTCCACAGTGTCAGGAAAATACTGCCCGCGTCGTGGCTGCGCCACGACTATTTCTCGAACCTGTTCCAGTTTACCGGCAGCCCCGTGGCGAACTGCCAGTTGTGGTTCGACAGAAAAATCACCGACACCGACAACCTCATGTTCTCCCAGGGAACGGTGTTCGCGACCTTCGCCGACGTCTCCCTGACCTGTCCCGGCGATTTCCAGAAAGGCATGGGGTCCGCCACCGGCGGCAGCGTGATGAGCCTCGTGCTCGCGCCCGCGCACCAGTTGATGGACATGCCCAACGAGGTCATTACGGAAATGGTCATGAGAGACATTCACAGCCGTTTCCCGAAATCCCGGGACGCGAAACTGCTGAAATCGACCATCGTCAAGATACCCCAATCGGTCTACAAGGCCGTACCCGGTGCGGACAGGTTCCGTCCCGACCAGACAAGCCCCGTCCGGAACTTCTACCTTGCGGGAGATTACACCTATCAGCGCTACCTCGCCTCCATGGAAGGAGCGGCGCTCAGCGGTCGGCAGGTCGCGGAAAAACTTCACGCCCGTTCGACCGGATAAGCGATGGACACGCCGCTGCTGATCGTTTTCGCCAGAAATCCCGAAAAAGGAAAGGTAAAGAGACGTCTTGCCGCGGCGACCGACGACGATTTCGCCCTCGGCATTTACGAAAAACTCCGGAAAATCACGAGAAAGGCGGTGGGAACGTGCGGCGGAGACCTCGCCGTGTACTACAGCGATCACCTTCCCGAAAGAGATATCTTTTCCGACACCGGCGCGGCCGTTTTCGTTCAGCAGGGAAACGATCTGGGAATCCGCATGCTCAACGCTTTCCGGCAGGCCTTCGCGGACGGCTACAAGCGCGTCGTGCTGATCGGAACGGACTGTCCGGGGCTCTCGGCCGGGATTCTGCGCGACGCTTTTTCCCTGCTGGAAATGAACGGCGCGGTCATCGGTCCGGCGGAAGACGGGGGCTACTACCTCATCGGACTCCGCGCTCTTCTTCCGGAGCTTTTTACCGGCAAACGGTGGAGCACTCCCCATGTGTGCGAGGAGGCGCTCGACGTACTCGAAAACAACGGCGTCAACTGCGCGCTGCTGCCGGAACTCCGGGATATCGACACCATCGAGGATCTTTTCGGGGCCGGCCTCTCCTGAACCCGAAGCCGGCATACACGCAACGTCTCAACGACCCGGCATGAAAGCAAGCATCGTCATCCCGACCCACAACGAAGAGAGAGGAATCGCCGAGACGCTCTCGAACCTGTGCGGAACGCTCCGGCAGCGAACGGACGCCGAGATCATCGTAAGCGACTCCGGTGCCGACGGCACCCTCGCTGTCGCCTCGGACTTCCCCGTCCGCACAATCGTCTCCCCGAAAGGCCGTGCGGTTCAGATGAACAGGGGCGCGGCGATCGCAAGGGGGGAGGTGCTCTACTTCCTTCATGCCGATACCGCTCCCCCGGCCGGCTTTCTCGACGACATTCTTTCGGCGGTCGACCGGGGAGCCGAAGCCGGATGCTTCCAGCTCGCTTTCGACGATCCCCACTGGCTTATGCAGACATACGGCTGGTTCACACGCTTTCCACTCACGCTTTTCCGGGGAGGGGACCAGTCCCTTTTCATCACCAGATCACTCTTCGACGATATCGGCGGTTTCGACGACACCCTTCGCGTAATGGAGGACATCGACATCGTCGAACGAATCGGCAGGCGAACGTCTTTCAGGATCCTCGACAAGGCCGTCGTCACATCCGCGAGGAAATACGGCGTGAACGGCAGAGTGCGCCTTCAGGTGATTTTCGGCTTCATTCATCTGTTTTACGCCCTCGGATTCGACCGGGATATCATTGCGAAATTCTACACCGACAACATAAACTGAAACCCTTCAAAGTCCTTGCCGGAAGCCCTGATTTCCGGCATATTCTCTTGGAAGAGTCGAGGTTTTGGTTATTATATTGTTAACTGAACGATTCCGGACCGAGCCGGAAGTGTAACCAAGTCACCGTTAAACCATCGCACCATGGCAGAAGAACCCGGCAGGACGACAGGCTCTCCCGAAGCCCCGGCACAGAAAGCAGCGGCATCGCCTCCTCCCTCCCAGGACGCGGGGGTGGACATTCCCGGCCTGTTACAGAACATCGGCCTCCTGATAGAATCGACGATCGATTCGGTCACGGGCATGCTGGCTTCCGCCACATCGGTCACACGGCAGACCGTAGAGAACATCGGTGTCACAATGAACTCCGACACGGTTCAGGAGGTAGTCAAAACCATCGGCAAGACGTCGGAAAACGTCGTTGGAAACGTCAACGCGGCCCTGAGTTCCAGGGAGTTGAACAACGCCATCAGCGAGATCGGAAACCTTGCGGAAAATCTCGTTAAAACCGTGGAATCGGTCGCGACGTCGGAACAGACACAGAACCTCTTCAACACGATCGCAACCGGCCTGAACCAGTTGGCCGCAACGGTTGTCTCTCCCGTTCAGGCGATAACGCACAAGGCTGACCACAAAAAACCCGTGGAAATACCTTTCTGCCACAAGACGCCTTCCGAGCCGGAAAAGCCCGCAACCCCCGAGAAGAAAGAGACGGCCACGGAGAAACCGTTACAGAAGCCGGTTGGTGAAGCCGCGGAGCCCGTAAAACCCGTGGAGCCGGCAAAGCCTGCCGAACCCACGAAACCGCCACAGGCAACCAAGCCTGCTGAACCCGTAAAGCCTGCACAGGCCGGAGGAATTTCAGGAGGAAGCACTCCCGGAGCGCCGGGACGCGGTTCTTCGGCAGAGAAAAAACAGGAAAACGACAAAGCAAACGTCAAACCCCGGAGCGCCGGTACAACGCCGCCCCAGGGGGGAAGAAAAAACGATCCTTCGAGAAAGGGAACATACCCGCGGAAGAAAACCGACTGACACCGGCCGGCCTCATGCGCCCCCCGGCACGCCAGTTCCTTAGTTCCCCATAACCAAGGAAAAATTTGTGTTACCGACAGAAGACCAGAGCAAACCCCTCCCTGGACAACGGAAGAAGCAGTACAGGGTCCTGATCGCGGATGACGAAAAAGCAACCCGCATTCTTCTCACCCATTTTCTAAAAAAAATGGGTTACGAGCCGGTCGACGCCGTAGACGGCGAGGCCTGCATCGAGATTCTCGAAAAGGAAGATATCGATCTGCTGCTGCTCGATATCAGCATGCCGAAAAAGGACGGATTCGCCGTCATGTCCTACCTGCAGGAAAAAGGCCGCACCATGCCGGTCATCATGGTTACGGCGTCGCACGATATCCCCCAGACGGTCAAATGCATCAAGATGGGAGCCTATGAATACCTCACCAAACCCCTCGACGTCGACCGCCTCCAGATCGTCCTGAGAAACGCCATTACGGAATCGGAACTTCAGGACAAGGTCTCCCAGTTGAAAAAAGAGCTCAAAAGCAAGGAAATATTCCGCAACATCATCGGCTCGACACCCGCGATACGCCTGGCAATGGAACACGCCATGCAGGTCATGGAAACGGAGCTGAACGTTCTGATACTCGGCGAAAGCGGCACGGGCAAGGAGCTCTTCGCCCAGGCTATCCATGAAGGCAGCCGGAGGAAAAACGGACCTTTCGTGACCATCAACTGCGCCGCCATCACCAACGAGCTCTCCGACAGCCTGCTTTTCGGACATGTCAAGGGTTCATTTACCGGCGCCAACAGCGACCACACCGGCTTTTTCGAGCAGGCCGACGGCGGCACCATCTTTCTCGACGAGATCGGGGACATGAACCTCGAAATCCAGGCCAAGGTGCTGCGCGTGCTCCAGGAGAAGAAAATCCGGCGCGTGGGAGAAAAAAAGGAACGGGCTGTCGACTTCAGAGTCATTTCAGCCACACATAGGGATTTCAGTCATGCAATTCACAACAACTCCTTCCGCGACGATCTCTACTACCGGCTCGAGGAGTACCCCCTCTACGTGCCCCCGCTCCGGGATCGCAGGGAGGACATCCCTCTGATCGCCCGGCATTTTCTGGAAGAGTTCTGCAGCGCGAACAATCTCGAACTGCTGACCCTGACGGAAAACGCCGAGGAGGAGATGATGGAGCACGACTGGCCGGGAAACGTGCGCGAACTGAAAAACGCCATTCAGAGAACGGCTATCAGCAGCAAGCACACGGGAGAGATAAACTCCTTCATCCTGCCCGGCGCCCGGTCGATGCATACCGCCGGGAAAAACGCAAGCGACGGAAAGCTCTCTCCCCGCAATTCATCGCCCAGGCCGTCGGCGAAATCCGGAAAGATCCAGAGCCTCGATGAAATAGAACGCCTCGCAATCGAGGAAGCCTACGAAGCCTGCAAGCGGAACCCGACCAAGACCGCCGAAGCGCTCGGGATCGGAAGAGCGACCCTGTACAGAAAGCTGAAGAAATTCGGTCTGAATTAAACGCCTGCGGGCAACCGGCGAAACAATCGCAAGGAACGCCCGTCCGTCACTTGCCATCCCCTGCAGGCAAGCTGGAATTGATTCCCGTGTGCCCGAACCCGCCGCTTCCCCGCTCGGTCTCCGAAAGAACATCGACCTCTTCCAGGTCGACATGCTCGTAACGGGCTATAACCATCTGCGCTATCCGGTCTCCGTGAGCCACCACGAACGGCTCTCGGCCGTAGTTGACGAGAATGACCTTGACCTCGCCGCGATAGTCCGCATCGATCGTTGCCGGAGTGTTGGGAAGGGAGATCATGTGCTTCAACGCCAGGCCGCTTCGGGGCCGGAGCTGCGCCTCGCATCCGTCGGGAATCTCGACCGACAACCCCGTCGGAATGAGAGCGGTTGTGAACGGCCGGATATCTACTGGCTCGTCGAGGCATGCCGACAGATCCATTCCGGCCGAACGGGGAGTGGCGTACCTCGGCAGAATCGCCTTCTGATTTAAACGAACAATTTTTACTTTAAGCATCTGTCTGCAGTTGTTTTCCGGAAAGGAACTCTGCCCGAATATACTCCGAATATATTATAAAAAGACGCTTTATCCCGTGAACGCACAACAGGTCTACGCGCTTGCTTTCGGAGCGCACCCGGACGACGTGGAACTTTCCTGTGGAGCCACCCTGCTGAAAATCATCCAAGAGGGCCGTTCGGTGACGGTCTGCGATCTCACCCGCGGCGAAATGGGCACCCTCGGCACCGAGGAGACCCGTGAGGCCGAAGCCCGGGCAGCCTCGGAGGCCATGGGCTACAGCGCACGCCTCGGGCTCGATCTCGGCGACTCCCGCATCAGAAACGACCGCGACGCCCTCGAGGAGGTCGTCTCCGTCATTCGCCACTTCAGGCCGCATGTCGTCTTTGCCAATCCTCCGGACGAACGGCATCCGGACCACATGAAATCATCCCGCCTCGTCTACGACGCCGTCTACTACGCCGGGCTGAAAAAGATTCACACGACCTGGAAGGGAACACGTCAGACGCCCCACAGACCTGCCCATATGCTCTACTACATGCAGTACCGGCACTTCGAACCGTCCCTCATCGTCGATGTCACGAACACCTTCGAACAGTCGCGAAAGGGCATTCTCGCTTTCAGCTCACAGTTCTACCGGGAGGGCGACACGGGCGAGCCGGAAACCATGATCCGGAGAAAGGAGTTCCTCAGCGGCTTGGAAGCACGGGCCCGGTATCTCGGCGAACAGATCGGCGCGCATTACGGAGAGGGCTTCACGCTTCCGAGACCCCTTGGAGTCGGCACGTTCGGCGCACTCTTTCCGGATGCGTGAGGAGTGACGTCTCCCGCTCTCGCGGGTTTAGGGACGAGTGACGGCGCCTCGGCTTCGCCGGGCGCTTGGTAACGACGCCCGATTGTTATCGGGCTTAGTGACCAGTTGGGAAAAAGATGGATTCCCGATACCGACGGCGAGCTCCGG
>JANQHQ010000026.1 GCA_028282595.1 Chlorobium sp. | reverse complement strand
TTCGAAACCGGAGTCCCGACAGGTCGGGATGAGGATTTTGATCCCGACTCGTCGGGACAACGAAGCAATTGAAACGCGGAATAAATAAATAGAGGTGCCCTTATTTTGTTTTCCGGTCCATGATCTCATCACGGTTATTGACAAGCGTAATTTCCAGAGGCATTTGCCCGAGCGCATGTGTGGCACAACTCAGGCATGGATCATAAGCTCTGATGGCGACTTCAACCGCATTCATCATTCCTTCGGTGATCTCAGGTTGACCGTTCATCATTGCGTTAGCCACATAATTAACCGAACGGTTCATAGGCTCATTATTATTCGTTGTGGAAACAATAAGATTTGCCATATCAATCTGATCATCATCATTGATACGGTAATGATGGAAGAGTGTGCCTCTGGGTGCTTCAAGCAAACCGACACCTTCTTTTTGCTTGGTTCCTTTGACCACCAAATCGTCTTTCAAGAGATCCGGGTCATTCAATAAATCACGAATTACTTCGGCGGCATGAAGGGTTTCTATCAAACGGGCCCAATGATAGTGCAGGCACATATGATTTGGTTTGCCATTTGTATAAGCTTTGAAAATCTCAAATTCTTTTTGTGCCAGTGGAGTTGGAATAAAGTCGCATACATTCAGACGCGCCATAGGCCCGACCCGATACCAGCCGTTCTCGTTACCGATGTTTTTCAAGTAAGGGAATTTCATATATGACCAATTCTTGACTTCCTCCTCGATATAATCGATATAATCCTGATAGTCAATATCGTGCAGGATTTTGTTCCCTTCTGTATCTACAGCTCTCAACTTGCCATGGTAAATATCCAAGGCGCCGTCTTTACGAACCAAACTCATGTGGTTGGATGGGAACTGTGCAAAGTTATCTATGAAATCAGCATTTTGAGCGTGATAAGATTTAAAGAAATCCAATGCTTCCTGTGACCAGTCAACCATTTTATCAGCATTCAGTGGATCAGCACCGCTTAAAAATTCATCGCGTTCTTCAATACTGAGGTGCTTATTGATGCCGCCCGGAACAGCGCCTGTTCCATGAACCTTTTTACCTGCAGTTGCTCTGATGAGTTCCTGGCCGAATTTTCGCATCATGACACCTTGAACGGCAAGCTCCTTGTGCTCCATTGCCACACCAATGATATTCCTGATCGCTGGATCAGCATCATATCCAAAAAGAAAATCAGGAGAACTCAGATGGAAGAAATGCAGCGAATGTGATTGGAAAAATTGTCCATAATGCATCAATCGGCGCATTTTCTCACCGGTTGGGGTTAAGCCCTCACCTGTTCCGGCACCAACGATGACATCCAGCGCTTTGGCCGCAGCCAGATGGTGAGAAACCGGACAAATACCGCAAAGCCGTTGAACCAATACAGGCGCTTCCCAATAAGGCCTGCCTTGAACGAATCTTTCAAATCCACGAAATTCTACGATATGGAGCCTCGTTTGCTGTACGTTGCCTTCGTTATCGATATGTATGGTAACTTTTCCGTGACCTTCAACACGGGTTACCGGTTCTATAGTTATTTTCCTGGACATAGTTAACTATTAATCAAATTTAAAGACTTCATAAGGCACAGCCATTTCATTATTAGTTACCAAAGCGACCACAGCTTCCCAGATAAAGTCGGCTCTTGGAGCGCAACCAGGCAGGTAATAGTCAATTTTAACCACTTCGTGGCAAGGATAAACCCGGTCAAGGATGATCGGTAATTCAGGGTCGTTCGGCAGCACCTTATCTTTATTCAGCTGTACGGTCGGGCCATCCAGATAAGCTTCTTTAATGCACTCTTCTACCGGTATGCCATTTCTCAAGGCCGGCAATCCACCCATGATTGCGCATTCACCAAAAGAAATCAAGGTTTTGCAATTTTCTCTGAAATACCTGAGAACTTCAACATTTTCTGAATTGCAACACCCGCCTTCAATAATGCCAATATCAATCGGTTTTGTGAGTTTTTTTATATCATTTATTGGCGATTTATTAAACTCAACAAGCTCTATCAATTCCAATATCCGTTCATCAATATCCAGGAGAGACATATGACACCCAAAACAACCGGCTAAAGATGTGGTTGCAATTACAGGTTTACTCATGGTTTATGAATATTTAGTTTTCGATTTCGCTGCCGATAGGCTTCATGTCAAATTTGCGTTGGCCAATAGGTACATCATACCCTTTTTCTTTCTTCAGTATTGCGCCGACAGGGCAAATTTCCATTGCCTTTTCAGCTTCTGCTTCATTCATACGTTGTCCCATTTCCTTATCCATTATGACTTCTAATTTTATGCCTCTGTTCTTGAATGTAAAAAATGATCGACCTTCATTATCGATGATCGCTCTAATGCATCTTTTACACATGATGCAGCGATTTTGGTCTTTTATGATCAAGGGACTGCTGCCATCGACATCTTTTTGAGAGAAAGTGTAAGGAAATCTCGGCACCATCATTTGATAACGGTAGGCCAAAGCTTGCAGATCGCAGCTACCGCTTTTTTCACAAGAAGGGCAAAAATGATTGCCGCTGACAAACATAAGTTCAACAATCATTTTACGGTAATTCTCAATTTCTTCGATATGGTTTTCAATTTCCATACCGTCACTGACTGGTGTTGTACAGCTTGTCATCAAGCGGCCATTAACTTTAACGGTGCACATACGGCACGAACCTTTTGGCTTTAATCCTGGGATATTGCACAAGGTAGGGATATAAACGCCATTATCTTTTGCGGCATCAACAATATACCGGCCTTCCTCAGCCATACATTCCTGGCCATCAATATTGAATTTAATTAACTTACTCATGGTCTTCTGGTTTAAACATGAGGGCTCCTCTATAAATTTGTTGCGCGGTGCTCAAAATCCTTATGTCCCGACAAGTCGGGACACTCCGGTTTGTGCGTTCCGTTCGCCTTGCATTCTGGCCGTTCTCGACCATTTTTCAGGTGCCCATGATCGATAACAGGTTCCCTGCCGACCACCTGGCATGATTCCTGTATCGCCTCTTCAAGATTGAATCCATTATATTTTAATTCATCCCGATTCAAAAGTTGATTATATAAGTGACGGAAATTCTTAATGCTCATCACAATCGGGTTGCCTGCAGTCTGACCTAATCCACATCTGCTGGCTTTTAAAACAGTTCCCCATTCTTCAAGGTCTCTAATATCTTGTTTTACCCCTTTGCCATGCAGGATTTTATCCAGTTTATCCAGCATAACAGCCGGCATTATCCTGCAGGTTGAACAGCTGCCGCATGATTCATCTATGAAAAATTCCATAAAATTCCTTACGACGTCTTTAAGCAAGTTTCTGTCCCGGTTGAAAATTATCATTGAGCCACCCGTGGAAAGGTCGGTATAGCAAATAGAACGTTGAAAGTCTTCAGGCCCTATCAAAGTTCCGGAAGGCCCGCCAACCTGGACAGCTTGTGTTTTTTTAGCGCCAACCATATCCAGCATATCCTGAATCGTAATACCCCACTCCACTTCGTAGATCCCTGGAAATTGGCAATCACCGGAAATGCTCAGCACTTTTGTGCCGGCTGAATCCGCGGTTCCCAATTTTTTGAACCAATCCGCGCCTTTGGTCAGGATTTTAACAACGGCCGCAAAAGTTTCCACATTATTGACAGCGGTAGGTTGGTCCAGGTAGCCTTGTTCGACCGGAAATGGCGGCTTATCGCGAGGTTCGCCCCTTTTCCCCAACATTGACTCAATAAGAGCCGATTCTTCACCGCACACATATGCTCCGGCACCGAATTGAATGCGGATATCAAAATTAAAGCCACTAATACCTGCAATATTTTCACCGAGCAAATGCTCTTCACGCATTCGATTTAACAGGTCGTTAAGGTAGGTTTCCAGATATTTGTATTCATATCTGAGATAAAGGATGCCATAATGAGCATCAATAGTATATCCGGCAATAGCCATGCCTTCAAAAACCAGTTCGGGCATTTCTGTAAGAATAACCCGGTCCTTGAATGTGCCCGGTTCTCCTTCATCTGCATTACAAATGACATATTTATCATGTCCACTTGATTTTCTGCAGAAATCCCATTTTAAGCCAGTAGGAAAACCGGCTCCGCCTCTACCTCTTAAATTTGATTTCTTAAGTTCTTCAACAATACTTTCGGCTTTAATTTTAGAGAGATTATCTTTTAAGTAATCAAAAGGCTTATAATCATTAGCCAAAAGCGGCCCGATACGGAAAATGTTGCTGTGAACCATTGCATCGATAAGGGGATCACTGTTTTTCCCTGACCCAGGCGCTTTAACAGCCATATCTTTAACGTCCTTTCCGGCTTTCATGTCATCAATCAACTGCCGGACACGGTAAGGTGTCATTTGGGTAAACACTCTCTTATTGATAAGGATCGCCGGTTCCTGATCATTCATTCCAATATCAGCTGTGCCAAATATGCCAATAGCCCCATCTTCCGTGACTGAACCAAGTGTTATTCCTAATTCATCCTCGAAGGCCTCAATGATATCCGACTGTCCCATCATATAAGCGACAGCGCTTTGGTTGATATAAACCTGATATTTCCCTCGAGGTTTTTGGCTGAAAAAGTGATAAAATGAAATGGTTTGTTCTATATCTGCTATTGATAGTACCAATTCTTTGGAAAGGATATCAAGGCACTCTTCCGGGATATACTGACATTCATCTTGAATATCCAGCATAATATCCATCAAACGGGTTTTATCAGCGTGATATTTATGAATAATTTCAATTATTCTTTCTTTCATGTGGCTGCATATGTACGTTTATTAAATAATGCCCAATAGTATATTATGATTGTAGACTCTACTGGAATTTGTGTGAATAAAGGTCAAGTATTCCATCAAGAAAAAAGGTCGTCGATCTATAATTTTCAAATTGTTGGTAACCTCTGCTGACATTTTTTATGGGTACCTCTATTTATTCAATTGCTTCGTTTTGAACAGTTGGACCGACTGTTTTAAGTCGGCTTGACGGTGCTCGGAATCCTCATGTGCTACAGTCCGGTTTTATGGATCATCGGGAAATCTCCGGGAGCGCTGTGAGAAATACTGACACTGTCTCGCTCAATGAGCTATTCTTTACCCTGAAAACAACCGCTGTTCACAGAAAGTTGACATCCGTTCACGTTTATAACAGCAGGAATGTCGACTTTTTTCGCCCTTCAGGGGGCATAGCCCGGGTGGTTCGACGCGAACACGTAATCCACCAGTGTTTTCCAGGCGGAGTCGCGGCAGAAATCGAGCTGCCCTCCGCTTCCCCAGCTCCCCTCGTTGTAGACGCTGCCGGTGTACCAGCCATTGTAAGCTTCGTAGTACTGCTTCCAGTTCGCGAAGTCGTAATCGTAGTTACCGCTGTAGGGAGGCTGCTGGAAGAATATCGAAAGCCCTCGGCGGACGGCCGGCCCGGCGCCGAAGTAGGCGGTCGCAGGGATCGCCATGTCGTTGCCGCTGTCGCCGAACGCCTTGATAACGGCCTGGCCGAGCGCCGTTCTGACCTGTGCCGCAGCGGTCGAGGCTTCATCGGTGAACAGGTGGCCGCTGTCGGCGATCAGTACGTTGCACAGGTCGCCGAGGTCGATATAGGTCGACGACTCGAGGAAAAGGGAGGAGTTGTCGATGTAGTAGCGTTCGCTGAGAGCCCGCGCTCGCTCGGCGGCGTACCAGTGATCCGCACCGGAGGAGGAGAGGTTCGTTCGCATGACGTCGGCAAGTCCGTCCACGGCGATTCGCAGCTCGTCGAGCCGGGAGAGGTCGATCGCCGCCATCGTCTGCCCCTGGCCGCTGTAGTTGTCCTGTATCCAGTCGCGGTAGGTATCGACTACCAGCTCGGCGAAGCTCGCGCTTCCGGCCAGAATCCGTTCGCCGTTTTCGAGAATCCCTTCGTAGTCCCAGCCGTTCGCCTGTTCGAGATGCATCGAGGCGGCCATCGTTCTGGCGTACTCCCTGAGTTCGTAGGCGACTTCGATCGTGCCCATCAGGCAGGCGTCGAAACCGATAAGGCCCATGGGATTGGCCGGGCCGAACTGCCCGCTTAACGCTTCCTGGACTTCGTTCATCAGAAGGGCGTCGTTGCTGGAGTCGTCAACGCTTATCGCCTTGGCGTCGGGTGCGCGCAGCGCGCTGCGCGCACCGTCCCCGTGATCCCAGAGTACCAGGTCGTAGCGGTCCGCCGGATAGTTTTCCCTGCAGTACCGGATGAAATCGCCGAGCGTTTCGGGATCTCCCATGTTCCGTTCCGCAAGCGTTTCGAGCGTCGTTCTCCCGGAAGGGGTGATCCGGTAGATGCGGGTGTCCCCGGAAGACGGTCCGTCGTACTGGACGATAACGGCAAGGGAGGATGCCGTGGCCGAAGGAACGTTCTGCATGCCCCGGATCATTTCCTGCATGTCCTGCTCGGCAAAGAAATCGAGGTTGTTGTCGGCGTTGAGAAATATCATGAGGGTGACAGCGGATGCCGACGGGTCGAGGGGGTCGCCGGAGACGGGATTCTTGTCGTCGTCCCCTCCTCCCGAGTTGCAGGCGGTAAGCGGGGAGAGAAAAAGCATTGCGAGAAGGAGCCGGACGAGTGATGCGGTCGGGGTCTGTTTTCTGCTCACGGGAGAGACTCCGGTTTTGTTGGCGGTCAATTTCTGACGGGCGTAATTTACAGCGGTTGCACGGAAAATGCACGCGAATACGCTGAAAAAAGTTATTCCACGGCTTCGAGGACGTACACTTTGTCGTTTTTCCGGACTTTCGCCGAGGGGATCGTGACGATATCGCCCTTGTCGGCCGACTCCGCCGGTTCGTCGTTTGCGCGGAAGGAGGATGCTACCATTACGACAAGACCGGTGGACGGGCCCTGGATCGAGAGTTTCTCATGCCGGCGAAGTCCTCTGGCGTGTATGAGGATTTCGGCGATTCCGGCTTTCGGGTAGTACTTCGTGATCGTGCCGATATAGACTTTCCGTTCGGTGGCCAGAGAGCCGTAGCTTTTCGTCCAGGCGTCGGCGGGACGGCCGAAATAAAAGCCCTGTGAGAATTCCCGGTTATAGACTGTGCGCAGCTCTGCGACAAGTTCCGACGAGAACGATTCGAACCGTTCGGCGAAATCCTTCTTCTCCCGGTTCCGCAGGCAGTAGTCGATAGCCTTGCGATAGCAGGCGGTCGTCGTGTGAACGTATTCTGGACTGCGGTTGCGTCCTTCGATCTTGAAGCCGGTGATGCCGGCGTCGATGAGCCGGTCGATAAACGGAAGAGCGCAAAGATCCTTCGGGTTCATGACGGTATCGGTCTCTATCTCGAATTCGTGGCCGTCATCCTCGTCGATGATCCGGTAGCGCCGTCTGCAGGGCTGGAGACACGCTCCACGGTTGGCGGAACGACCGAAAACGTCCTGGGAGAGGAAGCACCTTCCGGAAACCGCCATGCACATCGCTCCGTGGACGAAGCATTCGATGGCGACATCGAGGTTTTCTTCGCGGATTCTTCCTGTGATCTCCCGCACCTGTTCGAGTGTCAGTTCACGGGCGAGAACGATCATTCTCGCTCCGGCGGAGGCGTAGAACCTTACGGCCGCGAAGTTGCCCGCCGAAGCCTGGGTGGAGAGGTGCAGCGGCATGCCGGCGCGCCGGCATGCTTCGATCACCGCCGGATCCCATCCGATGACGGCGTCGAGCCCGGCATCGGAAGCGGCTCTGATTGCGTCGCCCACGTCGTCGAGTTCGCGGTCGTAAACGACGGTGTTCAGGGCGAGATAGGCTCTTGCGCCGTGTTCGCGGCAGAGCGCCGCTATGGAAGGGAAATCTTCCGCACGGAAACTTTTGCTGACCGCCCGCATGTTGTAGCCTTCGGCACCGAAGTAGACCGCATCCGCGCCGGCACGCAGAGCCGTGAGCAGCGAGGTGCGGTCTCCGGCGGGAGAAATGAGCTCGGGTCTCTTTCGTGTCATGATCGATGGATTGTCTTGCCGCGGCGCCCGCACTGGAGTATACGACCCGTCGGACTCGTTGTCAAATTCCCGTCTGCGACCGGATGTCGTGAATCGGCAAAATGCCTATATTCCAGACGTGCAACCGTTTTATCCAACCCGATAGTATGAGGGGGCTGTTCCATGAGTGAGCGTCTGATTGCAAGGATTGTTATCGGCTTGTCCCTGGCGCTCGTGCTTGCCGAGGCGGTGCTGATCGGTTTCTACGGTATTCGTATGGAGCTTGTCATGTTGCCGCTGGTTGTCTTTCTCGCCTCGCTCGGCGTAGTGTTCGGCGTTACGGCGCTCGACGGTTCGCGTCCCGATATCGAATCGGTTTCGATGAGGCGGGCGCGGGCGAAAAAGGACGAGCTTGTACGGAAACGTCTCGACGGCTACGAAGTCGACGAGGAGTTCCTTCCGGGAGGAGGACATAAAAAGAAAGGACGGCGGTCTCCGGCGCCGGCCGCTCCGGAAGCTCCGGTCGGAACCGTTTCCCCCGCTGCCGTGCCGCATCGGGAAGAGGAGCCCTTCGCGGGTCTCGATCCCGTTCTGCTCGAACTGGCGGAAGAGTTCGGCGGACCCGGAGAGATGGTCCGGAAGATCGAGGCCATGGACGCGATTTCCTACAAGCGGTTGCAATACGCGCTCGATCTCCAGGACGTCGACCGCGACGAATTGCTGCGCCCCGTGCGCGAGGCGATCGCCAGGGCCGTGTCCGGTCCCTCGGGATTGCGGAGGTCCCTCGACGAGGACGGCATGAACCGCTATATCGAACAGACGCTTTCAGGCAGGAGGAGCAAGGATGACGGCTATTCGCTCGATCTGGATCCGCAGAGTCTCGGTCAGGGCTACCACTCCCCGTCCGGGGAGTTCTCGCACGACCCCCGTTCGGTTATCGACCGCTTCAAGCAGGCGCTGAAAAAAGAATGAGTGGCGGCACGTACCCTTCCGTGAGCCGCGGGCAGTTGCGGCGGTTCGCGAAACTTCATCAGAAAAAGCATCGGGACGCCGAAGGAGCTTTTCTTGCCGAGGGTCTTCGCACGGTAAACGAACTGCTGCGGCATCTGCCGTCGGACGGGGATCTGCTCGCGTTGCTGGTAGAACCCGGCATGCTCTCCTCCGTCGACCGTGCAGGGTGTTTCGGCGACAGGATCTTTCTGCTCGACGAGGCCTCGGCCGCCCGTGTTTCCGGTACGGCAGCTTCCCAGGGGGTTGTCGGAGTGTTTCGCCGGCAGCGGAGCGACGGAATACCGGACCGCCTCCGCGCGGTCGGCGGAAGGTCCCTCGTGGTCGCGCTGGACGAGGTTCAGGATCCCGGCAATGTCGGTACGATCGTCAGGACGGCCTCATGGTTCGGCGCCGCGGCTCTTTTTTCGGGACCCGGGACGGCCGACAGATACAATTCCAAGGCCGTACGGGCGAGCGCTGGGAGCGTCTTCTGTCTGCCGCATCACGTGTCCGGGGATCTGTGCCTCGACCTGCGGAAGCTGCGCGACGCCGGCTATCGTCTCGTCTGTTCCTCCCCGCAGGGTGACGACGTTCGTTCCTTTACGGACCGGTCCGAAAAGACGGTGCTGGTGATCGGCAACGAGGCGCAGGGAATACGGCGGGAGCTGCTGGAGATGGCCGATCGCCTGGTCGCCATTCCGCATGCGGGAAGCGACCCCGGAGTGGAGTCCCTGAATGCGGCCGTTTCCGCGGCCATTCTCCTTGCAAGGCTTTCCCTCTGAATGCGGCGCGGTTTTCCGCGTTCCGCTTTTTTCATACCTTGAACATGGCGGCCCGGGAACGCACCGGCAGTATCCCGGATACTACCGTGGGACACGGCTTTGAAACCGCTCCTGTCATGCCATGCTGAAAACTGCGGCCATCGCTTTCGCTACCTTTTTCGCGACCATCGGCCCGGTCGATCTGGCGGCGCTGCTTCCGGCACTCACGCCGGGAGACGATCCGTCCCGCAGGCGTTCGATCGCCGTAAAGGCGGTCTTTATCGCAGGTCTGATACTTCTGGGATTCACGATTTTCGGAAACACGCTGCTCGTGTATCTCGGAATATCCCTTCCGGCCATGCGGATAGCGGGCGGCATTCTGCTCCTGCTTTTCGGCGTCAACATGGTGTTCGGCCAGCAGGCGGGAGTTTCCCGCTCGACCGATGAAGAGACCAGCGAAGCCATTCAGAAGCCGGATATCGCCGTTTTTCCGCTCGCCATGCCCCTGATCGCAGGGCCTGCGTCGATGGGTGCGGCGGTGCTTCTGACCGCCGAAACGGGAAACAACCCGGCCCTTCTGCTCGCGGTCGCCGCCGGACTGCTTGCGGTGCTCCTGGTGACGCTCGTGCTCTTTCTGCTTGCAGCCCAGGTGCAGAAACTGCTGGGCGTTACCGGAATGCACGTCGTCAGCCGCACCGCGGGGGTGCTCCTTACGGCGCTTGCGGTGCAGTTCGTTCTCGACGGCGTGCTCTCGGTTGCCGGCTGAAGGCGTTCAGGCCGGAGTCTTCACCAGCAGGACGGGATAGGCGAGCCGGTCGATCAGGCGATGGACGGTCTCCTTTCCGATCGCTTCCATCTCGTCGCCGAGAACCAGCAGGCCGGGGCCGATCATGCGGATGCACTGCGAAAGCATCTCGCTGTCGGTCCAAGGAATCACATGAAACTCGATGCCCCGTTTCGCTCCCGCCGCCACCGATTCGGCCTCCTCCCGCATCGTTTTCGCTTCCCGCTCGTTGCCAGCCAGCAGGAGAACATGGAGCGCACCTCTTCCGCCGGCGATTCCGGCAGACGTCCTGAGCGCGAGCCGGGCCGCTTTCGATCGGTCGTAGAGCACGAGCAGGGGGCGGGCGGGCTGGAATCCGGAATGTGCGATCAACAGGTGTGTTTTTGCTTCCCGGACAGCCTGTTTCGCGGTCGTGCCGAGCCCTTTCCGGCAGGTGAGGGTTCTTCCCGTTCTGCCCAGAGCGAGCAGATCCCCCTCGAGCGCCGCGGCGATGATCTCGGCGGGAACCGGTCCCCGGATGGTTCTGAAGGAGTGGGGTATGCCGAATCGTTCCGCGGTCTCGGTCAACAGGGCCAGGGCCTGCCTGCTCTGCAGCCGAAGCAATCGCATGACCCGTTCGGGATCGAGATGTTCGCTGCGGGCGGTGTGCAGGTGTATCTCCTCGGAAAACGGCAGTTCCGCGACCCGGATCAGATTGATGTCCTCGACGAAAATACCGGACAGTTCGGCGTGCAGTGCGCCGGCGATCACGGCGGCGGCCTCGAGCGAGGCCCGGCTGTGCGGCGAACAGTCGAGCGCGACCGTGATGCGTCGGATCGAAATCTCTTCCGGGTTGAACGGCATGGTGTTTCAGTAATTCATCTGTCGGGCTCGTTGAACGCCTTCTGTTTTTCGGCCATCGTCCGCAGCCGGGCGACAGCCAGACCGTGGATCGTGTCGTCCGGGTAAGTACCGTCCTCGCGCAGTGATCCTGCCGGGCGTCCTGTCAGGATCTCCACGCCTTCGTCGATATGCGTTACCGGGTAGATGGAAAAGGCCCCTTCGGCGGCGGCGCGCACCACGTCTTCCCGGAGCATCAGGTTTCTGACGTTCGAGGCCGGGATAAGCACTCCCTGCGTTCCCGTCAGACCGCGTTCACGGCAGAGGTCGAAAAATCCTTCGATTTTTTCATTGACTCCTCCGATGGCCTGCACCTCGCCGTACTGGTTCACCGAGCCGGTTACCGCGAAGGACTGGCGGAGCGGTACTCCCGAAACGGCCGAGAGCAGCGCATAGAGCTCCGCCGAGGAGGCGCTGTCTCCCTCGACCCCGCTGTAGGACTGTTCGAAGACCAGGGTGGCCGAGAGCGAGAGCGGCTGTTCCCGACCGTAGAGGCTTCCCAGATAGCCGGAAAGGATCATTACCCCCTTGGAGTGGATCGGCCCTCCCATTTCGACCTCCCGTTCGATATCGATCACCTCCCCCTTGCCCATCTTGATCCTCGCCGTGATCCGGCTCGGTTTGCCGAACGCCTGGTCGCCGAGGATATAGACCGACAGACCGTTGATCTGGCCGGTTTTTTCGTTTTGCGTATCGATGAGGATGGTGTTCTGGAGGAACGCTTCCCTGATTTTGCCCGGAATGCGCCCGGCGCGAAACCGCCGGGCCTCGATCGCCCGCTCGACGTCTTCCTGCACGATCAGCTCGCGTCCGTTCTCCCCCGCGTGGTAGTCCGATTCGTGAATGAGATCCGTGACGCTCTGCAGATGAGTCGAGAGTTTGGAGGAATCTCCGGCGAGCTGCGAGCCGTACTCGATGATGCGCGCGACGGCCGATCGGTCGAGGTGGCGAAGATTTTCGCGTCTCGCGATGGTGGCCATGAAGTTCGCATAGGAGCGCCGGTTTTCGGCGGTGCGCTCCATGTCGTCGTCGAAATCCGCCGCGACCTTGAACAGCTCGCTGAAATCCGGGTCGTAGGCGCTGAGCAGGTAGTAGAGCCGTCGCTCTCCCGTCAGGACGATCTTTACGTCGAGGGGGATGGGCTCGGGATCGAGGGAGACCGTGCTCGCCATACCGTAGAGCTGTGCGAGGGATTCGATGCGGATCTGGCGGGTCCGGATGGCTTTTTTCAGGGCTTCGTACGCCAGAGGCTCCTGCAGCAGCCTTCTCGCGTCCAGAATGAGATAGCCGCCGTTTGCGCGGTGGAGGGCTCCGGGCTTGATAAGCGTGAAATCGGTGATCAGGGTGCCCATCTGCGCCAGATGTTCGATGTCTCCCACGAGATTCTGACTCGACGGCTTGTCCTCCGAAATCACCGGTGCTCCGCCGTTTTTGCTGTTGTCGATGACGACGTTGACCCGGTACCGGTTGAAGAGCCGGCTTTTTCCCGAACTCCTGATATCCGCCATGCCCGTCGGCACCTCCTGCGGCTGGGGTTCTTTTTCCAGAAACCGGATGAAGTTTTCGACGACGTCCTTTTCGGCGGTATCGAGATAGTCGAGGACTGCCGTGTGTTCGCGGTGGGTTTCCTTCAGCTCCTCGAACAGCGGTTTTACCGCGAAGGTCGCTACCTGCCGGTTGAGCTCCTTCAGCTTTTCCTGGCTTTCCCGCTGCCACTTCGGGATCTGCACCATGATCGACTGCAAGGCTTCCTTGAGCGTTTCGATCTGCTTTTCGATCCGTTCCCGTTCCCCCTGTTTCAGACGCATGAACGCTTCGGAGTTCAGCACTTCCCCTTTGCGTAAGGGAGCGAAGGCGAACCCCGAAGGCGTTCTGATAAGAGCGATGTTGTTTTCCGAAGCTTTCTTTTCCAGCTCCTCTATCGCCCCGCCCTGCCGCTCCTCGAAGCGTTCCTTGATGGTTTTTTCCTGTTCCTGATACTCCTCGCTGCTGAAAGCCGCAGGGATGATGGTAAAAAGGGCTTCGAGCAGCCCGTTCATATCCCGGGAGAACTCGCAGGCCTTGCCCGCCGGCAGGGTGATAGCTTTCGGCTGGCGGGGCGTCTCGAAGTTGTACACGTAGCACCAGTCGTCGGGAACAGGCTCGTCAGGAGCTTTTTCACGCAGGTAGTGCTCGATCGCGGTCTGCTTTCCGGTTCCCGAAGGACCGAGGGCGAAAAGATTGAAACCGTCCTGCTTCATGCCGACGCTGAAACGGATGGCCTGCCACGCCCGGTCCTGGCCGGAAATCGTGACTTTTTCGTCCAGTTCGGCGGTGCTTTCGAAAGAGAATTCCGCCGGATCGCAGCGGTTGTAGAGTTTCTCGTGGCCGAGAGGTTCTGGTACCGGCATCGGGTGCGTTGTTTCGGTTATACGGCCAGTGCAGGGTCGGCCTCCTGTCGTACGTACTGCCCGAAGGGCCTGCCGTTACGGTTGCTGTCCATTTTTCAACATATGAAAACGCCTGAACATTCCGTATGAGAAGGGGCTCTTCCGGGAACCGTGCCCGGCTATTCTCCGGATTCCATGCCGGCCGGTTTTCGGTTCTTCGGAGAGGCCTTCTTCGGGTCCGCTCTAATGCAAGGAGCGGTGCGGCGATTGTCGATCGTTCGTGGAACGTTACCTTTAGAGAAACGGTTAGGTCAGGTCATGGATGCATCCGGTCGGAATACCTTCGGGGAGGAGCAGGCGGCGCTCTGTGCCGCGCTCAGGGAGACCTTCGAGAGCGGTGAGACCCGTTCGAGGGAGTGGAGGAAAAGGCAGCTTCTCATGCTCAGGCGTTTTCTCGGGGAACGTGAAGCGGATATTTACGCCGCTCTCGGGAGCGACTTCAGGAAATCGCGTGCCGAAACGTTTTTCACTGAAATCCACTACCTGACGGCGGAGATCGATCTCGCCCTGAGGCGTCTCGCTTCATGGATGAAGCCGCAGCGTGTCCGAACGCCGTTGCGCTACCTGCCCGGTCGCAGCTGGTTCCGGTACGAGCCCTACGGTGTCGTGCTTGTGCTGGGAGCGTGGAACTATCCGCTGCAGCTTGCGATAGCGCCTGCAATAGGGGCGATCGCCGCCGGGAACTGCGTGCTGGTCAAACCGTCGGAGTACGCTCCCGCGACAGCCGCCCTGATCGCGGAGGGATTCGACGGCTACCTCGACCGGGGCGCATTGAAAGTCTTTACCGGCGACGCGGCGGCGGGTGAACGGCTGCTCCGGGAGCGTTTCGACTACATCTTCTTTACGGGGGGAGCCCGTTCCGGCCGCTGCGTCATGCAGGCGGCCGCAAAGCATCTGACGCCGGTTACGCTCGAACTCGGGGGCAAGAATCCCTGTATCGTCGACCGAAACGCTGATATCGGCGTCGCCGCGAGAAGAATCGTCTGGGCCAAGTTTCTCAACGCGGGCCAGACCTGCATCGCGCCCGATTTCGTTCTTGCCGACCGGGAGATCGAGGCGCCGCTCGTTCTCGCCATGAAAGAGGCTGTCGGCAGGTTCTACGGTTCCGACCCTTCACGAAGCCCGGACTATCCTGCGGTGATCACCGCAGGACGTCTCGAACGTCTCGCTTCCTACCTCGATGACGGCGAGGTGTTCGCGGGAGGGGTTGTCGAGCCCGAAAGCCGCTATTTCGCGCCCACGATTCTCCGGAACGTTTCGGCGGGTTCGCCGGTCATGCAGGAAGAGATTTTCGGGCCCGTGCTTCCGGTTGTCGGTTACGGTTCCCGCGAAGAAGCCCTCGATACCGTACGCCGGTTCCGGCACCCACTCGCACTCTATCTTTTTTCGCGGGACCGTTCCTTTCTCCGCTTCATGCTCGACAATACGCAGTCCGGGGGTGTGGCCGTCAACGATCTGCTCTTCCAGGCCGCCATTCCCGAGCTTCCTTTCGGAGGCGCCGGGGAAAGCGGCATGGGGGCATATCACGGCAGGACGGGATTCGAAACCTTTTCCCGGCGGCGCAGCTTTCACGTCAAGAGCACCTTTCCCGAAAACAGCCTGCGCTACCCGCCGTTCGGGGATGCGAAGTTCCGGTTCCTGAGGGCGCTGTTTCGTATGTTCACATGAATGGGGGGATGTTGAATTGTTGAATCGTTGAGTTGTTTATTTGTTGATGTGTTTCGGATCGTGTTCGAAGAAAGTTCGGGATCAGGATCCGGGGTCGAGGGGAAATCAGTTGACGGTCTTCAGTTGGCAGTCGGCAAACTGTAGGAGCAGATCTGTGTGTCTGCTCGAACTGGTGGTGGTTTCGATACCGATTCCGACAGCGACGGCGAACTCCGAAAGAAACAATCGGGAATCGGGGTCGGGATCGGGTTTCGGGGTCGAGAGGAAATCAACTGGCGGTCTTCAGTTGGCAAAAAACCGGTGCCGGATACGAGAAACGGACTGTTGATGAAACGTCGAAGAGTGTTGCATGGTAACAAAGAACCTCTTGCCGTCGGTCTTGCGCTCGGCGGTGGCGCGGTGCTCGGCGCGGCGCATGTGGGCGTGCTCCGTGCGCTGGAGGAACTCGATATATCCGTCGCGGCGCTGTCGGGAACCAGCATCGGTTCCTTTATCGCCTCGCTCCGCGCGTTCGGCATGGAATGGCGGGAGATAGAGGCCGTCGCGCTGGATCTCGACTGGTTCGATCTGACCGGGCTGACGCTTTCGCAGTTCGGTCTGCTGTCCAACAGGAAGTTCGGTGACGTGGTCCGGGATCTCCTCGGCAACCGGATGATAGAGGAGGCGCCGATACCGCTTTCGATTGTGGCGACCGATATCGGCAGCGGGGAGAAGGTTGTTCTGGAAAAAGGTGACGTCGCAGGGGCCGTTATGGCAAGCACCTGTATTCCGGGAATCTTCAGGCCGGTCGAAATCGGAGGCCGCCTGCTTGTCGACGGTGTGCTGATAGAGAACGTTCCGCTCTCTCCGCTTGTCTCGCGAGGAGCGCGGCCGCTCGTCTGTGTCGATATCATGGGCGCGCACGCTTTCGAAAGGCCGGACAGCATTGTCGGTCTTCTGCTCAACGCCTTTTACTGTACGCTGAAAACCGCCACCCGCCTGCAGACGGAGGCTGCCGATCTCGTGATCGTTCCCCGGCTTGACGGCTTCAGCCTGATCGACACTGGCCAGGTGCCGGAACTTGTCCGGGCGGGCTACCGCGACGCCCTCTCCGCGCTCCGTGTTTTCATGAAAAACGGGCCGACGGCCGAAGCGGAGAAATAATTCCTGAACGGGCGATTCCGGTATTGATCGGTATGTGATTTTTCCGTACTATGAATCGTTGAGGCTGCAACTATTTTGGGCGGCCTTCAGTGATACATGACAACTGGAAAACAAACGGAGAAAAACTATGAAAAAGACATTCACGAGCATGGTCGCCGCCCTCCTGGTGTTCCTGGCTTCGGCCCCGCTCGCGCACGCTGCCGCCACGCCGTATGTCAGTCTTTCGGCCGGAGTCGGTTTTCTTGCCGATTCCGATGCCGAAGTGGACGATGAAGAGTTCGAGGACGTTATTGAATACAAGACCGGCTTTGCGGTCAACGGTGCGGTCGGTCTCGACGGCGACATGTACCGTGTCGAGGGCGCTCTCGGCTATCAGGCCAACGATTGGGATGCTTTTATCGGTTTTGATCTGGATGATGATGCCGAGGCGGAAACCTCCATTCTCTCCTTCATGGTGAACGGCTATCTCGATATCGAAATGCCCGCCGCTCCCGTTACGCCCTACCTGATGGCCGGTGCGGGTGTGGCGAACGTCGATCTGGATATCGAAGGCGAGAGCGATGACGATACCGTGTTCGCCTACCAGATCGGTGCCGGCGTCGGTTTCGAGGTGAGCCCGAACGTCACGGTCGATATCGGCTACCGCTACTTTGCGACGTCCGACGTCAACTTCGAGGAGTTTTTCGACGACGATGCTGACTTCAGCGTTGCGAGCCACAACATCATGGCGGGCGTTCGCGTAGGCCTCTGATCCCCCTCTGCGACGCTTCAGTGGGTTTGCCGGCAGCGGTTTTCCGCTGCCGGTTTTTTTTGCCGGGGGAGTCCTGTGCACGGAAGGTGTTAGGTTTTATCACCCACCCGCTTTTACATTGAAAAGCAGGCGGAGAAAAGCCGGTTTTCCCCTTCTCCGCGAAGCCGTTACCGGCGGTTTCCGGGCGGGAAGAAGAGCAGCTTATCAACCAAACTATCGAGGGAGGACGAAACGATGCCGATACGCAAGCTCAAGGATTTTCTCGACGACCATCACATCCGCTACTTCATCATCAGCCACTCACCGGCCTACACCGCGCAGGAGATCGCAGCCGCGGCGCACGTTCCGGGAAGGGAACTCGCCAAGACCGTCATGGTGACCATCGACGGCAAACTCGCCATGGCCGTGCTGCCGGCTTCCTGCAAGCTCGATTTCGACCGGCTCAAGGCGGTTGCGGGCACCCGGGACGTCTCTCTGGCGTCGGAGGCCGATTTCGCCGACATGTTCCCTGGCTGCGAGGTCGGGGCCATGCCGCCGTTCGGCATGCTCTACGGCATGAAAACCTATATGGCCGAGGAACTGGCGGAGGACGAGGAGATCGTGTTCAATGCCGGAGCGCATACCGAGCTTCTCCGGTTGTCCTATGCCGATTACGTGAGGCTGGTCAGTCCGGTCGTGGCGAAGATCGCGCTGGACTGAGGCCGGTTTCGTCCTTGCCGGAGAGGGCGTTTCAGGCGCCTGTTGGTTTTTCTGCCGGAAGTGTTACCTTTTGTGCAGCGAAAGGGATGTTCCTCTTCGTGTTGGAACGGCCGACGATTCACCGCAGCCATGAAGATAGCCTTTTACGCCGGCACCTATGTCAAGGACAAGGACGGCGCCGTCAGGACCATGTACCAACTCGTTTCCTCGTTTCTCGAGGAGGGTCACGAGGTTGTCGTGTGGTCGCCCGACGTCTCCCCGGAAAACGGACGGCGTGAACGGGTCAACGCGCTGCCGTCCGTTCCCATTCCGCTCTACCCGGACTACAGACTGGGCTTTTACACCGCCTCGACCGAAAAGCAGCTCGACGCTTTCGGTCCGGATATCGTACACATATCCACGCCCGACATCATCGGCGGGAGGTTCCTCCGTTATGCGAAGAAGCGCAGGCTGCCGGTGGCGGCCGTCTACCATACCGACTTTCCCTCCTATCTGGAGTACTACCGCCTCGGGTTCGCGGAGAACTTCGTCTGGCGCTATCTGCGGAAATTTTACACCTCGTGCGACGCCTTGTTCGTTCCCACCGGGGAGATGCAGACCCGGCTCGAGGGGCGCGGAATCACCAATGTCGACATTTGGGGGCGGGGGATCGACCGGGGGCTGTTCAACCCCGGTCGTCGTTCCGGACCGCTGCGTGGGCGGTGGGGCGCGGACGGCAGGTTCGTCATCGCCTATGCGGGCCGTTTTGTCTGGTACAAGGATATCCAGGTGGTGATCGACGTCTACAAAAAGTCCCGTCGGTATAGCGATACGGCTTCCCGGACCCTGTTCGTCATGATCGGTTCCGGTCCGGAGGAGGAGGTGTTGCGCCGGGAGATGCCGGACGCCGTTTTTCCCGGCTATCTCGGAGGGACCGATTTGCCGGAGGCTTACGCGAGCAGCGACATGCTGCTCTTTCCCTCGACGACCGAAGCGTTCGGCAATGTCGTGCTGGAGGCGCTTTCCTCGGGTCTTCCTGCGGTAGTATCCGATGTCGGCGGCTGCCAGGATCTCGTGCGCGGTTCCGATGCCGGGTTTATAGTCGGGGCGGGGGACGCCGGGGCTTTCTGGGAGAGGTGTCAGCGGCTTTTGCAGGACCGGGGGCTCTACGACGAGAAACGCCGGAAAGGTCTCGATTTCGCGGAAAGGATGTCGTGGTCCGTGATCAACGGCGCGCTTATCGCACGCTACCGCGAACTGATCGAGCGGAAACGCCGCGGATGAGGATTTTTGCCCGCCGATGCGTTCGTTCTACCGGGAAATGCCGGATTCGATCTCCCAGGGTTCCATGATGTAGCCGAAGCAGTCCTGGCGGATGACGGTTTGATCCCTGGTGAACATCGAGGGGATGATCGGCGTCCTGGTGACGATTTCGCCGTTTGCAACCCGGAGGTACTTTTCGGTGACCTCTTTTCCGGCATTATCGACGATTCTGAGCGGTTGCCCCCCTCGATCCGAAAAGCCGAGGACGGTGCCTTCCTGCAGAAAGGTGAAATTCAGTTCCTCGATGTCCCGGCGCAGACAGACTCCGCTGTTTGGCCGGCCGTCGCCGCAGAACGTGAGAATAGTGTTTTCGGGTACGGTGATTTTCGCGATCGTATGATAGATCTCCTTATTGCGGTTGCTCGGCGGACGGAAGATCTCGTCGATTTCCATCGTCAGACAGTGCAGGAGGTAGTCGTGGACGTGGCTGGTGCCGTGCCGGTCCCCCGACAGTCCGCATTCGAGGGTGGCGGAAGGGCAGAGCCGTGAGAGCGCCATGGAAATGACCTCGTGCGGTTCGGTGAAGTAGACGATGGTTTTGCTGAAGCGCCGGGCAAGGTGGACGAAGGAGGGGGCGGTGTCGTTGATGCAGGCGTAATGGGGATTTTTGCCCGTATTGTTGTGTATGTCGACAGCCGCGAACGGCCGGTGCAGGGCGACGTGATCGAGCACCTTCCGGGCGAGCTCGTGCTCGGGGAGGGTTCCGCCGTTCCAGATGCGGTTGTAGTCCGGCTCGCCATACAGACGGCGCAATCCCTTTCCGGCGGCCCTGACGTTGCCCACGAACAGCAGGAAGCTTCTCGGAGAGGGCCGGCTCTTGAGCTCGAGGGTGCGCAGGAGTTGCTGAAGGGCCAGGAAGCCCGTTGTTTCGTTGCCGTGCAGGAGAATCGAGAGGAAAAGAGGCGGTTCGCGCCTGCCTCTGACATGGATCAGCGACGGACCGGGAAGGACGGAGGGGAGGTCGCGGACCGCTGTATCCGCGAGGCCCTCGGGGATGCGGTTGAAAAGGTGGAGTTCGGGAGGGTTTCCCGTTTCGTTCAGATGTTCCATTCGTGTACGGGGATCTGCCGGTTCTGGTTTTCATGATAGACCCCGGTCATCTCTTCGAAGCGGGGCCCGTGTTTTTCTATGAACGCTTTCTGCCACGCCGACCCCGTTCTGCCGGTCGTCGTGCGGAGCGTGAGGATGTCTTGGAAGTAGTGAGCGGTTTCTGCCGGATCGAAACCCCTGTCGCACAGAGCCGCCGCCGCTCCGGGCAGCAGCTCCTGTTCGAGGAGCTCCCGCACGGTGCAGGTTTTCCCTGCGGTCCACACGATACGCGCGTCCAGTCCGTGTTTCGCCGCCCGGTAAAAGTTTTTTCGTGCGTTATCGAATGAAAGAGAGGTCTCCGGGCGGTTTTTCCTGGCCTGCAGGTAAAAGACCGCTCCGTAGAAGAACAGGATGTTGGCGACGACGTCCGGCACCGTCGGGCCCGCGGAAGGCACCCGGTGTTCCAGACGCAGATGGGGTTTGCGGGCGTCGTTCAGACCGATAAGAGGACGGTTCCATCGCCATATCGTGCCGTTGTGCAGCATGAGATGGCACAGACGGCGGGCATCCTCGTCGCAGGTTGCCGGCAGGAGAACCGGGAAACCGTCGAGATTTTCGAGAAACAACTCCATGAGGGAGTCGCGGACATAGTCCCTGCCGAACGTTACCCTGAAGACTGTCCGGCCGTTTTTGTCGCGGAACGAGGGTAGCCTGACCGCCTGCTCGAAAAGCGGAATCCGGGTTTCGCACCAGAGTTCGCGCCCGAAAAGATAGGGCGAGTTGGCGGCGATCGCCACCATGGGCGCAGAGACGATCTGCGCCGCGTTGTACTGCCGGCCCGCTGTTCCGGGGGAGACCTGCAGGTGTATCTGCAGCGAGGTCGTCGCGGCTTCGGCCATGACGTCGTTGTGCGTCACGTTGAGGCGGTCCCGCTTCCCCTCGATGCGGATGTTCAGGGGGCGGCTTTTTCTCGAACGCAGAATTTCCCGGTTCAGGGCGTGATAGCGCTGGAGCGCCGAGATGTTGTCGAGGGTCAGCATTCTGTCCTCTATGGTGGGAAGAATCCCGGTCATCAGGACGCGACACCCCATCGCTTCCGCGTGTGAGGAACAGCCGCGCCACAGCGCGGTCAGGCTGTCATGGAGATGGCCCGGAAGGTTTTTGTCGAGAGGGCGGGGCTCGGCATTGATCTCGAAGTTGTATTTCGAGAGCTCCGGCACCACCAGCGGGCTGTTCATCCGTTCGAGAAACTCCCGGTTGCGCGGTACGGGCAGAAAGTTCTCGTCCACCAGCCACCCTTCGAGTTCGAATCCGCTCATCTCGCGGTCGTTCTCGAAACGGTCGTCCGAAAACCATTCCATGAGAATCCCGGTCTCTTTTCTCAGGTGTTCGCGGAATCGCCTGAAATCCGATTCGCTGAACGAGGTGTGGCCGATTTCACTGCCCATGTGCTGTTTTTCGGTCGATCCTTGCGGGTTACGTCCCCAGAAAAATCTCGGCAATCGATGCGTCAGTTACAAATGGTAACCCCGGCGGCGCATCGTTCGGTTCTCTTCGCGCACGCTTTTCCGACGCCGGGCAGCTCGAATCCGGCAATTCAAACCGAAAGTCGTACCTTACCGGTAGATTCCTTTCAAGCCAACCGGAAGATGCCATGAACGAGAAGCGAGCCGTCGGGCTCGGCGCCGCAAGCCGACGCCGGGTTTCCATGGTCGGCAGGGAGGGCGCCGCACCCTTCCGCTATTTCCGGCTTCCGGCGATTCTCCTGCTGTTGTTCTCGCCTCTCGGAGCGGCCGAAGCTGCAGGTGCCCGCCTGATCGTCGGCGTCAAGGAGGCGCCCCCGTTCGCGATGAAGGACGACCGGGGTTCGTGGGAGGGCATCAGCATAGAGCTGTGGAACAGGGTCGCGGAGATGAACGGCTTTTCGTCCGAATTCAGGGAGATGGCGTTCGAGGAACTGCTCGACGCCGTCGCCCGGGAAGAGGTCGCTGCCGGTGTCTCGGCGATAACCGTGACCTCCGCGCGGGAAGAGGCGCTTGATTTTACCCAGCCGTTTTTTCTTTCCGGACTCGGTATCGCGGTCAGGGAAAAGAGCGGGGACTGGTGGAGCATCATCCGGGGATTTTTTTCATTCGAGTTCCTCCGTATCGTAGGCGTGCTGGCGCTCGTTCTCCTGGTTTCGGGTTTCCTCGTCTGGCTGTTCGAGCGAAGACGGAATCCCGATCAGTTCGGCGGACCCGTGTCGAGCGGCGTCGGTTCGGGGTTCTGGTGGGCCGCGGTGACCATGACGACGGTAGGCTACGGCGACAAGGCGCCGAAAACCGCCGGAGGGCGTCTGGTCGCCCTCGTCTGGATGTTCGCGAGCCTGGTCATCATTTCCGGTTTTACGGCGGCGATCACCACCTCGCTGACCGTGGGCTCCCTCGACAGATCGGTCAGGGGGCCGGGAGATCTCCATGGTGTGAGGACCGCTACGGTGAGCGGTTCGACAAGCCAGCACTATCTCGAAGAGGAGTACGTCGCTTACCGGGAATTCGGTGCACTTCCACAAGCCCTCGGCGCCCTTCGCGAGGGCCGTGTCGACGCCGTGGTCTACGACGAGCCGATCATGAGGTACGCCGTTTCCACCGGAAAGGCGGAGGGTGTGACGGTGCTCGAACAGTCCTTCCGTTACGAATATTACGCCATCGCGCTGCCTCCCGGAAGTCCGCTCAGGGAGAGCGTCAACCGTTCCCTGTTGCAAATCACCGCTTCCAGGGAGTGGCGCTCCGTTCTTTTCCGGTATCTCAACTATGCGCTGTAGCGATGCGCCGGTATCGTTACCGGTGATGTGCATCTGGAAATCAGCGATAAAATGAGTAAATTATAATTACAGGCTATGACGAACCGCCGGCGTGGTTCACGCGTAGATCCGTCGGACGGATTGCGGTAGCGCCTGCCCCCAGGGTGTTTCAGGGACAGGAATAACAGGCAGGTCGCCTGTTGGCGATTGTCGCCGGGGCGCTGCCGGAAGAGTGCGGCTGTCCGGCGAGGAGCCGCCGGGTTTGTGTCATCATCACCCGATTGCCATGCGGAAGGTAAGCCCCCCCCATGAAGAGCTCGAAAGAGAACTGAGTGCGCTGAAGGCGCAGATTCTCGAAAGCCGAAAGGTCGAGCAGGAGCTTCTGGAAAAACAGAAGGCGCTTCGGGAACAGAATGTCAACCTGCTGAAGAAATCCATCGAGCTGTCCGCTCTGCGCCGGGAACTCGAAAGCAAGAACAGCGAACTCGAACTTTCGGCCTCGAAACTCGACGACGCTCTCGTCTCGCTTCAAAAAAGCGAGAATACACTGAGCTCGGTTCTTTCCAACAGTCCGGATGCGATCGTCGCCGTCGACGGTTCGCTGCGGATCATCTACATGAACCGCAATCTTCCCGGCGATCATCCCGGCGCGTCGGTGGGGGACCTTTTCCGCGAGTACATCGCGCCCGACCAGCACGATCGCTATCACGAAACCCTGCAGAGAGTTTTCCGGACCGGCAAGCCCGCGAAGCTGGAATGCAGGATACGGGGCCGGGAGCGGGAAGACACCGACGTGGAGTCACGCTTTGGACCCTGTCTGCAGGACGGCGAGGTGACCACCGTCATCATGATTTCGACCGATATTTCGGAGAGGAAAAGAATTGAAAAAGAGCTGAAGCGTTCCATGGACGACCTGGAACGCTTCAACCGTTTCATGGTCGGCCGGGAACAGCGCAATATAGAGCTCAAAGAGGAGATCAACCGGTTGTGCGAGGAGCTCGGCAGGCCTCCGCGCTACGCCATGAAGCCGGAATCCGCCGGGTTCGGCTTCGTGCCGTTTATCGACGTTGAAAGCGACCACGGCAAAAGCGGGGTCGATCCTCCGGGCGATCCCCTCAAAGAGGTGGCGGGAAGCGATGAAGACGGGTCTATGCTCAGGCGTCGGCAGAGTGAGGCGCTGATCAACCTGCTCGATGACGCCGGTCGGGCTCGCAGCAGTCTGGTCGCGGCGAACAGAAAGCTCGAGGAGTCCATCGAAAGGGCGAACGCGATGGCGGAAGCGGCCGATGAGGCGAACCGCGCCAAGAGCGAATTCCTGGCGAACATGAGCCATGAGATCCGCACGCCGATGAACGGGGTGATCGGCATGTCCGAATTGCTGCTCGAATCGGGCCTGGACGGGGAGCAGAGGAAGTTCGCCGAGACAATCAATATCAGCGGGAAAAACCTGCTTTCCCTGGTCAACGACATTCTCGATTTTTCGAAGATAGAAGCCGACAAGCTCGACATCGAGCATGTCGATTTCGATCTGCTCGACCTGCTCGAGGAAGTCATGGAGATGTTCTGGTACAAGGCCCAGGAGAAAGGACTCGATTTTACCTTTCTGCCCGATTCGACCATGCCGTTTCGTCTGAAGGGCGACCCTGCCCGTATCCGCCAGATACTTGTCAACCTCGTCAACAACGCCATAAAATTCACCAGCGAAGGTGAAATTCTCCTGAGCGTCGAGCTCGAGGAAGACTCGATCAACCATTCCCGGATCCGTTTCACGGTTTCCGATACGGGTATCGGTATCGGCGAGGAGCGCATGGAGGCGATATTCGACCCCTTTGTCCAGGCCGACGGTTCGACCGTACGCAAGTATGGCGGTACGGGACTCGGGTTGTCGATATCGAACAAGCTCGCCCGGAAGATGGGCGGTGAGATTCATCTGAGGAGCGTGGTCGACGAGGGTTCCATGTTCTGGTTTTCCCTCGAACTCGAAAAACAGGGTTCGGGTTGCAGCAGCGCGGACGACAAGTATCGCCTGCTTGAAGGAGTCAGGGTTCTTTCGATCGATTCCTGCGAGTCGTCACGGAAGCTGATGAAGCTCTTTTTTTCACTCTGGAAGTGCGAGCACGAAACCCTTGCCGATTCACGGGAGGCGGTCGGGGCGTTTCGGCGTGCCGCTGCCGAAGGCCGGCCCTGGGACATCGTGCTGCTTTCGGTATCGGATTACGGTCACGAACTGAGGGACGAGATCCGGAGGATGAAGACCGACCCCCTGCTCCGCGGGTTTTCGCTGGTCGTTTTGCAGTCCGGCGGGAAAAAAGAAGGCGCGCCGCGCATTCCGTGGAAGCATGTGGCGACAAGACTGCAGCGGCCCGTAAGGGGCCGGGAGCTTTACAGTTGTATCGCCGATCTGGTTCGGCTGAAGGATCCGAAAGAGGACGATGCCGCAGGGGACGGATTTTCTTCGAGCGCGATCACGCCGGACAGGCGCGCCGGGTTCAGAATTCTGGTTGTCGAGGACAGTCATATCAACCGTCTGGTTCTCCTGTCGATGCTTCGGAAGGAGGGTTTCGACGCCGATGTGGTCGGCAACGGTATCGACGCCCTGCAGGCGATGCAGAAAACCGGTTACGATCTTGTGTTCATGGATTGCCAGATGCCGGAGATGGACGGCTATGAAGCCACCCGGCTGTTGCGCCAGGGCAAGTACGGGGTGAAGAACCCCGATGTCGCCGTGGTCGCGATCACGGCGAACGCGCTGAAAGGCGACAGGGAAAAGTGTTTGCGGGCCGGCATGGACGAGTATATTGCCAAGCCCGTCAGAAAATTGGAAATTGTTAGCGTTCTGGAAAAGTTTGTTGATAAGCGGTTGCCTGTGGCGGAGCACGCCGCAAACAATAATCGTAAACCCCCCAGCAGCATGAAGAACAATGTTATCTTTCAGGAAGAGGAGATGCTCGACAGGCTGCAGCACGATATGGAAGTGGCGCGAATGATTATCGAAAACTTCCTCGAGGATGTGCCGCAGCAGGTCGCCCGTCTCCGGGCGGCCGTCGTCGGGAAGACGGTCGAGGACATTCAGATGACGGCCCATTCCATCAAGGGCGCTGCACTCATGATCGGCGGCAACATGCTGTCGAAGGTGGCCTTTGAAATCGAAATGGCCGCCAAGGAGGACGATCTCTCCCGGGCCGAACAGCTTCTGCCGGAGATGGAGGCGCAACTGGACGCCCTGCGCAACAGGCTCGAAGTTGCGGGATGGAGTACGAAGGAAAAGACATCCTGAAACCTGCAGACCGGACCGGTATATAATGAAGATAGGTTTTATCGGCCTTGGTAAAATGGGATTCGGCATGGTGGAGAACCTGCTGGATCACGGTCACGAGGTTGTCGCGTTCGATCTTTCGCCAGAGGCTTTGCAAAAGGTCGCCGGACGGGGAGCCGAACCTGCGGTTTCCCTCCCGGACATGGTTTCCCGTCTTGAAGCGCCTCGCGTGGTCTGGATGATGGTTCCCGCCGGGGATCCCGTCGACGCGACCCTTTCCGGCCTCCTGCCGCTGCTCGACAAAGGCGATATCGTGCTCGACGGCGGTAATTCCCACTATCGCGATACTCTCCGTCGGAGCGGTGAACTTTCCGCCGGGGGAATCCGCTACATGGACGTCGGTACCAGCGGCGGCCTGGAGGGAGCCCGGAACGGGGCGTGCATGATGATCGGAGGAGAGCGCGATGTTTTCGATGTTCTCTCCCCGCTCTTCGGCGATCTGTGCGTGCCGGGAGGGTTCGGGTACATGGGCGGGTCCGGATCGGGGCATTTCGTGAAAATGGTGCACAACGGTATCGAGTACGGGATGATGCAGGCGATGGGGGAGGGTTTCGATATCATGGAAAACAGTCGTTTTTCAATCGATCATCTCGAGGTCGCCAGGGTCTGGTCGAACGGTTCCGTCATACGCGGCTGGCTCATGGAGCTTGTCGCGAAGGCGTTCGGGCGCGACGGCAAGCTCGGCTATCTGTCGGGCGAGATCGCCGATTCGGGTGAGGGCCGCTGGACGGTAGAGACCGCTCTCGAAGAGAACGTGTCGATTCCCGTTATCGCCGATGCCGTTTTCAGACGCTATCGTTCGCGATCGAACGACAATTTTTCCGACAAGGTCGTCGCGGCCCTTCGCAACGAGTTCGGCGGCCACGGTTTTACCGCGTCGGGTCCCAGATGATGCAACAGATGAACGGTCGTTCTCTCGATAATTTCACTTTCGTACTGTTCGGTGCCAACAGCGATCTTGCGGCGAGAAAGCTGTTCCCCTCGATCTACAAGCTGGCCCTGTGGGGGCAGCTTCCGGAAAAATACCGGGTCATAGGGGTGGCCCGTTCTCCTTTCGACCATGAGACCTTCAGGAGCTTCGTCCGTGAAAGCATAACCCTCAACTCGCCGGGAACCGTAACGGACGAAGAGCATTTCGCCCGGTTCTGCGACAACCTCTTTTACGTAAGCCTCGATCTCATGGAGGCCGGGGAGTACTCCCGGCTCGGCGACGAGATCCGCCGGGGGATCACCGAAGAGTCCTCCTGCAACAATCTCCTGTTCTATCTTTCCACGCCGCCGAGCCTTGCTTCCCATATCATCGAAAATCTCGAAAAAGCGGGTCTCGGAGGCAGGAACCCCGCCTGCGAGGGGTGGCGCAAGATCGTTGTGGAGAAGCCTTACGGGCACGATCTCGAAAGCGCTCGCGAACTGAATTGTATCGTGGGCGGGGCCTTCCGCGAAGAGCAGATCTACCGTATCGACCACTATCTCGGCAAGGAGCCGGTCCAGAACATTCTGGTGTTCCGTTTTTCAAACGGTATTTTCGAACCGCTCTGGAACAGGCATTACATCGACAACGTCCGGATCACGATCGCCGAGGATTTCGGTATACGCGAACGGGGCGCGTTCTACGAGGAGGTCGGGTTGCTTCGCGACGTTGTCCAGAACCACGGTTTGCAACTCCTTGCCTCGATCGCGATGGAACCGCCGGTCGACCTCAGCGCTGACGCCGTCCGGGATGAAAAGGAAAAGGTTTTCCGGTCGCTGCGCCCTCTTTCGGGTGAAGCGTCGAGGGAAAACGTCGTTCTCGGTCAGTACGAAGGGTACAGGCAGGAGAAAAACGTCGCGCCCGATTCCCTGGTCGAGACCTTTGCTTCCATACGCTTCCATATCGACAACTGGCGGTGGAAGGACGTACCGTTCTTCATGAGCGCGGGCAAGAATCTCGACCGGCGCGTGACGGAAATCGTCATAACCTTCAAGTGTCCGCCGCAGAACTTTTTCGGGCCGCCCGAAAGTTGCAGCTATACGGCAAACCAGATCGCCATCCGGATTCAACCCGAGGAAACCATCGCCATCCGTTTCGGAACGAAGCGGCCGGGGGAGGAACTGGTGACCGACCCGGTATTCATGAAATTCGATTACAACACCTCGTTCGAGACCGAAAAGATGACCCCGTATCAGCGGCTTCTGCTCGACGCCATGGCGGGAGATCAGTTGCACTTCATCCGCCAGGACCAGGTGGAGAGCAGTTGGGCGTTCATCGACGGCATAAGGGACGCCTTCGCGGGCGAAGTTCCCGAACCCTATGCTGTCCGTTCGGCCGGTCCGGAAGCGGCTTCACGCCTTGTCTGAATCGCCGGCGTTTTTTACGGGGAGTAGAACCACCGCAATTCGCCGTGTGCGGGCCGTACCTTTCCGGCGGGCAGATCCTCTCGCCTGTTCGAGACGACATCGCGAAGCAGCGGCTCTTTCGCGCTTCCCGTGACGAAGAACGCCACGGCATCCGCATTGTTGATGACGGGCAGGGTCAGGCTGAGGCGTCGGCCGGGAGGGGAAGCGCCGGCGGCGTGAACCGGGACGACCCAGCGAAGCGTTTCCCCGAGCGCCTGACTGTCCCCGGGGAAAAGCGACGCCGTATGTCCGTCCGGTCCCATACCCAGGATAACCATGTCGAAAACGGGAAAGGAACCCTGCAGGGGGCGGCCGCTTCGCTGAAAGAACCGGCGCAATGTTTTTTCGTACGCCGAAGCGGCTTGTTCGCCGTTCGAGACGGCATGAGGCATGGGGTGAAGCTCGGGGCGGGAATCGGCCAGACTTTCGATAAGTGATTCCTTCGCCATTCTGAAGTTGCTGTCGGGGTGCCCCGCCGGTACGCAACGTTCGTCGCCCCAGAATAGCGAGACCGAGCGCCACGGAAGCGCCGCCACGTGGAGGCCGTCACGAACTGTGACCGCCCGCTCCGGAAACGGTATGCCGCTACGTTCGAGGAGCCCGACCGGTACGCCGGAAGCAAGTTTCCGGAAGAGGGGGCGCGGGGAACTTCCCCCCGGAAGGACCATCGTGCAACTTTCCTGTTCCCCGACAGCCCGGAACACGCGGCCGGCGATGTACGCCGCGGCCGCGAGCGTGATTTCCTCCCGCGTCCCCTCGACGAGTGAGCCTGCCGTTTTCATGCTCTTTCGCTTCCGCTACAGGAGGTTTTTCGCCGCCCGGACGACATGCCCGGCTGTGTAGCCGTACTCTTTCAGGACGGTTGCGCCAGGGGCGGAAGATCCGAAGCGATCGATACCGAGAATAGAGCCTTCGTCGGTCGCGTAGCGGTGCCATCCGAAAGGGGAGGCCGCCTCGACGATCACGCGGCGGCGCACCTCCGGGGGCAGCACCGTCTCGCGATAGGATTCCGGCTGCTCCTCGAAGAGCTCCCAGGAGGGCATGGAGACCACCCGCGTCGGAATGCCTTCCTCCTCCAGGGAAAGCCGGGCTTCGAGGGCGAGGTGCACCTCGGCCCCGGTTGCAACGAGAATAACCGGGCGGCCGCCGCTGGCCGATGCGCTGCTCCACTCGGCGAGAACGTAAGCGCCTTTCGCCGCACCGTCGGCAATCGAGCTGTTCTCCGGGTCGAGGACCGGAAGGGACTGCCTCGAAAAGACAAGGGCCGTGGGTTTTCTCGATGTCAGGGTTGTTTTCCAGGCGGCTTTTGTTTCCTGGGCGTCGGCCGGCCGGATGACCGTGAGGCCGGGAATGGAGCGAAGCATCGCCAGATGCTCGATCGGCTGGTGGGTCGGACCGTCTTCGCCCACGGCGATGCTGTCGTGGGTGAATATGAAGATCGACGGAACGTTCATGAGCGCCGAGAGGCGCAGGGCGGGTTTCATGTAGTCGGAAAAGACCAGGAAGGTCGCTCCGTAGGGGATGAGCATGCCCGAAAGGGCCATGCCGTTGAGGATGGCGCCCATTGCGTGTTCGCGGACGCCGAAACGGAAGTTTTCACCCCCGTAGTTGTCCGCCGTGAAGTCCAGTGCATGTTTGACCGCCGTGCCTGTGGAGGGCGCGAGATCCGCCGATCCCCCGACGAGAAACGGCAGTTTGCCGACAAGGCTGTGCAGAACCTTCGAGGAAGCCTGCCTCGTGGCGAGCTTTTCTTCGGGTCCGAAATCCGGCAGAAGCGATTCCCAGCCCTCCGGAAGACGGTGTCCCAGCATGTCGTCCATCCTGGATGCGAAATCGGGATGTTTTTCGGTGTAATCGCGACGGAGCTCGTTCCAGGAGGTTTCCTCTGCGGCGCCTTTTTCACGCACGTTATTCATGTGCGCCGCGACCGCTTCCGGAACGTGGAAGGTCGAACCGTCCGGGAACCCGAATTTTTGTCGGACCAGCGCAGCCTCTTCGGCTCCGAGAGGCGCTCCGTGAGAGGAGGCGCTGTCCTGCTTGTTGGGACTGCCGAAGCCTATGTTTGTCCTTGCGATGATGAGCGAGGGTTTTCCGGTTACGGTTTTCGCTTTCAGGAGCGCGGATTCGACCGCTTCCGGATCGTTGCCCTCGACGTTTTCGACATCCCATCCGTAGGCTTCGAACCGCTGCTTTACGCTCTCGGTAAACGCCAGGTCGGTCGAGCCTTCGATAGAGATTCTGTTGTGGTCGTAGAGGCAGATCAGTTTGCCGAGTTTGAGATGCCCCGCGATGGAAGCCGCCTCGGAAGTGACGCCCTCCATGAGGTCGCCGTCTCCGCAGATGACGTAGGTGTGATAGTCGATCAGGTCGAAATCCTGTTTGTTCAGGCGCTCGGCAGAGTACCGCTCGGCGATCGCCATGCCGACGGCATTGCCGAGCCCCTGACCCAGGGGACCGGTCGTTGTCTCGACGCCGGTGGTGTGGCCGTATTCGGGATGGCCCGGGGTTTTGCTGCCCCACTGGCGGAACGCTTTGAGGTCTTCCATGGAAAGGTCGTAACCGCTGAGGTGAAGCAGTGCATACAGCAGCGCGGAACCGTGGCCCGCCGAAAGGACGAAACGGTCCCGGTTCAGCCATTGGGGGTTCCGGGGGTTGTGTTTCATGATTTTCGTCCAGAGCACGTAAGCCATCGGAGCGGCTCCCATGGGCATGCCGGGATGTCCGGACTGCGCTTTTTCCACCATGTCGACGGCAAGCAGACGGATGGTGTCGATCGAGAGCCGGTCAATTTGATCTGTATGCATGAATTACTCCTTTTGGGACAATGGTTTTCGGCCCGGACAGGCAAGTCCGCCCCGGTCCTGTTAGCGTGGTTATTCATGGTCAGGAGCCGTAACGGTTTTTCCTGATCCAGACAATGTAGCATATGGCTGGATTTTATCCTGAAATTCTCTTGCCCGGGTTGCTGCTTGAAGCGGTGTGAACTACATTGCTCTGGTAACGGACCGGAACCCAACGCTCACCACATGCCTCTCATCGACGGTTACGGCGTACTCGCCGGCAGGCTCCATAGCTACGAATGCGACAACGACCGGGAAGAGAACGGCTACTATCACTGTAACGTCAGGGTGCGGGCTTCCGGGGGCGTCTACCGTTGCGCCGTGGATCTCGACAGCAAGCAGCAGAGCGACGGGTTGCACTGGCGGGTGATCGACCTCGGAAGAAACTCCATGCGGGAAATGGCCTCGCTCGGATTCGGGTGGCATTTTCTCGACTCGGAGCCGGGATCGGGGGCGATCGATTACCTGAGGAGCCCCGAACTGCAGCCGACCGAAAGTTGTCTCCGTGCGGGGGCGCCGGCCGAAAGCGGATGTTCTCCCTGGCGCTACGGCACCAGCATGGACGCCTTTCACGATCTCGCCGGTGTGCTCGACAATGCCGTGAAGCTTCTTGTATTCGGTGAGCCGTTCAGGTTCGGCAGGGGCGTGCACAACATCCACCAGAACCAGGGAGATCCGCGGAACAGCCGCTGGTCGAGGGAAAACGGCGTCTGGCAGGACGGCGCGGTCTGCGGCGTGGCCGGCGACGGCTCGCTGCATTTTTTCCTCTGCAGATTCAAGACGCAGGCCACGAAAACCGACGACCGGGGCCGGCCGTTATAGCGTTCTTTTCCGGCCGCTACCGATCGGCTACTTGCTTCTCCTTTCCACCATCATGCTCCACAGAGGGTTGTAGCCGTGAATGTCGTGGGTTTCCCCCCTGCTGTCGAACACGGGGAGGCCTTCGTTGTACCACCGGAAAATTCCACCGCGCAGATTATAGCATTCGCGGGCACCGGCCGTCCTGCAAGATTCCAGCACGCGTTGCAGGAATTCCGAACTTCTCTGTCCGACCGAACAGTAGAAGACAACGGTGCGGTCCGGTATGCGGTCTCCGTATGTCTGCATGAACGTTTCGGCCCGCATGTCGGGGTCGACGTTTTCGGCGTTTTCCAGATGGCTCCTCTCGTACTCCTCACGGGTACGGGTATCGAACAGTACGACCGGCTTATCCTGTTTGAGCAGGGCGAGGAGCTCGTCGGCGGAAACAGTGGGCAGCGGAAAAGTTTTTTCGATCATCAACGCTGTCAGGTCCAGTGCGGCCGGACCGTTGAAAAGTTTATCGAACATGAGCGATGTCATTTTTGCGTCATCGCGGAAGACACACTGAAGAAAGAACAACGGAGCGTGGCGGATCGTTGCCCTCCGGTGCTCTTCTTCCGGTACTCCGGGTATGGCGTCTGCAAAAACATGCGTATTTTGCATTCGAAGGTATCGGAAAAAAACAGCAACCAAACGGAGAACGTGCGCATGGACACAGGAGCAAAACCGTTCGACTTCGGGCGCAAGGTGGACCCCGCCCTGTTCGAACGGCTGATCGAGAAAGGATATGAAGTGAATATTGGTGACTACCTCAGGGAAGGTTGGGAGATTTTCAGGTCGCGGGCCGGAGAGTTCGTCGCCTATTCGCTGATCGTTGCCCTGGTGACGGTGGTGCTGTCAGGGAAAGGGGGAATACTTTCCCTTGCGGTGTCTCTTGTGACCGCCCCGCTCTACGCCGGTTATTTCGTTTACGTATTCATGATCTTCGAAGGACGGGAGGTGCGCTTCGGGGATTTCTTCAAGGGGTTCAACTATTTTCTGCCTCTTCTGCTGGCGGGGTTCGTAGCCGGATTTCTGGTTTTTCTGGGTCTGCTGCTGCTCGTGATCCCGGGAGTGTACCTTGCGGTCGGTTATTTCTTCGTCACCATGCTGATCGTCGATTACGGGATGGATTTCTGGCAGGCCATGGAGACCAGTCGTCAGATCGTGACGAAGAACTGGTTTTCAGTGTTCGTGCTCACCCTGGTGCTTTTCGCGCTGAATCTTCTCGGAGGCCTTCTGCTTTTTGTCGGACTGCTGGTAACCGTGCCTCTGAGCTTTTGTGCTGCGGCGATTGCTTACCGGGATATCGTCGGGCTGCACTCCGGCGTATGGGAAACCGGGAAAGAGTGACCGCCTGAAAACCGGTGAGGCCTTTCGCAGCCGTTTGCGAAAGGCCCCGTTCTCCACGACCGGAAAAGAGCCTTAACGGCCGGGCATCTGCATGCCCTCGAACTGCTCCCGCATATTTTTCATCACGTCCTGCATCTCTTTCTGCATGTCTTTGTCTTTCATCATCTCCTGAAGATTTTCAAGCTGTTTCATATCCTCGTCGGAGATCTGCGGGGCCATCATCTGCAGCGCGGATTCCTTTTTCTCGTATCCCTCGGGAACCTCGAAGAGGGCGGCGTCGAGCGTTTTTTTCTCGATCTCGGTAAATTCGGTCGTCATGCCGGTTTTTTTATCGACGATTTTCAGCGGAAAGCCCTCGAGGCCGGCTTTTTTCAGTCGCTCGTTGAACGTCGCCGACGCCCGGTTCTTGCTCCCCTGGTATTGCAGACGGGCGAAATCCGCGGCGCTGAGCAGCTCCCTGGTCAGCCACATTTCGGTTTCATTTCCGTTGTCGGTAATCAGCACACGGGTGCATGTGTAGCCGAGCAGGGTTTCCGTGCCGAGTTTCGTAACCGTGATGTCGTCGATGCTCTTCTCATCGGCAAGGTCTGCGAGATCTTCCTGCAGTTCGTCCAGGTCGATGACGGTATAGGTGCGGGCTTTTTTGTTCAGCGTATAGATGAGGTTCGGTTCTTCGGGGCGTGTGATGGTCACGATGCTCATCACGACCGTTTCGGACGCGGGATCGGCAAGGTCCATTTCGAAGCGGGTGCCTTTTTTCGAAAGGAAGAGCCTGGCTTCCTGCGATCCTTCCGGAGACGACATGCGCATGCGCATCTCGCCTTCGAAATCTTTTTTGAACAATCCTGCGGCTGGGGGTTTGACGCTTTTTCCGGCTTCGCGGCCCTCTTTCTGCTGACAGCCGCCCAGAAAGGCGAGCTGGAAAAGGGCGACGATGAGCAGGGAAATGATGTTTCGCATGGTCTGGATGTTTTTGGTTTGAAGGGATAATCCCGTAAACGACAATGTACGAAAACCGGTGCTCTTTCAACACTGAACGGAGCTCTCCGGCCGTGCGGCGTAACGCTTTCGGAGCAGTCGTGTTTTTTTTACCCGGGAAAAAGGCTTATTTTTCCACTTATATTTTATTTTTTCAGCTCCAGAACACCGCGGCGCACCGGTTTTTCCGGACGTTACGCCGCATTGCGGCGCACTGTGTTCCCGCCGTCAGGGGAGGGATTTTTTTGTGTCCCGGGCGGCTTGCCTTCCGTTTTGCATGTGTTGACAGCGTTTCGATGAAACGACAAAAACAAGGAGACGATTCATGGCGGCAAGACTGATCTGTATGCTACTCGTGTTTTCCCTCGCACCTCTCTCTGCGGAGGGTGCGTCTCCCCGGAAAAACATGCAGAGAACGATTGAATCTCTCTACCGTTCCACCGAACTTGGAAACGCTATCGACTACAAGGCCTTCAGAATGGCCATGGCCGGTTATTACAGCCTCCGGCAGAAAGGGATGCTGAAGAACGACGACGTTCTGACCATCATCGATTACAACCAGCCTTCAGTAAACAAGCGCCTGTTCGTCATCGACATGAAAAACAATCGGGTGCTGACCTCCTCTCTCGTCGCGCACGGCAAGAACAGCGGGTTGAACCAGGCGGTCCGTTTCTCGAACGTGCCAGGGTCCTTCAAAAGCAGTCCCGGTTTTTTCGTCACCTCGCGCACCTACCAGGGCAAGCACGGTTATTCACTCCGTCTGCAGGGTCTCGAAGCCGGCATCAACGACAACGCCGAAATGCGCAATATCGTGATGCACGGCGCGGATTACGTCTCTCCCGATTTTATCAGGCGGCACGGCCGTCTGGGCAGGAGCCACGGCTGTCCGGCTCTTCCGTTTTCCCAGTACCGCCAGGTTATCGATCTCATCAAGAACGGCTCGTGCCTGTTCATCTACAACGGTGACCAGCGGTACATCGGCCGTTCGGGCATGCTGACGCTCGAAGGGATGTCATAGGAACCCCCGCAGGGGTTCGGATTTCAGCCTGACCAAACGCGTGTCCCATGGTAGTTTTTCTGATATCGCTTCTCACCTTCGGCGCTCTGGTTCTGCCCGCCACAGCCCATCAGAACGCCGCGGCCGCTTCCCGTTCAGATGCGGAAGCGAAACGTTACTATCCAGGGAGCCCTGACGATCTCAGAGAGAGCATCCGTTGTCATGTGGAGCAACTCGAAGAGGACGTCGCGATGCGGATCGGCCGTGAGAACGTGGCGTTCAACGCCCTGCTTGCCGATTTCTACAGGTCGAACGATTTTTTCCCCGTCTGGAAGAAGCGTTCCCAGATAAGCGATCTGCTCGATGCGATCGAGGCTGCAGAGGAGGACGGTCTGCTTCCGGAGGACTATCATCTGGCCGAGATCGGAAGTTTTTACCGGAAGACGCCGCGATCGCCGTTTCTGAAAGCGCGCTATGAGTTGCTGCTGACCGATGCGATGTTCAAGCTCTGCTATCACCTGCTGCACGGCAAGGTCGATCCGGAAAAGCTCGATCCGAACTGGAACCTCTCCGGCGGCACGAACGGCAGCGGTCTCGTATCCATGCTTCAGGGCGCGCTTGCGGATGGCTCTCTCGAAGAGGTTATCGGAGACCTCCGTCCGGATCATCCGAAATATCTCAGCCTGAAGGAGGGGCTGGCACGGTACCGCGGGATAGCCTCGGCCGGCGGGTGGAGCGCCCTGCCCGAAGGGCCGTCGATCAAAACCCCGGGACAGACCGATGAGCGGATTCCCGCTCTGCGCAGAAGACTCGAAATTACCGGGGACATCCCGGTCCTCAACAACGTCGATACCTCTTTCGCTTACGTTTCGACAGTCTACTCCGCCGAACTGCAGGAAGGCGTCAGACGTTTCCAGAGACGTCACGGCCTCGAACAGGATGGCGCTGTCGGGCCGAGGACGCTCCGTGAGTTGAACGTTCCGGTCGAAAGGCGTATCGATCGGATACGGATCAATCTCGACAGATACCGCTGGTTCGTGCGGAAGCTCGAGCCGACCTTCGTGATGGTCAACATCGCCGGATTCACCGTGCAGTATGTCGAGAACGGCGAGTACAGATGGGGATCGCGGGTTATCGTGGGCGAGCCTTTCTGGAAAACCCCGGTTTTCAAAGCCGAAATGCAGTACATCACTTTCAATCCCTCATGGATCGTTCCTCCGGGGATCATGCGGAAGGAGACGCTGCCGGCCGTCAGGAAAGATCCCGGATATCTTTCGCGCGAGAATCTGCAGGTCATCGACCGCAGCGGCAGCGTCGTCGATCCCGATTCCGTCGACTGGACCTCCTACAGCGCCGGTTCGTTGCCCTACCGCATCACGCAGCCGCCCGGACGCGGCAATGCGCTCGGCCGTGTGAAGTTCATGTTTCCCAACAAGCATCTGGTCTATCTGCACGATACTCCGGGCAAGCATCTTTTCGACAGGAGCGCGCGCGCGTTCAGTCACGGATGCATCCGCCTCCAGAATCCTCTCGAACTTGCACGTATTCTTCTGAAGTGGGACGAGGAGAAGGTTGATGAAATGGTTGGCGCGGGCAAGACGAAAACCGTTCCCCTTTCGCAGAAAGTGCCGGTTTTTCTGCTCTATCTGACGTCCGTTGCCGAAAACGGCGAGGTGCTTTTCAGGAACGACGTCTACGATCGCGACGAAGCCGTGCTCTCCGCGCTGAACCAGCCGTTTCCCTACAAATCGCTTGAAAGCTGCACCTTCTGACAGGCGAAGTCGTGTATTCTTTCCATGAACCGCCATGCTTTTCGTCTGGCGGTTTTGTTTTGCATTCCGCTTCTCTTCGGGTTACTTTAAAAGTGTTTAACAGCGCGCATCAGGGAACGGAAGACGGTGAGAATCCGTCGCGGACGCGCCACTGTAACTGACTGTACAACCGCCTCGGTCACTGTTTGATTCAGAAAACGGGAAGGCTGCGGTATAAAGGGTCAGAAGCCAGGAGACGACCTGATCGCAAGGAGCACGAATGTCTCGCGAATAGACATGCATGTGCGGAAACGTGTCGGTTTGCCGAGGTGTTTCGGCTCCAGGGCAAGTGACGCTTTCAGGTGTCTTCATCTCGAGGTTCGTTGCTCCTTTCAGTCAACAACTGTAAAAGGGGTGACAATGATCAACAAGCACATTCCCGGTTTTCCGCGCATCGGCGTCAGGCGCGAGCTGAAGAAAGCCCTCGATGCCTATTGGCGGGGCTCTTCCACAAGAGACGCACTTGAAGCAACCGGTCGTATGCTCAAGCTGCGGCACTGGAGCATTCAGGAAAGCGCAGGTATGACCTTCGTCGCAACAGGCGATTTTTCCTTCTACGATCATGTGCTCGACGTTTCCGCCATGCTCGGGGCGCTTCCGGAAAGGTTCGGAGAGGCTACGGGCGGAATCGGGCTCGATACCTATTTCAGGATGGCCAGGGGAGACGCTTCCCTGAACATACCGGCCATGGAAATGACAAAATGGTTCGATACCAACTATCATTACATCGTTCCTGAAATCACCTCGTCCTTCAAACCCTCGTTGTCGACCTTAAAAATCATCGAGGATACGCGTGAAGCTCTCAAGGCCGGCTACCACCCAAAGCCGGTTCTTGTCGGGCCGGTTACCTGGTTGTCGCTTGCAAAGGCGCCGGACGGGTATAATCGTTGGGAAAAACTCGACGGCGTTATCGATGTTTACTGCGAGGTGCTTTCCAGGCTGGACGGGCTGTGCAACTGGATTCAGGTTGACGAGCCGGTTCTGAACACCGACATGTTTCCGGAAGCGAAGGAAGTCTTTATCGACGTATACCGCCGCCTCAACAGAGCATCGGGAGACGCCGGACTGCTTCTTGCCACCTACTTCGAAGCTCTCGATGAAAATCTCGATCTTGCTCTTGCTTCCGGTTGCAGGGGGCTGCACGCCGATTTTGTCCGGGGGCCCCATATTCTGGACAGGATTCTCGATCAGATACCGGAAACGATGACACTTTCCGCCGGGATCGTTGACGGGCGCAACATATGGAGAACGGATTTCCGGCAGGCGCTCGACGTGCTGGCGAAGATCGGCAAAAAACTTGGCAAAGAGCGATTCATGATAGCGGCGAATTGTTCTCTCATGCATGTTCCGGTCGATCTCGAATGTGAAAAATCTCTCGATCCCGAGCTGAAAAGCTGGATGGCGTTCGCCGTTCAGAAATGCGAGGAAGTGGATGTTCTCGCTGAGATTCTCGAAGGATGGGACTGCTGCGAAGCAATGGATGAAAACCGCGAGGCGATGCACTCGAGGCGCAGTAGCACGAGGGTTACAAATCCGGAGGTGATCGAGCGGTGTGCTCTCGTTACGGAAAAAATGAAACGCCGGCATGCAGGATACGCCGAGAGAAAGAAGGCGCAGCAGTGGCTGGGCTTACCGCTGTTTCCGACAACCACGATAGGGTCTTTTCCCCAGACGCCTGACATTCGCAGAAAAAGGAGGCAGTTCCTCGACGGCGAGCTGTCCGTGAAAGAGTACGAGGTTTTTCTGAAGGACGTTATCCGGGAAGTTATCGAAAAACAGGAACGTTTGGGGCTTGACGTTCTCGTACACGGCGAACCGGAGCGAAATGACATGGTGGAGTACTTCGGACAGCAGATGGATGGGTTTTGTTTCACTTCGAACGGCTGGGTTCAGAGTTACGGAAGCCGTTGCGTCAAACCGCCGGTTATCTTCGGGGATGTATCGCGACGCAAGCCGATGACGGTCGAATGGATCGAATTCGCCCAGTCGCTCACCCGGAAACCCGTCAAGGGCATGCTGACAGGGCCGGTCACCATGCTTTGCTGGAGTTTTGTCCGGGATGATATCGCTCGCCCGGAGGTGGCACGGCAGATCGCCCTTGCCGTCGGGGACGAAGTCCGTGACCTGGAGGCTGCCGGTATCGGTATCATCCAGATCGACGAAGCGGCTTTGAGCGAGGGGATGCCGCTGAAGAAAAAAGATCGGGCGATATATCTCGATTGGGCGGTCGATGCCTTCAGGTTGGCTTCATCGGGTGTCTCCAATGCGACACAGATCCATACGCACATGTGTTACAGCGAGTTCAACGAGATCATGGATGCCATAGCGTCGATGGATGCGGATGTGATCAGTATCGAGGCCAGCCGGAGCAGGATGGAACTGCTCGAGGTTTTCAGGGATTTCAGCTACCCCAACGAAATAGGGCCGGGCATTTACGATATTCACAGTCCCAGAGTGCCCCCGAAGGTCGAGATTGAGGCTCTGCTCGAAAAAGCGCTGTGTTTTATTTCGAAAGAACGGCTCTGGGTCAATCCCGATTGCGGTCTCAAGACCAGGGGCTGGTCTGAAACCATGGCTTCACTTGAAAACATGGTTGCGGCTGCAATCGCCTTGCGGAGGTCGCACTCGGTTGCCGGTGCCGGGGACGCGTGAGAAAAGTCGTTTTCCGCAGGCGTCACTGTTTGGCTGGCGTGTAGTTCAGGTTCGGAGCGAGCCACCGCTCGATCTCTCCGGCGCTCATGCGCTTTCGTTCGGCGTAGTCCTCGACCTGGTCCCTGCCGATCGCTCCCAGCACGAAATATTTCGATTCGGGATGGGCGAAGTAGAGGCCGCAGATCGAGGCCGCAGGATCGATGGCGTAGGTTTCGGTCAGGGTCGTTCCGGCGTTGGTTTCGCTGTTGAGCAGGTCGAAGATAACCGTTTTTTCCGTATGGTCGGGGCAGGCCGGATAACCGGGGGCGGGACGGATGCCGCTGTACTTTTCCGCGATCAATTCCTCCGAACTCAGGTTTTCATTTCCGGCATAACCCCAGAGTTCGGCACGGATCTTTTTGTGCAGCATTTCGGCGAACGCCTCGGCAAACCTGTCGGCGAGTGCCTGGGTCATGATTCGGCGGTAGTCGTCATGCTCTTTTTCGAAGTGCTGCATCAGCTCTTTGACGCCGTGGCCGGTCGTGACGGTGAAGCCCCCGACATGATCCGGCAGGCCGGTCGATTTGGGGGCGATGAAATCGGCGAGCGCCAGGTTGGGCCGGCCGTTCTGTTTTTCTTCCTGCTGGCGGAGCGTGTGCAGCGTCGCGAGCACGGCGGTTCTGTGCTCGTCGGTGTAAACTTCGATATCGTCGCCGTCGCTGTTGGCCGGAAAGATTCCCGCAACGCCCCTGGCGGTAAAGGCCCGTTCGCTGCAGATCATGTCCAGGAGAGCGCAGGCGTCCCGGTGGAGCTTCTGCGCCTCCCGGCCGCACTGTGTGTCATTGAAAATCTTCGGATAGTTGCCGTACAGTTCCCACACGGCGAAGAACGGCGTCCAGTCGATGTAGGAGCGCAGCTCGTCGAGGGAGACCTCTTCAAGGACGGTTATACCGGGGCGTTTCGGCGCAGCGGGAAGCGCTTCTTCCCAGGATATCAGCAGCCGGTTCGCCCGGGCCGTTTCCAGATCGACCCACTTCTTCGCGGCTGATCTCGATGAGTGCCCCTCTCTCAGGGAAGCCTGTTCCCGGCGGAGGTTCGAGACGAAGTTTCGTGCGGTGCCCGGATTGACCAGGTTCGATACCGCAGGCACGCTTCTCGATGCGTCGAGCACCTGAACGACCGGTCCTGAATAGTTCGGTGCGATTTTCACCGCCGTGTGGATGCGCGAAGTCGTCGCTCCTCCTATCAGGAGGGGAGCGGTCATACCCTCCCGCTCCATTTCCCGTGCGACATGAACCATTTCGTCGAGCGACGGGGTGATGAGTCCGCTCAGCCCGATGATGTCGGCCTTGTGTTTTTTCGCTTCCGACAGAATTTTTTCACATGGAACCATGACGCCGATGTCGATGACCTCGAAATTGTTGCATGCCAGCACGACGGAGACGATGTTCTTGCCGATATCGTGCACGTCGCCCTTGACGGTCGCCAGAAGCACTTTCGCCGCGGGCCGGCTCTCTTTCGAGCGGGCCTTTTCCTCTTCGATGAACGGAACGAGACAGGCGACGGCTTTTTTCATGACGCGCGCGCTTTTGACCACCTGGGGCAGAAACATCTTGCCTTCGGAGAAGAGGTCCCCGATGAGGTTCATGCCGCCCATCAGCGGTCCCTCGATAACCTCGACAGGATCTGCGTACTTCCGCCGGGCTTCCTCGACGTCCTCCTCGATGAAATCGACCAGGCCTTTGACGAGCGCGTATTCGAGGCGTTTTTCAACGCTTTCGTTCCGCCATTCGGCCTGTTTCGTTTCGCCGGCGGCGGCTGTCTCCCTGACGGTGGCCGCGAAATCGACGAGGCGTTCGGTGGCGTCTTTCCTCCGGTTCAGGAGAACGTCCTCGACACGGTCGAGCAGTTCCGGCTCGATGTCCTCGTAGATCGCGAGCTGCCCGGCGTTGACAATGCCCATGTCCAGTCCGGCGCGGACGGCATGGTAAAGAAAGGCCGCATGCATCGCTTCGCGAACCGGATTGTTGCCGCGGAACGAGAACGAGACGTTGCTGATGCCTCCCGATACCCTGGCATAAGGGAGGTGCTGTTTTATCCAGCGGACCGATTCGATGAAATCCACGGCGTAGTTATCGTGCTCCTCGATGCCTGTCGCGACGGTCAGAACGTTCGGATCGAAAATGATGTCCTCGGGTGGAAATTCCACCTCTTCCGTCAGGATCCCGTAGGCGCGTTTGCAGATTTCAATGCGTCTTTCGAGACTGTCGGCCTGCCCTTTTTCGTCGAAAGCCATCACGACCGCGGCCGCCCCGTACTGCATGATTTTCCGCGTGCGTTCCCTGAAGAGATCTTCGCCTTCCTTGAGGCTGATCGAATTGACGATGCATTTGCCCTGCGTACACCGCAGTCCGCTTTCGATCACCGGCCATTTCGAGGAGTCGATCATCAGCGGCACTTTCGCTATCTCGGGCTCGGAGGCGATGAGGTTGAGGAAGTCGTGCATGACCTGTTCCGAATCGAGCATACCCTCGTCGACGTTGACGTCGATGACCTGTGCGCCGTTTTCGACCTGTTCCCTTGCAACCGAAAGGGCTTCCTCGTAGTGCTTTTCCTTGATCAGGCGGGCGAACTTTCTCGAGCCGGTGACGTTTGTCCGTTCCCCGATATTGATAAAACCGGTGTTTTGGTTGACGAGCAGCGGTTCGAGACCGGAAAGCCGCATTTCGCGGGAGGCTTCGGGCCGCTTCCTCGGTTCTATCGACGAGACCTTTTCGGCAATCGCCCTGATATGGTCGGGAGTGGTGCCGCAGCATCCCCCTACAATAGAGACGAAACCGGAGCGGGCGAAATCGGCGATTTGCGATGCCATGTATTCCGGGCTGTCGTCGTACTCGCCGAATTCGTTCGGCAGGCCGGCGTTCGGGTAGACGCTTACGTGGCTTTCGGCGATGTTCGAGAGGGTTTCGATAAAAGGGCGCATCTGCTCCGAGCCCAGGGCGCAGTTCAGTCCGACGCTCAGAAGGCCGGGAGCGTGAGCGACGGAGATCCAGAAGGCCTCGGTCGTCTGTCCGGAAAGAGTCCGTCCGCTTGCGTCGACGACGGTTCCGGAAATCATGACCGGCAGCCGTCTTCCGGTTTTTCTTCCGTGCTCCTCTATGGCGTAGAGGGCGGCCTTGCAGTTCAGGGTGTCGAATACGGTTTCCACCAGAAGCAGGTCGACACCCCCTTCATCGAGCCCTTCGAGTTGCAGGGTGTAGTTGTCGACGACCTCCTGGAACGTCACCGCCCTGTAGCCGGGATTGTTGACGTCGGGGGAGAGCGAGAGGGTTTTGTTTGTCGGACCGATGGCGCCCGCGACGAATCGCGGTTTGGAGGGATTTTCAGCGGTGAACCGGTCGGCGGCTTTCCGGGCGATGCGCGCCGCGGTGAGGTTCAGTTCCCTGACGAGGTCTTCGACGCCGTAGTCGGCCTGTGAAATCGGATTGGCGTTGAAGGTGTTGGTTTCGATGATGTCGGCGCCGGCTGCAAGAAAGTCGCAATGAATGTCGTAAACGATCTCCGGCTGTGTGAGCACGAGGATATCGTTATTGCCTTTCAGAGGATGGCTGTGCGATGCGAACCGCTCCGAACGGAAATCGTTTTCTTCGAGTTTGTGGCGCTGGATCATGGTGCCCATCGCACCGTCCAGGACCAGGATTCTATTTTCGAGCAGGCTTGCCGGCGTATTCCTCATTGTCGCGAGTTTTACTGAAAAGGGTAAAAGCCTGAATATAAGCAATCCGGGCTGATTCCCCGACAACGGAGAGGCCTCCGGGGAATAGCGTCATTCGGCGTTTCTTCTCGCTACGAGCCAGTCGTTGACGAGCCTTATCGCCTCGGGGCTGATTTCATGGCCCACGGGATATTCCCTGTAGGTCAAATCGTCGATTCTGCCGGTGAGCCACCGGTCGGCGTTCCTTCCGTTCGAGACCGGCAGGACGTTGTCGTAGAGGCCGTGGACGACCAGGAACGGTATGCCTCGCAGTGTTTCCGGGTCCGGAGTTTCCTGCATGGCAGGGTCCGGAAACTGGCCGGAAAGGGCGATGACGCCGTGCAGCAGCGAGGGTTCCGCAAGAGCCGTCAGGTAGCTCATGACGGCTCCCTGGCTGAAACCCATGAGCCAGACCCGGTCTTCGGGTGGACGGTACTCTGCGACGAGCTCCCGCAGAAAACCGGAAAGGGCTTCCCTCGCCCGGCGGGCGGATTCGCGGTCGACCGTGATGCCTTCCGGGGTGAAGGTTATGGGGAACCAGCCGTACATGTCGCGGTCGAGCTGCACGGGAGCTCTCGCGCTGATGAAATGGAGGTCCCTGTCAAGCCAGGGGGCGAGCTGGACAAGGTCTTTTTCGTTGCTGCCGTAGCCGTGCAGCATGACAAGAAGGTCGCCGGTACCGGTTTCCGGCGAGGGGAGATCCAGACAGGTGAGCGAGAACTGTTTGCGCTGGAGCATGGAAACGTTGTTGAACTGTTGAGATGCTGAATCGTTGAACTGTCGTTTACGCCGGCGTTCAGCGGCCGGCAGCCGGTCGGGCGTCGGAGGCCGTCTCCGGTATGGCTTCGGTGATGATGCCGCCGCCGAGTACCTCGTCATTCCTGTAGAAGACAACGGCCTGTCCGGGCGTAACGGACTGCTTCGGTCTGTCGAAGTCCACGGCGGTTTCTGCCGGGCTCTCGATAACGACCGAGCAGGGCTCCTCGCTGTCGCGGTAGCGTATGCGGGCCGTCGTGCGCAACGGAGCTCCGGGAGCGTCGATGCCGATCCAGTTCAGCATTCCGGCTTTCAGCCGCCTGCAACGGAGCAGGGATTTCCCCCCTACGTGAATGCGGTTCCGGTCGGCTTCGATTCTGTTGACATAGAGCGGTTCCCGGGAGGAAATCCCCAGTCCCCTTCTCTGGCCGACGGTGTAGAACGGAAAGCCGCCGTGCCTGCCGATCACCTTCCCGCACGCATCGACGATCTCTCCCCCTTCGAGCCGTTTCTCCAGACCGGGGATCGACGATTTCAGATAGTTGCGGTAGTCGTTGTCGGGAATGAAGCATATTTCCTGGCTCTCCTTTTTTTCCGCGGCACGCACGCCGAACTGCGCCGCCATGTCGCGTACCTCGGGCTTTGTGAGCGCTCCGAGCGGGAAGAGCGTTTTCGACAGCTCCCGCTGTCCGAGCATCCAGAGAAAGTAGCTCTGGTCCTTCTGGCGGTCGGTTCCCTTGAAAAGGCGGTGGCGGCCGTTTCCGAAACATGTTTTGGCATAGTGTCCCGTTGCGACGAGATCACCTCCGAGCATGTCAGCGGCTTCGAGCAGGCCCTTCCATTTGACCGAACGGTTGCAGACCATGCACGGATTGGGTGTTTTCCCTTCGAGATACTCCCTCTCAAAGTAGCCGATCACCTCTTTGCGGAAACTTCCGCTCAGATTGAGCGTGAACACCGGAAAGCGGTACTCCGGGTGATCGCTGACGATCAGCGGCGAGGTGCCGGGACGCGGATCGTCGCCGGTTCGGTCGAGGACCCTTATGTGCAGGCCGGTGACCCGGTACCCCTGTTCGACGAGGAGGCATGCGGCGACCGCCGAGTCGACGCCTCCGGATATTCCGACGATGACATGTTCCTGCATTGTTCCGTTCGCATTGTACGCTTCGCGCGCCGGTGATCGTTTTCAGCCGGGATATGTTCAATGATGGGCAAAATTCGGCAAAATACCATGATTTTCGTCTGCCGTCCGGAGGGGAACGGTTCGGGGAGCGGGGCAGGGGTTTTACCCGAGGGTGTACCCCGGTCCGCCGCCTCCTTCCGGAGGGTTCCAGGCGATGATGCCGTAGGGATCGGCGATATCACAGGTCTTGCAGTGCAGGCAGTTGGAAGGATTGAGTTTCAGCACCGGATCGGCGTCGGGATCGATTTCGTAGACACCGGCCGGACAGAAATGCTGGCACGGATTGCCGAACTCTCCGGTGCACCTGCCCGCGCAGATTTCCGCGATGTCTTCCGGCCGGATCGCCAGGTGGCACGGCTGGTTCTCTTCGTGCGCCGTTGCGGAACGGTACAGCGAATCGTTTCGGCTGAACGTGAGCGCGCCGTCCGGAATGAATTTCCGTTTCCGCTGCAGCCAGTCGTCGTAACCCTTTCCGCCCGGAACGAGGCGGTTTTCGTTCTCTTTGTGCACGGGACGGGGCAGCGCCAATTTCAGGCCGGCGTTCACGAGCCCCGCGTACAGGCCCCGTTCGAACCCCTGGCGGTAGGTTCTCGCGCCGTACATCTCCTCGTGCGCTTTCGACGACTCGAAAGCGGTATCGTACGCTTGCAGGGCCCGGGCCGAGAAATCGCGCGACAGCAGCGATGCGAAGAGGGTTTCCGCGGCAAGTACGCCGGAGTGCATGGCGAGATGAATACCCTTGAGGCGCTGCATGTTGACCAGACCCGCGCACTCGCCGGTCAGGAGAAAACCGGGGCCGGAGAGTTTCGGCATGGCGTCGTAGCCTCCGGAGGTGATCGCTTTCGCTCCGTATTCGAGCATGGTTCCCCCCTCGATAATGTTCCGGACCAGCGGATGGCTTTTGAAGAGCTGCAGGTTGTAGTGCGGGTCGAAGACGGGGCGCGAAGGTTCGGCGGTGGTGACGAAGCCGAGGGATATACGCGTTTCCGACAGGGCGTACAGCCAGCCGCCTCCGTAGATGTCCGGCGTGAGCGGGTAGCCGAAGGTGTGGTGGATCTCGCCGGGCGTTATCCGTCCGGGCGGAACGTCCCAGACCTCCTTGACGCCGGTTTCGTAGAGCTGTATCCTGTTTTCGGGTTGCAGACTGAAAATCCGGTCGAGCTGACCGAAGAGCGAGCCGCGGGCGCCTTCGCCTATCACCACGACTTTCGCGTTCAGGATCATGCCCGGCTCCGAGCCGGGAAGCGGATTGCGTTCCCTGTCGAAGCCCTTGTCGTCGGTGATGACGCCCGTCACCCGGCCGTTGTCCACCACGGCTTCCACGGCGGCCGTACTGTCGAAGAGCGCGACACCGAGCGCTTCGGCTTCCTTTGCGAGCCACGCGCCGAGCCTGCTGAGCGATACGATGCGGTTACCTTCGTTGCGGAAGGCTTCGGGCAGGTAGGGGATGCGGAGCTTTCTCTTTTCACCGAGAAACCAGACATGTTCCTTTCCCGCAGGCGATTCGAGCGGACAGCCTTTTTCGATAAAGTCGGGCATGAAAAGGGATAGTGCCGACAGGTCGAGAATCGCTCCTGAAAGCAGGTGCGCTCCGCAGTACCGTCCTTTTTCGATGATCCCTATTTCCGGTTCGAGGGAGTCGGAAGAGCCCCGGTTGTGACGGTCGACAAGGTTGCGAAGGTGAATGGCGGCCGAAAGGTTGGCCGGTCCGGCGCCGACGAAAACGATGTCGAAATCGAGTGATTCCCTTTCTGGATGCATGCTGTTCAGGGTTGGCGTTACGGATGAAGAGGCGCCGGGGGCCGCCGGTTGTCGTCAGAGCAGGATGCCGCTGAGGAAAATCGTGGCGACGCTGAAATAGATGATGATGCCCGCGACATCGACGATGGTGGCGACGAAAGGTGCGGAAGAGGTCGCCGGGTCGAGTCCCCAGCGCTGCAGGAGAAGCGGGAGCATCGATCCCGCAAGCGTACCGAGAAGGACGACGCCGACCAGGGAGACCCCGACCGTATAGCCGATCGTTACCCACTCGACGTTGTAGGAGCCCAGCACGATGGACCAGAAGACGACCCTGAAAACGCCGATAAGGCCCAGAATGCTTCCGAGGGCGAGTCCGGAAAGAATCTCCCGTCGCATCACCCGCCACCAGTCCTTGAGGGTGATCTCCCCGAGTGCGAGCGCACGGATGATGAGCGTCGCGGCCTGCGAGCCGGAGTTCCCGCCGCTTGAAATGATGAGCGGAATGAATGTGGCGAGCACGATCGCCTTGGCGAGTTCATCCTCGAAAAACGCCATTGCCGAGGCGGTAAGCATTTCGCCGAGGAAGAGCACGACCAGCCAGACCCCCCGTTTCTTGATGACCTGGAGCAGGGGGAGATCCATGTAGGGCTCGTCGAGGGCTTCGATACCGCCGAACTTCTGAATGTCTTCCGTTTCCTCTTCCTCGGCGACGTCGAGCATGTCGTCGACCGTCACGATGCCGATCAGGTAACCGTTGGAGTCCACGACCGGAAGGGCGACGCGGTCGTAGCGCTTGAAGGTGTCGAGCGCGTCCTGCTGGTCCTGTGTGGCCGTCAGGGTGATGATCTTCTCTTCGGAAATGAGATTTCTGACGATTTTGTCCGGCTGCGAAAGCAGGAGGTCGCGCGAGAGGAGCTCGCCGATAAGCTTTCCGTAGTCGTCGACGACATAGATGACGTTCAGCGTTTCGCTTTCGTGACCGTGTTTTCTGATGTAGTCGAGAACCTGGGTGATCGTCCAGTCCTTCTTGACGCTGAGATAGTCCGGAGACATGAGCCTCCCGACGCTGTCCTCGGAATAGGCCAAGAGCGTCTTGGCGATTTTGAACTCCTCGAAAGAAAGCAGGCGAAGCAGTTCCTGCACGACGTTGCCGGGAAGTTCCTCCAGCATTTCGGTGCGGTCGTCCGGCGACATGCTGTTGAGGATATGCGAGACATCCTTCTTCGTCAGGGCCGTCAGCAGGTTCTCCTGGGCGTCGATGTCGAGGTACTCGAATGTTTGCGTCGCGACTTCCTTGGGCAGGAGTCTGAAAAGGATGGCCTGCTCGTTTTCCGGGAGATCCGAAATGAGCTCGGCGAGGTCGACGGGGAGCCAGTCCGTGAAAATCCTCTGGAGCGCGCTGAAGTTGCGGCGCTCGATCAGCTCCCGGATTTCTGGCAGGATTGGCGTGCCGATCATGATCAGGACGGTTAAGGGACTTGCCTAAAAAAGATGATTTTTTTTCAAGTTTGCAACAGGGTCCGCCTCTTTTTTCCCGGCGGTCCGGGCTTTGTTTTCGAGACGAACGGGCAGTCGGCGATATAACGTCTCCATCGGAGCTCCGTTCCCTTCGTGATGCCTATCCGCTCCGACGAGCGGATCTGATCGGGCGAAACCGGGTTTCCTTCCTCAAGATAGACGGTATCTCCCGAAAGGTGCAGGCCGTCGTGCGCAAGCGTAATGCCCATCGCCATGGTGAGCTTTCCCGGTCCGTTCGTGAGATTCGCGCGGGAATCGGTATTCCGGTTCCGGGCCATCTTTTCCAGGCCTTCGAGAGGCTCCATGGCTCTCAGGAGCACCGCGCCGGCCGTTCCTTCCGGTTCCGTGACGATATTCATCAGGTTGTGACACCCGTAAGTGAAATATACGTAAAGTGTTCCGGGAGAAGCATACATGGAGCGGTTTCTTCGCGTCATGCCCCGGAAGGCGTGGCAGGCTTCGTCTCCCTCCGCCAGGTAGGCCTCGGTTTCCACGATTTTCGCCCGGTAGACGACCCCGGAGGCTTCACGATGCACGAAGACCCTGCCGAGAAGCGCTTCGGCGAGATCCAGCGCGGGCTGCAGAAAAAAATCCCGGGACACTCTCCGCATTGAAACGCGCATGAAGTTTGTAAAAGTTGGATCAAGTATTATAATTTAGCAAGTCGCAAGGGAACAACAGCGACACAATTTTTCCGGTTGCCAATGGGCAGAGTTATCGCCATAGCAAATCAGAAGGGTGGAGTCGGTAAGACGACCACGGCCGTCAATATCGCCGCATCGATTGCGATATCGGAGTTCAGGACCCTCCTGATAGACATCGACCCGCAGGCGAACGCCACCTCCGGGTTCGGTCTCGATACCGAGGAGGAGATCGAAAACACCTTTTACCACGTTATGGTGCAGGGCGGGGATATGAGCGAGGCGATCCGTTCGACCAGTCTCGAATATCTCGATGTCGTCCCCTCCAATGTCAACCTCGTCGGCATGGAAGTCGAGCTGGTCAACATGCGGGAGAGGGAGTACGTGATGCAGAAGGCCCTCAAGGGTGTCAGGGACAAGTACGACTACATCATCATCGACTGTCCTCCGTCGCTCGGCCTGATCACCCTCAACTCGCTGACGGCCGCCGATTCGGTGCTCATTCCCGTTCAGGCCGAATACTACGCTCTCGAAGGCCTGGGAAAGCTGCTCAACACCATCAGCATCGTCAGAAAGCATCTCAATCCGAGGCTGACGATCGAGGGCGTGCTTCTGACCATGTTCGACGCGCGTCTTCGCCTTGCCGGACAGGTCGCCGAAGAGGTCAAGAAGTTTTTCAAGGACAAGGTGTACAAAACCTATATCCGCAGAAACGTCCGGCTTTCAGAAGCCCCCAGCCACGGCAAGCCCGCATTGCTGTACGATGCCCAGAGTCTGGGGTCGAAAGACTATCTCGATCTTGTACAGGAGATTTTCGAGAAAGACGGCAATATCAAAAAATTTAAAATCAGGCAGCAGTAGCGCCGCCTGAAACCTTTTCACGGGCAGGTCACACTATGGCGAAAAAAGCGTTGGGAAAAGGGCTGAAGGCTCTTATCCCGGATGAGGGATTTCTTCCTTCCGGCAGGTCCGATGACGAATCGTGGGTTCAGAAAGGAGCCGTCGGCAGTCTGCCGGTAGAGAAAATACGCGTCAACCCCTTTCAGCCGAGAAAGGAGTTCGACGAATCGGCGCTCGAGGATCTGATGAACTCGATCATAGAGAACGGGGTCATTCAGCCGGTTACCGTAAGCAGGGAAGCGGACGGGTACGAGCTCGTGAGCGGTGAGCGGCGTCTGCGAGCCGTCAGGAAGGCCGGGTTCAGGTTTATTCCCGCGTACGTGATCGACGCTCACGAGGACTCGAACAAGCTCGAGCTGGCCCTTATAGAGAACATTCAGCGGGAGGACCTCAACGCCATCGAGGTCGCCCAGGCGCTCAGGAGTCTGATCAGCAACTGCGACATGACGCAGGACGAAGTCGCGCAGAAGGTCGGCAAGAACCGCTCGACGATCAGCAACTTTCTCCGGCTGCTCAAGCTGCCGCCGGCCATTCAGGAGAGCATCCGCAAGAACGAGATATCCTCCGGTCATGCCCGGGCGCTGGTCAATCTTCCCGGCCAGAAGGAGCAGATCCGCGTCTGGAGAACGATTCTGCAGAAGAAGTTTTCCGTGCGGCAGACCGAGGACCTTGTGGCGAGGCTTTTCAGGGAGGGGCCGAAAAAAACGGCTCCGGCCTTACCCGCAGGCGGTTCCGGAAAGTTCGGCCAGATAGAGACCACCCTGAGGGACCGCTTCGCTACCAAAGTTCGGATCGTCGAAAAGAAAAAAGGGCAGGGAGAAATTCATATACAGTATTTTTCCGCTGACGATCTGGAAAGAATTCTTGACATTATGCAGCATGACTAAACGTTCAGCCACGGCCGCGCTGCTCCTCTCGACGGCGCTGTGCACGGCGGCGGCCTCTCCCCTCCGTGCATCCGAACCGGTTTTTCCCGACAGTCGCGAAACGTCACAGGCGATCGGTGAGGCTCTCTTCGCGGAGGTTTCGCCGGAAGAGAAAACCGAACGGGAAGAGGAGAGCGGCGGGCGGATGGAGCCCTGGAAAGTCGCGATGATATCGGCCGTCGTGCCGGGTTACGGGCAGATCTACAACGGGGCTCTCTGGAAGGTGCCGATCCTCTACGGGCTGCTCGGTTACTTCGGCTATCGTGCGCTGGATTACAACGACAGCTACAACGACTACCGGGACAAATACTCGGCCGATCCCGACGGACCCGACGCTTCGTTCCACAGGAGCGAACGCGACGACTATCAGGAAAAGCGGAACCAGCATATCGTGTTTTTCGCGCTCGCCTACATAGCGGGCATCATCGACGCGTATGTCGACGCTCATCTCTTCGATTTCGACACGATAACGGAAGAGGGTATTTCCGGGGTTTCCCCGCAGGAAACGATGGGCCAGCCTTCGGTCAGCGTGAGCCTGAAGTTCTGAAGCTGCTTTGTTGAACCGTAAGAAGTTCCTGCATGCATCGGCAGGTCACCATATGACCGCCCGGAGTTCGTTTTAACTTTTGAATGTTGACTTTTTCATGAAGTATACGCTTGTAGGCAATGGCAGAATGGGTAAGCAGGTGGCCGAGGCGATCGAGGCTTCCGGGGAGCACCATGTTCACACGGTGCTCGATGTCGATGCCGACATTTCGGAAAGGAGCTTCGCCGGTAGCGACGTTATCGTCGATTTCACCGTTCGCGACGCCTTTCTCGCCAATCTTCCGGCAATGCTCTCTTCGGGAGTTCCGGTCGTCGTCGGTACGACGGGCTGGGACGAAAGCATGGCCGATGTCAGGGTGAAAGTGGCCGATGCGGGAGCGTCGCTGCTCTATTCGGCGAACTTCTCCCTCGGCGTCAATATCTTTCTCAGGACCGTTCGCGAGGCTGCGCGCATGATCGCTCCCTTCGACGCGTTCGATATCGCGTTTTCGGAACAGCATCACACCGGAAAAGCCGACTTTCCGAGCGGAACGGCGTTACATGCCGCACAGATGATCCTCGACGCCAATCCGCGCAAACGCTCGATCGCGAGAGAACTGCACGAGGGTGGAACCATCGCTCCGGATGAGTTGCAGGTGTCGGCCGTCCGTCTCGGATCCGTTTTCGGCCGGCACGCCGCTCATGTCAATTCGGAATTCGACGATATCGTCATCTCCCATACGGCCAGGAATCGCCGGGGCTTCGCCATGGGTGCGGTCCAGGCCGGAAAATGGCTTGCGGAACGGCACCGGCTGGCGCCCGGTTTCCGTACGATGGACGATTTTCTCGACGATGTGCTTGCTTGAGGGGTGCCCATGGCTGAAGTGAACGCGGACGGAACGTGCCCCGGAAAGGTGAAGGGGCTTGCGCTCGGCTCGATCCTGATTCTGTTGACCACCACGGTGCCCTATCTCACACTGATCAACGCCCTGTTTTTTGCCGGCATAGTCATCAGCGGGGCTTTCGCCGTCTATTACTACATCGTCACCTGTCAGGTGCGGCTGACGATGTCCGAGGCGTTCGTTTACGGCGGCTTCGCCGGAATCCTGGGGTCCGTGCTGTCGGTCCTGGCGGGTTATCTGCTCATGACCGGCTTCGGTTACCGTCCCGGCATCGAGGGCCTCATGCTGATCATCGACTGGACCCGTAGCCTCTCGCCCGAGCAGGAGAATTTCGTCGGGCAGCTCGAGACCGTGCTGCAGACGCCGGTGCGGATGAGCCTTGCCGATCTCCTTGTCAGCATCGCGATCACCGTTTTTCTCTACGCCCCTGTTTCCGGTCTCGGCGGTATGTTTTCCGTCTGGCGTTTGAAGCGGCAGGCGGCCAGGACGGGCGGATAGAGGGTTTTCCGCCGGCCGGCAACAATTTTCATCCCGCGGGTGTTTTGAACCTAAAGGGAGGACCCAACCATGGGCACCCCTATTACTTGTCATGAGTCCCGATTCCATCGGGATGCAAGGTGAACGGAGTCCCGATAGCAACCGGGATAGACTTCGAAACCGGAGTTCCGACACATCGGGATGAGGATTTTGATCCCGACGCGTCGGGACAACGAAGCAATTGAAGCGCGGAATAAATTACATAGAGGTGCCCCCATGTCGATACTCTTCTCTCCCGCCGACCTCGGTCCGATGCAACTGCGGAACCACCTGGTGATGGCGCCGATGACGCGCAGCCGCGCCGAGGGCAATTTCCCCAACGAGCTCATGGTCGAGTACTACTCGCAACGGGCTACGGCAGGGCTCATTATCACCGAGGGGACCTCCCCCTCGCCGAACGGTCTCGGATACCCCAGGATTCCCGCGATGTACTCGTCCGCCCAGATCGAGGGGTGGAAAGCCGTTACGAGTGCCGTGCACCGGGGCGGGGCGAGGATGTTCCTGCAGATCATGCACTGCGGACGGATCGCCCATCCGCTGAACATGCCGCCGGGCGCGCGTGTGATCGCACCCTCGGCCGTCGCCGCTGCGGGTGTCATGTATACCGATAACGACGGGCTCAAGCCCTATCCCGTACCGGCCGAAATGACCGGGCGGGAGATCGACGCCACGATCGCCGAATACGTCCGGGCCGCGGAAAACGCCGTGAAGGCGGGTTTCGACGGCGTCGAGCTGCACGGGGCGAACGGTTATCTTCTCGAGCAGTTTTTCCGCCCCAACACCAACCTGCGAACCGACCGGTACGGAGGTTCGCTTGAAAACCGTTCGCGCTTCATGCTCGAAACCCTGGAGGGGGTAAAGGAGGCGATCGGCGGCGACAGGGTGGGCATCCGGCTTTCGCCGTTCGGCGTGTTCAACGACATGCCGCTCTACGACGCGATGGAAAAGGAGTACGGCTATCTCGCGGAGCAGCTCGACAAGAAGGCGCTTCTCTACATTCATCTTGTCGATCACTCCTCGATGGGTGCGCCTCTGGTGCCCGATTCGATCAAGGAAACGTTCCGCCGGGAGTTCGGGGGAGCCTTGATTCTTTCGGGCGGTTACGACGCCGAACGGGCCGAACGCGATATCGAAGCGGGAAAGTGTGACCTCGTCGCCGTCGGCCGCCCCTTTCTCGCCAACCCGGATCTCGTCCGACGCTGGAAAACCGGTGCGCCGCTCAACACCCCCGACAAGGACACCTTCTACTCGGCCGGACCGAAAGGGTACACCGACTATCCCTCGCTCGAGGGATAAGGTTATTATCGCGACCCTGAGGAGTGCTTTCGGTTATCGGCCAAATCCGGTATACTGTTAAAATACCGCCACTGTAAAAAAGAAAAGCCATGGAAACGTTGAAACAGGAAGCTCTAAAGGTCATATCGGCATTGCCGGAAGATGTTGATATGGAAGAGATTATGTATAAGCTCTATGTTATCGACAAGGTCCGGAAGGGGGAGAAAGCTATTGAGGAGGGGAAGAAAATCTCGATTGAGGAATTGAAAAAAGAAGCTGCGTCATGGTAATTTGGTCAATCCCTGCCAGGGATGATTTGAAAAAAATCCATGATTACATTGCTCAGGATTCAAAATATTATGCTCGCCGGGTAATTGATACCTTCATCGAAAAAGCCGAGTTGCTGACAGAATTTCCTGAAATGGGTCGAAAGGTTCCTGAGATTGGTGACCCTGATACCAGAGAGATTCTTATTTATTCCTATCGGTTGATATATAAATGCAGCGCGAAAAGCATTGAAGTGCTGACTGTCGTACACAGTAAACGGATGTTTGCGGGTATGTAAGGGGTTGTATTGTTGGGCGTGATTTATAGGTATTTTCTTTTTTATATTTTCAATGTGAACATGAATGCAAAATAAGGTATTGTTATATGAAAAAAAATAAAGAATTTGAATTTGTGTTTTTGCCGGATAAGCCGGAAGAAAAAAGATTTTCATCAATTGACGAACTAAGGCAATGGAGGAAAAAGGAAAACGAGTATTGGCAATGGTTGGAAAAAGCTCCTCGGAATGTACGTTCTTCTGTTCAAGCAATAAGAAATAAAATTGGTAAGTTTTTTGGCCCGTTGGATTCGTTGCTTAGTAGAAATGAGGATGATATTTTTGTGTATGCAGAGCAAATACAAGGTCAAGTTAATACGTTTTTATATCAAAATCGCATGATCTACTCTTATTCTGCGGAAGCAAAATTCCTTAAGACGTTAGATGATAAAATTGCCGCGCATGCGGCTTCTGCATTATTGGGGAATCAACCGCCCCCAGATTCTGAAGGAAGTTTTGAGGGTGCTTTTTTGGCTTATGCTTTTATGCATAGTTATGTGAAAAGGAGTAAGGCGGAGTCTTTATCGGTAAAAGAGCATCTTGGAGAGTGGCAGAAGTTGCTCGATACAAGCAAGGATAATTTTGCTGCTCAGAAAACAGAAATCGGTGATTTGCTGCAAAAGTATTCTCAGGATTTTGAAGAGCAGAAAGAAAATTCTTTGCAATTAAGAGAAGATGGACAAAAAGAACTTGATGAGCTGTTCAACAGGTCAAAAACAGAATTGGTAAATATTGAGAATACTTATGATGAAAAATTGGCGCTTCAGTTTTCCGTGAAGTATTGGGAAGACAAAGGTGAGCAACATAAAAGATTATCTATAATTTTTGCATGTATGTCTGTTATTGTGGCTGTTATTGTCAGCGTGTTGTTTTTTGTGGAAATAAAAAATGTTGTTGGAGTTGAACAAAAAATTTTAGATTTGCCGGTGTGGAAGGTTTCTTTGGTTATTTTGACGGCAGTAATAGGTGTTTGGGTACTTAGAATCCTTGTTAGAATACTTTTAAGCCATGTGCATTTAACGGCTGACGCTACAGAACGGCGCACCATGTTAATGACATATTTGGCTTTGTTGCGTGAAGGTCATGGCCCTGTGGACGATCAGAAAGAGCTGATTTTACAAACCTTATTCAGACCGTCATCGACAGGTATCGTAAAGGATGATGGAATGCCTTCAGTTATGGCAAAGTGGATAAATACAGTGACAAACTGATTTGTTGTCCGCCTATCTCTCAAACAGGGGTCAGCCTGCTGCTATGCCCTTGTAGTATTCCAGACGTTTCCCCAAACAACCACTTCTTCCCGGTATAGTTCCGTTTGCTACAACGGAAGCCCCGGACCTGCTTAAGATAGTTTGCGACCTGTCGCCGTTTTTCAGGCTTTTGCTTGTACTTTTTTGCGCTTCTTCGGTTCGTATTTGCAGATGATGCCCATATGTGTATATATTAACGATTGTTAATGATCGGTACAGACAGAAGGAGGCCGGTCATTTCTTGTCCTCCGGACAAGGAAAACCCACACACCAAGCTGATAAACGTCTCTTCATTTTTTTCCAGGGACTCCCTGAATTTCGGTGCGAATGAGCAGGTCGGGATGGGCCGGACCGGACTGCTCCCGCATCCTTTTCAAGGGCCTGTCAACGTTCATCCGGAAATTCGGATAAGAAAAAGGAGGTCGTACATGTCGAAGAAAATTGTCGTACTTGGAGCAGGAACGGGCGGAACGATCGTTTCGAACAACCTGCGCAGGCATTTGCCCGACGATTGGGAAATTACGGTGATCGACCGTGACGACAAGCACGTCTACCAGCCGGGGCTGCTTTTCGTACCCTTCGGGATCCAGAAGGTGGGATCGCTGACGAGGTCGAGAAAGAAGTACATCCTGAGCGGCGTGAATTTCGTGATCGACGAGATCACCGGTATCGACACCGAAAAGCGCGAGGTAAAAACGCGAAGCCATACGTTTTCCTACGATTTTCTCGTAGTCGCGACAGGATGCAGGGTTTTGCCGGAAGAAACAGAAGGCATGACGGAGGACTGGGGCAAAAATACCTTTACGTTTTACTACCCGGACGCAGCCGAAGCGCTCAGAAAAAAACTTGACAAATTCGAAGGCGGGACGCTGGTGATGGATATCGCGGACGTGCCGTTCAAGTGTCCCGTGGCTCCGATAGAGTTCGTTTTTCTTGCGGACTGGTACCTCAAGAAAAAGGGCGTTCGTAACAAGAGCCGGATCGAGCTGGTGACCCCGCTGCAGGGCGCTTTTACCAAGCCGAAGGCATCGGCGGTTCTGACGGAATCGGCCAGGGAGAAGGATATCTCGATAAGAACGGGGTTCCAGCTCGGCATGGTGAACGGCACGGGGAAGTACATCGAATCGGTCCAGGGCGACAAGGTGTCCTATGACCTGCTGGTGGTTGTGCCGACGACCTTCGGCGATCAGGTGATCAGCGATTCGGGCATCGACGACGGGATCGGTTATGTGCCGACACACCACAACACCCTGCAGGCCCTGAAGCACGAGCGGGTCTACGTCGTCGGCGATGCGACCAACGTTCCTACATCCAAGGCCGGATCGGTCGCCCATTATGAGGCCGATGTCGTGGTGTTCAACATCATGGCCGAGATTCACGGCGTCAAGCCGGAGGAGATGTTCGACGGTCACTCGACCTGCTTTATCGTCTACTCGAAAGGCACGTCTTCCCTCATCGATTTCAACTACAAGATCGAGCCGTTGCCCGGCAAGTACCCCATGCCGCATCTCGGTCCGTTTTCGCTGCTGAAGGAGACGAAGATGAACTGGAAAGGAAAAACCGGTTTCGAGTGGCTCTACTGGAACGTACTGCTCGCCGGTCGGCACCTCGGCGCTCCTCCGACTCTCGTCATGGCCGGAAAGGAAGTGGGATAGCCGGGGCTTGCCGCAGTGAGCGGTTTCGCGGGGACTCGCGGCGGCTGCGGGCGGAGTCTCTACAGGCTTTTATAATATCGCCGGTCGATTTTTTCCGTTCCGGGAAGCAGTCGCCATTCGCGGACCCGGATGATGGATGCGGGCGTCTTGATGCTTCCGATGCTGTCGCGGAGCCGTGAAAGGACCTCTTCGTCGCCGGGAGCGTCGTCCGAGGCCTCGATGTAAGCTTTCGGCCTGACGCCGTATTCCCGGTCGGGCGCCGGAACGACCAGCGCACGGCGAACCCTCCCGATGTCGCAGAGCGCCCGCTCGATCTCCTCCGGGTGGATGTTTTCCCCCCCTGAAATAAACATGTTGTCCATTCTGCCGGTAATTCGCAGTTCGCCTTCGGGAGAGAGCGTGCCGGTATCTCCCGTATGGAACCAGCCGGAACCGTCGGTTTCGAGCTTCGGTCCTTCCGGCGAGAGGTATCCCCGGAAGAGACAGGGACCCTTGACGAGAATTTCCTCTCCGGCTCCGATGGCGAGCTCTCGATAGGGGAGAAGCCTTCCGGCGGTGACGGTGTTTGCCGGACCGACGGTCGTGGTGATCTGGGAGCTCATCTCGGTCGATCCGTAGCTGAGGTGAACCGGCAGATTTTCAGCCGCTGCATCGTGCAGCAGTGCCGGTTCGGCGGCGTTGCCTCCAAGCAGGATAGCCCTGGTCTTCCGGAGGCGTCTCAAGGTTTCACGGTCTTGCAGGAGCCTGAAGAGTTGCGTCGGGACCAGTGACAGGTGCGTGATGTCGAAGCGCTCCAGGGCTCCGGCTGTCGGTGTGTCCGGATCGGTTACCGCAAGCGCTCCGCCCCCCAGCAGGGCGCGGAAGAGCAGCGCATAGCCGCCGATATGGAAGAGCGGAAGGGAAAGCAGCCAGCAGTCGCCGGGCCGGAAGGGAATGTTCATGTTCGAACCGAGCGCGCTGAAGTAGTGGTTCCCGAAGGAGTGCAGGGCTGCCTTGGGTGTGCCGGAACTCGACGAGGTGTGAATGACGGTTACGGGAGTGTTGAATTGTTGAACCGTTGCGCTGTTGAACGCTTTCCGGGTCGCGCTCTCCGTAGCAATCTCTTCCGGGGTGAGTTTCACCGGGGAGTCGAGCGGGCGGGTCAGGGCCTCGGGGCCGATCAGGGTTCCGGGCTTCAGGTTCGCCAGAATAGTCTGCACGATTTCGGCCGGGAAGCGATGGTTCAGGGGTGCGGCGATCGAGCCGGTTCTCAGGAGCGCCAGGAGCAGGAGCACGAGCTCGGGACTGTTCGGCATGGTGAAAGCGACGGTATCGCCCTTTCCGATGCCGAAACGGACGAGGGTTCCGGCGATGCGGGCCGTTTCCTTTTCGAGTTCGATGAAGGAGAGCGTTTTCTCTCCGGTCACAAGGGCCGGGATTTCGCCGAAACGTTGTGCCGCTTCTCTTACAACGTCCATTCGCCGACGGTTTTGAGCATGGAGAATTCCGGGCGGAGACTCTTGCGGTAGGCCTCTTCGACGGAAAGGTTTCCTCCCTCGACGGTGAGCGGTTCGGCAAGGATATCCCTGCGGAACTGCCGGAAGGTGTCGAGCCCGCAGGCTGGAGGATCGGGGTCGAGGAGGGAGGCGATGCGCACGAAGAAGCCGAGGCTCACGCCGGTTTCGAACGCAGAGCCGATCACGGCGGGAAGGCCGAGCGAGTGCGCCTCGGCAGCCAGTTTCACGGTGGCGGCTACGCCGCCGATCCTCGATGGCTTGAGCACGAATCCGCCGAGGCTTTCCGTCGGAAGGCGGGAGTGGATTCCCGGATGCTGCCAGAGAGATTCGTCGAGCGCGGAACGCACGCCGGTTCTCCTGAAGAGTTCGGGAATCTCCGGGGTTCTCCGCAGGGGCTCCTCGATGTAGGCGATCCGTTCTTTCGGGAGCGTGTCGAGGAACGAGGCGGCTTCGGCGAGGCCGAACGACCGGTTGCTGTCGAGTCTGATCAGGGCGTCCTTCGGCAACGTGCGGTTGAGGGCGTTCAACTGTTCGGAGGCGGCTTCGGCGTTATGTGCGTTTACCTTGAGCTTGAAGGTGCGGTAGCCCTGCCGGCTGAATGCGGCGGCCTGTTCGAGTACGGTCGGTGTGTCTCCGAAGAGAAGGGCGTTGAGGGGAAGGATTTTCGCCGGGCGGTTGTACGGTTGCGGCAGGGGAAAGGCGCCCTTCATTCCGGCCTGCAGGTTCAGCAGGGCCATCTCGATGCCGGTGAGAACGGAGGGGAAAAGGTTCTTCGGAAGCGAATCCGCAACATTGCCGATCGTCAGGTTCCCGATATCCTGAAGCGGCCGCCGGAGGAATTCTGTGAGCTGCTGTCCGGCCTGTTCGAGCGTTTCCTCATGAAGGCCGGGAAGCGGCGCGATTTCGCCGAAGCCGGTGTGTCCGCCAGGGGATCGGAGGGCGAGAAGGAAACCATCCCTTGTTCCGAGGCTGGAGCGGCGAACCGGCACCGGCCTGAGAAAAGGGATGGAGTAGCGGTATATGGTCGCCAGGCAAGGCTTCACGGCCTCTTCGGGAATTTTCCGAAATCGGGCCTGCGTTTCTCCACGAAGGCGTTTTTCCCCTCCTGCGCTTCTTCGCACATGTAGTATAGCAGGGTTGCGTTGCCCGCCAGCTCCTGCAGGCCCGCCTGGCCGTCGCAGTCGGCGTTCAGGGCGGATTTCAGGCACCTGATGGCCAGCGGGGAGTGCTGGAGAATTTCGCGGCACCAGGCGACGGTCTCCTCCTCGAGCCGGTCGAGCGGAACGACGGTATTGACCAGCCCCATGTCGAGCGCTTCCTGTGCGCTGTACTGGCGGCAGAGATACCAGATCTCACGGGCTTTTTTCTGGCCGACGATGCGTGCCATGTAGCTCGCGCCCCAGCCGCCGTCGAACGAGCCGACCTTGGGGCCGGTCTGGCCGAAAACGGCGTTGTCGGCCGCTATGGTCAGGTCGCAGAGCATGTGCAGCACATGTCCGCCCCCGATCGCATAACCCGCGACCATGGCGATGACCGGTTTGGGACAGTTGCGGATGTTACGCTGAAAGTCCAGAACGTTGAGCCGGTTGACGCCTTTTTCGTCGGCGTAGCCCGCGTCGCCCCTGATTTTCTGGTCGCCGCCTGAGCAGAATGCCAGCGGCCCTTCGCCGGTGAGGATGACGACGCCGATCGCCTCGTCGTTCCGGGCGTCGTCGAGCGCGCGGATCATTTCGACGACCGTCTGCGGACGGAATGCGTTGCGCCGCTCGGGGCGGTTGATGGTGATCTTGGCGATGCCTTCGGCCTTATGGTAGAAAATATCGGTGAATTCACCGGCCTGTATCCAGTTTACGGTGCTCATGATGCAGTGTTTTTTTGTTCTGAATGAAGGTGCTCCGGTATCGTTCCCGGTCGCCGTTCGAAAGTCTCGCCGGGCGGCGTTTATCCCGATCGCCCGTCGACTGTGTCAAGAAACCCGGTCAGGCGTTCGAGAAACAGACTCCTGTTTTCGAGGTGCGGCGTGTGGCCGCAGTCCGGAAAGACAACCAGTTCCGAACAAGGGCATAAATTAACCAATTGGCGGCCAATCTCAACGTACTTTGTGTCTTTTTCCCCGGCGAAAAAGCGTAACGGCAGGCGGTTTCCGCGAAGTGTACTCCAGAGAGACGGCTGACGGCCGGTTCCGAGAGTGCGGAGCGCGGTGACGAGGGACTCCGGATCGTTTTTGCGGCGCCGTTCGAGAATCGCGGGGAACGAGGGATGGGTTCTGAGAGGTTCGAACAGCGGCAGGCGGTACCACTCGTCGAGGAAGCTTTCGAAGCCTGCCGATATCCGTTCGGCGACTCTTTCGTCCGATTGCCGTCGAAGCGTTCGTTCTTCGGGCGTTTTCAGACCGGGAGAGGCGGAGACGATAATCGCGCTTCTGAACTGTTCCGGATAGTGGAGAGCCAGATAGAGACCGATCCTCCCGCCCATGGAGTAGCCTGCGAGGTGGCAGGGTTCCGGACTGATTTTTCGCGCCGTTTCGGTGATCTCCCGGGCGGTCTCTTCGAAAGAACCGGGCCGCGGGTCGACGGAGTACGTGGTTCCGTGCCAGGGAAGGTCCGGCATGAAGCAGGGACGGTCGTGCGACAGGGATTCCGCGGACTTTTCCCAGTCGGCTCCCGAACCGAGGAATCCGTGCAGGAGAAGGATGCCGGGCTTGCGGCCGCCTCTCCTGACATCGACGTGCATGTCGAAGCGGGAGGTCGTTATCCGCATAGGTGGCGATCGACGATTGTTCCGATGGCGGCGTTCAGGGCGCGATGTTCCAGGAGGTTGTCCTTCCTCGAACCGGATATTTCAATGATGCCCGGCAGTCCGGAGCGGCAGCTTTCGGCGTGGCATTCGATGAACTCCACATTGGTCGACGGGTTCCGGTAGGGCAGGCCGAACGTTTCCGCGGCATGGCGCAGGTTGACGTTCTGCGGTGTGCCGAAGTGGGTTTCGAAGATGTCTTGCTGGGCCGAGATCGGCAGAAAGGAGAAAATGCCGCCACCGTTGTTGTTGATCACGACGATCTGCAGCGGCTGTTCCAGACTGCGGAGCAGGGTGAGTGAGTTGAGGTCGTGCAGGAACGACAGGTCGCCGATCAGGAGAGTGACCGGTTTCCGCATGCCCTCGGCGAAACCGGCGGCTGTTGCGATGTTGCCGTCGATGCCGCTCGCTCCGCGGTTCGTTCCCGTCGGAGGGAGCGAGCCGCTACGGGAAGCGGCGTAGACATCCATGTCCCTGACGGGCATGCTGTTGGCGAGAAAGAGCCCGTGCCCTTCGGGAAGATGTTTCGACAGGAGATGCGCGGTGGAGATTTCGGTTGCCGCCGCGCCGGGGGCGCAGTGCTTTCCGATAAGCTCGCCGGTCTCCCGGCAGACGGCTTCGACCGGCAGAGGGGTGCTTCGGGTTTGTATCGGGCTTTCGGCGAGTGCGCGGGCGAAAGCGCCGGGCGGTTCCTGCAGGCTCAGGGTGACGTTGTGGTCCGGGTTGTAGCGGCTCGAGCGGTTCCTGATGACGAGCACGTGTTCGGGCCGCCATTGCCGCATGGCCGCGCCCGGCAGTTTGCCGACGAGTTTTCCGCCGAAATGGAGAACCGTGTCCGGCCGGAAGCTGGCAGTGAACAGCTCGGACAGCATCAGGTGCTGCAGGGGCCGGTAGAGGGGATGAAAGCGGAGCCGGGACGTGATATCCGCATAGAGCGGCGCCCCGAGAGTTTTCGAAAGTTCAAGCACGGCTTCGGCGTCCTCCCGCCGGTCGAGCGAGCCTGCAACGAGAAAGACCGATGACGCCCTCGCCAGGAGGGCTCCCGCCCGTTCGACCGCCTCCGGGCTTGCCGGACGTTCGCCGCCGTCCTTCCGGCCGAGCGGTGTGCGGCTTGTCTTCCATGCGCCAAGCGTGCGTGTCCACGATTCGTCTCCGGGCGGCGTTGCGGGATCGAGCGGTTCCCTGAAAGGAGCGTTCAGGTGAACGGGGCCGGGGTCGCTTCCGGTGCTGCGGGCCACCGCATGATCCACCGCCGAGAGAAGCGCTTCCGCGGGCACCGCTTCCGACGGTTCCGGAAGCTGGAAGTTCCATCTCGAATACCCGCCGAAGATACCCGCCTGTCGTATGGTCTGGTTCGCTTCCGTTTCCTGCAGTTCGAACGGTCTGTCCGCCGTGAGGATGAGCATCGGTCTGTTGTCCAGCGACGCTTCGACAACCGCCGGGTAGTAGTTCGCGACAGCCGTGCCGGAGGTGCAGATCAGGACGGCCGGTCTCTGTGCGCCCTTGGCGTATCCGAGGGCGAAAAAGCCCGCCGCCCGTTCATCCGGAAAGATGGTGCACTCCGTTTCGGGATGCCGTGCGGCCGCAACGGTCAGCGGAGTGGAACGGGAGCCGGGAGAAATGCAGAAGCGCCTGATATCGTGGCGTACGAGCTCTTCGATGATCAGGCTACTCCAGAGTGTGGTTATCTGCTGGTGGTTCATGCCCTCTCTGGAAACAGTTGTTCTTCAGCCCGTGTGACGGGTTATGGCCAGAATGTCCCCGATTTTCTGCCCGACCTCCTCCCATTCCGACAGCGGGTCGGAACCGCTGACGAGACCGGCGCCCGAATAGAGGTAGACGAGGGCATCGCGCGCGAGACCCGAGCGAATGCCGACGGCGAACTCGGCCGCGCTGCGGCTGATCCATCCCACGGGGCCGGCGTACCATCCGCGGCTGAAGGGTTCGAGCCGGATGATCTGTTCGAGAGCCTTGCCTCTCGGCACACCGCCGACAGCGGGTGTCGGATGCAGGCACCGCAGGACGGCATTGTCGTTGTCCGAATCCGGCTTCAGGGTCGCCCGGCAGCGTGTGTAGAGATGAACCAGCCGGTTGAGCTGCAGCGCCCGGACGGTTTCATCCATGTCGATTTTGCTGCAGATCGGTTCGAGCTCCCTGGCAATGGTGTCCTTGACGAATTTGTGCTCCCTGATGTCTTTTTCCGAGTTGAGCAGCCGCTGGCAGGCGTCGACTCCTCCGTCTCGGATCGTTTCGCGCGAACAGGTGCCGGCGAGGGCTTCCGTCAGCAGGCGGTTGCCGTCGCGCCGGTAGAGTCTTTCGGGAGTGAAGCTGAAGAATGCGGTGTTTTTTTCGGGTTCGAAGTAGTAACGGTAGGTCGAACTTTCCGGAAAGGGGTACCTGAGCATGAAAAGGAGCGGCGGGAACGCCTCTGAAAACTCGAGCACCGTCTGGCGGGCGAGGATGATCTTTCCCATCAGGCCTTCCCGGAAACGTTGCAGTATGCTTCTGCAGGTTTCGACCCAGTGTTTCTCGTCCGGCATGAACGAAACGTTCACGGCTTCCGGAACCTGGCGGTTGTCGTCGGAAACGGGCGGGACGAGCCGGTCGAGGGTATCGAGCAGTTGACGGTAGCGCTCGCCGGGATGCTCTCCCTCCTCGAGCAGGAGATTGCACGTGAGCACCGGTTTTCCCTTGCGGGTTTCCAGCAGAATTTGCGGCAGGATGAAGGTGAACGACCGGAAGGCGCGCCACTGCGGGTCCTGTTTCTGTTCGTTGTTGAAGCAGAACCCTCCGAAGTAGCGGGCTGCGGGGTCTTTTTTTTCTATCTCCCGTTGCAGGATTTCGAAACTGTCGCTGTTCGGTCCGGTCGCGCCGTGCTGAATCGAATCCGCCTCTCCCAGTCCGGCCGCCAGGTCGTCCTTGTCCCTGTTCGTCCAGTAAAGTTTCGGGTAGATGTCCTGGGCGTGCAGCCAGAGCAGTGCGTCCGTATCGGCCAGCTCCGCTGTGAAAGTTTTGAGCCGCTTGCCGGTCAGGGTTTCTTCCTGCAGCGCATGACGCTGAACGGTCTCCTTCAAAACCTCGACAGCCTTCGTCATCGGAAGAGGCCTGCTGACCGGTTCGATGATGTCGGTTGTGTTGTTCATGTGCACATCGGCGGATGTTTCTCCTGCGGGAACTGTCATTTCCGGGTCACTGCGGGAGTTCAGTACTTCACTGGGCGTCCCTGCTGACGATGCCTGACGGAAGCGGGTTTTCAGCCGCCGCTTTCCAGATGTCGTTCCAGGGAGACGGCAAGATAGTTGTTTTTCTCCTGAAGCCATGCATGAATTTCCCTCGCTTTGTCCCTCCGGTTCGTTCTGAGATAGCAGATCGCGAGGTTGTAATACGCTTCGGCGAACGCGGTACTGTTTTCTATGGCCATGTTGTAAGCTCCGATCGCCTTGTCGCACCGCCCCATCTGCAGATAGACGTTGCCCATGTCGTAGTGCCGGAGCGAGTCGTCCGGGGCGTATTCGAGGCTTTTCTCGAAGTATTCGAGAGCGCGTGCGTACTCCTTGCGGTTGAAGTAGGCGGCGCCGAGTGCAGGGTAGACGCTTCGTCCGCTTTCCGGTTTGAGCACCAGGGCTTTTTCGTAGGCGTCGACCGCCTCGTCGTAACGCTGTCTTCTCGAGTAGGCGTTTCCGAGCTTCACGAAAGCGCCGGCGTCATCCGAGTTCTGCCAGACAGCCTGCTGCAGGTCGTTGAGCTCCTTCGCGGACTCGTCGCATCCCCAGAGAAGCGGCGCCGCCCCGGTTACCAGAAGCAGCAGCACGATGCCGCGCAGTGCCGTTCGCATGATGTTGACGGCGGAGTGAACCGTAAGCGGAGCTATGGGCATCGTTTTTTCGCCTTCTGGCGGTTTGTATTGTAATTCTTACTGTAATAATATATACATATATCCGTCACGAAAAATTTCCGCGGCCGGCTGGTCGTGGCGTGCAACCGTACGCCGGCCATGCCCTGCAGACGGAGCCGCCGGACGTTCCGGGGGCACAACGATACGACCCGGGGTTTATGCTGTTCGGAAATGAAAGGCATGTTGTCTCCGCAAGCAGGAGAACCGACCTCCCCGCGTTCCATGCCGAATGGTTCATCAACAGGGTCCGTCAGGGCTACTGCAAGGTGGCCAATCCCTTCTGTCCGTCACAGGTGAAAGAGGTTTCCCTCCGGCCCGACGATGTCGCCGCCTTTGTGTTCTGGACGCGATTTTCAGGTCCGCTGCAGCCGTGGCTCGAAGAGCTCGACGCACGGGGATTCAACTACTACTTCCTCTACACGATGACGGGCTACCCGAGCCGGATGGAGCCGGGGATGCCGGACCTCGAAAGCGCCATCGAGGACTTTCTCGGTCTTGCCGGACGGATCGGCGCCGAAAAGGTCATCTGGCGGTACGACCCGATCGTCCTGACGTCCGTTCTCGACCGGCGGTATCACCGGGAGAATTTCCGGAAGCTGGCCCGGTCGCTCGCGGGAGGAACGAACAGCGTCATAATAACCTTCTTGAAACAGTACCGGCATATCGCCGGGGCGATGTCCGGACTCGGCTGCGCCGCCCCCGTCCGGAGCGAGTTGCAGGAGCTGGAGTCGGCGTTCAGGGAGGCCGCCGAAGGGTTCAGTATATCCCTGCGGGGGTGCGGACAAAGAGAGTCCCTTCCGGGAATGGCGCCGTCGAAGTGCATCGACGAAGCCTTGCTGCGAAACCTTTTCGGGCTGGAACTGTCATCCTGCAAGGACCGTGGGCAGTCGGCGGAGTGCCGTTGCATCAGAAGCGTGGATATCGGCAGCTACGGCACCTGTCTCCACGGATGCGTCTACTGTTACGCATCGAGGGATTTTTCGCGCGCCCGTCGGCGTTGCAGGGAACGCGACGTCATGAGGGAGATGCTCTAGGGCGGCGTTGACCCGTCGACCTGTCGGCTGAAAGATGTCGGGCGCGGATTGTAACCGTAAAGAGGGGAGAAGAACATGAAAACCGTAACCATTACTGTCGGCGGCATGCATTGCGGGAGTTGCGAGACGCTCGTGAGGGAATCTCTCGAGGAACTCGACGGAGTGCGCAAGGCCGATGTATCGCACAGCGCCGGTACGGCGGTTGTCGTCTACGACGAAAACGCGGTTTCGCCCGAGGCCCTGAAGGTCGCTATCGAAGAAGAGGGCTATAGCGCCACGCTCTGATCCGGTGGAAAGCCTCGACCTGAAAATAAGCGGCATGCACTGCGAGAGCTGTGTCAGGGTTGTCGAAAAAGCGCTTCGTAGGGCGGCGGGAGTGGGAGACGCTTCGGTGAATTTCGCGGCGGGCAAGGCGTCGGTGATCTACGATCCGGCCCTGACGTCACCCGAGTTGCTTGTCGCCGAAATAGTGAACAAAGGTTACGGTGCGCGCGTGATAGAAGCCGTGGATACGGCAGGGGACGACCGGCTTTATCACGAGGAGGTCCGTGCTCTGCGGACCCAGCTGATCGTCGGCGCGATTTTCGCCGTACCCGCGCTCGTTCTCGGCATGTCGATGATGCAGGCGCCTCCCTGGTGGCACGGTTATGCGCTCTGGTTTCTTGCGACGCCGGTTCAATTCTACGTGGGCGGCCCTTTCTACCGGGGGGCTCTTGCTGCCCTGAAAAATCGCTCATCCACCATGGATACGCTCGTGACCCTGGGGACAAGCGCGGCGTACGGCTATTCGCTCTATCTGCTGCTTTTCGAGGGGGGAGGCGCGGACCAGTATTTCGAAACGTCGGCCGTGCTGATCACGCTCGTGGTTTTCGGGAAATATCTCGAGGCGGTCTCGAGGCGACGGACCTCCGAAGCGATCAGAAAGCTCGAAAAGCTTTTTCCCGGGGAAGCGTCGGTTATCCGTAACGGGGTCGAGGCGAGGGTTCCGGTCGGAGAGGTTGATCCGGATGAAACGGTTGTCGTTCGTCCTGGTGAGCAGGTTCCGCTCGACGGCGAGATCATCCGGGGGAGGACGACGCTCGACGAGAGCATGGTAACCGGCGAGAGCATTCCGGTCGCACGCGGCGAAGGCGACCCTGTTATAGGATCGACCATCAACCGGGAGGGAGTTTTTTCGATGCGGGTGACCCGGGTCGGGTCGGAAACCATGCTTGCCAGGATCATCCGCCTGGTGGAAGACGCCCAGATGCGGAAAGCGCCGGTTCAGCGCTTCGCCGACAGGGTTTCCTCGTGGTTCGTGCCGGCGGTCATCGCCGTTGCGGCGGCGACCTTTCTCGTCTGGTTTTTTCTGCTCGACGCCGAGCCCGGCTTCGCTCTTGTCGCGGCGGTTTCGGTGCTGGTTATCGCCTGTCCCTGTGCGCTGGGGCTCGCGACGCCGACGGCGATCATGGTCGGGACGGGCATGGGCGCGGCCGAGGGTATTCTCATCAAGGGCGGCGCGGCTCTGGAAACCGCCGGTTCCCTGGACCATGTCGTGTTCGACAAGACCGGGACCATTACGAGAGCCGAGCCGAGGGTGACGGCGGTTCGGGTGCGGGAAGACGCCGGTGAGCGGCGCTGCATCGCGATAGCCGCCGGACTGGAACGGGGTTCGGAGCATCCCCTGGCGGCGGCCGTGGTGAAGAAGGCCGAAGCGGAGGGTATCGAGCCGTTGGAGATGGACGGGTTCACGGCGCATCCCGGACGGGGAGTCGAAGCCCTTGTCGAGGGTACCCGCTACCGGATCGGGTCCGTCCGTTTCATTGCCGAATCCGGAACGGATACGGAGTATTTCCGCGAAACCGTCGAAGCGTTCGAGCGGGAAGGAACGACGACGGTCATGCTTGCCGGAGAGGGCGGCCCGCTCGCCGTGTTCGCGTTGAGGGACACCGTCAGGCCGGATGCGGCCGATGCAGTCGCCGGACTGCATGCCATGGGGCTCCGGACGGCAATGATAACCGGGGACAACGAACGGGTTGCGCGGACCATTGCACGGGAGACCGGGATAATGTCGTTCCGGGCCGGCGTGCTGCCGGGAGAAAAAGCGGATGTCATCGCCGGGCTGCAGCGCGAGGGGAGGGTGGCTATGATCGGTGACGGAATCAACGACGCTCCTGCGCTCGCCCGCGCGGATATAGGCATCGCCATGGGATCGGGCACCGACATCGCCATGGAGGCCGGTGACGTCGTGTTCATGAAGGACGATCTGCTCTCCCTGCCGAGGGCCATACGCCTGAGTCGCCTGACCATGGGGCGGATCCGTCTGAACATGTTCTGGGCTCTCTTCTACAACGTCGTCGGTATTCCCGTAGCGGCCGGTCTGCTCTATCCGTGGACGGGTTGGCTGCTCAGTCCCATGATCGCGGGCGGGGCCATGGCCATGAGTTCCGTCAGCGTGGTGCTGAGCTCCCTGATGCTGAGGACGAAAAAGTTCTGACGGGTCGGGGTCGCCGGAACGGGAAGTGAATGGTAAAACCGGACAACAACACAAATGATTTGCAATGGCTGAAGAAAAAACAGGACGGCTCGCCGTGCTGATCGACGCCGACAATACCCAGGCATCCATAGTCGACGGGCTGCTGGCGGAAATTGCGAAGTACGGAGTGGCGAGCGTCAAAAGGATATACGGCGACTGGACATCGCAGGCGCTCAGGGGGTGGAAGGAGGTGTTGCTGCAACACTCCATACAGCCCATCCAGCAGTTCGGCTACACGACGGGCAAGAACGCCACGGACAGCGCGATGATCATCGACGCGATGGATCTGCTCTATGCCGGAAACTTCGACGGATTCTGCATTGTCTCGAGCGACAGCGACTTTACGAAACTGGCTTCGAGGATCCGCGAATCGGGACTGCTCGTGTACGGGTTCGGGGAAAAGAAGACCCCTTCGGCATTCGTTTCCGCATGCGACAAGTTCATCTATACCGAAGTGTTGCGTGCCAGGGTGAGCGAAAGCGATGCCATCGCCCGGAAATCGACCGCAGAGCTGAAAAAGGATGCGCGTCTTGTGCTGCTCTTGAGAAACGCCGTGGATTCGGCGTCCGACGACAGCGGATGGGCCCACCTGGCGACCGTCGGCAGCACCATCGCCAAGCAGTCTCCCGAATTCGATCCGAGGAATTATGGATACGGCAAGCTCGGCGATCTCGTCAGGGCGGTGAAGCTGTTCGAACTCGACGAGCGTCCCGTCGGCGGCGGCCAGTCGAAATCGATCTATCTGCGTGACAAGCGGAAGAAAGGATGACGTCCGGTGCAAACGAAAAAAGGGCCCCCGTTCCGGACGGGGACCCTTTCCACTTCGACTTGCGTATCATCCGCGGAGCTGACGGGACTCGAACCCGCGGCCTCCTGCGTGACAGGCAGGCGCTCTAACCAAACTGAGCTACAGCTCCCTGAGAGAGTTGTAAATGTAGAAACAATTTTTAAGGCTTCCAAAAAGTTTTTTCGTTTTATTTCTTCTTATATTTTGATAATTTGGCCCGCCGTTCAGCGGCTCTCGTCCGGCGGGTCGAAAACAGAACGGTTCAAACGGTTTATGCTCCTTTCGCAGTGACTTGCGCCCGGAAAAAGGCCTGCAAGATGGGGAGGCTTTATCCGCAGTTATTCCTGCCCGCTTATGAAGAATCTTTCCGCTTCTACGGCACTTCTGCTGAGCACTCTCGTTTCTTCCCGGCCTCTTCTTGCGGCGGGAATCGACGAGCGCATCAACGATGTCATGGCGCCCGTGACATCCCAGGCTTTCAAGATTGTCTTCTTTACTGTTTCGTTCGGCGAAATCACCATTCCCTTCGTGCTGCTCTGGCTGATCGTGGCCGCCCTCGGGTTCACGGTCTACATGGGCTTCGTGAACGTGAGAGGGTTTCGTCACGCCATCGATCTGGTGCGGGGAAGTTACGATTCCCCGGACAAGCAGAAGGGTGAAGTCTCCCATTTCCAGGCGCTGACGGCTGCGCTGTCGGCGACTGTCGGCCTGGGCAACATCGCCGGCGTCGCCGTCGCGATAACGCTCGGCGGACCGGGTGCCACGTTCTGGATGATTTTCGGCGGCGTGTTCGGGATGTCGTCCAAGTTCGTCGAGTGCACCCTGGGTGTCAAATACCGGAAGGTGAACGAGGACGGTTCGGTTTCCGGAGGGCCGATGTACTATCTGAGCCGGGGATTTGCCGAAAAGGGGCTTGCACTTCCGGGAAAGATACTCGCGTTCTTCTTCGCCCTGATGTGTATCGGCGGGTCGTTCGGCGGGGGGAACATGTTCCAGGCCAACCAGGCGTTCAAACAGGCCGTGATCGCCACGGGCGGCGAACAGAGCCTGCTCTATCAGCAGGGTTGGATATTCGGCGTTATCATGGCGCTCCTGGTCGGCGCGGTCATCATCGGCGGCATCAAGTCGATCGTACGGGTGACCTCCAGGCTGGTACCCGTCATGGTCGCCATCTACGTTTCGGCTTCCCTCTTCATCATTTTTTCCCATCTTTCCCTGCTTCCCCAGGCGTTCGCCAGCATCGTTTCCGGCGCGTTCGCTCCCGAGGCGATGTACGGCGGGGTCGTCGGCGTGCTGATCCAGGGATTCAAGAGGGCGGCGTTTTCAAACGAGGCGGGCATCGGTTCCGCTCCGATCGCCCATGCCGCCGTGAAGACCGACGAGCCGGTGACCGAAGGCTTTGTCGCGTTGCTCGAACCGTTTCTCGATACGGTCGTGATCTGCACCATGACGGCCCTGGTGATCATTATCTCGGGGCTCTATGTCGAACAGGGGATGGACGGTATCGCACTGACCTCGAAGGCCTTCGAGCAGGTCATTTTCTGGTTCCCCTACATTCTGAGCATCGCCGTTCTGCTCTTCGCGTTTTCCACCATGATTTCCTGGTCCTATTACGGGCTGAAGGCGTGGACTTATATCTTCGGTGAAAGTCTGGTCTCCGACGTCAGCTACAAGCTGCTGTTCTGCGTTTGTATCGTGCTCGGATCGGCAATGAATCTCGCTTCGGTTATCGATTTCACGGACGCCATGATTTTCGCCATGTCGTTTCCCAACGTCATCGGTCTCTATCTTCTCGCGCCCGGCGTTAAAAGGGATCTCGAGTCCTATTTCGACCGTCTGCGTCAGGGCCAGATCAGGCGTTATCGATAGCGACGTGTTTTTTTCTGCCGGAGTTTCGTAACTTTCGGTGAGTGTTCCGCGCCGCCGCAACGGCATATGCGTTTCCTTCCCGGCTGGTAAACGTTTCCTGCTGTATCTAACTTCACAAGAGTAAAATATCATGGCTACTTCAGAAGCAAAAAACTCGCTGACCGTTACAGATAACCGTACAGGAAAAACCTATGAGATTCCGGTCGAGTGCGGCACCATCCGCACGATGGACCTGCGTCAGATAAAGGTTTCGGACGACGATTTCGGTCTGCTCGGCTACGACCCGGGCTATCTCAACACGGCTTCCTGTAAAAGCCGGATAACCTATATCGACGGCGAGAAGGGGATTCTGCGCTATCGGGGCTATCCGATCGAGCAGCTTGCCGAACAGAGCTCGTTTCTCGAAACCGCGTACCTGCTTATCAAGGGAGAGCTGCCCGACAAGGAACGGCTCGCCGCATGGACGCACAATATCCGCCATCATACGATGGTTCACGCCAACCTGACCAAATTCATGGACGGTTTCCGCTATGACGGGCATCCCATGGGTATTCTGGTCGGCACGGTCGGCGCACTGTCCACCTTCTATCCCGGGGCGAAAAGCATCTTCGACGAGGAGTCGAGAAAACTGCAGGTCCGCAGGCTGATCGGCAAGATGCCGACACTTGCCGCCATGAGCTTTCGCCACAGCATGGGATTTCCCTACGTGCTTCCGGATAACGATCTGAGCTATACCGGGAACTTCCTCTCGATGATGTTCAAGATGACCGAGCTGAAGTACGAGCCGAATCCGATCCTCGAAAAAGCTCTCGACGTGCTGTTCATCCTGCACGCCGACCATGAGCAGAACTGTTCGGCAAGCGCCGTGCGCTCCGTAGGAAGTTCGCGGGTCGATCCCTATTCGGCGCTGGCCGCAGGATGCGCCGCGCTCTACGGGCCTCTGCACGGCGGCGCGAACGAAGCGGTGATCCGCATGCTCGAACAGCTCGGTTCGGTCGACAGCGTTCCAGGCTTCATCAAATCGGTCAAGTCCGGCGAGGGACGCCTTATGGGATTCGGGCACAGGGTCTACAAAAACTACGACCCGCGGGCGAAGATCATCAAGAAGATCGCTTTCGACGTGTTCGAGGTCACCGGAAGGAACACCCTTCTGGATATCGCGCTCGAACTGGAGAGAATCGCCCTCGAGGACGATTACTTCGTCGAAAGGAAGCTCTACCCGAACGTGGACTTCTATTCGGGGCTTATCTACCAGGCGATGGGCTTTCCGCTCGACATGTTTCCCGTGCTTTTCGCCATCGGCAGAACCCCCGGCTGGCTCGCCCAGTGGACGGAGCACATGCTCGACGACGAACAGAAAATCGCGCGGCCGAGGCAGATGTATCTCGGCGAGGAGAAGCGGGATTATGTGCCCATCGACGGCAGACCGGGAGTCAACGCTTCGGAGGAGCAGAAGATCGGCATGTGCCGCCTGTAGGCGGCCGCCGGGGCCGGCCTTTTCTGGGAAATGCCGGCTCCATTGCGTAAATTCCCGCTTTCCGGCCAGAAAACGATCGCCCGGAACACAGCGGCTATAAACTCATGATGTCAGAACCATGCCCGTAACTGTACAAGACGTTGCCTATATCGCGGAACTTGCCCGCCTCAGGTTTTCCGAGTCCGAGATGGAGAAAATGACGAGCGAGCTCAATGCCATTCTGCACTATGTCGAAAAGCTCAACGAAATCGACACCGACGGCGTGGAGCCGCTGAGCAGCATTCATGACCAGGCCAATGTGCTGCGCGACGACGAGAAGAAGGAATCGATCAGCAACGACGACGCCCTGATGAACGCGCCCGACAGGGTCGAGAGGTTTTTCAGGGTTCCCAAGGTCATAGGATAACCGCGGCCCGGCGTGCTCGATATCCGGGAAAAGGACTCCCCCTACATCCACCCGTGACGGAACGATGCGTGCGGTGCTGCAGAGAGTCAGGGAAGCGTCGGTGACGGTCGGGGGAACCCTGCATGCAAGGACGGGACAGGGTTTTCTCGTACTGCTCGCCGTGGCTCCGGACGACGGGGAGCATGAGATCCGGTGGATGATTCGCAAGATACTCGGGCTCAGGGTTTTCCAGGACGCCGCCGGCCGGATGAACCGTTCGATCGGCGACATCGGGGGGGAACTCCTGGTGGTTTCGCAGTTTACCCTCTATGCCGATACGAGCAGAGGCAACCGTCCGGGTTTTTCGGGATCGGCTTCCTACAGCAAGGCTGAAGAGGTGTTTTCGAGCTTCATTTCCGCTCTCCGCTCGACGACGGCGCTCCGTGTCGAGACGGGGCGCTTCGGCGAAGAGATGCAGGTCGCCCTTGTCAACGACGGTCCGGTGACCCTCATTCTCGATACGCCGGAAAAGAGCCCGGGGAAGACGGCCGACCGGTGCAACCCCAAACAGGAAGACGAAACGTGAAGATCGTCATCGCCATTCCCGCCAGGCTCAACTCAAGCCGCCTGAAGCGTAAAATGCTTGCCGATATCGAAGGGGAGCCCCTTATCGTCAGAACCTACCAGCAGGCCGTGAAAGCCCGGTGCGCGAACCGTGTGGTCGTGGCGACCGACAGCCGGGAGATCGAAGACGTGCTTCGCTCCTCCGGAGCGGAGGTCGTCATGACCTCCGAAAGCGCCTCCTGCGGCACCGAGCGCATAGCCGAAGCCGCCGGAAAACTGGACGGGGATGTCTACATCAATCTGCAGGGGGACGAGCCGCTCGTCGAACCGTCAGCTATCGACAGCCTCGCCGGACCGTTCCTTTCGGGAGAGAACCCCGATTGCGCCACGCTGGTCTGTCCGTTGGATGCGGACGACGAGGCCGCTGTCCGGGATCCCCACACGGTGAAGGTCGTCATGGACAGGAACCGTTACGCCCTCTATTTTTCACGAAGTCCGATCCCCTGTCCGAGGGCCGGGCTCGAGTCGACCCGCTACTACCGTCACCTCGGCATCTACGCTTACAGGGCGGACGTACTGCGGCACTTCGCCTCGGCCGCTCCGTCGATGCTCGAAAAGGAGGAGTCGCTCGAACAGCTCCGTCTGCTGGAAAACGGTTTCCGCATCCGTTGCGTTGAAACCGGAACCGGTGATCCCGGCGTCAATACGCGCGAGGATCTCGATCTGGTGCGGCGGTTGTTCAGGAAGCGCTGCGCCCTGCCCTGACGTTCACTTCCCCGTCGTGAAAGATCACCGAGGCGGTGTCGCCCTCCGCGAGGCCGCTTGCGGACGTTACGTAGCCGTCGTCCCGGCGGACGAGCGTGTAGCCTCTCTGCAGCGTTTTCCTGTAATCGAGAAGCGAGAGTGTCTGCGCAGCCGCTGAAAACCTCTGAACGGTATGCCGCATCGTGCCGTTCAGTGCGTTGGTCATGTGCCGCAGGAGATTGCCGGCCTGCTCCTCGAGACGCTCCGCGATGACGATCGGTCTGTTGAACGCGTAGCTGCCGAGCAGGGAGTCCAGCTGGCGTTCTGTGCCCTCTATGATCGTCCCGAGCGCCGATGCCTGACGATCGAGCATGGCCGAGATGCCGCGCCGCAGCTCGGCCATGTCCGGGACGGCGAGCTCGGCCGCGATCGAAGGCGTGCCGGCGCGGACATCGGCGACCATGTCGGCGATCGTGACGTCGGTTTCATGTCCGATGGCGCTGATAACCGGAATACCGGAGTTGAAAATCGCCATCGCGACGCTCTCTTCGTTGAACGCCTGAAGATCCTCGAGCGATCCGCCTCCCCTGGCCACGATGATGAGGTCGGGTTTCTTCGCCGGGTCGGGAGGGTCGTTGAAATAGGCGATGGCCTCGATCACGCTCGGGGCTGCTTCCGTCCCCTGGACCTTTACCGGATAGAGCATGAGCGAAGCTGCCGGAAAACGGCGTTCGAAGACGTCGGCCATGTCGCGGATAACCGCTCCGGTCGGCGAAGTGACCAGACCGATCCTCGACGGGACGGGGGGGAGCGCCTGCTTGTGTTCGGCATTGAAGTAGCCCTGTTCGGCAAGTTTCTGCAGCAGCCGGGCGAACGCCTGCTGCAGAGCTCCTTCTCCGGCCGGGGCGGCCGACGTGCAGATCAACTGGTAGCGGCCTGAAGGCGGATAGACCTCGAGCCTGCCCCGTGCGATGATTTCAAGACCGTCGCGCAGCTCGAAGGGGATTTTGAGGCGGCTGCTTTTCCAGATGACCGCAGGGATCTGGGCGTTTTCGTCTTTGAGCGTCATGTAGACGTGTCCCGAGCTGTGGAGCTTGAAATTCGATATCTCTCCCCGCACGCTCAGGGCCGGGAAGCTGCTTTCGATAAGGCTCTTCAATTCCTTCGTGAGTTCTCCGACGGAGAGGACTGTTTCCGGCATGGCGGTATGCGGGGTATGCGTTTCCGGGACGTTTTCCGCAAGTTAGGTAATTCGGGGCGAATTTTTTCTGCGCGGACCCGGACCCGGCGGCTACCCCTTCTCCGGAAAGTGTTATATTTCCACTCTGCCCGTTTGCCGGGAGCTTCCTGAAGAAACCATTCTGCGGCGTGATCCATGAAGAGTGAAGCAAGCGTGACCCGTCTCGGAGAAAAACTCTCCCTGGACAGGGAGAGCGTCCTGCAGTCGCTGGACGCTTTCGTTGCCGGGCTGGTGGAGGAGCTTCTCGAAAAAGGGGAGATGCCGGTCAGGGGACTCGGCTGTTTCAAACTCGTCTACATTCCCGCCAGGAAAGCGGTCCACGAGAGTGCGACGAAAGTCTTCCCTCCACGTCGAAAAATCGTTTTCTTTACCAGGTCGGTCGTCGAAACCAGCGACCAGCAGATCCTGGAGCGCAGGACAACGCTCTCGGCCGGGCAGCGCGAGCAGTTCTGCCGGATCCTTGCACGGTACTTCAGGAAAAGCTGTTCGAAAATGGAGGAACTCAGCCTCGAGGGCCTGGGGGCGTTCACGAAAGTCGACGGGAAGTATATTTTCGTTCCCGACAAGGCGCTCGAGGAGATCGTCAACAACGCCTACGATCATCTGACGGTCTTCGAAACGGAATCCGAACCGTAAACGGCAGCACGCGACAAACCGTCATGGAAAAAAAAACGTACCATAATCTGCACCCGCAGTCGATGTGCCCTGCTTTCGGCGGGCTGCGTGTGCTTTCGCGGATCGAGGGCGCGAGGGTCTGTCTTGTCGCCGACCAGGGCTGCCTCTACGGTCTGACCTTTGTTTCTCATTTCTACGCGGCAAGGAGATCGATCGTTTCTCCCGAGCTTATGAACGTCCAGATTTCGGGCGGTACGATGATCGACGACGTCAGGGCGACCATCGATGAGATCGCTTCGGACCCGTCGGTAACCTTCATTCCCGTGGTCAGCACCTGTGTCGCCGAAACGGCGGGTATTCCCGAGGAGCTGCTTCCCGAAAGAGCCGGTAACGCAAGGGTTGCGCTGGTGAGACTGCCGGCTTTCCAGATCAAGACCCACCCCGAGGCGAAGGATGTGACGGTGGCGAACCTTCTCAAACGTTTCGGGGATTTCGACGCTCCCAAGCACCGGAAATCGCTCGTGCTTATCGGGGAGATTTTTCCGGTTGACGCCATGGCAACAGGGAGCGTGTTGCAGCGCATCGGTGTCGAATCGGTGATCAGCATTCCCGCAGGTGATCTCGATGATTACGTCGAGGCGGCCAGGGCGGGCGCCTGCGCCGTGCTCCACCCGTTCTACGAGAAAACCGCGGAACTGCTCCGGGAAAGGGGGATGCGGATCGTTTCCGGAAATCCTGTCGGGGCCGGAGCGACAGGGGAGTGGATCAAGCGAGTCGGTGAGGCGCTCGACCTCGACAGGACGCGGGTGCGGGAGGTCGCCGAAGAAGAAAAAGCCAGGGCGGCCGGGGTTGTCGCGAAGTTCGATGGAGTGTCCGGAGCGGTTATCGTCGCCGGCTACGAAGGCAACGAACTGCCGGTTGTCAGGCTGCTGCTCGAAGCGGGTCTCGACGTTCCCTACGCTTCGACATCCATCGCGAGGACACCGCTCGGAGAGGAAGATCATCAGCTTCTCTCGATGCTCGGCACCGAAATCAGATACAGGAAATATCTCGAGGAGGATATGCAGGCCGTCGAGGAGTACGAACCCGACCTGGTTATCGGAACGACCTCGCTCGACAGCTTCGCCAAGGAGCGGGGTATACCGGCGATCTACTATACGAACAACATCTCGGCCCGGCCGCTGTTTTTCGCCGCGGGGGCGGGCACGGTGCTCGGGATGGTGGCGGGACTTCTGGGAAGAAAGGAGGCGTTCAGGAAAATGAAGGAGTACTTCACACTTCCATGATCTCTTTTTCCTTCTGGGCGATCATGTCGTTGACCTGCTTCTCGTACTTGTGAACCAGGTCGTCGGCTTCCTTCCGGCCCCGGTTTTTTTCGTCCTCTCCGATCTCCTTGTCCTTTTCGAGTCTGTCGACGCCGTGAAGGATGTCGCGGCGCAGGTTGCGGAGGGCGACCCTGGAATCCTCGCCGTACTTCTTGGTGAGCTTGACATACTCCTTGCGGCGCTCTTCGGTCAACGGGGGTATGCTGACGCGGATGCTCTGGCCTTCGGCGGCCGGATTCAGCCCGAGATTGGCGTCCCGGATGGCTTTTTCCGCGGGTGCGACCATGGACTTGTCCCATACCTGGATCATGAGCGTGTGAGCGTCCTGCACGCCGACGTTGCCGATCTGCTTGAGCGGCATCATCTGGCCGTAGGCTTCGACCTTGACACGGTCGAGCAGAGCTGTCGTTGCCTTGCCGGTTCTGATCGAGGCGATCTCGTGCTGAAAGCTCTCGACCGTTTTTTTCATTTTCTCTTCGACTTTCCGGATAACATCCCTGACGCTCATGCCTGTTCTTGTCTTGTTGATTGAGGAGTGGCCGCGGGGGAGAGCTACTTGGACGGAGCGGCTTTGGAGAACCTCTTCTGGAAGCGTTCGACGCGCCCGGCGGTATCGACCAGCACCTGCTTGCCGGTGTAGAACGGATGACAGTTGCTGCAGATATCGACCTTGATCGACGGTCTGGTGGAACGGGTTTCGAAAGCGTAGCCGCAGTTGGCGCAGGTAACGGTAACTTTCGTATACTTCGGGTGAATATCTTTCTTCATGATCTTTCGCTGCTTCTTCTCTTGAAGCGCCGTTGTCAGTTTCAGGATATAAAAACGTGTTAGGCAATATACAAGATTAAAGCGCAGATACAAAGCGGTTTGCGGAAAGCAGGAAAGAGCGGGGCGCTGAACGATCCGGGAGGCATCGCCGTGACCGAAGTGAAGGGCGTGGGGCCGCGCAAGGCCGGCGCGCTGAGGCAGGCCGGTATCGAAACCCTCGCCGATCTGTACGGCTATTTTCCCCGGCGCTATCTCGACCGGCGCACGGTCAAGAGCATCGCCGCGCTGATCGACGGTGAACAGGTGACGGTCGTCGGGGCGGTCGGACGGGGTACGAGGGAAACGGGGGCGAAGGGACGGAGCCGTTTCAGGGCAAAGCTCTCGGACGGGTCGGGTGCTCTCGAGCTTGTCTGGTTCAGAAACGCCGCGTACTTCTCCGGGGCCTTCAGAGAGGGCGATACGCTCGCCGTGCACGGGAAAGTGAGCTTTTTCGGAGGTGTGCCGCAGATGCAGCATCCCGAGTACGAGCGTCTGAATCGCGGAAGCGGCCGGGAGAACGGAGGGGAAACCGACGATCTCGATCTTTTCCATACCGGTGCGATCGTACCGCTCTACCCCTCGACGCGATCCATGAAAACGGCGGCCCTTTCGTCCCGTGTGCTGAGGAGCATCATACGCGAAGCCATGTCCACGTTTCCTCCGCGGTTCGGGGAAAACCTTCCGGATACGCTCTTGCGGCGTTACGGGCTTCTCTCTCTCGGGGAAGCGTACCGCATGATTCACTTTCCCGACTCTCCGGAGATGCTCGAAAAGGCTCTCTACCGCTTCAAATGGACGGAGCTGTTCTACGCTCAGCTTTTTTTCGCATTGCGCCGGGCCTCACTCGGGCAACGGACCGGGGCCGTGCGTTTCGAGCGTTCGGGCCGCTATACCGAGGCGCTGTACGAAACGCTTCCGTTCAGCATGACGGACGCCCAGAAAGAGGCCGTGCGTGAAATTTACCGCGATCTTCGCAGCGGCCGGCGCATGAACAGGCTGCTGCAGGGAGACGTGGGTTCGGGAAAGACGCTGGTCGCCATGTTCGCCATGGCGCTTGCGGCGGATAACGACTTGCAGGCGGCCTTCATGGCTCCGACCGAAATACTGGCTTTTCAGCACTATCTCTCGTTACGGAAGTTCACGGAACCGCTCGGCCTGAAAACCGGTTTTCTGACGGGCAACCGCCGGAAAAAGGAGCGCCTCGAAACGCTCCGCCTGCTCAAGGAGGGCCGGTTAGACATTCTTGTCGGTACGCATGCGATCATCGAGGAGGGTGTCCGTTTCAGGAGCCTCGGCCTTGCCGTGATCGACGAACAGCACCGTTTCGGGGTTCTGCAGCGCAAGGCCCTTCAGGAAAAGGCGGACACTCCCCACGTCCTGCTCATGACGGCCACGCCGATTCCGAGAACACTCACCATGGGCGTATTCGGCGATCTCGACGTCACGGTGATCGACCGGTTGCCCGGCGGGCGGCAAGGCATCGTCACCAGGCTTTGCCACGAGAGCGAAAACGCGAAGGTGCTCGATTTTCTGCGGCAGGAGGTCCGCAAGGGAAGGCAGGCCTATATTGTGTTTCCGCTTGTCGAGGAATCCGAAAAGATGGATCTTCTTGCCGCGACCGAGGGATTCCGCCGGCTTCGCTCCGAGCTGCTTCCGGATCTGCGCATGGAGCTTATTCACGGCCGGATGCCGTCGGCCGAGAAAGAGCGGGTGATGAACGCGTTCAGGTCGAAAGACGCCGATCTCCTGGTCGGCACCACGGTCGTCGAGGTGGGCGTGGACGTTCCGAACGCCACGGTCATGGTGATACGCCACGCCGAGCGCTTCGGCCTTTCCCAGCTTCACCAGCTGCGTGGAAGAGTGGGCCGGGGAGAGCACCGCTCTTTCTGTTTTCTGCTCTACGGCGGTTCTCCGGGAAGCGGGCCAGGGGAAAGGCTCAGAGCCATGGAGCGTACGGCGGACGGTTTCCGTCTCTCGGAAATCGATGCGACCATGCGCGGTGCGGGCAATGTTCTCGGCACGGAACAGTCGGGTATGGTGACCGGGCTGAAGGTTGCCGATATCGACAGGGATTTCGATATCATGGCATCCGCCCGGCGGGCGGCGTTCGAACTTGTGGGGCATGACGTCGCGCTCGCGGAGCCGTGCAATGCGATGGTGAGGGAGTACTATCTGAAACACTACCATGAAAAATTTTCCCTGGCGGACATCGCCTGATCTTTTTCCCCGAAAGACGCGGAAGCAATGAGCGGACTGCACAGGAATGACGAGTTCGAGGGGCGCGTCGTCGAAGCGCGGGGTGGCATGTACGTCGCCGAAGATGCCGCGGGCAGCCGGTGTCTCTGTTCGACGTTTCGCGGCACGAAAACCGAAAACACGGGAACCGGCCTCGTCGCGGTCGGTGACCGGGTGAGGATAACGGTTACGGCCGGGGGGGACCGGCCGGAAGGGGTTGTCTCTCTGGTGTGTGCGCGGCATTCCGCCCTGACCAGAAAGCGGGACCCCCGTCGCAACCGCAGCAGGGAAAAAATCCAGGTGATCGCATCCAACATCGACCAGCTCGCCGTTGTCGTTTCCGCTCTGGAGCCCCCGCTCAACCGGCGCATGGTGGACAGGTACCTTGTTTTCGCCGAATCCGAGCGGATGCCGGTCATCGTCGTGGTCAACAAGATGGATATCGCCGACGACGCCCTGGTCCGGGAGCTCATGGCTCCGTACAGGGAGCTCGGCTACCCGGTCTTTCCGGTCAGTGCCTGTGATGGTCGGGGCATGGATGATCTTGCGCGGGCGCTTGCCGGAAAAACGTCCGCTTTCAGCGGTCATTCCGGCGTCGGCAAGTCCACCCTGATCAACCGGCTTGTCGGAAAGGAGGTCCTCAAAACGGCGGAGGTGAGCGCCTGCACCCTGAAAGGAGTGCATACCACGACGAACGCCGCCATGATCGCGCTGTCCGGCGGAGGGTACGTGATCGACACTCCCGGACTCAGGGAGTTCAATCTGGACGGTATCACCCGCGAGAATCTCAGGTTTTACTTCCCGGAATTTCTCGAATCGATGTCGGGGTGTTCCTTTTCTTCCTGTACGCATACCGTGGAACCGTGCTGCAAGGTCCGGGAGGCGGCACAGACCGGTGAAATCGACCCCGCCCGCTACGAAAGCTACCTGGCGATATACGATTCGCTGGAAGAGGATCGTTAACGCCCTGCGGGTTTTTCAAGTCCTCGAAATGCCGTAACTTGCTCCTTCGGTTTGCCCGGCCCTGAAACGACCGGTTCAGAATTGGCCGGGTAAAGTGAAAAGGATCGGGCGCCCGTATCCACAGGATGCCGGCGCTCGATTGAGAAAATTATTACTTGTGAGAAACAGAGGAGGATCGCATATGATTACCACCATAAATCCAACTGACGGCGAGGTGCTCGCCGGCTATCCCGCCATGACGGCGGCGGAAATTGAAGAGGTGCTCGTGGCGGCCGGTGCAGCGGCCGATACGTGGAAACACTATTCCGTCGAAGAGAGAAAGGAGCCGCTTCTGCGCCTTGCCTCCCTGCTTCGCCGGGAGAGCCGCACGCACGCCGAAACGATCACCCGCGAAATGGGAAAGCCGTTCGTCCAGGCTGTCGCGGAAGTCGAAAAGTGCGCCTGGGTGTGTGAGTACTACGCCCTGAACGCCGAAAAGTATCTGCAGCCGGAATCGGTCGACGTCGACGGCGTCGCCGGGATGGTGACCTTCGAGCCGCTCGGCGTGATCCTCGGCGTGATGCCCTGGAACTTTCCTTACTGGCAGGTGCTGCGCTTTGCGGCCGGCGTCATGATGGCCGGCAACGGTATCGTCATCAAGCACGCCCCGAACGTCACGGGTTCGGCCATCGCCCTTGAAAGGCTTTTCCGGGAAGCGGGTTTTCCCGAAAACCTCTACAGAACTCTCCATGTCGATATCGGGGAGGTGGGCCGCGTGGTCGGCGAGGTCATTGATCATCCCGTGATCAGGGCCGTCTCGGTGACCGGCAGTACGGGCGCAGGGAAGGCGGTCGCAAGCAGGGCCGGCGCGGCGCTCAAGAGAAGCGTGCTGGAACTCGGCGGCAACGATCCCTACATCGTGCTCGACGATGCCGATCTCGAAACGGCTGTGGATGTCTGTATCGCCGCCAGGCTGCTCAACGCCGGCCAGAGCTGTATCGCCGCGAAACGGTTTATCGTGCTTCCGGCGGTAAAGGCCCGTTTCGAGGAGATGCTTCTCGAGAAGATGCAAGCGAAAACCGTGGGTGATCCTTTCGACCCTTCGGTCGATGTCGGGCCGATCGCCAGAAAGGACCTCCGTGACGAGCTGCACCATCAGGTCGAACAGAGTCGGTCGCTCGGCGCGAGAGTGCTTTGTGGGGGCTCGGTGCCGGACAGGGAAGGATTTTTCTACCCGCCGACGGTCGTCAGTGATGTCCATCCCGGCATGGCCGTTTACGGCGAAGAGACCTTCGGGCCGGTTGCGGCGGTCATTGAAGCGGCCGATGACGACGACGCGGTGAGGATTGCCAACGACAGCCCCTACGGGCTCGGTTCGGCGGTCTTTTCAAAGGACGTCGAACGGGCGGCGGCCTTGGCCCGGAGGCTGGATGCGGGTAATTGCTTCATCAACGCCATGGTCAAGTCCGATCCGCGTCTGCCGTTCGGCGGGGTCAAGCAGTCGGGGTACGGGCGTGAGCTGTCGTACTACGGTATCCGGGAGTTCGTGAACGTGAAGAGTCTCTACTTCGGGTAGGGTCGGGCAGGGGCGCAGAGTTCCGTGGAGCGCCCCTTCACCCCCATCCTCAGGAAGACCGGTAACTCAGCAGGCCCCAGACACAAAAACCCGCGGACAGGATAAAACCGGTCCAGGATGCGGCCACCGGCAGGGTGAAGGTGCCGATCACGACGAGCGTGTGCGAGACGAGCGCGCGATAGAGATGGAGCAGACCCACGAGGCCGAACAGCAGAGCGGAAACCGCCGTATAGGTCTTCGAGCCGCGTATGCCCCAGGCGGCAAAACAGATGGCGATGCCGAACACAATCCACGATCGCACCACCGGCAGCATGTAGTCCCCGATCAGCACCTCCCAGCCGAGGATAGCCCGGAACAGATGGAGCAGTGCGACCAGGCCGAACAGTATCGCCGAAACAGTCGAATAGCTTGTATTCATCATGATGTCCTCTTTGAATGGATTTCACGACCGATTCCTTTAGCGTGAACGTTTCTGCCGAAGCTGAACTGTCGTATGATGAGCAGCGGTATGCCGAAAAACAGTACGAGCAGGGCTATGGAATACAACAGACGTTTCATTTCTCTTCACCTCTTGGGCACCTCTATGTATTTATTTCGCGCTTCAATTGCTTCGTTGTCCCGACGAGTCGGGATCAAAATCCTCATCCCGACCTGTCGGGACTCCAGTTTTGAAGTTTATCCCGATTGCTATCGGGACTCCGTTCGCCTTGCACTTGAATCGCTCATGACAATAAATAAAGATGCCCTCTTGTTACTTTATTACGTGCAGAACACTCCTTTTGATCGAATATACAACGATATTCCCTCAGGAAAAATGATCGGTGTTGCCGGAGATGTCGCTGTTGCCGAAACCCTGGTCAAGCCGTATCAGACCGGAAATCTTGAAACTGTTGCAAGGCCGATACAATGTTTTACAAACTGATCATCCTGCTTGTTACCTCCTGTTTGAGTATCGTTGCGTACGGACAGGATAAGTCGGCGTTTGAGATATATGACAAGGCCGGCAAAAGGGTAAGCTATCGTAAGCTGTTCAAGAAAGCGAAAAAAAGCGACGTTGTTCTTTTCGGAGAGTTGCACAACAATTCCATCGCACACTGGCTGCAACTGGAGTTGAGCAAGGATCTGCACAAAGCCGGCAAGCTGATTCTGGGCGCTGAAATGTTCGAGGCCGACAATCAGAAGGCGCTTGACGATTACCTCGGTGGTGTGATCGATTACTCGGGTCTGGATTCCCTGGCCCGCCTGTGGTCCAACTACAAAACGGACTATGCTCCGATAGTGGATTTCGCAAGGGATAACGGGATACCGTTTATCGGGACGAACATCCCGAGAAGATTTGCCCGTATGGTCCATAAAAACGGAGGCTTCGCCGCTCTGGACGCGCTCGGCGATGAAGAAAAAGGCTGGATCGCTCCGCTCCCCATTCGGTTCGATCCTGAATTGCCGCAGTATAAAAATATATTGACGATGATGGGTGAACACGGCACTCCCGAGCTGGTGAAGGCCCAGGCCATCAAAGATGCCACAATGGCGTATTTTATTTTATCGAACCATACAGGCGGCCACACCTTTCTGCACCTCAACGGCGCTTATCATTCAGACTTTCATCAAGGTATTCTATCGTATTTACGGCAACGGAATGACTCCTTGCGATACATGACCATTACCACGGTGGAACAGGAGAACATTCGGTGTTTGGAGGATAAGCACAAGGGCCGTGCCGATTTTATTATCTGTGTGGACAGGGATATGACGAAGACGTACTGAAACCGCGCGATCCCGCCATTAGCAATGATCAGGTAGTGCCTGTACAGCGCATCAATGAAAAAATATTTATTTCTGGTTCTGCTTCAGATTCCGGGTCTGTTTTTCGAGATAGTCGGAGACTCCCTTGAGTGTCATATCCACTATTTTCAGTTGGCTGGCACCCAGGCTTAAGAGGCTGTCGATATAGTTCTGGATCGATGCAGCCGTATCGATAGGTTCCATCGCTGCGGTGTTTCCCCGGCTTGCAGCGTTCTTGTCCGGAGCGGCCTGTTGTGGAGCAGGGGTCGGCTTTGCAGCGGGTGTCGGTTTTGCTGCAGGGGTTGGTTTGGGTGGCTCCGCTGCTTGTTGTGTGGAACCGGTGCCGGCCGACGGCTCCTCTTCAGGTCTGTTCTTTTTGAACCGTGAAAACCAGCCGCCTTTTTTCTTCTCGTCTGCCATAGTTCCTTTTGTTATATAAGGTTGCAAGTGAGTTACCGATAAATATCCTTCAAGCCTGTATCGATGGGCTCCATCCTTACGGGATTTATCAGGTTAGCCGCTTTCTTTTCCGAAGAGGTCTGCCGTGGAGGAGGTGCAGGTTTTGCTGCTTTTTTGGCAGCGGGAACCGGCTTTGCCGCTGGAATTGCCGGCTTGACAGCAGGTGTTGTTTTTGAGGTGGGTGCAACCGGTTTTGCTTTAGGGACCGGTTTTGCCGGAGAAACTGGCTTGGGAGATGCCGTCGCCGGCTGCTTGGAGTCCGTGCCTGCCGAGGGGCTTTCCGCTGGCTTGTCCTTCTTGAACCGTGAGAACCAGCCGCCTTGTTTCTTCTCGCCTGCCATAGTTCCTCCCGATATAAGGGTTTTCGTGTGAGCGAAAATATGTAAGTGGTCCAATTAAAAATAACATACAACAAAATCCCTTTAATTCATCGATTCCCACCGTCAGGGGACGTTCGCAACTACATAAACTTACATTCCACGACGCTTCACGATCTGGTTTACCGCCGCGGCTGAAATCCCCAGCAGACGCGCTGCACCGGCATACGTCATCCCGAGTTCCAGAATATATTCCAACGCCAGCCGTTTACGCAACTCCGAACATTCGCGCTTCCGGCTGCCTCCCTGAAGCGCTTGAAGGTTGACCCCTGAATCCTCGCACATTCTTTGCAACCGTTCCCGGGCTTCCTCTTCTACGGCTATCGCTGGTAAACGATCCTTCACCGTATCTTCCGCTTCATCAAGAACCTCTTTTACAAACTCGCCACTCCCGAGAATCCGCTCGTCGCTGAATTGCTTCTGCTGCCGCTTTCTTAGCGACTTTAATTCCGACCACCCGCCTATCGATCGGATCAGTCCTCCTCCGGTCAATTCCGGCTGTCGTCCTCTGCCGCTCTCTGATGCAACAAACTCCAGGTATGCCTGCCGGGCCGACAACTCCCGATCGCCGAAGTAACCGAGTACATAATTCCGATCCAGCCACTCATGCTGTATCCGGTTCATCACCATCGCATGACCGCTCCAGGGATAACTTTCCAACTCTTCCAATGAATCTACAAGGCCCGCACGTAACGGATTGAGGTGGATGTAGCTGACAAGCCGGAGGAAATACGGTTCCTCTTCGCAGACAATAGACTTGTACCGGTTCTGGAACAGGTGCCCGTGGCGCTTGTGTCTGCGGTTGTACCAGGTGGCATAACCGGTCAAAAGCTTGCGCATGAAGGTGGACAGGCCAACGGCGCCGCTCTTCAAAAGAATGTGCGCATGGTTGTTCATCAGCGCCCAGGCATGGATGCTCGTGCCGGTCGCGGATGCCACCTCCCCCATACGCAAAACGAAAAAACTCCGATCTTCGTCATCGGTAACGATGCTCTTTCCTTCGATTCCACGTACCATAACATGGTGCAACGTTCCCGGCGCGTCCAGTCTTGCTCCTCTTGGCATCGGCATTTGTCTTTTATGGATTCGTCTCTGTCGACGAAAACGCTTTGCTTCTGAAAGGTAAGGTTTTTATTGCTATAGTTTACGTAGTTGCGAACGTCCCCCAATTGAAACTCTTTCATGTCCTATCCTTAGCTTCTGTGGTGCGCTTTGAAGTTGAATCTACCCAGAAAGGAGGGGCGTGCTTACCGGATGGCGGCGGTGAGGTCGAGGAGGTAGTTCTTTATGGATTCGTGCTTGGCCAGTCCCATTTTCTTGTGCATCCGGTAGCGGAGGGTTTCGACTCCCCGGGGCGTTATGCCCAGGACGGGCGCTATTTCGGCGTTGTCGAAGTTCTGTTTTATCATCAGGGCGACCTTCAGCTCCCTGCCGCCGAGTTGCGGATGACGCTGCTTCAGCTTCGAGAGGAGCTCTTTCTCCGCCGGAGAGAGTCCTGCGCCTGGCGCACCGGGCGACGCCGTTCCGGAGAGCTCGCACAACTGGTGGACGATGTGCTTCTTGAGCTCCTGTTCGATATCGAGGTCCTCGACAAGCCGACGGAGTCTTTCGGCCTTGGCTTTTTTTTCGGCCAGCGCATCGGCCAGCCTCGCCAGAATGATATCCCTCGAGGCGCGTGCGGTTGCGATTTCGGTCTGTTTGCGGCCGAGTTGCGTCTGGATGTTGTGGTTCAATGCCTGGAGGGCCTGCAACTGCAGCGTTTTTTCAGCTATTTTCTGCTCGGATCGCTTCAACAGGCTTTTTTTTCTGCGTTCATGGAGCGCGTCTTTTTCACGCAGATCGTTCTGCATATCCCTGAGGGACGCGAAGAGAAAGCTGTAGCGGCGTTCTTCCGCCCGGACCGGTACCCTGTAGTTCGGGAGGTTGAGCCATACGATTCTGGCCATGGAGGCGAGGAACTCTTTTTTCAGCGTCTCGTGTTGCGCCTTTTCAGGATCTCCCGGGGGCAGCGTTCCGCTTCGGCCGGCTTTTCTGGCCATGACCATTTCGAACGCCTCCTTTTCGGTTTCGGCAAGGGCGACTTTGGACTTGTCGGGCGTGATCGCGATAAATGTTTCGGCAGTGAGCAACATGTCGGGATGGACATGGCAGAGAACAAGGAACTCGAAAGCGGGACCCCGGTTGTAGAGGAGATTGACCAGGTCTTTCTTGTAGCGCAGCGTGCAGTTCCTGATGCCGTCCATGTTGATGACCGCGCATGTCGGCTTGCTGTCAAGGCCCGATTCCTGCAGTACCGAATGATACATGTCGAAATCGACATGGTCGAGCAGAACCGTGTTCCCGTCCCCGGCATGTGCTTCGACATGAATGTAGACGATATCCCTGTCGACAAGGCTGAACTTTGTCGTGTAGCGCTGCTCGTAATGGGGCGCGAGCCAGTGGGATTTCCGCGTGACGTGCAGGCGGGTGTCAGGGCGTTGTTTCATGGGGGGAGGATGGTTGTGCCCGATAGTTGAAGTTTTTCGCGGGTCTTCCGCCCGCGTGGTTTCACTCCTTCGCGATGCTGAACAGGTAATGCTTGATGGACTCGTGTTTCGTGAGGCCCATTTTCTTGTGCATCCGGTAGCGGATGCTCTCGACCCCGCGGGACGTGATGCCTATCGAACGGGCGATTTCCGAAGTGTTGTAGTTTCTTCGTATGAGAAGCGCAATGCGCAGATCTCTCTGGTTGAGGGCCGGGTGACGACGCTGCAGGCTCGAGAGAAACTCCGAATCGGTGGTGGTGATTTCGTAGTCGATATGTGTTTCGTAGATATCCGTTTCCACGAGGTCCCTGCAGGAGTCCGCTATTTCCTTTTTCTTCTCCGGAGCAAGGTCGAGGTCCGTAACGAGGGTGCAGATTTTTTCGATCTTCAACTTCTTTTCTGCCATGATGGTCGATATCCTGGTCAGTTCCATGTCCTTCGAGGCGATCTGGGCGGTCAGTGCGGCTTTCTCGTGTTCGAGCTGCTGTTCGATTTTCTTGTTCAGCTCCTCCTGAGCGTTGAGCAGGATGTTTTTTTCGGTGATTTTTCTGTCGTATTCCTCCGTGAGTTTCTCGAGTTCGTGCTGGTGAAGCTCTTCTTTTTCCCGCAGGTCGTACTGCAGTGATTCGAGAGACTTGAAAAACGGATAGATCGGCTCATCGGGATCGGGCAGGGCTATGGGGTGACTGAGCAGGTTCAGCCAGTTCATTCTCGCCAGTGCGGCGAGAAACTCTTTTTTGTGCGCCAGGTATTTCGGGTCCCTGTCCGTTTCGGTTTTCGAGGTTACCGGTATGCCTGCCTTACTGTCCATGATCAGGCGCATGCCCTCGCGATAGCTGTCGGCGAGAACAACGTGGGATTCTTCGGGAGCTATGGCGGCGAAGGTTTCGACAATGCATCGTATTTCCGGAGCGACGTTGTAGACTACGAGCAGTTTGAAGGTCGGGCCCGAGTTGTAGAGCAGGTTGACTAGGTCTTTTTTGTAGAGGAACGATATGCCCTTGACCCGGTTCAGGTTGTGCAGCATGTAGATCGGTTTGCCGGTCTGGTTGCTCTCTTGGATGACGGTCTGGAAAAGCCTGTTGTCGATGAAGTCCATGGTGACGTCGTGGTCGGTGATGATTTCGCCGTGGATGACGTCCTGGCCGATCAGCGTGAATCTCGTCGTGTAGTTTCCCTGCTGGTGGTCGACTTGCCAGTTTGGCCTTTCCGTTATTGGAAGTTCTGAAACAGGACACTGTTGCATAGTCCAGGAGACAATGGTTTGATTTTTCGGTAAACGAACACGCCGCAGTGCAGCCGGTGGTTTCTCCCGGTTTGCTCCTCCGGCTTCGGCGTATCAGTGTGCGACGGCATGTTCTGTTAGTTCGCCCTGCCACATGATGGCAAGCTGTGTCAGATAGTTTTTTATCGACTGATGTTTGGAGAGCTCCATTTTTTTATGCATCCGGTAACGGATACTTTCGAGGCCCCTGGTAGAGATGCCGATAGACCGTGCGATCTCCCTTGTATCGTAGTTGAGCTTGATAAGCAGGCAGATTCTCAGATCTCTCTGATTGAGACCGGGATGTTTCTGCTGAAGCTTCGAGAGAAAGTCGGAATCGCTGGCGGTCAGTTCGGTGTTTACCTTTTTTTCGATCATTTCCGTCTCGATCAGCCGGTTGCAGGCCGATGTCATCTCTCTTCGCCTCAGGGGGTCCATCTCGATATCGGCGATCTTGTCGCGGAGCGACTGCAGTACGGCCGTTTTTTCCGCGATCGCCGTCGAAACGCGTGTCAGTTCCATGTCCTGCGCGGCTATGCGCGCCTTGAGGGCGGAGCGTTCGCGGTCGAACTGCGTCTTCATTTTGTTGTTCAGTTCGAGCTGCGCGTTGAGAAGAATCACCTGTTCGGATACCTTTTTCTCGCACTCCCTGCCGGAGGCGCTTCTCTCCTCGTTTCGGAGTTTCTCCTGCGCCTGAAGGTCTTTCTGCAACGAGTCGAGCGCCTTGAAAAAGGGGTAGAGATAATCGTCTTCCGACGGTATGTTGATAGCCTGGCTGAACATGTTCATCCAGCCGATGCGGGCTGCCGCGGCGAGAAATTCTTTTTTTCTCTGAGCATAGAGCTCGTCTTCCTCGTCGTCGTACTCCTCGGCCGGAAGATTATCCGCCTTTACGTCGAGCACGGCCTGTATGGCGTCCCTGTAGCTTTCCATCAGCAGGACGGGAGTGTTTTCCGGCACGATCGAAGCGAACGTCTCGACCGTCGTTGAAAACCCCGGGGGAATGTTGTAGAAGACGATCAGCCTGAAATAGGGCTGCCAGTGATAGATGAGCTGCGTGAGGTTGACCTTGTAGGCGTAGGAGATGTCGGTTACATGGGTGAGGTCCCTGAGAAGGTAGACCGGCTTTTTGGTGAGACCGGATTCTTCCAGGACCTTCTGATAGAGCTTCTTGTCCATGTATTCGATCGAGATGTTTCTTTCGGCTTCGTAGTAGGTCAGCAGAATGTCGTCGCCGATTTTTCTGAGGCGGGTAGTATACTTCTGGTCGGTGTGAACCGTTTTCCAGTGGGGGCGTTCGGTTATCGGAAGGTTTGATACTGGACAGCTTGACATTGGATGTTCCGGATGTTTTGGATGATCGACGTGTTGACGTATTATAAAGATAAGAATACGTTTTTTCCTGCGTAGAGGCAAGCGTGGATAGCGTTACTTCAAGGGGAAGAGGATTTTTCGCTTTTTGCGGAGTGTCGTATTGACGTATGATCTGCCGTGATGAGGTGTGAGTGTATTACGTTAATCGGACGGGGAGGCCAGGCCGGTGAGGTAGTTTTTCAGGGACTGGTTTTTCTGGAGTCCGATTTTCTTGTGCATCCGGTAGCGTATGCTTTCCATTCCTCTCCTCGATATGCCCAGGTTTTCGGCGATGTCCTCGTTGCTGTAGCTCATCTTGATGAGCAGGCATATTTTGAGCTCCCTGTTGTTGAGATTCGGATGCGTTTCCTGGAGGCGGGTCAGGAATGTGGAATCTGTCGTGGTCAGCGGCAGATCGATTTTCTGCTCGTTGCGTTCGACGTCGAGGAGCTGGTTGCATATTCGCAGGACCTGTTGCTTTTGCGAGTCATCCGCCTTGTCGAGACGGTGAACGCTGTAGCACAACTCCCGGAGCAACGCGTTTCTGTCCCGCGTCTGGGCGGTGGAAAATTGAACGCAATCGGTTTTTTTCCCGGAAAGAATGTCGCCGAGCCGTGTTTTTTCCCGCTCGAAATCGGCAAGCAGTTGTTTTGTTGCCTTTTCGCTGAAGGAGAGCTGCATGTGGAGGTTGTGTATCTCCGTCGAGTACTGTCCGAGAAGGGATTCCTTTCGCTTTTCATGGAGCGAACTCTGTTCCGTCAGATCCTTCTGCAGGAGGGCGAGGGCGCTGAAAAAAGGATAGAGCGGGTGGTCCTCCGGCGGGAGAGGTATTTTCTCGTTCAGCACGTTCAGCCAGCCGATTCTCGTGGTCGTGCCGAGAAAGTTTTTCTTCAGCGTGTCGTATTCCGCTTCGTCTTCCTCTTCCCGGCCGGACGTTATTCCGCCGGGGTCACAGCTTTCGATCAGTTGCATCGCTTCGCGGTAATCCGGGGCGAAGTAGAGGCTCATCGACGACGGGATGATCGACAGAATGCGTTCGGCGGTGTGGCGGAATTCCGGGAGGATATTGTAGAAAACCACGCAGCGCAGCGACGGCTGATGATAGAGGTAGAGAAACGTGGCTATTCCCCGTTTGTAGGAGTAGGAGAGCCCTCTGACGAGCTTCAGGTCCCAGAGGATGAAGAACGGTCTGTTCTTCAGCCCGGAGTCTTCGACGGCCTGCGCTACAAGATCGCCTTCGAACTGTTCGAGAGTGACGGGTTCGGCCGCAACGACGTCAAGGGCCAGTATGTTGTTTCCTATTCTCCGCAGGCGGGTCGAATACTTTCCGGCGGCGTGGTGGTAAATCCACTGCGGCCGGGAGACGATCTCTTCGCCCGAGACCGGGCACCGTTCCATGTTTGCGTTGTTCATTGTAGCCGGATTCGCCCAAAAGGAAGGGGAGGTCGTAAGGGTGTTCGGGCGCTTCTTCTTGCGTGACCTTCTCAATATAAAGTGAAAACGCGCTCCAATGGTTCCTCTGGCGCGCAGGGATCCTCTCACTAATAGTAGTGGAAACCCTGGGGGAGTGGCGCCGAAGCGAGGTCGGTCAGGTAACTTTTCAGCGACTGATGCTTCGTGAGGCCGATTTTCTTGTGCATCCGGTAGCGTATGCTTTCCATTCCCCTGGTCGAAATCCCGACGGAACGTGCGATTTCCTGTGTGCTGTAGTTCAGCTTGATGAGCAGGCAGATGCGCAGTTCCCTCTGGTTGAGGTTGGGATGTTTTTTCTGCAGACGGGAAAGAAATTCGGAGTCGGTGGTCGTGAGTTCGATATTGAGCCGCTTTTCGATCAGTTCGGTCTCGATCATTCTCCGGCAGTTTTCTATGAGGGCGCTTTTCTTTTCCGGATCGACTTCGAGCGTGGCGATGATGTCGAGCAACTGCTTGAGCGAGGATGTTTTTTCGGCGACGGCGGTCGATATTCTCGTCAGTTCGGTTTCCTGTGTCGATATTCTCGTCTGGAGCGCCGATTTTTCCTTTTCGAACTGGTTCTTGAGTTTTTTGTACAGCTCCTTCTGGGCATTGAGGAGAATGTTTTTCTCCGTCAACTGTTTTTCGAGGCCGCCCGTTATCTGCCCGATTTCCTCCTCTTTTATTTTCGAGGTTTCGCGAAGATCGTCCTGCAGGCTTTCGACCGCCTTGAAAAAGGGGTAGAGCGGGTCGGCCGGAGGAGGTAGCTCGATGCGCTGATTCGTCATGTTGAGCCAGGAAATACGTCCGAGACAGGCAAGAAACTCCTTCCGCCGATTCAGGTACTCCTCGTTCCCGTTCATGGACGAAGGACTTTCTATCGGGCTGTTTTCCTTCCACGCCAAAGCTGTTTTTACAGCATCGTCGTAGTTTTTCACGATAACCGCGGGTATGGTTTCCGGCACCATTGCCATGATGGTTTCCACCGTCATGGCGAACTGCGGAAGCACGTTGTAGAGAACGACGATGCCCGGCGTGACCGTAGGATTGTAGAGCAACTGGGCCAGTTCTTTTTTGTAGACCAAAGACATGCCGACGATGTGGCTCATATCCCAGAGAAGGCAGAACCGGGTGTCGGTGAGGTGCGACTCATGCAGTACTTTGTAAAGCAGTTCCATATCCATCGATTCGAGAGATACGTCACGGGCGCTCTCAATGCCGTAAATAATGATGTCGTCACCCAATCGTGTGAAAACTTTGCTGTAATCGAGGGTGGGGTTCGATACGCGCCAGCCGGGATTTTCGGTTACCGGCATATTCGTTACTGTGCAGGTCTGCATGGTTCGGCAGGTAAAGCTTAATGAGATAAAGTACTGCGTGATGTAATATTTATATATACAAATATTTTTCATCCTTTTGTTAAAGAAAAAAAAGAAAATACTTGAAAATACGTCACTGGTGTGGCGTGGGGAGGAGGGTGTTTTGCTGTTTGCGTCATCTGCGTACACGTTGCTCCTTTTCGGGGGGGGCGGGATGTGGGGTAAATGCCTTTCGGAACGTATATTTGACACAAGTGGAGCTCTTTTCGCATAAAGTGTCATGAGCATGTCTTTTTCTGTACTGTTTGTCTGTTACGAGAACATATGCCGCTCTCCGATGGCCGAGGGGCTGTTCAGGGATGCGGTTTCGCGGCGCGGCGCGGACGGGGCGCTTGCAGCCGAGTCCGCGGGGACGGTCTGCCTGCAGGAAGGCGAGCCGGCGGACAGCCGGGCCGTCATGGCTGCCGATGCTTTTGGAGTCGACATTTCGGGCCACCGGGCGCGATGCACGAGGGATCTCGAACTGGAACGCTATTCGAGAATTTTCGTCATGGACCGCGAGAACTACCGCGACATACTTTCCGATCTTTCCGGTTATGGGAGCGAAAGGGTTTCCCTGATCGCGGAGTATCTGCAGTATCCGGATATCGTGGATGTGGAGGATCCCTACTACGGTTTACAGGATGATTTTCAGAGGGTGTGCGAGCTGCTTCGCGAGGCTGTCGAGAACATCTGCGACGAGCTGATTCCGTCAGGTGTCCCGGAGAAGAAACCGGAGTGAGGTCATGAGTTGCAAGGTTGCCTTCATTGTCAATCCGGCTGCGGACAGCGGCCGGGCGGTCCGCCGGGGCGATCGGATCCGGCGCGAGCTTGCCGGGGAGCCGGACGCAGCGGTTTTCTATACGGAATACGCCGGTCACGCCCCCGAAATAGTCCGCTCGGTGATCGCCGACAGCCGGGCGATTGTTGCGTGCGGCGGCGACGGAACAGCCAATGAGATCGCCAACGTGCTCGTCGGTTCGGATGTCAGCCTGGGCGTGCTTCCCGCAGGTTCGGCTAACGATTTCATAAAGTCCGTCGATCACGGCTTCGGCGGCGGCTTTTCCCCTCTGGCCTATCTGCGAGCTGGGGAACAGAGGTCGGATCTCGGGAAGGTGACGGCCGACGGCGGCTTCGAGAGGTGCTTCCTCAACTCCTGCGGCATCGGCTTTACCGGGATGATAGCCCGCCAGGTGGGAAGGACGACGTGGCTTCGGGGCGAAGCGACCTATCTGTACGCGCTCGGGCGCGTGCTTTTAGGTTATACGCCCCTAAAAATGCATATTACGCTCGTTACCCCGGAAGGGCCGGCGGAGATGGACGAATCCGTGTTTGCGCTTTCCGTCGGCAACGGACAGGTCGAAGGAGGCCGCTTTCGTATCGCTCCCCATGCAGCAATCGACGACGGGTTGCTTGACGTGTGTCTCCTGAGGAAGATTCCGAAAACGGTTTTTTTCCGCTACGCCATGAAGTACCTGAAGGGTACGCAGATCTTCGATCCCAGGGTCGTTTATCGCAAGGTGCTGGCGGTCGAGGTCGAGCTGGAGGAGCCGACCGTCATGCATATGGACGGGGAGGTTTTCGAAGGTATCGGCGGAAAGATCAGGATCGAGAACGCTCCGTCTGCAATCGGGATTCTTCGTTAATCTGGGACGGCACGGTATGGAGATTGTCATATTCGAAGACAGGGCGACCGAGCGCCTGCTGCCACTGACGCACCTCAAACCGGTTTACGGTCTGCATCTCGGCTGCAGAACCCTGTTGCGGAAATTCCGTCTCCACCTCGGTCCGAACGTACGGTTTTCCTGCCATCTGCGGCGCTATCTGGAGCCGTTTTACCGGGAACATCTCACCGTGTACAGACCGTCCGGAGAGCCCGGGAGGGAGATTCTTCTGGTCAACGGCAGGCTGCTCTGCGACAGCAGGGCGGCTGACGTGATCCTCCGTAATCTTCCCTCGCCCCGGCAGAGCCTCGTCCAGGGCGGAGAGCTGGTATTCGCCCGTATCGGTGAGAGCGCACTTGCATCTCTGGACGAGCCCGTTCCGGATCTTCTCGATGCCGAGACGATTATTGCGCAGACAAAGAGCGTGAAGGTCGAGGGGTTTTCCCTGATCGCCGATTTGTGGGACCTGGTCGCACTGCAGCCGGATGAGCTCCGCAGGGATGCGATGATGCTCGATCTGGGAAAAATCTCGGGAACCGTCTCGTCCGATGCGGTGCTGGCGAATCCCGGAAACATCTGCGTGGGCGAGGGGGCCGTGGTGAAACCGGGAGCGGTGCTCGATGCGGAGGACGGGTTTGTCTGTGTCGGTCCCGGAGCCGTGGTGGAGCCGCAGGCGGTTCTTTCGAACAATGTTTTTCTGGGCGTTTCGGCAAGGGTGCGAATCGGCGCGAAGATTCACGACAACGTTACGGTGGGGGATTTTTCAAAGGCCGGAGGCGAAATAGAGGATTCGGTACTCGAGCCGTTCGCGAACAAGCAGCATGACGGATTTCTGGGCCATTCCTACATTTCGTCCTGGTGCAACCTCGGTGCGGGAACGAACACGTCCGATCTGAGAAACAACTACGGCAGGGTCAGTCTCGTCGTCGGCGGCGAGAAAAGGGATACCGGCGAGCAGTTTCTCGGCCTCTTGATGGGAGAGCACACCAGGTGTTCGATCAACTCGATGTTCAACACCGGCACCGTGGCGGGTACGTCGGCGAATATCTTCGGCGGCGGGTTCTATCCGAAATACATCCCTTCGTTTTCGTGGGGAGGGGAGCGCGGGGAATTCACGCGATACGATATCCACAGGGCGGTGGAAACCGCCCGAACGGTCATGGCCAGGAGAAACGTTCGGATGAACGAGGCTTACGAGACGATGTTCCGCTATATATGGGCGCTCGACGAGGGGCGCAAAACCGCCGTGTAGGATTCAGGGGTATCCGGAGTTTCGGTTACTCTGCAACAGGAGCAATTTCCAACAGTACCGATGGTTCTTGTAATAGACAACTACGATTCGTTTACCTACAACCTCGTGCAGTATATGGGAGAGCTGGGCGCGAAGGTTGAAGTGTTTCGCAACGACGAAATCCTGGTCGACGAGGTTATCGGCCGCGATCCCGTGAAAATAGTGATCTCGCCCGGTCCGGGCGAGCCGGCCGACGCCGGGATTTCGGTCGATCTCATCAGGGCGGTGCAGGGACGAATTCCTCTTCTGGGGGTCTGCCTCGGCCATCAGGCGATAGGAGAGGCTCTCGGTGGAAAGGTCGTCAGGGCTCCGGCCATCATGCACGGTAAAACCTCTCTTGTGCACCACGACAGAGAGGGCATCTTCGCGGGAATAACGAATCCTTTCACGGCGACCCGTTACCATTCGCTCATCGTTGAACGCGAATCCCTTCCCGGCGAGCTGACGGTCAGGGCGTGGACCGACGACGGGGTCATCATGGGCATGGATTGCCGCGAGAAACTGCTCTACGGCGTCCAGTTTCATCCGGAGTCCATCATGACACGGGAAGGGAAGAACATCATCGGTAATTTTCTGGAACTGTAGCCATGCAGCATTCACAGTCGTCTTCAGAAGGAAAGGAGCCCGTTCCCGGCACGGTCCGTCCGCCGGAAACCCGTTACTCGCGTCAGACCGATTTCGCGGGAGACGGCTGGCGCGTCTTCAAGATCATGGCGGAATTCGTCAACGGATTCGAAAAGATGGCCGACACCGGTCCCGCGGTCACGGTTTTCGGTTCCACGAGGGTGAGGCCCGGCAGCGAAGAGTACGCTGCGGCGGAAGAGATCGGGCGACTGCTCGCCGCGAACGGTTTTTCGGTAATCACCGGAGGAGGTCCCGGCGTCATGGAGGCGGCGAACAAGGGCGCGCAAGAGGCGGGCGGCGTTTCGATAGGATTCAACATAGAGCTGCCCAACCAGCAGTGTTCCAACCCCTACATCGATCGCGACCGCCTGTTCACGTTCCAGTATTTTTTCGTACGCAAGGTCATGTTCCTCAAATATTCCCAGGCGTTTGTCGTTCTGCCGGGAGGTTTCGGGACGATGGACGAGTTTTCCGAGGCCGTGACGCTCATTCAGACCCAGAAGAGCCGGCGTTTTCCGGTGATCCTGTCGGGAAGCGACTACTGGGAGAAGTTCTACCGCTGGATGCAGGACGCGATGCACGCGGAGCGGAACTACATCTCCCCGGAGGATCTCGAGTTTGTTTTTCTGGAGGACGATCCGGAAAGGGTTATGGGGGTCATCAGGGACTTTTCCGCCGGGGGATTCACATTGAATTTCTGAGCGTGCAGGAGGCTCCGTGTCTCCGGCCGCCGTTTCGGACGGCTTGAGAGCGGATAATCCCTGAAGGCGGCCGGAAACGGTGGTGCATATGGCCTCAAATGTTATACTGTATAGAGAGGGAGAAAGACATTCGCGTAGAAAAAGCGGTCCGTTTCCGGGGTGAGCGAAGCCGGAGGGGTATCGCAACGAAGGAGATGGACAGATACAGCAGGCAGCGTCTCGTCAGGGAGATCGGGGAAGAGGGGCAGAATCGAATCCGAAGGGCTTCGGTTCTTGTTGTAGGGCTCGGCGGACTCGGTTCCCCCGCCGCTCTCTATCTCGCCGCCGCGGGTATCGGAACGCTGGGGCTCGCTGACGGCGACAGAGTCGAAACCAGCAACCTGCAGCGGCAGGTTATTCACCGGACAGGGGACGAGGGCGTTCCGAAAACGGAATCGGCCAAAAGGACGGTAGCGTCGCTCAATCCCGATGTGCGGATACGAACCTATCCGCATTTCCTGGAGCGTGGGACGGTTGACGCCGTGCTGGCTCGCTACGACATCGCCGTCAGCGCGACCGACACGCTTCATTCGAAACTCATGCTGAGCGATGCCTGCGTCAGGACGAAGACGCCGTGTGTCCACGCGGGTGTATCGGGCGTCGAGGGGCAGATCATGACCTACGTTCCCGGTTCGGCCTGTTATCGTTGCGCCTTCGATTTCGACGGCAGGTCCTCCGCGGGGATTCCCGGCGAAGCGACGCCCGGGGGCACGCTGGGCGTGACGGCCGGAGTGGCGGGTACGCTTCAGGCGGCTGAAGCGTTGAAATTCCTCTGCGGCTTCGGTTCCCTGCTGCGGAACCGCTTGCTGCTGTTCGATGTTTCGGAGATGGATTTCAGGACAATGAAGCTGCAGAGACGTTCCGGGTGTTCCTGCGGCGCATCGGGAGTGTCCTGAAAGTGCGCCGTGACGCGTAGCCGGGGAATTCTGGCCGTTTTGTCGCGGTTTTTTCAATGTAATACGTTCGATGCACAGTGATTTTTCCATGTGAGAAAGCCGTCTGGTACAACCTGCCGCAGATTCGGGCTGACCTGGCGGCCGGTCTGGTCAAGACGGGCATGACCCAGTCGGGCGCGGCGAAAAAGCTCGGGGTGACCCCTGCGGCCGTTTCGCAGTACTTGAACAAAAAACGGGGACGTCAGGTCGTCAAGAGCAGGCCGTATCTCGACCAGATCGCGGTCGCGGTCGAAATGATTCTCGAGGGAACCGACGATGAGAAAGTGCGGCTTGTCGTCTGCAAGTGCTGCCAGATGCTGACGGCGGAGAGCGCCGAAGGGGGCGAAGTGGTTTGTGACGACAAGGAAAAAACGGAGTCGGACAGAAGATGAGTGCAAAAGAGGCGAAAGGCATTGTATCCGCCGGGGGGTTCAGGGACGGGTTTCTGTTTTCCCTCGCGGTCGTGCTCACGGGTTTCGTGATAGAAGTGGCGACGGGTTCAGGGGGTGTCGTCGTGCCGCAATGGCCGGTGAACGGCGCGGTGCTCGCCCTCTTCTCGGCAAGCATCGTCGTGGCCGGTCTTGTGTGGAGGGAAAACCGCTTCGTCATGTGGCTCGGGGGAATTCCGCTCGGCATCAGTCTCATATTCACGCTCGCGCTGCTCTCCTTCGTCGGAGGCATGCTGCCGCAGGAGTCCGGTACCGGCGCTTTGTGGGTGAAGACGCTCAGGCTCAACGGTGTGTTTTCAAGCTGGCCTTTTGCAATCGCGGTGTTTTTTTTCCTGTTCAATCTGGGGCTTTCCCTTGTCTGGAAAACAGTGCCCTTCAGGGCGGCCAATCTTCAGTTCATCCTGTTTCATGCGGGATTCTGGGTGGCGCTTTCGTGCGGGCTTATGGGCGCGGCCGACCTGCAGCGGGTGATCATTCCGCTTTACGAAGGCAAGGCCACCTCCCGCGGCTACGAGGCTTCCTCGAAATCCATGACGGAATTGCCGTTCGAAGTGTATCTGCAGAATTTTGAAATGCAGGAGTACTCTCCGCAACTCGCACTCTACGACCAGCAGCAGAGCCGGTTACTGCCGGACGATCTGCGGCAGGTTCAGGATATGGCCGAAGGCATGGCCGTTTCCTGGGATCGTCTGACGCTGAGGGTCGAACGCTACCTGCCGTCCGGCAGGGTGGATTCTTCCGGAGTCCCCGTGCCGACGGATTCCCCGGAGGGAATGCCCTATGTCAGAATCGCCGGGATTTCCGGTGACGAAGAGGTTGCCGGCTGGGTCAGCACCGGAAGTCCGTTCGAGGCACCGTCGGTTGTCAGGGCCGGCAGCCGGCTGATCGTCCTGATTCCGGGCGCTCCGAAAAAATTTCGTTCCCGGATAACGATCAGACGCGACGGCGGGGAACGGGAAGTGTCCGAAATTCTCGAAGTCAACAAGCCGGTCGAGGCGAACGGCTGGAAGCTCTACCAGATGGGGTACGATGAACAGGCGGGTCGCTGGTCGTCCCTCAGTCTCGTCGAAGGGGTCCGCGATCCTTGGCTTCCGGCGGTTTACACCGGCTTTTTCATGATTCTGGCGGGCAACGCCATGTTTTTCTGGAAAGGCATGAAAAAATCGCGGACGCTGTCGGGCTGAAGGAGAGGCGTCCTTTCAATCGAACCGCACGCTATGACATGGATTGAATTCCCGTACGCGGCGCTCGGAGCCATCGGCTGCTGGAGCGGAGGGAGTCTGTTGAACGTTTTCGGCGGCAGGAACGGTTCGCTGAAAACGCCTGCCGCCCTTCTGATGTTTGCCGGCACGGCCGTCATGACGGCCTTTCTCATCCTGTTCTGGGCGGGAATCGACCGGCCGCCGCTGAGAACGCTCGGGGAGACGCGGCTCTGGTACGCCACCCTGATTCCGCTTGTCGGCTTTCTTGTCGAGTACCGCTGGAAGATCGGCTGGCTGAAATACTACTGCATGGCGCTCGCCTCGTTATTCCTGGCGATCAACCTGCTCCATCCCGACGTCTACGACAAGAATCTGATGCCGGCCCTGCAGAGTGTCTGGTTCGTACCCCATGTTGTTGTCTATCTCGTCGGATACGTTCTTCTCGCGGCCTCCTCGGCGGCGGCGTGGCACGGTATTTTCAGGGGCGGCGGCGGAAGCGGGGACGACGGGGCGCTCGGTCACTATCTCGCCCTGCTCGGCTTTGTTTTTCTCTCTTTCGGTCTGGTCTTCGGGGCGCTCTGGGCAAAGGAGGCGTGGGGTCATTACTGGACGTGGGACCCCAAGGAGACCTGGGCGCTTATCGCCTGGCTCGCCTACCTGGCTTACATGCATCTCTATTCCATGAAGGTCGGGCGGGGACCGCTCCGGTGGTATCTGGCCCTCGCTTTTCTGGTGCTGCTTGTCAGCTGGTTCGGAGTGAACTATCTTCCTTCCGCCGCGAACAGCGTACATACCTACCAGACGGGATGATGACGGCTGACTGGAACGGAACGGCCCCCGGAGCTCTCCGTTACCGATCGGGAATGTAACTGAAACGACGACCTATGACGCTACGCTGGATTACCACGGTTCTTGCCGGTATCGCACTGTGTTTCGCATCGTACCTTCCGCCGCTCCTTGCCGCGCCACCCGATGACGGGCAGCCGGTTTCGGCGGAAGTGTTCGTTGCCGAAAACTCTCCCGATGACGGTCTCCTGGCGGCGGTCTACCTCAGGATGGCGCCCGGATGGCACATCTACTGGCAGAACCCCGGAGAAGCGGGAATACCGGTCGCCATCCGCTGGGAGCTTCCCGAAGGATTCCGGGCGCTGCCCCTCGACTATCCGGTTCCGTCCAGCTTCGAGTCGGCAGGGCTGACGGGTTACGGGTACGCCGGCGAGGTGGTGCTTTTTTCGAGGATCGTTCCCGATGACGGACGCACCGACCGTTCCTTTCCGGAAACGGCTTTTCCCCTCGGGGCTGAACTCTCCTGGCTTTCCTGCGGCGAGGTCTGTATACCGGGCTCGGCCGAGCTGACGCTCGACGGTTCCCCTCCCGAACCCGGCCGGAGGGAGCTCGTCCGCAGGTTTCTGCGGAGAGTGCCCGGGAAGATCGACGGGGAGCGTCTTGCGCTGCGGGGTGCGCAGGCTGCCGAGCGCGACGGGAGGCGTTTCCTCGAGATCGGCTTTTCGGGAGCCGAGGCGGCGGCGCTGAAAGCGTTCTACCCCCTCTCTCCAAAGAGCGGTCTCGACCTGAAAGGCATTTCGGTCGAAAGCGGATCCGTCACCGTTCCCTGGACGGGCGATACCCTTCCGGAAAGTATTTCCGGGGTTGTGGAGACGGAGCGATCGGCTTACGTCCTTGATGCCCCGATCGCATCCGGTGGCGGCGACGGAGCCTCCTCCGAAGGCATGCAGGCCGGAACCCCGCTCTTCGTGATGCTCGGCCTTGCCTTTCTCGGCGGTGTTCTGCTCAATGTCATGCCCTGTGTTCTGCCCGTGCTCGGTCTCAAGGTATTCAGTCTGATCGGTCCGGACCGTTCCGGCCCGGATCACGTAAAGACGGGGCGTTATTTGAGTCTTGTTTTCGCTTTCGGCGTCCTGCTGTCGTTCTGGGCTCTGGCAGTGTTCGTCTGGGTGCTCCAGGAGATGGGAGAACAGGTCGGCTGGGGGTTCCAGTTTCAGTCTCCGGTCTTTCTGATGCTCATTGCGACCGTGGTTTTCGCGTTCGGCATGAACCTGTTCGGGCTTTACGAGTTCGGTTCCCCCGCGGTGTCGGGAAAGATCGGCCGGATCGCCTCCCATCGCGACGCTCTCGGGGCCTTTGTCAGCGGCGTGCTCGCCACCACGCTGGCGACGCCATGCACGGCCCCGTTTCTCGGTACGGCCCTCGGATTCGCCTTCGCGCAGCCTCCCGCTGTCATCTTTCTTTTCTTTACCGTCGTCGCCCTGGGCATGGCGGCTCCCTATGTCATATTCGCATGGCATCCGGCATGGCTGAAATTTCTTCCGAAGCCCGGACACTGGATGTACCTTTTCAAGCAGTTCATGGGCTTCATACTTGTTGCCGTGGTGATCTGGCTTGCGTCGATTCTCGGCGTACAGGCGGGGAGCGGAGCCGTCACCAGGCTCCTGTTGCTCCTGCTCGCGGTCGCGTTCGTGCTCTGGATCGTCGGGACGTGGACCGGAGAGGGCGCCTCCCTCCGGAAGCAGTTGCTGGCGTGGGGGGCCGGTCTGGCTCTGCTTGCCGCCGTGTTCGTTCCGCTCTCTTCCGGGTTGAGGACCGATCCCGGCGGACGCGGGGTTCCGCTCTCGGAGAGTGCGCAGACCGAGCGGAGCGGCGGGGGCGTGACGTGGCACGAGTTCTCCCCGGATCTTCTCGACTCGCTCCGTAGCGAAAAGAAGACGGTTTTTCTGGAATTTACCGCGGACTGGTGCATTACCTGCAAGGTTCTCGAAGCGACCGTTCTGAGGAACGATGCCGTTCTGGAGGCTCTGCGGCGGGAGGATGTCGCCGCAGTCAGGGCGGACTGGACCACGAAGGACGACAGGGTGACCGCCATGCTGCAGCGCTTCGGGAGATCGGGGGTGCCGCTGTTTGTCGTCATTCCGGAAGGGAATATCGACGACGCGATCGTCCTGCCCGAGATCGTGACCGTCGATATTCTGCTCGACGCTCTTGAAAAGGCCCTCCGGTCAGCCGCTGCTTTTCTGGAGGTTACAGCTCCAGGATGATATGGGATTCCGTGGCGTGAGCCCTGAGCATGGCGGCGAAGGTGTCGATCAACTCTTCCCCGTACTTGTTGAGATAGTAGAAGACGTTGACCGAGCGTTCCTGTGGAAGGCCGCCCGGAAACAGGCCCGAGGAGGCTTTTTCGAGCTGGGAAAGCAGCTCGCCGTGTTTTCTCCGCGCCGCCCGGTTGGTTTTTTCCCGGACACCGTCGATAATGCGTGATATCTGCCGTTCCGACCCTGCAAGAACCTGTTCGAGCGTGGGATCGAGCGTGACGAGCGAGGGCGAAAGCGCGTCGATCTCCTTGCGGATTCTTGCCGCCGTCTGCTCGAAAAGGGTGTCGAAATCGCGGTTCTCGGCTCCCGAAACCGCATTTTTCCGCAGTGCCGCCAGGTCGTGGAACGCCGTGTGATAGATCTGCTTTCTGGAAAGGGCCGGTCTCCCGCTTTTCCTCAGCACCTTGTCCATGATCTTTACGATGGAGGGTTCGACCAGCGTAAAGCTTCCTCTGGGAATGATAAACGGCATGTCGAGGCCGAAATGCTCGTAGACTTTCCGGTATTGAGCGAGGTAGCTGATTTCGCCCGGCCCGGCTATAAACGCGAACACCGGAAGCACGTGATCCTGCTGGACCGGCCGGAGGATGACGTTCGGGCTGAAGCGTTCCGGATGATCGTCGCAGAGTTCGAGCATTTGGTGTCTCGAGTAGCTGTGCCGTTCCGGAACGATGGTGAACGAGTCGTCGGAAGACTGCTCGATCTTCTGCCGCTGGTCGTGCCGGTTGAGATAGAACAGGTTGACGGCCCTCGGTTTGGCCTGCACCGGGTAACCCATGCTTTCCAGGAGTGAACTCTGCGCTATGACCGCATGCGACGTTTCGGGAGAGGTCTCGATCTCCCTGTGCATGATCTCCCTGCCGAGTCTCTTGAAGTCGGGATCGCTGGCGGAGAGCAGCAGCAGCGGATAGTTCCTGAAAAGATGCGTCAGGGTCCGGGCGAAGGCGAGTTCGAGGGTGCTTTCCGGATGATAGTGTTCCCGCAGGAGAGCAAGGATACCTTCCCGGTGTTCGCTTTCCCGGAGCACCGATGCGAAATCGTCGAGGGTCTCGCGTATTTCGGGACCCATGATGGTCCGGCTCACCATCTGATCCGGAAGTCTGTTCCACGGCTTCAGGACGACTTCGCGCAGAGTTCCGTCCGCAAAAAGCGATGTCCTGGCGGATTCGTCGAAATCATGATCTTCCCCCTCGATCCAGAACAGGGGAAGGAAATCGTATTCGGGAAACATCTCCTTCTGCCGCTCGGCGACCGTGACGGCGGTCAGCGCCTTGTAGACCGTATAGAGCGGCCCGGTGAAGAGCCCCGGCTGTTGTCCCGCGACCACGAGCATGCAGCGGGGAGAGCGGAGTCTGTCGATAGAGGAGAGGTGCTTTTCGTTCGTGCCGAACCGCCTGTTCTGCCGCAGGAGAAGGTCGGCGAGCTCGTCTCTTCTGAACGGTCTCGAAACGAGCGCGTTCAGGTGCAGGTAGTAGTCGTTTTCCTTCCGGTAATCGAAATGGAAAAACCGGTCGACGAGAGCCTCCCGCCGCTCGCCTTCCCGGGTATAGTCGCCGAATACTTCTGAAAACCCTTTTCTGGGGGCCTGTATGTCACGGTAATCGATCAGAAACGTGTTCACGCCTGGAGCTACTTTTTAAGGTTCCATTTTCCGATGCGCTTCAGTTCGTCATGGTTCGTCATGTCGATCGCAACCGGGGTTACGGAGACGTAGTTCCGCCTTACGGCGTATTCGTCGTAGAGCGTCTCGTCGTCCAGGAGCCGCAGTTTGCCGCTCAGCCAGTAGTAGGGATTGCCGTACATGTCGTCGCGCTCTATGGTGTCTTCCGCCCAGCGCGACCTTCCCTGGGCGGTCACGGCCACGCCCTGGATTTCGGATTCGGGGACGTTCGGGATATTGACCGAAAGAATGGTGTCGGAAGGGAGCCCTTCCTTCAGGACCTTGCGGGCGAGCTTGCGCGCGAATTTTCCCGCGTAGGTGAAGTCGGCGTTTTCATAGGTGGTCAGGGAAAACGCCAGGGAAGGGATGTGCTGAATCACCCCCTCGAGGGCCGCTGCCACGGTGCCGGAGTAGAGGGTGTTTGTGGCTGTGTTGCTCCCGTAGTTGATGCCGCTGACGATAAGGTCGGGTTTTTCAGGGAGTATGTGACTCAGCGCGACCTTGATGCAGTCGACGGGCGTTCCCGAAACCGTAAAGCCGAAGAAACGGCTGTTTTTTCTGTATTCCCCGATCCTCAGGGGGATACCGAGAGTCATCGCGTGCCCCATGCCGCTACGCGGTTCCGAGGGGGCGACAACCGTCACGGCGCCTATTTTCTTCATCGAGGCGGCAAGCACGTGGAGCCCCTCCCCCTGGATGCCGTCGTCGTTGCACACGAGGATGCTGGGTTTGCGGTCGGAATTCATTGGCGTACGCTGATGGCTTTCGTGGCGGCCGCGGGCCGCGGGGACTCTTCTCCCGCGTCTCCCGCAGGTGCCGGTCAAGATACGAAAAAATCATTTCCGCGTCCCCGGCTGAAGACGATTCTTTGTGCTTCTTAGAACTCGTGTCCGAAGCTGAAGTAAAAAACGGTTTCGGCGAAACGCAGGCTCGAACGGTCCCCGCCCTCCTCGTCCTCGTCGAAGGTGAAGGCTTTCGCGGCGGTGAAGCGGGCCGGGCCGAGCGGCGTTTTCCAGGTCAGGCCCATGCCGACGCCGTGGACGAGGTCGTCGATCGATATGTCTTCGCGTTGCGCCCATACGTTTCCGGCATTGTAGTAGAGCTGGAAGGTGGACGGAAAAATGATGTCGAAGGGCGGGCTATAGCGTATGCTCGCACCGGCGATGGCCATGTTCGGACCGATGAGGTCGTTTTCCCGGAGACCGATGAAACGCTGGCTGTAGGGGCTTCCCGCGCCGCCGAGGAAGAACATTTCGGAAAACGGGGTGCCCTGCGCACTCAGGCCGAGCGACGCGCTCAACTGTCCGGAGGAATTCGTCGAGAAGGGGATGTTTTCCTCGTGCAGGGCGTGGAACTGCCAGAAGGTTATGTCGTTGAGCAGTTCGGGTGCAACCGTGTAGCGCAGGCTGGTGTGTCGTCCTTCGGAGGGAAGCAGGGAGTTGTCGCGGGTGTCGAGCGTGAACTGCGAGGCGATCGATGCTATATCGATGTTTTCGGTCTCGAAGTCGCCCTCCCCCTTTTCGAAGGTCTGGGCGTTCTGTACCGTCAGATCGAGCAGCAGCTGGCTGCTCCTGCTGATGCGCGCTCCGAACGATGCATCGAGTCCGTAGCGCTGGATGCCGAAACTTTCGGCCGTTTCCGGGTCGGAAAAGAAGAACTCTTTGGAGAAGCCGGGTTCGCGGATGTCCAGATCCCTCTGGTCGAAGAAGAGTTTCGTCGTGAAGGTCAGGCTGGTGCTGCCGATGCGCGGCATGTTGAATTCGAGGTTCAGCCGGTTGTTCTTTTCACCGATTTTCGTCCACCCCCCGATCGAATTGGCCGTGCCGTTGAGGTTTTCGTTCCTGAAATCGAGCAACGCCTGGGCGTTGTAGGTCTCGTCGTAGTGCAATCCGAGCCGCAGGACGTTCGAGGGTTTTTCGCTGAGCTTGACCCTCAGGGGCCGCTCGCTTCCCGACGCGACTCCGGAGGAATCCCCGGCTGTAACGCCGATCGAGACCCGGTTGAAGGCGCCGGTGCCGAAAAGGTTGTCGATCGAACGCTCGACCTCTTTCAGTCGCAGGGGTTCGGCCGTCTCGATCGCGAGCTCTCGCACGATCGGCGTGCGGCGGGTGATGTTCTTGTCCTGGGATATGGAGATGTCCGAGATTGTTCCCTCGCTCGTCGTTACCAGAAGCGTTCCGTCGTTCGCCTTGACTTCCGTGATGTCGACAAGAGGGTAGCCTTTCCGGCGGAAGGTTTTGAGGAGCCGTTCGAGGGCACGGGTGCCCTCGACGTTCGAATAGGTCCTGTGCAGCAGGGGATCGAAGCAGGCGCCTATTTCCCGCTCGCTCAAGGGAGCGGAGGGACTCAAGACTTCCACGCGACCGAAGACCGGCGGCGTGGTGCAGAAAAAGACCGCTTCCATCGATCCCGGATCGACGGTCGCCCGGACCGAGACGAATTGATCCGTTTCAAGCAGTTCTTTCAGTGCAGCCTCCGCATAGCGGGCGTTTCTGACGATCTCTCCGGCCGCGTGGAAGCTCTCCGTGTCCTCTTTTCCCGCACCGGAAATTCTCAGGGACTTCCTGAAACGGCCTATAGGGTGGCGTTTCGGAGGAGCGATCGAGATATCCTTTTTGATCTTTTTCGCCAGAGCCTTGCCGCTGCGATAGCCTGCGGAGATGAGCCCGGGTAGTTTCGAAAAATCGATCGCAGGGTTGTTGCCGACATCCGGAGCGATCACCAGATCCGCTTTTTCGAGTTGACGGGGATATTGCAGCTCGATAAGGATTGTCATTGCCTGGTCGGCCGCCTGCCACGGAACGTCGATGTCCTTCGCGAGGGTGTACATGCTTCCTCTCGTATCGACACCGATCTTGTAGTCGAGAGAGGCTTTTTCCAGCTCGTCCACGGCAAGATTCGCGACAAGGCCGCCGTCGGCGAGCTTGAAGCTGTCGACCTCGATCGGTTCGAAAATGATCGGAATGGTGCTGCTGGCGCGCATCGCTTCGGAGAGTTCTCCCCCGGCGAGGGTTATGCGCCGTCCCGTTACGAGATCGGTCGTTACCGCCCTGAAATCGACCGGGAGGTTCCGGAAGGAGCCGGAGGGGTGGTAGGGGGCGTTCAGGGTCAGCAGGTCTATCGTCCGGGTCAGTTTCTGTGCGGAACTCAGCGATTTCGGGATGACGAGCTTGAAATCCTCGAAACGGATGGCGAGCGTCGCCCTGTCGCGGATTTTCTGCTGCTCGAGAAAGGTGCTCGCTCTCGGAGCGTCGTTATCGAGGGAGAGCAGTTCCTTCCACTCGAGATCGAGTGCGATTTTCTCCAGTTCCTTCGCATTGTAGCCGGCGCTGTAGAGGCCTCCGACAACCGCGCCTATGCTGGTGCCGACGATGGCGTCCACCGGAACGCTCTCCTCCTCGAACGCCTTGAGGATGCCGATCTGCGCCATGCCGTTCGCCCCTCCGCCGGAGAGTGCGAGCCCGACGGTCTTTCTCGCGGCCCGCATGTAGGGCGCGATGGCGTGTCTTTTGAGGGGGAGCCGGAGCGTATCGGGATAGACGGTGACGGGTTCAGCCGCCCCGAGCGATGCGGTCGGCGCCGCCGCGAAAAGGCAGGCGCCGAGGATCAGGAGCGCGGCAATACCGCGACTCCTCACGGGGCTCATCCTGGTCGTTGTTTTGAGATCTCGGGGTGACTTCATATCTTCAGGTGTAATCCTGCGGCTCCGGCTATCGTCGAGCGTCTTCGGCGTTTACAGTCCATAAAGTCCGCCCGTTCCTGCCCGGAAAGCTATCGGCAGAACGGTTTTCGGCGATTCGAAACGGCGGGACGCCGGAAAACCGGGGCGGCTTCGGGCGCCCTGAAACTCCGGCAGGGTTCCGGCAAACCTTCGGCTCAGGTAAATGTATAATCTTTAGCCATATTTATGAAAATGGTCTGGTTCAAACGGGCGAAGCCCTCGATCCGCACAACGGACAAGCGCGATATACCCGAAGGTCTCTGGAGAAAATGCGACGGCTGCGGAGCCATGCTGCACCGCAAGCAGGTGGAGGATCATCTCGAAACCTGTTGCGAATGCGACCGCCATTTCAGGATTTCGCCCTACAGGTACTTTTCCCTGCTGTTCGACGAACAGAAGTACGAGGAGTTCGACGATGGGCTCAGGGCCGCCGATCCCCTGGTCTTTTCCGATACGAAGCGCTATCCGGACAGGGTGTGCGCCGCTATCGAAAAAAGCGGCAAGACAGAGGCCTGCCGGAATGCGACGGGCGCCATAGGCGGACGTCGTGCGGTCGTATCCGCGATGGATTTCGGTTTTATAGGGGGTTCGATGGGATCGGTCGTGGGCGAAAAGATCGCGAGAGCCGTCGACAGAAGCCTCGAGCTCGAAGCGCCCCTGATCATCATTTCACAATCCGGGGGAGCCCGCATGATGGAAGGGGCGTTCAGTCTCATGCAGATGGCCAAGACCTCGGCGCGCCTCGCCCTCCTGAGCGAGAGAAAAATCCCCTATCTGTCGCTCATGACCGACCCGACAATGGGCGGGACCAGCGCCTCGTACGCCATGCTCGGCGATATCAACATGAGCGAACCGGGAGCCCTGATCGGTTTCGCGGGGCCCAGGGTTATTCGCGACACGATCAAGAGGGATCTTCCGGAAGGCTTTCAGCGCGCGGAGTTTCTTCTCGAACACGGTTTTCTCGACATGATCGTCCACCGCAAGGAGCTCAGGCGCCGTATATCGGAGCTGCTGAATCATCTTGCGGCCTGAGTCCAGCCCAGCGCCCGGGAGGTGACCGGGAATTCCTTCGTGAAGATCTCCCGGACGGCGTTTGCGATATCCCGGTGCTCTTTCTGCGTCGAAGGGTCGGTGCGCACCTCGATGTAGTGAATCCAGCTTCTGACCGACCCTTTCATATAGAGCTTGGTTTGCGTGTTCAGGGGCAGAAGCATCCTTGCGCACTCCCTGGCGATACCCTTTTCGAGCGCTTCATTGTACTTTTTTTCCGAAAGTCCCCTGATCTCCTCCTGCGCTTCGGTGAACCATGAAACCGTTTCCTCGTCGAGGTCGCTTATGGAGTTCTGGCGGTTGCCGGTGTCCTGTCTCCTGGGGGCACAGGTTTCGAAGCCCTGAGCCCGGGCGTAACGCTGGGAGAACTCCTGGAAGACGAAGCTTCGATGGCGCAGGATCTGGGGAGAGATGGCTCTCGATGTCACGATTTCCACGGTCATGTCGACCATTTCGAAGATGCTCCAGTGACGGTGGGAGATGCAGTAGGCCAGCAGCTTTTCGTAATCGAGGTTTTCCTGGCGGGGGCTCGAAACCCTCGCGCAGTAAGCGATAAGACCTTCGGGAGTCAGCGGGCGGTCCTGTACCTCGATCAGGGGATTGGTGACGGAAATGAGGCGTACGTTCATGGCGGAAAAAGAAAAATGGAAGGTGAAGGTGCTCCGGATAGGTAAAGGTAAGAAAAGTGCCGGATAGCTCAACGTCCCGATCTCCTGTGCGCTCCGGCGGACGAGCGTGAAAAGAAGAGTTTTTTTTGTTTATTGCGTCCGTTTTCTTGTATTGTACGCGACGCAGGTTATTTTTATTCGACCGGACTGCGGGCTCTTCAGCCCGTTTGCATTTTCAGCCCCTTCGCGGAGACGCTCCGGAAGGGAACGGACGGCTGCGCAGAGCGGTTTCATGACAGGTGACGGAAACCTTCAAACCAGTTGAAACGGAGAGGAAATATATGGCAAACATCAATTTCGGTTTCGAGCACAATGCGCGGAAAATGTACTCCGGAGCGATAGAGCAGGGGATCGAGAGTTCGCTCGTTCCGATGGTCATCGAAACATCCGGGCGTGGAGAGAGGGCTTTCGACATTTTTTCCCGTCTTCTGAGAGAGCGGATCATTTTTCTCGGAACGCCCATCGACGATCATGTGGCCAGCCTTCTTATGGCACAACTTCTGTTCCTCGAGTCCGAAGATCCGGAAAGGGACATCTTTGTTTACATCAACTCCCCGGGAGGGAGCGTTTCCGCAGGGCTCGGCGTCTACGACACGATCCAGTACATCCGCTCGGAGGTCGCGACCGTCTGTGTCGGCCTCGCAGCGAGCATGGGCGCGTTTCTGCTGTCGTGCGGCGCCAAGGGTAAAAGGGCGTCGCTTCCCCACTCCCGGATCATGATCCATCAGCCTTCCGGAGGGGTCCAGGGGCAGGAGACCGATATTCTCATCCAGGCGCGCGAGATCGAGAAGATCCGCAAGCTTCTCGAGGAAATTCTCGCCTCCCACACCGGCCAGACCGTCGAGAAGATCCGCGAGGATTCCGAGCGGGATCGCTGGATGAACGCTTCCGAAGCAAAGGAGTACGGCATCATCGACCAGATTTTCGAGCACCGTCCGGACACCAAGAAAGAGGAATGAGCGGAGCACACAGAGAGCAGGTATTGCAGAAATTCTTCATAACGGCACCATGAGCGACCGGTCAGTACACGCAAACCTCGAAAAAACATACGATCATCACGATGTGGAGCGGCGCTGGAGCAGTGCTCGCTGGGAGCCGCTGGGCATTCACGAGGCCGAGAGTTCGAGGGTGCTCGATGAAGGCAGGGAGCCGTATACGGTGCTCATGCCGCCCCCGAACGTTACGGGAAGCCTGACGCTCGGTCACGTGCTGAATCACACGCTGCAGGATATCTTTATCCGTTATAACCGCATGTCGGGCCGGGAGGCGCTCTGGCTTCCCGGCACGGATCACGCCGGCATCGCGACCCAGACCGTCGTTGAAAAAAAGCTGCGCGGGGAAGGGGTGTCGCGCCACGATCTCGGCCGCAAAGCGTTTCTCGAACACGTCTGGGTGTGGAGAAACGAGTACGGCGATCTGATTCTGCGCCAGCTCCGCCGGCTGGGGATTTCCTGCGACTGGCGGCGCAACCTGTTCACGATGGACGAGAGCGCCTCCAGGGCGGTTCTCCATGCGTTCGTGAAGCTTTACCGCGACGGCCTCATCTACCGGGGCAAGCGCATCATCAACTGGTGTCCCGTGTCGCAGACGGCGCTTTCCGACGAAGAGGTCATCATGAAATCCCGCAAGGACAAGCTCGTCTATGTCCGTTATCCGCTCGCCAAGAGGCCCGGCGAGTTCGTTACCATCGCTACCGTCAGGCCGGAAACCATTCTCGCCGATGTCGCCATCGCGGTCAACCCGAAGGATCCGAGATACGCCGACCTGGTCGGCGAGCTTGCGATCGTGCCTCTCGCCGGAAGGCACGTCCCGGTCATTGCCGACGACTACGTCGATATCGAGTTCGGGACCGGCGCCCTGAAAATAACGCCCGCCCACGATCCGAACGACTACGAGGTCGCAGGAAGACACAACCTTCCCGTGCTGAGCGTTATCGGCAAGGACGGCAGGATGACCGACGATCTCGGCTATGCCGGCATGGACCGTTTCGATGCGCGGGAGAAGATCATTGCCGACCTGGAGGAGCGGGGCGCGCTCGTGAAGGTCGAGGAGTACGAACACAAGGTCGGCTATTCGGAGCGCGCCGATGTCGTGGTCGAACCCTATCTGTCCGAGCAGTGGTTCGTCAGCATGAAGCCCCTGGCCGAAAAAGCCCTGCGGGTCGTCAACGAGGGCGATATCAGGTTTCACCCGTCCCACTGGATCAGTACCTACCGGCACTGGATGGAAAACATCCGGGACTGGTGCATTTCGCGCCAGCTCTGGTGGGGACATCGCATTCCGGCATGGTACGACGGAGAGGGCAAGGTATGGGTGGCCGAATCGTACGAGGAAGCCTGTCATCTCGCCGGTACCGACAAGCTCGTGCAGGACGAGGACGTTCTCGATACCTGGTTCTCCTCGTGGCTCTGGCCCCTGACCACCCTCGGCTGGACGGGCGAACGGGAGCAGAATGACGACCTCCGGGCGTTCTACCCCACCAACACGCTGGTGACCGCGCCGGACATCATCTTTTTCTGGGTCGCCCGCATGATCATGGCGGGTCTGTACTTCCGGGGGGACGTTCCTTTCCGGGACGTCTACTTCACCAGCATCATCAGGGACATGAAGGGGCGCAAACTCTCGAAGTCCCTCGGCAACTCACCGGATCCCCTGAAGGTGATGGATTCCTACGGCACCGACGCCCTGAGGTTCACCATCGTCCACATCGCACCTCTCGGCCAGGACGTGCTGTTCGGCGAGGAGAAGTGCGAGTTCGGCCGCAACTTCGCCACCAAGATATGGAACGCCGCCCGCCTCGTGTTCATGCTGCGCCGGAAGGTGTTTGCCGTTCCGCAGGATTTTGATGGAATGTACGGCGGGTTCGATTCGGCCGCTGTCGATCTCTCGGATTCCCAGCGATGGGTTCTCGGGAGGTACCATGCGATGCTTCAGGCATACCACCAGGCGTTCGCCCAGTTCAGGATGAACGATATCGCGAGGGTTGTCTACGAATTTTTCCGGAGCGACTATTGCGACTGGTACCTGGAGACGCTGAAAGTCGAGCTTTCCGTTCTTGAAGCGAATGGAGAAAAGGCCCGTGAGGCGGTATGTCTTGCGCTGCATATTCTCGAAGGCGTACTCAAGGTGCTTCATCCTCTCATGCCGTTCATCACCGAAGAGATCTGGCACCATGTCGTTCCGAGGGACGAAGAGGCGAGCATCGCCCGCAGCTCGATGCCTCAGCCTGACGGGCGCTTTACGGGAGAAGGTGCGGAACGTTTCGATTCCGTAAGAAAAATCATTTCCGAGGCCAGAAGTCTCAGAGCAGTTTTCGGAGTTCCTCACGACATGCCGGCGCCTCTGGTCAATCGTGTTTCGGACGATACGTTGAAGCCGCTGTTTGCTTCCAATACGCATATCATTGTCACCATGACAAACAGCAGCGACTTCAAAGTCGCCGGGGAGGAACTGCTGAGCCCGCCGCCGCATTCGGCAAGCTCGGTTGTCGACGGCAATGAACTTTTTATGCCGCTGGAAGGGTTGATTTCGTTTGACAAAGAGAGCGCCCGGCTTGAAAAAGAGATCGGCGCCATGGAGACCTATGTGAACAGACTGGAGAAAAAGCTCTCCAACAAGGGTTTTGTGGACAACGCCCCCGGAGAAGTTGTCCGGAAGGAACGTCGAAAACTCGAAGAGGCGAGGACGGATCTTGCAAAGCTCAGGGCCAATCTGGACGTGCTCGCGACGTGACGGGGGCGGGCGCCGGGAAGAGAGGGGAGCGGCGGCCTGCGGGTCTCGTGCTCTCCGGTTTTTTCATTTCGTCTGAATGTCTATTTTGTTCTTTTTCGAAAAACCATGACCGGGATTTCCCGTAAAGAAGTCAGAGACGGAGAGTGTCAATGAGGCAGCTAAAAATCAGCAAGCAGATAACCAATCGCGAGAGCCTTTCTCTCGACCGTTATCTGCAGGAGATCGGCAAGTACGAACTGTTGACGGCCGAGGACGAGGTCAAGCTCACCAAGGCTATCAAGGAAGGCTACGACATGCCGGTGGACACTCCCGAGTACAAGCGCGCCAAACGGGCGCTGGACAAACTGATCAAGGGCAACCTCCGGTTTGTCGTTTCCGTGGCCAAGCAGTACCAGAACCAGGGGCTGACGCTCGGCGACCTCATCAACGAGGGTAATCTCGGGCTGATCAAGGCCGCCAAACGGTTCGACGAAACCAGGGGATTCAAGTTCATCTCCTATGCGGTCTGGTGGATTCGCCAGTCCATTCTGCAGGCGCTTGCCGAACAGTCCAGGATCGTGCGCCTTCCCCTCAACCGCGTCGGAACCCTCAACAAGATCAGCAAGGCGTACAGTCAGCTCGAACAGGAGTACGAAAGGGACCCCAACACCAAGGAACTCGCCAACGTGCTCGACATGGATTCCCAGGATGTAGCCGATACGCTCAAAATCGCCGGCCGCCATGTTTCCGTCGACGCCCCGTTCGCCCAGGGGGACGACAACCGGTTGCTCGACGTCCTGCAGAATGACGGTCAGCGCCCCGACCACAGTCTGAACAGGGACTCCCTGACGCTCGAGGTCGAGCGTTCGCTTTCGGTTCTCGCTCCGAGGGAAGCCGACGTCATCCGTTCCTACTTCGGCATCGGGATGGAAAACCCCCTGACGCTCGAGGAGATCGGCGAGAAATTCAAGCTCACCAGAGAGCGGGTGCGGCAGATAAAGGAAAAGGCCATACGGCGACTCCGTCAGTCTGCGTACAGCAAGATTCTCAAGGAGTATATCGGCAGTTAGGCCTCTTCAGGTCCGGCCCGGGGTCTCCCGTTAGGTGACAATCCTTCGATGCGATCATCCTTCCCGCCGGTCTCTTTTCTCCCCGAAACGGTTTGTCAGCGTTACCCTTTCGCATTCTTTCGCGCCGAGTGAACGGAAAGCGTTGCCGTCTCTGACGGCGATTTCCAGGAACCCGCTGCTGCCCCTGTAGGCCAGCGCCTCTCCTTTGCCGACATCGCCGTAGGTTCTCAGCAGCGGAACCGTGTGGCCGTTTTCCGTCGTCAGGCATGCGGAGCGGTCCGGCTCGACGAGGTCGCCCGGAAGCGATGTGACGAGGTTGCCGTAGATGTCGGCGTAGACGATTTCGCCTTCCCAGGTCATTCCCCCGTCGCTCGTGCGATTCACGGGCCGTGAAATCCTTGCGCAGGTTTCCGGAGCGACCGGGCCGCCGAGGCTTTCCAGAGCGGCTCCGGCCGCCAGATGCGCCGCGGCCGGAGAGAAGATATCCCGCCCGTGGAAGGTCGCGCTCTGTCCGGCAAGCATGCGCTCCCTGCTGGTTATCTCGTAACACGCCGTTACGCCTCCGTTTTCGAGAATGCCGCCGAGCAGGCCGTTATCCGGAGCGATGAACACCTGTCCCCGTTCCGAGACGAGGGCGACGGCTCGTCTTCCGGTGCCCACGCCGGGGTCGACGACCGCCACGAAGATAGCGTCGTCGGGAAAGTAAGGCGCCGAGGTTTCGAGAAAGAACGCGCCCTGCCTGATATTCTGGGGTGAAATGCCGTGCGTGAGATCGATGACGGGCGTTCGGGGGGAGATGCCGGCTATCACGCCTTTCATGACGCCTACGTAGGGGTCCCGGAGCCCGAAATCGGTCATCAGGACGATCGGTGGTCTGAATTCCTGTTGCATGGTCATGTTCCGGTGCTTCTGTAGATCAGTGCGCCGACGCCCAGAAACAGCAGGTTCGGCAACCAGGCCGCCAGCGCCGGATCGATGAGGTTCCTGTATCCGATGGTGGAGAGCGCTTTCTCCAGTCCGAGGTAGATAAAACCGATTAACAGGCTGATGCCGGTTTCGAGTGCGAGGCCGCTCCGCTTTTTCCGCGCCGAGAGCGGTACGCCGATGAAAACGATGATCAGGGATGCCGCCGGAAGGGCGATTTTGGCGTGGAAGTTCACCACGGCTCGGCCGAGGTTCGAAAATCCGGCGCTCTGTTTCTCTTCTATGTAACGCGCGTGCTGGAGCAGGTCCATTTCATCCGGCCGTGCGGCCAGGTCCTTGAACGAAGAGGGCTTCAGCGAGAGTTTCAGCGTGTCGCGGCCGGGATTTTCCCGGAAGGAGAATCCGTCGCCTTCGAAAGCGCGGGTCTGGGTCCGGTGGAAAATCCACCTGCCCGAGGTCGTGTCGTAAGAGATGCTTTCGGCGTCGATCCTCCGGGTCATGACGGCTCCCCGAAAGGTTTCGAGCGAGACGTCGAGCCCCTGCATCGTGTTCTTGTCGAGCGTGCCGATGGAGAGAATCCGGTTCCGTGACTCGATAATCCTGATCTGGGCGTCGTCGAGCAGATCGTCGAATTTCTTGTTGAAGTAGTTCGCTTCGAAGCGGTTTTTCGTGACGGCGGCCTGAGGGCTCAGCCATCCGGCGTTGAGCACGTTGAAAAGTACCACGAGCAGGGCGGCTCCGGCGAACGGCCGCATGATCTGGTTCAGGGCCGCTCCGGCGGCTTTCATGGCCGACAGCTCGCTGGAGGCGGAAAGTCTGCCCGTGACGAACAGCGACGCGAGAAGGGCGCTGAGCGGGGAGGTCAGAAGAACGGTTTCGGGAACGAGACTCAGGTAGTAGCCGAACAGGTCGGTGCCCGGCGGAGTGTTGTCGATGAACTCGTCCAGGTTTTCGATCAGGTTGATGAGCAGAAACAGGGCCGTGAAGCTGATGCTGGCGAAGAGGTAGGTTGCAAAGAACTGCTTCGCGATGTATTTGTCGAGCAGTTTCATCGGCGGGGGTGGTTTACGGCGTGCGGCCTGCCTGCTCCGAGGGAGCGCCCGGAGAGGACCGCCCGGTTTCGCTTGCCGGGCATAGCCGCCCCCGGACCGTCCGCGGTTCGGCGGTGGAGGGCGGCTTTGCGTTCGGCAGCCATCGGCTCACTTGTCCCCGATCAGCATCGACGCGTTTTTGCTGTCGCCGAGAATGATCACCTTCGAGTTGTCTGTCTGGACGAGTTTCTGGAGCGCCTTGATCTGTTCGTACTTGAGCAACTTGTCGTTCAGGGACCGGGAAATGATCTCCTGGTAATCCGATATGCCTTTCGCCTCGACACGTTTTCTCTCCGCCTCCTGGGTTTCCTTCTGGAGCACGAACTGCATTTTCTGAGCTTCCTGTTCGGCGTTGATCTTCGCCTCGATAGCGGCTTTCACCGAAGCCGGGAGGGAGATGTTGCGCACAAGCAGGTTTTCAAGAATGAGCCCCCGGTTCTCGAAGTCGGCGTTGATGCTCTCGAAGATCTTGCTCTGGAACTCTTCCCGCTGTTTCGAATAGAGGTCCACGGCGTTGTAGATGACGGCGTTGTCCCTGATCCTGGTACGGGCGGTCGGTCGCACGATCTTGTCGATATAGGAGAGCCCCGGACCGATCTCGCGCCGGATTTCCGGTGCTTTCGACGGGTTGATCCTGTAGACGACGGTCATGTCGATCGTCACTTCCAGGCCGTCGGCGCTCAGAACCCTGATGGGCGCGTCGCTGAGCTGGGAGAGCTCCGTTTCCGTGCCGGACATGGTGTAGGTCTGGGTGGTGATATCGAAAAACTCCACCTTGACGAGCGGATTGATGATGTTCAGTCCGCTCGCGAGGATGTCCTTCTGTACCTGTCCGAAGAGCACCTGGACCCCGACCTTGCCGGGTTCGACGATCCGGATGCTGGCCGTGAGTACACCGAGCACGATGGCCAGCACGCCGCCGGCCTTGAACAGTCCCGAAAACCGGAAAAGCGACGGACTGAGGTTCCTGGCTGTAAAGCCGATGAAAAGGAGGACGATGCCGAGAAAAAGTAATGAGCCCATGATTGTCTGCGTTGTTTATACGGTTGGTGAAAGGGAGCCGTCAGTAGCCGAAGATCTCTTCCAGGGTCAGTTTCCGGACGGTTCCGTAACGTTTCAGGGTTTCCATGTCGAGATTGTCGGTTTTGCCCAAAACGAGCAGCGTGTGGTTCCTGTCCCTGAACGTTTCGCGGTGGAACGCCTCGATGTCCGGAAAGTCGAGAGCTTCCGTTTCCCGGTAGATGTCCTGCCGGATGTCGCGGTCGAGTCCGAGTTTTCCGGCCTCTTCCCTGGTAAACAGAATCGATGTTCTGGTCAATCGCTCGGTCCGGATCTTGCGCCTGATGCCCTCCCGGGCCGTCGCGAAGAGCTCCGGGGATTCGGGAAGCGTCTCAAAAAGACCCGTCATGCCGGAAAGCGCTTCGGGGAGTTTGTCGGCCTGGGTTCCGATGTAACTGAAAATATAGTGATGGTGTCTTCTGTCTTTCGGAATCCGGTAGATGGAAAACACCGAGTAGGCGAGAGCCTTCGCCTCGCGCAACTCCTGAAACACGACCGACGACATGCCGCCGCCGTAGTATTCGTTGAAAAGAGAGATCAGCGGGACCCTGGACGGATCGTAGAGGCTGTCGCGCGAGAGCATCAGGAGTTCGGCCTGTGTCATGTCGTAGTCGACGACATAGACCGAATCGGCTTCCTGGGCGAGCTCTTCGAAGGGATCGGCGTCCGGGACGGGCCGAAGGTCCGCCTGGAGGCGGGGGAGCTCGGCAAGTCTGGCGGCAAGCTCCCGCGAATCGCCGGGACCGTAGTAGAGCACCCTGTGGCGGAAGCCCGTGAGACGGCGGATTTCAGCGAGCAGTTCATCCGGGGAGACCTTCTCCAGTTCGCTGTTGCTCAGGACGTTGGTGAAGGGGGAGGACGAACCGTAGCGGCCGTAGTTGTACATCGCTTCGAAGAGGATCTTGCGTTTCGACAGCTTGTCGTCCGCACGCTCCTTCAGGACGCCCTGTTTGAATTTTTCAAGGGCTTCCGCGTCCGCCCGGACATCTGTCAGTAGCGCCTCGAGCATGGCGAGCGCTTCGGGAAAGTGCTCGCGGAGCCCCGAAAGCTTCAGGTAGAGGTGGTCGTCGGCGGTAAAGGCGGTAAAGCTCGCGCCGATCTTGTACAGCTCCTGGCTGAACTCGGAAGGTGAAAGTTTCGACGTCCCGAGATAGGAGAGATAGTCCAGGGCGAGGTCTATCGTCTTGCTGTGAATCGTTCCGTAATCGAAGACGTAGTAGAGGGAGAAGAGATCGTTTTCCCGGTTTTCGACCATGTGCAGGTTCACGTCGCGGGTGATGCTCCTGGTTTCGATGTCCTTGTCGAAATCGAGAAAGAGCGGCTCGATCTCCTCTGTTTTCCGGCCGAGGATCTCCCTGGCGAACGCCGACGTCGTATCGCGGTTCACCGTAAGGGGGGTGATGGGCGGTTTGACGATCTTGTCGGTCTCCTCGGTCGGTCCGTGTTCCTTGTAAACGGCCACGTAGTTGTCGCCGTAGTGTTTCGACGCGAAATCAACGATCTCCCCCTTCGTGATTGCGGAGAGCCGCTCTATTCTGCCCGAAACATGCTGCCAGTCCAGGCCGAGCACGAAAGCGTCGACACAGGCTTCCGTTCGTCCCCGGTTGGTTTCGAACGCGCGGAGCTCCTCCACTTTCAGGTCGTTGACGATCGCTTCGAGCAGCCAGTCGGGGAAATCCCCGGACTTCACTTTTTCGAGTTGCTCGAGCAGGAGCTCTCTCGCCTCGTCGAGACTCTGTCCCTTGCGGGGTTTGGCGCTGAGGATGTGCGTCGAGTAATCCTTCATCGAAACCAGCATCGACTGCGCCTCGAGCAGTTTCTGTGCCTGGTTCAGGTTGAGGTCCACGAGGCCCGCCGTCTGGTTGTAGAGTATCTTGTCGATGAGCGTCAGATAATCCGAATCCCTCGATCCCGCGCCGCCGAAGCGGAAGCCCAGGACGAGCTCTTCGGCTTCGGGCCCTTTGACCCTGGTGACGACCGGGCTTTCGATCGTGTCCTCGACCGGTGGAACGAATTCCGGAACGGCGCGCGGCTCGAGCTGCGAGAACTTCCGATCGATAAGCCGGATGGCTTCGTCGGGATCGAAATCTCCCGAGAGACAGATGGCCATGTTGTTGGGGACATACCAGGACCGGTAATAGTCGATGACGTTTCGTATGGAGGGGTTTTTCAGGTGCTCCGCCTTGCCGATGGTCGTCTGCGTGCCGTAGGTGTGTTTCCGGAAAAGACCCTCGAAGAGGTTTTCCCAGATCTTGCGGCTGTCGCTGTCCATGGTCATGTTCTTTTCCTCGTAAACCGTTTCCAGCTCCGTGTGGAAGAGCCGCATGACCGGGTTGCGGAAGCGCTCGGCCTCTATCGAGAGCCATTTTTCAAGCTGGTTCGAGGGGATGTCGTTCAGGTAGACGGTCTGCTCCACCCAGGTATAGGCGTTGGTCCCCCGTGCGCCGATCGAACTGAGCAATTTGTCGTATTCGTTGGGAATGGTGAACTGCGCGGCGAAATTCGAGACGCTGTCGATCTGGCGGTAGATCTCCGCCCGTTTGTCCGGATCGTCGGTCGAGCGGTATTCCTCGTAGAGGTCGATGATCTTCTGCAGTTCGACTTTTTCCTGCTCGTAGTCCAGGGCGCCGATGGAGTCGGTTCCCTTGAAGAGCATGTGTTCGAGGTAGTGCGCCAGGCCCGTGGTCTCGGCCGGATCGTTCTTGCTCCCGGCCCTGACGGCGATCGAGGTATAGATCCTCGGTTCGTCGCTTTTGGGGCTCATATAGACCGTCAGACCGTTTTTCAGGGTGTAGATGCGGGTGCGCAGGGAATCCTCGGGCAGTGTGATGTATGAATATTCCCGTTGTTCAGAACTCATGGTGTTGCAGGAAGAAATTAAGTGAATGAAAACAAACAGGACGAGGCCGGTGATGATGAACCGGGTCGGCGACGGGAGGTGTCGTCCCGAAAATGAACAATGCATGGCATGTTAGCTCTGTCTTGCAGGGAGCCTGGGACGCGCCGTGCGAAACCCTTCCAAAAGGGCTCGCGGAGGCCGAAAAACCCTCACATCCGGGCTGTTTCCGGTTCCTGTTTCGATCGGTCGGCGTAGGCTCATGTTACAACTCTGAGAAAGAACTAACAAATGATATAAATAGTTTTAATTGGGGAAAATCTGGGCGCGGAGCCCCAGGGACCGCGTTTGTTTGCGTCACAGCCTGAAACGGGCGTCTATGAGCAGGGAAAACGGTATCTACAGAATCGAAAGCATCTACGAGCCGAAAGGCGATCAGCCCCGGGCGATACGGGAACTGTCGGCGGGAGTCCGGAGGGGCGATCCTTTCCAGACCCTGCTCGGCGTTACCGGATCCGGAAAAACGTTCACGATATCGAACGTCATTGCCGGGGCGGACAAGCCGGTGCTCGTCATCAGTCACAACAAGACGCTCGCCGCACAGCTTTACGGCGAGTTGAGGCAGTTCTTTCCCCATAACGCCGTGGAGTACTTCATCAGTTACTACGATTTCTATCAGCCCGAGGCCTACCTGCCGTCCCTGGACAAGTACATCGCGAAGGATCTCAGGATCAACGACGAGATCGAACGGCTCCGGCTGAAGGCCACCGGTGCGTTGCTCAGCGGCAGGAAGGACGTGATCGTCGTCAGCTCCGTCAGCTGCATCTACGGTCTCGGCTCGCCGGACGAGTGGCGGGCGCAGATTCTCGAACTTCGCCGGGGAATGGAAAAGGAACGGGGGGAGTTTCTTCAGGAACTGGTGGCACTGCATTTTCTGCGGGACGACGTGGAACTCGGACCGGGAAAATTCAGGGTTCGCGGAGATGTGATCGATCTGGTGCCCGCGCACGAAGACCTCGCTCTCCGGGTAGAGTTTTTCGGCAGCGAAATCGACCGGCTCCGGTTTTTCGACCACGGGAGCGGAGAGGTCGTCGAGGAACAGGAGTACGCCGTCGTCTATCCGGCCCGGCAGTTCGTGACCGGGGAGGCGAGGCTCAAGGAGGCGATGCTGGCCATGGAGGACGAGCTTGCCGGACGCCTGAACACGCTTCGCGGTGAAGGGAGGCTGGTCGAGGCACGCAGGCTCGAGGAGCGGACCCGGTACGATCTCGAGATGATGAAGGAGCTCGGCTACTGCTCGGGGATCGAAAACTACTCGCGGCACCTCTCCGGCCGGAAGCCGGGCGACAGGCCGTACTGCCTTCTGGATTATTTCCCGGACGACTACCTGGTCGTCGTCGACGAGTCGCACGTCACGCTTCCCCAGATTCGCGGCATGTATGCCGGGGACCGTTCCCGGAAAACCATTCTTGTGGAACACGGCTTCCGGTTGCCCTCGGCTCTCGACAACCGTCCGCTGCGCTTCGAGGAGTTCGAGTCGCTGGTGCCACAGATGATCTGCGTCAGCGCAACCCCCGGCGAACTGGAGCTGTCGAGGTCGGGCGGGGTTGTCGTCGAGCAGCTCGTCAGGCCGACCGGTCTGCTCGATCCCGAGGTCAGCGTTCGTCCGGTCGGCGGCCAGATCGACGATCTTCTCGAAGAGATCCGCACGCACATCGCGAAGGGGTGCAAATGCCTGGTCATGACCCTGACGAAACGTATGAGCGAGGATCTGCACGATTTTCTCCGAAAGGCCGGCCTGCGTTCGAGGTACCTTCATTCCGAAATCAAGAGCCTCGAACGGATGCAGATCGTCAGGGAGCTGCGCACGGGGGATATCGACGTGCTGGTCGGGGTCAATCTGCTGCGCGAGGGTCTCGATCTGCCCGAGGTTTCGCTTGTCGCGATACTCGACGCGGACAAGGAGGGTTTTTTGCGGGACAGCAAATCCCTCATGCAGATCGCCGGCCGGGCTGCGCGCAACGTCGAGGGCCGGGTCGTGCTCTATGCCGACAGGATAACCGACTCCATGCGTGTGTTCATGGAGGAGACCGAACGGCGGCGGACGGTGCAGCGGCGTTTCAACGAGGAGCATGGAATCGTTCCGTCGTCCATCGTCAAGTCGCTCGACCAGGTTCTCGACACCACCGGCGTCGCGGATGCCGAGGAACGGTTCAGGAGAAGAAGACTCGGGCTTGCCCGGCGCCCCGAAAGAGTGCTCGAGGAGCTCGTGGCCTCGCTCGGCGAACGGGAGCTATACGCCATGGCCGAAAGTCTGAAAATGGAGATGCAGGAGGCCGCCGTGGACATGGAATACGAAAAGGCCGCCTATCTGCGCGACGAGATCATGAAGATCGAGCAGGCAGCGGCTGAAAAGAGCGGGGATTCGAAATGAGCGGAGATGCGTTTCCGGAAGCTGAAAAAGAGCGTGTCCGGCAGGTTGAAATGAGCTTGGACAATCGTAAATTGACTGCCTGGACCATGAATCAGAACATTCAAACCGATTAGCGTCGTTTTTCCATGTTAGCCCAGATCGACAAGGCCCAGTACGACAAACTGCACCAGTTGCTCCGTCTTGCGCGGGAGAACCTGAGGGCGTTCGATGAGTCGCTGATTCAGAGAGCGTTCTTCATGTGCTACCGTGCGCACGAGGGGGAGAAAAGGGCTTCGGGCGAACCCTTTTTCCATCATCCGGTGGAGGTCGCCAGGATCCTGGTGACCGAACTGCCGCTCGACGGCGTTTCGGTCGCCGCGGCTCTCCTGCACGACGTGATAGAGGACAGCGAGTATACGTACGAGGACATGGCCGCCGAACTGGGAGTCGAGGTTGCCGATATCGTCGAGGGGCTGACCAAGATCTCGGGCATCATGGACAACCGGGAGATCACCCAGGCGGAGGGGTTTCGCAAGATGCTGCTTTCGGTCGTCAAGGATGTCAGGGTCATCCTGATCAAATTCTGCGACCGCCTGCACAACATGAGGACGCTCGACGCACTTCCCGAGCACCGCCGCCTGAGGATCGCTCTCGAGACGCGTGACATCTACGCCCCGCTCGCCCACAGGTTCGGTCTCGGAAAGATGAAGATCGAGCTTGAAAACCTCGCGTTCAAGTACATCGACCCGGAGATGTTCGAGTCGCTGCAGCAGAAAGTCCGGCTGAGCCGGGGCCAGCGGATCGCCTATCTCGACAAGATGATCGTTCCCATCAAGCAGGACCTCGAAAAGCAGGGCTTCAAGGTGGAGGTTCAGGGCAGGGCGAAGCATCTCTACTCGATCTACAGCAAGATGCGGCACAAGAACAAGCGGTTCGAGGATATTCACGATCTCTACGGGATCAGGATCGTTCTCGATACTGAGCTGATATCCGACTGTTTCGCGGCGTACGGTTTCATCACGCAGAAGTACCCGCCGCTGCCGCAGCACTTCAAGGATTACATTTCGATCCCCAAGCATAACGGTTACCAGTCGCTGCATTCGGCCATTCTCGGGCCGAAGGGCAGGGTTATCGAGGTGCAGATACGAACCCGCCGCATGCACGAATTCGCCGAATTCGGTGTGGCCGCCCACTGGCGTTACAAGGAAAAGGTGTCGAGAGACGACGCGATGATCGACACCTTTCTGAAATGGGCACGCGAGCTGATCAACGATGCCGATTCCGCGGCCTCCTTCATGGAGGGGTTCAAGCTCAATCTCTATCATGACGAGGTCTATATCTTCACTCCCAAGGGGGATATGAAAACCCTGCCGGCCGAGGCCACGCCGATCGACTTCGCTTACGCGATACATACCGAGATCGGAAACGGCTGTATCGGCGCGAAAGTCAACGGAAAGATCGTGCGCCTGAATTCGGAGCTGCGGTCCGGGGACCGTGTCGAGATCATCACGTCGAAAAAACAGACCCCCAAAGCCGACTGGTTGAAGTTCGTCGTGACGCACCGGGCGCGCATGAAGATCCGCTCCGCGATCAACGAGGAGCGTCGGCTCCAGATCGAAAAAGGCCGCAGCATGTGGGAGAAGATGGTGTCGGGCACGAAGAAGCTCTTTACCGAGAACGACATCGTCAAGTACGCCCGGAAATACGGGGTCAAGACCCCTGCGGACTTCTTCAGCGCGCTGGCCAGCCAGCAGATCGACGGTGAAAAAGTCATGCAGGGTCTCGCCGGTCTTGAAAAACAGGCCCCGCTGCCCGAGAAGACCGATTCGGACGACGTACAGTACGAGGCGTTCGCCGAGCAGGCCCGCAAGGGAAAGGAGGGCGAACGGATCGGCAAGGACGAGGTGATCATCGAGGGGCTGCCGAACATCGCCTACTCCTACGCCAAATGCTGCAAGCCCGTTCCCGGAGACGATATCATCGGGTTCGTCACGAAAGAGGGTGTGGTCAGGATTCACCGGAAGAACTGCCAGAACGTCAGCAACGAGAATCTTCTGAAAAGCGAGCGCGTGGTGAGCGTGTCGTGGAACAGGAAGGTCGAAACCCAGTTTCTCGCGGGCATCAAGGTTATCGGCGAGGACAGGATCGGCATCACGAACCAGATCACGGGCGTCATCTCGAAGTCCGACACCAATATCCGCGGCATCTCCCTTCACGCCAAGGACGGGATGTTCATCGGAACCGTCATGGTCTTTGTCCGCAACATCGGCAGGCTGCAGGGGCTCATGGACAGGATCCGCAAGGTGCAGGGGGTGTTCTCGGTCGAGCGTCTCGGGGGCTGACCCGTCTGTTCAGAACGGGATTCTGGCGGTATACCACGCCCCCGTTCCCAGATCGGGATGCCGCACGACGGCGACATCCCCTTCCACCGTCCGGTAGGTGAAGCCGGCTCCGCCGGTGATAATGCGCGGGTGCGTGCTGAAGCCCGCCCGTAACCGGAGAAACCGCAGCACGCGGACCTCTCCGCCGGAGCGGATTCTCGTATCGCTCCGCTCCCCGTTTTCCACGGCAACCGTCAGAAGAACGTCGTCGGCCGGTCTGTAGGCCGCTCCGGCGAAGACGGCGGCAGGTACGGTTTCTCTGCTGTCACCGATTTTCGGGCGGTTGAGATTGCGGACGCTCGCCCCGAGCGTAAAGGAGTCGGAAATCCCGGCCAGAAGACCGATGTCGAGACCCAGCGCGGAGGACGAGCCCCCGTTCCCGCTGTCGCGATCGAGAATCCCCGCGGCGATCCCCGCCCGCAATCGTCCTGCGATCGTTGTGGAATATCCTGCATACACAGACGTTTCCCGGTAGGCGTCGGAACCGTATCGCCGGTAGGAGAGCGAGGCGCCGCCCTTGCGGTCGAAGGGCAGGTTGTTTTCGGAGATCGCCGCATGCAGCGTTTTCAGGGAAGCGTCGCCGAAGGGGATGGAGTAGGATACCGCCGCGCCTCCCTCGCTTGCGCCCCCCGACGCGGGGTTGTAGCATATTCCGAATGCGGGGATTTCGAGGGCTACGCCCGCTCCCCCCATGGCCTCGATCCGCGCGTCGGGTCCGCGTTGCCGGAAACTCGCCTCCGCTTCGGCGGTGTCGAGAAAGAAGAGTGTCAGGAGGAGCAGGGAGTGCAATCCTGTCGCGAACGGTCTCTGTATCGGTTTATTTTCCTTTTTCATCTGCGGTTTACGGATGTTGGAAGTATAAAAGGAGTAATATAGTTGTCCGGAACTGAAAAACCAGTTTTTTTGTCTCCTGCCGGCGCGCCCGGTTTCGCTTTCGGGTGTTCGGTGGAAATCTGTATATTTGAGTCGTTTCAGCGCATCTCGTCAATGTTCGGCAGGCAACCGGAACCGGACGCGCCGGCAAGAAAAGGGGGAAATCAATGAAACCGGGTATTTTCAAACTCTTCGCGGTCTGCTTGCTTTTCGGTGTGTTGACCGGTTGCGGCTACAACGCCATGCAACAGAACGAAGAAGCGGTCAGCAAGACCTGGGGGAATCTCGAATCGCAGTTGCAGAGGAGGTCCGACCTCATTCCGAATCTCGTGGCGACCGTGAAAGGGGCCGCCGATTTCGAGCAGGAAACCCTGACGGGGGTCATCGAGGCGCGTTCGAAAGCTTCGTCGGTGCAGCTTACTCCCGAGATGCTCAGCGACCCCGAGGCCATGGCCCGTTTCCAGGGAGCCCAGGGCGAGCTCTCCTCGATGCTTTCCCGCCTCATGGTGGTCGTCGAGCGCTATCCGGAGCTGAAGGCGAACCAGAACTTCAGGGATCTCCAGAATCAGCTCGAGGGAACGGAAAACCGCATCAGCGTGGCGCGCCAGCGTTACAACGAAGCGGTGGAGACATTCAATTTTTCCATCAGGAGGTTTCCCTACTCCCTGACCAACAACATCCTGCTTCATCTCGAGCCCAAGGAGTATTTCAGGGCCGATGCAGCAGCCCGCGAGGTTCCTGCGGTTGAATTCTGACAACGTGAGCTTTTCCGGTCTTTCCGGTTCGCGAATAAGAGCGTTTCCCGGGCGAACGGCCGCGGCGCCGGTCGTCTGCGTCCTGCTTTTCGTCGCGACAGCGATGTGCGGACCGCGTACCCTTTGCGCTCTCGACGTGCCGGCCCTTTCCGGGCGGGTCAACGACTACGCCTCGATGTTGTCGGCCGGAGCCGAGGCTGCAATCGAAGAGAAACTCGCCGTTCTCGAAAAAGAGGAGTCGACGCAGATAGCGGTTCTGACGGTTCCGGCTCTCGACGGCGAACCGATCGAGGATTTCTCCATGCGGGTTGTCGAAGCGTGGAAACTCGGACGCGGGGATTTCGACAACGGAGCCCTGCTGCTTGTCGCCGCCGCGGAGCGGAGGGTGAGGATCGAGGTCGGATACGGGCTGGAAGGGAGTCTCACGGACCTTGCGGCGGGCAGGATCGTCGATAACGGCATCGTGCCGTTGTTCGCCCGCGGCAGGTTCGACGAGGGCGTGCTGAAAGGGGTCGAACTGATGATCGCCGCCGTAAGGGGCGAGTACATGGCGCCCGATGACGACGGGCGACCCGGCAACCATCCCTCCATCCCGGTTATCATCATCGTTCTCCTGATCCTCTATTTTTACAGTCAGGTTCCCAGGGGAGGCGGCGGTTCGGGACCCCTGATTTTCACCGGCGGTCCGGGCGGCGGCTTTTACGGGGGAACCCGGAGCGGCGGTTTCGGAGGAGGGGGCGGTTTCAGCGGAGGTGGAGGCGGCTTCGGAGGGGGCGGAGCCTCGGGAAGCTGGTAGGAGGAAAGCGGCCGTGCGGCCGGTAAGGCGTTGGTATCACGAAGCCTGCGGATTCCGGAATGGTCCGGAACGATCGTGCGGGCGATGAAACAGTTCGGGTGCAATGAGAGACAGGGTAGAAAAAGTTCTTTCGCGGGAGCAACGGGCGGCGGTCGAGAAGAGGATCCGCGCCGCGGAAACCCGCACGGCCGGGGAGATCGTCGTGATGGTAGTCCCGTCGAGCTATCACTATCCGCTCGCCAACGTGCTCGGCGGTGCCCTGTTCGGCCTGGTCTTCGCGATCATTGTGTCGCTGGTCACCGGTTTGGGGACGATGTGGCATTTTCTGGGATTTTTCCTGGTTTCGTTCGCGTTGGGCAACGAGGCTATCAAGAGGAGTTTTTTCCTCAAACGGTTTTTCGTGACGGCTTCCGACATGGAAGAAGAGGTGAAGGAAGCCGCCGTAGGTTCCTTTTACAAAAAGGAGATTTACAATACCGTCGATCACACCGGGATTCTGATCTACGTCTCCCTGTTCGAGCACCGCGTCTGGGTGCTTGCCGACAAGGGGATCAACGCCAGGGTCGAGGCCGCCCTCTGGGAGGAGATCGCCGCCCTTGTCGTTGCGGGCGTCAGGGAAAAGCGGGCGGCCGATGCGCTGGCCGAGGCGGTGGACCGGTGCGGAGACATTCTTGCCGAACATTTTCCCCGGAAGCCGGACGACCGCAACGAGCTGGACGACAGGTTGATCGTCGGGCAGTGAAAATCACAAAAAAGACAGGAAGTGATCCGGCTTTTTTGCCGTATATGGATCGAGATGCGTATCTTTGGTTCTTTCCGGAAATCTTCTACTGTTTTGCCACCGCTTATTTAATACGGAGAATCGATCATGATGCATAGTAAACGGTTTCTTCCCCTGTTGCTGCTCGTACTGCTGGCCGGTCTTTCGGCATGCGGCCCGGATGCGAAAGAGCTGAACACCACGGGTGTCGAAAAGCTGAAGAACGACGATCTCGACGGCGCGATGGAAGATTTCAACAAGGCTATCGAAAAAAACTCCGAATTCGCCGAGGCGTATCTCAACAGAGGAACCGTTTTCGGTAACAGGGGCGAGCTGCAGAAGGCGCTTGCCGATTTCGACAAGGCGATAGAACTCGATCCGAAATACGTAGAGGCCTATTATTACCGGGGATTCATTCGCGATTATTTCGAGGAATATGAAAAGTCGAAGGCTAATTTTGACAAGGTGATCGAACTGAGTCCCGGCGATGCGGAAGCGTATGTCAACCGCGCACTCATCCGCTCGAAGCTCGGCGACGGGAGGGGCGAGATAGCAGATCTGAAACAGGCTGCCAGGCTGGGCGACCCCACAGCCCGCAACTGGCTCAAGGAAAACGGTATCGAATGGGAAGCGGACGGGGATTCGGCCGGAACGGAGGAGTGACGGCCGGCAGGTAATCATCCGGGTTGAGCGATGTTTCTTTTCGTTGAAAGTCCCAGGTCGAGACGCAGGCGCAGGGCGATGCTCTTCGGCGTGGCGACCCTTGTCGCTTTTCTCTGGTTCGCTCTCGACGGCTATCGTCTTTCGGTCGCGCCTACGGGAGAGATCCCCAGGGAATCGAGCTGGGCACGGTCCACCGTTATGCCGGACCTCATGGTTTCCGCGATCGAGATAGCGCCGGCGGTGCCCGTTGCCGGGGAATCCTTCCGTCTCAGTGTTTTCTGCCAGAACATCGGTGTCGTAAGCGCGGGCCGCTACGGACTCCGGCTGACCGTCACGAACGACGGGGGCGAGACGCTCTACACGCGTACCGTCGCGGGCAACGCGGCGCTCGATCCGGGCGAAACGGGTTCGGGTTTTTCCTCGGCGGACATGCGGCTTCAGAAGCCGGGCGGCTACGAGGTGACGGTCCGGATCGTGCCGGAAGGATTCGAGGACGCCAAACCGGGGAACAACGGAGCGTCGCGACGGTTCGACGTCCGTTGACCGTGATCCGCCCGTTAACCGTGCGCGACCGCCCGGTCGAAGAAATAATGAAGATATCCGGCGGTTGTTCCGGCCGCGAGAAACTCCCACCGCGGTTCGAAGAGTAGCGGGCATGCGAAGAGGAGAACGAGCATGAGCGTATAGAGCGCGGCGGAACGCAGTTTTTCCGTCAGGCCGCTTCTCCGGTCGGCGATTCTCTGGCCGCAGAGAATCGCGTTGATCCAGGCGATGAAGAACGCCGCCGTGAAGTATGTGAAGGGGTCATGCATGCGCCCGCCCGCGTTTTTTTGCGCCGTGTCATAGAACAGAACATCCGGCGTTCTCCGGCAATTCCCGCCCGGCGGGCGGGGGCGAGGAGGCCGGACGGGGTGTGGACGAAAGCCGAATTTTCTTTTTTAACTTGAGAGGAAAATGCTTTCTTTGAAAGCAGTTGATGCGCACCCTAAATCCTCAGCCGGTTCATGAGAAAAACACCCCTCTATTCCTGGCATCGGGCCGCCGGGGCCAAGATCATCGATTTCGGCGGTTATCTCATGCCCGTGCAGTACGACGGCATCATCGCGGAGCACCGCTGCGTTCGTTCCGCCGCAGGGCTTTTCGACGTTTCGCACATGGGCACGTTCGCCCTTCGCGGGGAGCGGTCGGCCGGTTTTCTGCAGTATGTGACGTCGAACGATGCGGCGTCTCTTGCCGACGGCCAGGCCCAGTATACACTGATGCTCTATCCGGACGGAGGAATCGTCGACGATCTGATTCTCTACAGGGTCGGCCGGGAGTCGTGGTTCATGATCGTCAATGCGGGTAACATGGAAAAGGATTTCGAGTGGCTGACTCGTCAGCTTTCCGCGTTCGACGGCGTTGAGTTCGAAAACCTTTCCGGAAGCCGTTCCCTTATCGCCTTGCAGGGGCCGAAGTCCATGGATATCCTCGAACGCGTGTTTCCCGGCGGGATCTCTCGCGATCTCAGGCCGTTTCATTTTCAGAGCGCTACTTTCCGGGACGTGGAGATCACCGTCGCCGGCACCGGCTATACGGGAGAAAAAGGGGTCGAGATTTCCGTTCCGGGCGAGCGGGCGGAGGCGCTGTGGGAAACCATCATGGCCGAGGGAGCGGCGGACGGCATTCGGCCCATCGGTCTCGGCGCGCGGGATACCCTCCGTCTCGAAATGGGCTATCCGCTCTACGGCCACGAGATCGACCGCCATACCAATCCCCTGGAAGCCCGCCTGAAGTGGGTGACGAAGCTCGACAAGGGGGAGTTCATCGGTCGCGACGCCTGCCTTGCGGTTGATCGCGCTCCCCGGAAAACCGTTGCGGGATTCATCATGGAGGAGCGCGCGATCCCCCGCCAGGGCTGCCTCCTCTACGACAGCCGGGAGAGCGAGATCGGCACAGTCTGCAGCGGCACCATGTCCCCGACGCTTCAGCAGCCCATCGGGACGGCAAGCATTCTCAGAAGCGCCATGAAGCCCGGAACGCCTCTTTTTCTCGAAGTCAGGGGAAAGCGGTACAGAGGCAGGGTCGTGAAACTGCCCTTTGTCCGGAGGTCCTGAAGCGAAATGTGCGTCATTGAAACCCCGAAGGACGGGTAACCGATAGCCATGAAAAGGGAAAATCTGAAAAAGGAAATTTCAGGGACGATTCTCGGAGTCACGGCCTTTCTCTATATCGGGGCGCTCCTGTTTTACGCGCCCGCCGACAGGGAGGTTCTCGCCTCGCTCAAGTGGTACGAGCTTTTCGGCCGGGGTGCAATGGAAACGGCCGAAGGCCTGCATAATCCGTTCGGAATTCTCGGTGCGCGTACGGCCGACCTTTTCATCCGTTCATTTCTGGGATATATCTCTATTCTGCCGGGTTTTGCAGCGCTCTACTGGGGGTGGTCGCTTCTCCGCCGGAGGAGCCTCAAGCCGCCGCTGCTGTTCACGCTCTATTCGGTGCTGATGGCCCTGGTTCTCGCCACGATGTTCGGTCTCCTGACGGCGCCGTTCGCCGACAGCATGGCGGGGGCCGTCGGCCGGATGCTCGCATCGGTCTTCTCGACGGCGATAGGGTATAGCGGAGCCTGGATTTTTCTTGCCGTTACCGCTCTCGTGGCGACCTTTCTGGCCGGGAGAGGGCTTCCGGAAGGTGCGGGAGAGAAATTCCGGGAGGCGGGGGCTCTGTTTGCCGGACTGCCGGGACGCTTCGCGGCATTCGGGAGCAGGGTTTCCCGGAACGACGACTCCCGTGAACGGGAGACGCCCCATACGGAAACCGATGATTCGGACCGGACGCCGTTCGCCGAGACGCTCGAGCCTCTTCGATCCCCGTCGTCCGATCCGCCTCCGGAGCCAGCCCCGCCTGTTGCGCCCTTTGTCGAGGAGCGGCAGGGAGAAGAAGGAGAGGAGCCGGAAATAACCATCCGCGAAGGCGTGCACGAAAAAGAGGCGGATCTGGACAAGCGGAAGCTGAAGGTGAAGACGAAGGACAGGGTGCCCTACCGTTTCCCTTCGGTCGATCTTCTGCAGAGAACGCGGGAGGAGGACGAATACGTCGATCAGACGCTGCTCGAGGACAGCAAGAGCCGCCTGCTTGAAAAACTCAGGATATACAAGGTCGAAGTGGTCAGGATTTCGGCGACCGTCGGTCCGAGGGTGACCCTTTTCGAGCTCGAGCTTGCGCCGGACGTCAAGGTCAGCAAGGTGACCTCGCTGGAGAACGATCTCGCCATGGCCATGGCGGCGCGGGGGATACGCATTATCGCGCCGATTCCGGGCAAGAATGCCGTCGGGGTGGAGATTCCTCACGGCAAACCGAGGACCGTCTGGATGCGCTCCGTCCTGCAGGTCGAGAAGTTCAAGAACAACCGCATGACGCTGCCGGTCGTTCTGGGCAGGACCATCGCCAACGAGGTCTATCTCGATGACCTCGCCGCCATGCCGCACCTGCTGATCGCCGGCGCGACCGGCGCCGGAAAATCCGTCGGCATCAACGTGATGCTGACCAGCCTTCTCTATTCGTGCAGTCCGGACAAGGTGAAGTTCGTGCTGATCGATCCGAAGCGGGTCGAGCTGTTCAACTACCAGAACCTGAAAAATCATTTTCTGGTCAAGTTTCACGGTCTCGAGGAGCAGATCGTGACTGATCCTGCGAAGGCGGTCTACGCCCTGAGATCGGTCGAGAGGGAGATGGAAATCCGTTACGAGATGCTGGAGAAGGCCAACGTCCGAAACATCGCCGATTTCAATCGCAAGAATCCCGGTGAGGCCATCCCCTATCTCGTCGTGGTCGTCGACGAGCTCGCCGATCTGATGATTACCGCCGGGCGGGACGTCGAGGAGCCGATCACGAGGCTCGCCCAGCTCGCGCGCGCTGTCGGCATTCACCTGATCGTAGCCACCCAGCGTCCGTCGGTCGATATCATCACCGGCGTCATCAAGGCGAACTTCCCGGCGAGGATCGCATTCCAGGTCGCCAGCAAGGTCGATTCGCGGACCATTCTGGACGCTTCCGGAGCGGAACAGCTCCTTGGCAACGGCGACATGCTCTATCAGCCTGCCTCCCAGCCCAAGCCGGAGCGTATCCAGTGTCCGTACGTTTCCTCCGCGGAAGTGGACGCCATAACCTCGTTCATCGGTAAACAGGACAGCCTCAAGAGCTTTTACCACCTTCCGCAGCCGGAACTCCGCGACAGGGGAAACGGGAGCGGCGGTGGAAGTCCGGTCCGGGAGCGGGAAGGCAGGGATCCGATGTTCGAGGACGCCGCCCATCTCGTGGTCATGCACCAGCAGGGCAGTGTCTCGCTGCTTCAGCGGCGTCTGAAGCTCGGTTTCAGCCGTGCGGCCCGTATCATGGACCAGCTCGAGAGCTGCGGCATTGTCGGACCGGCCGACGGGAGCAAGGCGCGTGAGGTCCTCGTCGACAGTCACGACGCTCTCGATCTGCTCCTGAGGAACCTGGACGAAGAGGAGGAATGACCGTCGGGCGGGAGGGTATCGCGGCTCCGTGTGTGCAGTGGAAATGCCGAAACGATTTTGTTTTTTTGCCCCGAGGTTTCATATTAGGTCATGTACCGCATAGTGCCGGTGAGTTTCTGCCACACTCAATCGAACGATCATGAACACAGCCAAGGAATATCTTCCCGATACAGATCCCTTGTACGACAAGGTCATCAACGCCCTCGAGGATGTGCGTCCCTATCTCCAGGCCGACGGCGGCGACTGCCAGCTCGTCGGTATCACGAAAGACATGGTGGTCGATGTCAGGCTGCTCGGAGCCTGCGGTTCCTGCCCGATGAGCACGCTCACCCTGCGCGCCGGTGTCGAGCAGGCTCTCAAGAAAGCGATTCCCGATATAGCCCGCGTAGAGTCGGTCTGAACGGCCCGCCCGGGCCGGAAGCGTCCGCGGCGAAAGAGAAACGACAAACCCCGGTGGATTGCAGCCCCCGGGGTTTCCTGTTTGTATGTCGTTCGCGGTTTTCAGTGACAGCCGCAGTTTCCGCCGCAGCCTCCTGAGGCTGCGCCGTGAGAGGCTTGCGCGTTGAGGATCGAAACCTGGCGGGCCAGTTCGGCAGCCGCGGCGGCGAACGCTTTGGCCTGTTCGCTCTTGGGCTGTCCCGCGACGACCGGACTGCCGCTGTCGCCGCCCTCCCGGATGACGCCCCCGACCGGGATGGAGCCCAGAAGGGGGATCGCCTGCGCCCTGGCGAACGCCGCCCCGCCGCCTTTGCCGAAAATATAATCCTTCGAGCCGTCCGGGAGCTGGTAGTAGCTCATGTTCTCGATCAGTCCGAGCAGCGGAACGTTGACCCGTCTGAACATGTTGACCGCCTTCGACACATCGGCAAGCGCCACTTCCTGGGGCGTCGTGACGATAACCGCGCCCGATACCGGAATTGTCTGCACGAGCGTCAGTTGTATATCCCCCGTGCCGGGAGGGAGATCGAAGATCAGATAGTCGAGTTCGCCCCAGTCGACGTCGGTGATGAACTGGCGTATGGCCTGGGAAGCCATCGGTCCTCTCCAGATCACCGGATTGTCCGGCTCCACGAGAAAACCGATCGACATAAGCCTGACACCGTACTTTTCTATCGGGATGATTTTCTTTTCCCTGATCTCCGGCCGCGCATTTTCCAGACCGAACATGGTGGGTATGCTCGGGCCGTAGAGATCCGCGTCGACAAGGCCGACGTTCGCGCCCGCTTCGGCGAGACTGACGGCAATGTTGACCGCGGCCGTCGATTTGCCGACGCCTCCCTTGCCGGATGCGACGGCGATGATGTTGCGGACGGATTGCAGCGGAGCGCTGTTGCCGTGTCCGTGGTGCGCCGCGTTCTCGGTGACCCGCGCCGGAAGGTTGACCGTCACGTCGGCCGCTTCCGGGATCCGTTCGCGCACGGCGGCGATGCAGGCCTGGCGGATGTGGTCCTTCATCGGGCACGCAGGCGTTGTCAGCATGACGCTGAAAGAGATGTTGTCGTCGTCGTCGATCGAAACGTCCTGTATCATATTGAGGGAGACCAGGTCCTTCTGCAGGTCGGGTTCCATGACGTTGCCGAGAGCCTCGAGTACCCTGGATGCTGTTATGCTTGACATACGTACGAAGAGTTTAAGGGTTCTGTGAATCCGGAACGGCCTCCGGCGGTTATTTCCGCATGAAGCGCAGGGAGACCGGGACGCCGGTGAAATCGAACGAACGACGGAGCCGTTTTTCCAGGAATCGCTTGTAGTTGCTCTGAACCAGGCCCGGGTCGTTGCAGAAAAAGGCGAAGACCGGATGGTGCGCGCCGATCTGGGTCACGTATTTTATCTTCAACTCCCGGCCCGATTTCGACGAGGGAGGTGTCTGGGCCAGCACGTCCTGAAGAAACCGGTTGAGCTCGCTGGTGCTGATGCTTCTTTCGCGGTTTTCCGAAATATCCAGCGCCGTGTCCACGGCCCTGTAGAGATTCTTTCTGGTGAGCGCCGAGATGAAGAGGACCGGAATCCAGGAAAGGTTGCCGATATGGTCGTATATGCGGTCGGTGTATTCCTTGCTTGTTTTCGACTCCTTTTCGACAAGGTCCCACTTGTTGACCAGGATCAAGAGGCCCTTGCCCCGCTGTGCGGCCATTTCGATGATCTTGATGTCCTGTTTCTCGAGCCCCTGGACGGCGTCTATCAGGAGCAGCGCGACATGACAGCGTTCAATAGCCTGTTCCGTTCTGCGGGAGCTGTAGAATTCGATACCCCGGTCGATCTTCGTCCGCTTTCTGAGTCCGGCGGTGTCGATCAGGACATAGTCGCGGCCGTTGCGCCTGAAACGGCTGTCGATGGCGTCCCTGGTCGTTCCGGGCCGGTTCGAGACGATATGGCGGCTGTTGCCGAGAAGGGCGTTGACAAAGCTCGACTTTCCGACGTTGGGACGGCCGATGACAGCGAGCCTGATGCCGGCCTCTTCATGTCTCTTTTCCGGGGTTTCGGGAAACGAGGCGACAACTTCGTCGAGGAGATCGGCGACGCCCGCGCCATCGAGCGCCGAGATGCGATGAAACCCGGGGAATCCTGCTTTGCGGAACTCTTCCGCATCGAGAGCGTGCTGGCGGCTTTCCACCTTGTTCACCACGAAATATACCGGCTTTCCCCGGAAATCCTTCCGCAGCAGCCGGGCGATGTCGAGGTCGAGGTAGGCGAGCCCCGAACGCGCGTCCACCAGAAAAAGAATGACGTCGGCATCCTCCATGGCCAGAAGGGTCTGTGCCCTCACCTCGCGGCCGATACCGTCCCTGTCGAGGCAGTATCCTCCGGTGTCCATCAACACGAACTCCCGCCCGGCCCACTCGACAGGCACCGTGTGGCGGTCCCTGGTGACTCCGGGCGTACTGTCGGTGATAGCGCTCCGGGTGCGCGATATCCTGTTGAACAGGGTTGATTTACCGACGTTCGGCCTGCCTACGAGTGCCACGAGAGGTTTCATGATGTCTTCGGAATCTGCGTGTTCTGTGCTCTCCGGACGGGCCGGCGAAGGGCGGGAGGATGATGACTCCCGGCCGGAAAGGCCCTTGAAGAGTAATAAGGTATAACGTTTGTAGAATTAATTGAAATAAATTACATTGCCTGACACAATTTTTTGGGAGGTATCCGTAAAACAAAGGCACCTCTATGTATTGTCATGAGCGGTTCAAGTGCAAGGCGAACGGAGTCCCGATAGCAGTCGGGATAAACTTCAAAACTGGAGTCCCGACACGTCGGGATGAGGATTTTGATCCCGACTCGTCGGGACAACGAAGCAATTGAAGTGCGGAATAAATACATAGAGGTGCCCACAAGTGAAAGAGGATGAGCAAGACGCTTGATTTCAAGACATACTCGGCAAAGCCGGGGGAAGTGGCGCGTAACTGGTACATCGTCGATGCAGAGGGCAGGGCGCTCGGCCGCCTCGCGAGCGAAATCGCCAGGGTGCTCCGGGGAAAGCACAAACCGCAGTTTACCCCGCATGTCGATACCGGTGATTTCGTGATTGTGACCAACGCTGAAAAAGTGGCTCTGAGCGGCAGGAAAATAGATCAGAAAAGCTATTTTTCCCACTCCAGCTATCCGGGCGGCGTCAGAATAGACAGCGTGAAGGATGTGCTGCAGAAGAAACCCGAGAAGGTTATCGAAAAAGCCGTGTGGGGCATGCTGCCGCACAACAATCTCGGACGGCAGTTGTTCAGGAAGCTCAAGGTTTACGCAGGCTCGGAGCATCCGCATGCCGCGCAGTGTCCGGTTGAAATGAAAGTTAACTAACTAAATTCCATTAGTGCATGAAAGAGGTGATCAACACGGTCGGCCGGAGGAAGACCTCGGTGGCGAGGGCTTTTCTTGCGCCGGGCAAGGGTGCTGTTTCGATCAACAAGCGACCTGTAGAGGACTATTTCAAGGACGACCGGAAACGGCACGAGGCGTTGAAACCCCTGCAGCTTTGCGGTAAGCGGGACGAGTTCGATGTCAGGATCAATGTGTGCGGCGGCGGTGCGAGCGGTCAGGCCGGCGCGGTAAGTCTCGCGATCGCAAGGGCTCTCGTCGAGTTCGACGAGGAGAATCGCGCGCTGTTCCGCAAGGACCGGCTGCTCACCAGGGACCCCCGTATGGTCGAAAGGAAAAAGTACGGGCAGAAGAAGGCCCGCAAGAGGTTCCAGTTCTCAAAACGATAAGCGTCATTCGCTTTTTTATCACAACGCATATCCCGCTAACCCGGTCCTCCGGGGGACGCTGTGCGGTGGTGTCCGGTGCCTGTGCGCCGGATTCCGTGCGGTAAGGCGGGGTAGAGGCACAACTACCACACGCAATGCAGACACAGACAGAATCGAGGTTCGGGCTTGAGGAGATGCTCAGGTCCGGCGTGCACTTCGGACATCTCGCACGCCGCTGGTGCCCCAAGATGAAGCCGTACATCTTCATGGAGAAAAACGGCGTTCACATCATCGATCTCAAGAAAACCCTCGTCATGGCCGAGGAGGCGATGAAGGCGGTCGAGGCGATCGCCCAGACGGGGAGGGAGATCATGTTCGTGGGTACCAAGAAACAGGCGAAAATCATCATTGCCAAAGAGGCCACCCGCGCGGGCATGCCGTTTGTTTCGGAACGCTGGCTCGGCGGCATGCTGACCAACTTTTCCACCATCCGCCAGAGCATCCGCAGGATGAACGCCATCGACAGGATGGAGGCCGACGGCACTTTCGACATGATCACCAAGAAAGAGCGGTTGATGCTCATGCGCGAAAAGGAGAAGCTGCTCAGGGTCCTTGGCGGAATTTCCGACATGACGAGGCTTCCTGCGGCTCTTTTCGTGGTGGACATCAGGAAAGAGCACATCGCGGTTAGGGAAGCCCGCTCGCTGGGTATTCCGATTTTCGCGCTCGTCGACACGAACTGCGATCCGGACGAGGTCGATTTCGTGATTCCGGCGAACGACGATGCTATCCGCTCCATCGAGCTTATGGTCAGGGGAGTCGCCGACGCCATCATCAATGCCCGCGAGCGTCATGCCGAAGAGGCTGCGATGGCCGCCCAGGCCGAGGAAGAAGCCGCCGATGCGGAGCCGGATGAAGAAAAGAGCGACGTTGAAGCCCCGGAAGCATAAAGTACATTGTAACTAACTATCAATTCAGAAGAATGAGTCAGATATCGGCAAAGACGGTAAAGGAGTTGAGAGACAAGACGGGTGTAGGCATGATGGACTGCAAGAAGGCTCTCGATGAGACCGGCGGGGACATGCAGAAAGCGGTCGACTACCTTCGCAAGAAAGGCGCGGCTCTTGCCGCCAAGCGTGCCGATCGCGAGGCCGGAGAGGGCGTTGTAGCCGTCAGGGTCAACGAAGCCGCCGATGCGGGCGTTATTCTCGAACTCAATTGCGAAACCGACTTCGTCGCGCGCGGCGAGGACTTTACCGGACTGGCCGGGGCGCTGGCCGAAGCGGCTCTCGCGGGCGGCGTCGGATCCGTCTCGGGGATGATGGATGTCGTTCTCGGGGATGCCTATAACGGGGAGAGTGTGGAGAACGCCATCAAGACCATGACGGGAAAGCTCGGCGAGAAAATCGACCTCAAGCGGGTCGGTCTGCTGAAAGCCGCCGACGGTCTCGTTTCAGGGTACGTGCATCCGGGTTCGAAGCTCGGTGCGCTGGTGCATGCCTCGACCGCCATCGGTGACGGCTCGGCGGCGATCGTGAAGGATATCGCAATGCAGGTCGCGGCGTCCTCTCCGCTGGTGGTCGAGCGTTCGCTCGTCCCGGAAGAGCGGGTGGAAAAAGAGAAGGAGATTTTTCGTCAGCAGGCCCTCGCCCAGGGCAAGCCCGAGCAGTTCGTCGACAAGATCGTCACCGGAAGGCTGGAAAAATACTATCAGGAGGTCGTGCTGCTCGAACAGGCCTTCATCAAGGACAGCAACGCGAAAGTCCGCGATGTTCTCGACGATTTCTCGAAACAGCATGACGCGCCGATAACGATCGACGGATTCATCAGATATCAGCTCGGAGAGTAATCATAAAAGCCTCGTTGTTCGAGGCTTTTTTTTTGCAAAAAACAGTTTTCGGGGGAGGGGACATGCTACACTACAAGCGCATTCTGCTGAAACTCAGCGGAGAGGCCCTCGCCGGCGACGAAGGGTACGGCATCGATGCCGGCGTTGTGGACCGTTACGCCGACGAGATCAAGAAGTCGCTGAGTCTCGGGGCCGAGATCGCACTCGTGATCGGGGGTGGCAACATTTTCCGCGGTCTGTCGTCCGCCGCCGCGAACATGGATCGCGTCCAGGCGGATCACATGGGCATGCTCGCCACGGTCATCAACTCGCTCGCGTTTCAGGACGCTCTCGAGCGCAAGGGGGTCTTCACACGCCTCATGAGTGCCATCAAGATGGAGCAGGTCGCCGAGCCTTTCATTCGCCGGCGCGCCATCCGTCATCTGGAAAAAAGCCGGGTCGTCATTTTCGGTGCGGGAACGGGCAATCCGTACTTCACCACCGATACGGCCGCCGCGCTGAGAGCGGTCGAGATCGAGGCGGACGTGATCGTCAAGGCTACCCGTGTCGACGGCGTCTATGACGCCGACCCGGAAGAAAATCCGGAGGCGACGCGATTCACCACCATCTCCTATCTCGACGTGCTCAGAAAGAACCTGAGGGTGATGGATCTTACCGCCATTACGCTCTGCCGGGAAAACCGTCTGCCGATCGTCGTCATGAACATGAACTCGGACGGCAACTTCCCGCGGCTTCTCGAAGGGGAGCGTATCGGCACCCTCGTGCATCAGGGCGGGGAGCAGGCCTGAGGGGTCAGGCCGAGAACACTTTGTCGAGGGTGGTGCGGATCGTTCCGCTGTCGAAACCCCTGCTTGCCAGAAAAGCGCGCATTTTCCTTTTCCGGTGATAGATATCCCCTTTGAGGAGGGGAAGCTTCTTCAGCGCTGCACTGAGGCAGTGCGCCTCGTTGTCGAAATCGCCGAGCACTTCGTCGGCAATCTCTTCCGAAACTCCCTTCATCAGCAGTTCATGGCGCAGTTTGTAGCGTCCCGAAGGCTTTTTCCTCGACCTGCTGCCGACAAAGCTCACGGCGAAGGATCTGTCGTCGAGCAGGCCGAGGGTATCGAGCCGTTCAAGCGTTTTTTCGATGTCTCCGGGGCTGATGTTCCGTTTCTCCAGTTTCGTTACGATCTCCTTCCTCGAGTGTTCGCGGTTGCCGAGGTACCTGATGGCGAGATCGAAAGCCTGTTTTTCCGCTTCGTCGAGCATGGCGGTTCACTGCAGTCTGATTTGTCGTTCGCGCGCCGCGACCGGCGGTGCGCTTCCTGAAAAACACGGTGAGAATGTAAGGAAAGGTAATAAAAACCGTGAAATGCGTGCCCTCTCCTCCCTCCGCCGGGTTTTTCGGGTGCCCGGTTTTTGCTATATTCAAGGCCGTATATGCCAGCAGTGCGTGCAACGTGACTGGTGTTCACAGTTTTCCAACAACGCCGTTTCAGGTCATAGATTTTTTACTGCCATGCAGAACCTCTGGGAAGACGCGGGTTGCGACGCAGTGGTCGAAGAACATCGGGTTCACGGCGAACTGCCCCGGGAACTTGCGGAACTTGTCTATGCCTCCAGGCTGCTCGGCAGGGAAAACCGGCTCGTGATGCACGGCGGGGGGAATACCTCCGTAAAAGGCGAGCTTACCGATGTTCTGGGCAACAGGGTGTCCGTGCTGTATATCAAAGCGAGCGGGGTCGATCTCGCCAATGTGACGATCGCGGATTTCACGCCCGTGAGGATCGAGCCCCTGCAGAAGCTGCTGGGGATGGTTCTCACCGGAAACAGCCATACCCAGGAGGATCTCAGGCGCTTCTCGAACCGGGAACTGAGGAACTTCCTGTTTCTCAACCTGTTCAGCCTGACCGACCACATGGTCCGCGGCGGTCTCACGCCGTCCATAGAGACGCTCCTGCACGCCTTTCTTCCTCACCGTTACGTCTACCACACCCATTCCCAGGCGCTTCTGGCGCTTTCCAACCAGCCCGACGGTGAAAAGCTCTGTCGTGACGTGTTCGGGGAGCGGTTCGGTATCGTGCCCTACATGAGGCCGGGACTCGAACTCGCGCTTTGCTCGCAGAAGATCTACGCATCGCAGAGCGATGTGGAGGGGCTTGTGCTGCTGAAACACGGTCTCGTGACCTTCGCCGAGACGTCGAAAGAGGCCTACGACCTCATGATCGGAGCCGTCAGCGAAATCGAGGAGCGGATTGCCGGGGCAGGCCGTTCGACATTCCCGTCCATAGCTCTTCCCGAAACCCTGCTTTCAGGAGAGCGGGTGGCACCGCTCATCAGGGGGGCGTGCGTTCTGGAAAAAACGCCGGGGAGCCGTGATTACAAGAGCTTTATTCTCGATTTCCGGTCCTCGCCGCAGATCCTCGAATATGTCAACGGTGACAATCTCCGTTCCCTGGCTTCAAGGGGCGCGATGACGCCCGATTTCATTATCCGGACCAAGAATCTTCCTCTCGTGCTCCAGGCGCCCGACGCTTCCGATCCGGAAGGATTCGGGCATCATGTCAGGGAGGCGGTAGAGGCCTATGCTACGGAGTACCGCCGGTACTTCGAACGCCAGAAAGAGCATTCGGGAATGGAGGTCGAGATGCTCGATTCCCTGCCCAGGGTCGTGCTGGTTCCCGGTCTCGGGCTTTTCGGGTTGGGCAGAACCCTGCGGGACGCCCGCGTCAATGCCGATATCGCCGAAGGGTCCGTCGAAGCGGTGCTGCAGGCGGAATCCATAGGGCGGTTCGAATCCATTACCGAAGCGGACGTGTTCGGTATCGAATACTGGGACATGGAGCAGGCAAAGGTCAAAAAGGTCTTTTACGATGTCTTTGCCGGAAAGGTGGTCGCCGTCACCGGCGCGGGCGGAGCCATCGGGCTCGCGACGGCAAGGGCGTTCAGGAAAAGAGGGGCCGAAATCGCCGTGCTCGATCTCAGTGAGGAGGGGCTCGCCGCGGCCGTGGAGGAACTCGGTCCGGATACGCTCCCCATCGTCTGCGACGTTACCGACCGCTCGTCGGTTTCCGAGGCGTTCAAAAAAATCTGCCGGACATTCGGGGGCGTGGATATCGTCGTGTCGAATGTCGGCGCGGCCCTGCAGGGCAGGATCGGGGAGGTTCCGGACGAGGTGCTCCGGAAAAGCTTCGAACTGAACTTCTTTTCGCACCAGACGGTTTCGCAGGAGGCCGTCGCCGTTATGAAGCGGCAGGGGATCGGCGGCACGCTGCTCTACAACGTTTCGAAACAGGCGGTCAATCCGGGGCCCGATTTCGGGCCGTACGGGCTGCCGAAAGCCGCGACGATGTTTCTCGTCCGCCAGTACGCGCTCGATCACGGCCGCGACGGCATCCGTGCCAACGGCATCAATGCGGACCGTATCCGCAGCGGTCTCTTGACCGACGAGATGATCGACGCCCGTTCGAAAGCCCGCGGACTGAGCAGGGAGGAGTACCTTGCCGGCAATCTGCTCAAACTCGAGGTCACCGCCGAAGACGTTGCGGAAGCCTTCGTGCATCAGGCCCTCGAAAAGAAGACGACCGGTTCGATAACGACGGTCGACGGCGGCAATATCGCGGCCGCGTTGAGATAAGCCTGCAGCCGCTCAATTTTCAACAACGCATAACAGGAGTTGAACCATGCCAGAAGTTGATCAGGTAAAACAGGAGAAAAACTTCCATACCGGCGTGCCGGTCGACACGCACGGATTTTTTCTCAAGGGAGCGAGCTCTCTTGACTGGGGAATGAAGAACCGCATGTCGAGGATTTTCAGGCCCGATACCGGAAAAACGGTCATGTTCGCGATCGATCACGGTTACTTTCAGGGTCCCACGACCGGCCTCGAACGCATCGACCTCGACATCGTTCCGCTCATGCAGTATTCGGATGCCATCATGCTGACCAGGGGCGTTCTCCGTACGACGGTGCCGCCCAGTCTGACGAAGGCCGTCGTGATGAGGAGCAGCGGAGGGCCGAGTATTCTCAAGGAGCTTTCCGACGAGCAGATAGCCGTCGATATCGAGGACGCCATCCGCATGAACGTCGCGGCGATAACCCTTCAGGTGTTCATCGGCGGGGAGTTCGAGACCCGTTCGGTGCACAATATGACCAAACTTGTAGACTGGGGGTACCGTTACGGTATTCCGGTTATGGCCGTTACGGCCGTCGGCAAGAACATGGTCCGCGACGCGAAGTATTTCAGGCTCGCCTGCAGGATCTGCGCGGAGCTCGGGGCGCAGATCGTCAAAACCTACTACGTGCCGGAAGATTTCGATACGGTGGTCGCATCCTGCCCCGTTCCGATCGTCATGGCCGGCGGCAAGAAGATTCCCGAACTCGATGCGCTGACCATGTCCTACCGGGCGATTCAGGAGGGCGCTTCCGGAGTCGACATGGGCCGCAACATCTTCCAGAGCGACGCCCCCGTGGCGATGATGAAAGCCGTCAACAGGATCGTGCACGAAAACGCGACACCGCAGGAGGCGTTCGACTTTTTCAACAGCATCAGGGCCGAAGGGTGAACGGAGATCACAAGACTCCGGTAGTTGCCGTCGATCGCAAACCTGCAGCGGGGTGTCTACTGCCCGGGCGTCTGCACTGAATGACCGTATTATGAACGCAGAGGAAGTAAAAGGTTTTTTTTCCGACAGAAGTCAGCTCGATATGGCTGACTACCTCGAACTCGAGTACTACCTCGAATGCGTCGGGGACGTGAGAAAGGCCCTGGCTCATTTTTGCAGCGAACAGTCGACCGCGCAGTGGAGCAGGGTCGGCGTCGACGAGGATTTTCGCGAGCTTTACGGGGCCAAGGTGATATCGTGGGAGGTGCTCGAGGAGCTTCCCGAACTCTCCTATCCGGTCGAGCAGGCGGCGGTGGGTAAAATTCACGCCTGCCGGGTTCTGGTCGCGCATCCGCACAGGAATTTCGGGGCGAAACTGCCGAACCTCATGACGGCCGTCTGCGGCGAGGGAACCTTTTTCACGCCCGGCGTGCCGATCGTCAAACTGCTCGACATCACGTTTCCGGAAAACTATCTCGCCGAATTCGAAGGGCCGAAATTCGGTATCGAAGGGATCCGGGAGATGCTCGACGCGCATGACCGGCCGATATTTTTCGGGGTCGTCAAGCCGAACATCGGACTCAAACCCGAGCATTTCGCCGAGATCGCCCATCAGAGCTGGCTGGGCGGCCTCGATATCGCCAAGGACGACGAAATGCTGGCGGACGTTTCGTGGTCGACGATGAGTCGGCGCTCGGAACTGCTCGGCAAGGCGCGCCGGGAAGCCGAACGGGTCACGGGCGACAAGAAAATCTACCTCGCCAATATCACCGACGAGGTGGACAGAATGATCGAACTGCACGACATCGCCGTGGAAAACGGCGCCAACGCCCTTCTGGTCAACGCGCTGCCGGTCGGCCTGAGTGCGGTGCGCATGCTCCGCCGGCACACCAGGGTGCCCTTGATCGGCCATTTTCCCTTTATCGCGGCGTTTTCGCGTCTCGATAAATACGGTGTCCATTCGAAGGTCGTCACGAAGCTGCAGCGTCTCGCGGGACTCGATGCCGTCATCATGCCGGGCTTCGGAAACCGCATGATGACCCCCGAGCAGGAGGTGCTCGACAACGTTCACGAATGTCTGCGGGAGATGGGAGGACTCAAACGCTCCCTGCCCGTGCCCGGAGGCAGCGATTCCGCCCTTACCCTTGAGATGGTCCATCAGAAGGTGGGCGGCGTCGATTTCGGCTTCGTTCCAGGCAGGGGCATTTTCGGCCATCCCATGGGGCCCAGGGCGGGTGCGGCGAGCATACGCCAGGCGTGGGAGGCCATCGAGAGCGGTATCGCGCTTGGCGAATATGCCGTCGATCATCCCGAACTGGGCGCAATGCTCGGCAAGTAAACCGTACCGTTCACGCTTGACCGCTTTTTTCGTGGGAAAACTCAACGACAGGGTTGCCGTTATCACAGGCTCCACAAGGGGAATCGGCAGGGCGATCGCCGAGGCGTTCGTGCGGGAGGGAGCCAGAGTCGTCATCACCTCCGGGCGGAGCGCCAATGTGGAAGCCGCCCTCCAGGGTTTTCCGGAGGGAACGGCGGCCGGGTGCGTCTGCGACGTTTCGCGGTACGACGAGGTCGAGCGGCTTGTGCAAACCGCCGTGCAGACCTTCGGTACGCTGGATATCTTCGTCAACAACGCCGGGATTACGGACCCGTTTTTCAACATCACCGACAGCGATCCCGAAACATGGAGCCGGGTGATCGACGTCAATCTCAAGGGGAGCTATCACGGTTCGCGCGCGGCCATGAGCTTCTTTCTCGACCGCGGAAAACCCGGCAAGATCATCAATATGGCCGGATCGGGCACCGACAAGGGTTCGAACACGCCGTTCATCAGCGCCTACGGTTCGACCAAGGCCGCCATCGCGAGATTCACGCGCGCCGTCGCCGCCGAATACAGCGACACGCCGGTTTCCGTCATGCTGCTGCATCCGGGACTTGTACGCACGGACATGACCAGCGTTGAAAATCCCACGCCCGAGATGCGTCGCCAGCTCGAGACCTTCCGGAAAATCGTCGACATCTTCGCTCAGCCGCCCTCGGTCGCCGCCCGGCTCGCCGTGAAGATGGCTTCGTCGTGGAGCGACGGAAAGACGGGCGTCTATCTTTCGGCTCTCGGCGCTTTGCGTAAAAAGATGCTGCTTTTCTCCTATCCTTTCCGTAAACTGTCCGGAAGAATAGACCGGAAAAACTACTGAAGGAGCCGTTCCCGGAACGTCCATGACCGATCGATCTCCCGCCGCTCCGGTGGCGATATTCCTGTTTCTCCTGCTGACGTTGCAGGGGTGTTACACCTTCACGGGGGCGTCGCTTCCGCCGCACGTCAACACGATCGCCGTTCCCCTTTTCGACGATCGTTCGGGCGCCGGTATCGCCCAGCTTACCGCGGAACTGACCGAACAGCTTATCGAAAAGCTCGAGTCGCAGAGCTCGCTCGACATCGAGTCCGAACCGGGGCGGGCGGACGCGCTTGTAGAAGCCTCCATCACCTCCTTCACCGACGAACCGAGCCAGCTCGGGAGCGAGACGGAGCGCGCCGTGACAAACCGTATCACGATCATCGTCCGCGCCACCTTCATCGACAGGGTTCAGAACAAACCGTTCTTCACCAGGGCCGTGTTCACCGGATTCGCGGACTACGACGTCGGGGACTTCGAGGGCAAGGACGACGCGATCGACTCGTCGATCGACCGGATCACGGACGATCTGTTCAACCGCATAGTCTCCAACTGGTAAGGTGAGCGGGAAGGTGGTCTGCATAACCGGAAGCACCGACGGCATAGGCCGCGCAGCCGCCCTGCAGCTTGCGGGTGAGGGGGTCGGGCTGATCCTTCACGGCAGGGACGGCGGGCGTCTCGACGCTCTTCTGCAGGAGATTGGCCGTGTTCCGGGGAGCGCTCCGGCGACGACGCTCGAGGCGGATTTCCGTTCGCTCGACGATGTCGGCGCGATGGCCGAAACCCTGCTCGCGACCCAACCCGCGATCGATGCTCTCGTCAACAACGCCGGTGTCTACATGCCCCGCCGGGAGACGACCGGCGACGGTTTCGAAACGACCTTCGCGGTCAACTATCTCGCCCACGTTCATCTGACGCTCCTGCTCGAACCGCTTCTTGCGGCGAACCGGGCGCGCATCGTCAACGTCAGCTCGGTGGATCACCACAGTGCCGGGTTCGACAGGGAGAACATGCAGGGCGAAAAACACTACTCGGGCTACAACGCCTACGCCTTCAGCAAGCTCTGCACTATCATGTTCACCCTGAGTCACGCCGAAACGCTCGACGGGACGGGAACGAGTGCGAACGCCCTCGATCCCGGCATTCTGTCGACAAAACTTCTGCACGCCGGATGGCCGCTCCGGGGGGAGGACCCGGCGGAGGGGGGCGCCGCGCTTTGCGCAATTGCGATCTCACCGGAATTTTCCGGCGTGAACGGCCGCTACTTCGAGGACGGCCGTCCGGCTTCCTGCTCCGCACTCGCCCTGGATCCGCTGCTCCGGCAGGAGCTTTGGGAGAGCACCATGGAAATGCTGAACGGCCGGAAAGGGTGATTGCAATCAACACGAACGAGGACTTCATGCAGCACCAGGGAGAACGCGCACCGTCGAAAAACCGGAGAGATCCGTCGAGCCCGATCGGCATATTCGACTCCGGTGTGGGCGGACTGACGGTCGTCAAGGCCATGCAGAAAGAGCTTCCCGCCGAACGCCTCATCTATTTCGGGGATACGGCGAGAGTGCCGTACGGTTCGAAATCGCAGGTGACCATCCGTCGCTACGCGCACGACGATACGGCCATGCTCATGAAGCATTTCCCGAAAATGATCATCGTGGCCTGCAACACGGTTTCCGCTCTTGCGCTCGATGTCGTGGAAAGGACGGGACGGGGCGTCCCGGTCGTCGGAGTGCTCGAGGCGGGGGCGGATCTTGCCGTTCGCAGGACCCTCAACGGGCGCATCGGCGTGATCGGAACCCAGGCCACCGTCTGCTCGAACGCTTACGAGCTCGCGATCAACGCCATCGATCCGGAAATAGAGGTTTTTTCGGCCGCGTGTCCTCTCTTCGTACCGCTTGCCGAAGAAGGGTTCGTCGACCATCCCGCTACCAGACTGATTACGGAGGAGTACCTGGAGGGGCTGCTTCGGCAGGGAATCGACACCCTGGTTCTCGGATGCACCCACTATCCGATTCTCAAGGAGATGATCGGGGCTGTCGCCGGCCCGGGCGTTCGCATCATCGACTCCGCCGAAGCCGTTGCGCTCAGTGCGCGCGAGACGCTCGCAGAGGCCGGAATGCTCGACGGCTCGGGGCGGAGGATGTCGCCGCATCTGATGGTGAGCGATCTTCCCCAGAAATTCCGGTCTCTCTACAGGCTGTTTCTCGGCGCCGACGTGCCCGACGTGGAGCTTGTGGAGGTCTGAAGCCGGGGCGTTATGCCTGTTTCGACTTGATCCTGTTGTCCAGGTAGTGTTTCAGATAGGTGAAGGCGAGGTCCTTGCCGGAGCGCAGAACGTCGATGCCGAGCGTACCGAGGGCGTTTCGCAGTCCGGACGGTTCGTTCCGCGCCGCGTCGGGAGGCGGTGCGGCCTTCCGCGGAGAGGGGGAGAGGATCGAACGGAGGATTTTTCCCGCCAGAAAACCGGCGAAGAGCGAGCCTCCGGCGGTCTGCAGCGGGTATTTGCGCACGATCTCTTCCGGTGCGAGTCCGGCCTGCAGTTCCTCCCTGAACCGGCCCGCCCTCTGCTTCAGCTCCGCTTCGCGTTCCTGAATGCTCTGTTCGAGTTCCCTGATTCTCGCGTCTATGCTTTTGAGGTGCTCAGCTTTTTTTTCCATGTGAGGAAAGAAGGATTTTGTGGATGATGTTTTTCAGAAGATGGGGCTGTATCCTGCCGAAGAAAAGCACCGTCAGGAGAAAAAAGGCGCTGATTGTGAGATAGCCGAGATAGGCGTGGCCGAGAAGTTCGCCGACGAACAGCGCGATGGTGCTGACGAGGTACGCCAGGCCTGTGACGAGCACAACGGCGAGCACGAGCAGTGCGACCGCGACGGCGATTTTTTCGGTGATTTCGATCTTGACGAGTTCGGCCCTGGCCTCGATGATCGCCAGGAGATCTTCATAGCTCGAGGTTACGGTTTCGTCTATCAGCTCGCCGAGGCGTTTCGTGTCGCGCGGCGTTTCCGGGTTGTTGTTCTGCTCCTGTGTCATGGGTCTTGTCGGGGATGTGGTCGTCCGGGGTTATCGAGCCGCGTTCATCGCTTCGGGTGAAAGAGCATGCCGAGAACGAAGCCGGCGCCGAGAGCGTAGAGTACCGAGGGAACGGGGTTCTCCCTGATGTACTCTCCCGCCCGTGTGACCGAGTCCTGGATTTTTCCGTACTGTTCGCTCTCCCTGAACTGGTCATAGAGTTTCGATGCGGTTTCGCCAAGCGCCTCTACCTGTTCCGGTATCCCGGTTTTTTCCGAATGCTGCTGTGCTTCGTGTTCTTCACTGGCGGCGGACCCGCCCGGCATTTCCTGTGTCATGGCTTTGTTGTTTGAAGGATTGACGGTTTCTGTCTTACGAAAATATAGGCAAATAGAGGCGAATCTCACCGGCCCGATCCTCGATCGCCGGGCTGTTTTCCCGTAAAAGGTCCGTTTCAGTTCAGCAGTCTGCCGCCGTCCACAGTGACGACTTGGCCGGTGACGTAGTCGCTTCGGACGAGAAAGAGGATCGCTTCCATGATGTCTTCAGGCGTTCCGATTCTCTGCAGCGGAATGTCACGGGCGAGCTCGTAGTCCGGCTCCCGGTTCCATTCGGGGTTGATCGTCACCGTCCCCGGCGCGATCGAGTTGACGAGGATTTTCGGAGCGAACACTTTCGCGAAAACCCTGGTGAGGTGCTGGATGGCCTGTTTCGAGGCCGTATAGGGCGCGAAATTTCTCCAGACAAGGTTTGCCGAAACGTCGCTCATGGTGATTATGCGCGAAACGAACGGCTGCTCCTTCATTATCGAGGCTCCCTCCTGCATGGTGAAAAATGTTCCCTTGAGATTCGTATCGACCAGACTGTCCCATTCGTTCTCGCTGATCTCCGGAAGCGTCGTGCTGAAGAAATTGGACGCGCTTGCAACGAGCAGGTCGAGTCTGCCGAAATGGTTTTCGAAGGTCCTGAAAGCGCTTCGGATGTCGTCGACCTTCGATACGTCGCATCTGGCCATGTGCGACTCGGGACTGTGCGCGCGCACGGAGCGCAGCACTTCCCCGGCTTCCTTTTCGGAGCTTCTGTAGGTGAAAAAAACCGAGTATCCGTTCTCGGCGAGCGAGATCGCCAGCGCTCTTCCAAGACGGCCGGAGCCGCCGGTGATGAAGCATACCTTGTTGGCGGGGTGGTGTGACATCTCTCGAATATTATGTTCGGCAGCACGTTGTACAACCGCCCGGCGGCGTAAAAAGTTGTCGCCGGCCCGAAAAAAGCTCCTCTGCGATCTCGCCCGCTGTTTTTTCAGTTTTTTATGTATTATGAAACCCGGCAGTCCTTTCTCGCGGGCCGCCGGAGCGGCCGGGTCGCCATCCGGGGACGCCGGTGAAACCGAATCGTGTTCTACACCCCTTGCAATGGGTTCTATCATAATGAGGCTGGTCTCGGTCAGGAAGGAACTCGAACTTTCCCGCGATATCCGCCAGACGATCATACCCGGCATTTCGCTGGAAATAGAGGAGGGAGAGCTCATTTCGGTCACCGGGCCGTCGGGTTCCGGAAAATCCACGCTGCTCTACCTGATGGGAGGGCTCGACAAGCCCACGTTCGGGGAGGTCTGGCTCGATGGAGAAAACATTACCGACAGGAACGAAAGGGAGATGACCCGCATCCGGAACGAGAAAATCGGGTTCATCTACCAGTTCCATTTTCTGCTGCCGGAGTTCACCGCCGTCGAAAACGTCAGCATGCCGATGATGATCAACGCCGGCCGCTCGAAGTCCGCCATACGCAAAAGGGCCGAGGAGCTACTCGATATGGTGGGCCTTCAGGACCGGCGCACCTACCGGCCGAGCCAGCTCTCCGGTGGTCAGCAGCAGCGTGTCGCCATCGCGAGGGCTCTTGCAAACGAACCGAAGATCGTGCTCGGGGACGAACCGACCGGGAACCTCGATTCGCGGTCGGGCAATCAGGTTTACGAGTTGTTCGAAAAGCTCAACCGGGAGCTTGGCCAGACCGTGATCTTTGTGACGCACGACGAGGATTTCGCCCACAGGGCCAGACGGAGGATTCATCTTGTCGACGGGAAGATCGACAGCGATACCCGATTGTGAACCCGGAAGGGAGGGAAGAATGGGAACAACCGCGCTCGGGGAGATAAAGGGGAGCCACCCGCTTGTCTACGACAACTTCAGCCGTCTCGCCGACGGGGAAGGACACCTGCGCCGCATCATGGAACTCGACCGCTACTGGGAGCACGTTCGTCGCGAGCCTCCGGGCGATGTCGTGCTCGACGGCACCGAACTGCCCGCCGGCGTCCGTGTGGAAGGCGATTACGACCTGTTCTACGCCGGGGGAACGCTCGGTCTTCTCCATGCCGCGGTCATGGCGGAACGCTACGGTCACCGGCTTCTGCTTGTCGATCGTCACGTATCCGCCCGCTCGACCAGGGACTGGAACATTTCCCGCCCGGAGCTCGAAACGCTTGTCGAAACCGGCGTGTTCACCCCGGAAGAGATCGACTCCGTGATCGTCCGCCGATACAGGACCGGCTGGGTGGAGTTCTTTGCCGAGGAGTCTCGCCGCAAAAGACTCTACATCGACAACGTGCTCGACTGCGCGGTCGACGCCGACCGCCTTCTCGGCATCGCGAAACGGAGAGTGCTCGACGAGAAAGGGTGCCGGGTTCTCGACCGCACGGCCTTCACGCGCTGTTACCGGTTTGCGGACCATGTGGTGGTCGAGACCCTCTCCGGTAACGGAGAACGGCGGTTTTTCAGGGCGAGGGTGCTTGTCGACGTCATGGGAGTTCTTTCCCCGGTCGCCATGCAGCTCAACGGCGGCCGTCCCCAGACGCATGTCTGTCCGACGGTCGGAACGGTAGCCAGCGGATTCGCGAACGCTGACTACGAGACCGGTGAAATTCTCGTCAGCACGGAGCACGCGGAGGTTTCGCCCGGAAGCGGCCGCCAGCTCATCTGGGAAGGATTTCCGGCGGCGGGGGACGAATACATCACCTATCTGTTTTTCTACGACGCGATCGATTCGAACAACGACAAGTCGCTCCTCGGCCTGTTCGAGACCTATTTCCGCAAACTGCCCGCCTACAAGGCTCCAGGCGAAGGGTTCAGGATTCACCGGCCGGTTTTCGGAATCATTCCGGCATACTACCATGACGGGTTCACGCGCACGAGGACGATCGCCGACGACAACATCCTGCTGTTCGGCGACGCCGCCAGTCTCGGTTCTCCCCTGACATTCTGCGGTTTCGGGTCGATGGTCCGGAACCTTCCCCGCCTGACGGAGCGTCTCGACCGGGCTCTCGGGAGGGGAGAACTTTCGCGCGGGCATCTCGAAACGATCAGCGCCTACGAGCCGAACGTCGCCTCGATGGCGAACCTGATGAAGTACATGTGCTACGACCCCGGAACGGATGCGCCGGAGTTCGTCAACGAGCTCATGAACGAGGTGATGATCGTTCTGGACGGGCTCCCGCCCCGATACCGCGAGGCGATGTTCCGCGACGAGATGCGGTTCGAAGAGCTCGTCGCGGTGCTCCTCAAGGTCGCGGCAAGATACCCGAAAGTCCTGAAGGCGACAGTGGAGAAGCTCGGCGCGGGGGGGACGGTGTCGTTCGTCAAGAACCTCGCCGGGTGGGCGTTTTCTTCAACCCGATAAGCGATACCGGAATTTTGGCGAACAGGAGGAACGAGGCCGCAAGGGAGATCGAACGGCTACGGGTCGAGCTGGAACGGCACAACCATCTCTATCACGTGCTGGCGAAACCGGAGATATCCGATTACGAGTTCGACATGATGCTCGAAAAGCTGATCGCGCTCGAAAAGGAGTTTCCCGAACTGGCGGCGGAGGACAGTCCGAGCAGGCGGGTCGGCGGTGAAATTTCCAGGTCGTTTCCCACGGTTCGCCATGCCGAGCCCATGCTCAGCCTGTCGAATACCTACTCCCTCGGGGAGGTGGAGGAGTTCTGCGGGCGGGTGAAGCGTGCGCTGTCGGGCGAGGAGCGAAAAGAGCCCGAGCCCGAGTTCGTGGCCGAGTTGAAATTCGACGGTGTCGCCCTGAGTCTTCTCTACCGTGACGGCCTGCTCGTCACGGCCGCCACCAGGGGAGACGGCCGGCAGGGTGACGACATCACACCCAATATCAGAACGATCGGGACCGTGCCCCTGAGGCTCGGGATCGCGGGCCGTTCCGGGAACTGGAGTATCGGGGAGTACCGCGGCAGGGAGATCGAGGTGCGCGGCGAGGTGTTCATGACCAGGGAGGATTTCGCGGGCCTGAACGCCGGGCGTCTCCCGGAAGAGCGTTTCGCGAATCCCAGAAACGCCACGGCGGGAACGCTCAAGCTCCAGGATTCGGCCGAGGTCGCGCGGAGAAAGATGGTTTTTGTGGCATACCATCTCCGCGACGCCGACCGGCAGGATCTCCTGCACAGCGAGCGGCTGCATCTTCTTGAACGAATGGGCTTCTACACGGGAGGTACGTTCCGCGTCTGCAGGGGCGCGGAGGAGATCAGGGAGTTCATCGGCGAGTGGGAGGGGAAGCGCCGGGAACTGCCCTACGAGATCGACGGCGTGGTGCTCAAGCTCAACGATCCCTCGCTTCGGGACGAGCTCGGTGCGACGTCGAAGAGCCCCCGATGGGCGATCGCCTACAAGTATCCCGCGGAGCAGGCCGAGACCGCGCTGCGGAACGTCCGGTTCCAGGTCGGGCGTCTGGGTACCGTCACGCCGGTCGCGGAGCTCGAACCGGTACGCCTCGCCGGAACGACGGTTTCCCGTTCGACCCTGCACAACTTCGACGAGATCCATCGCCTCGACGTGCGCATCAACGACCGGGTCGTCATCGAGAAGTCGGGCGAGATCATTCCCAAGGTTATCCGCGTTGCGACCGGAAAACGGGGAGAGGATGCCCGCGTCATAGACCCTCCCGCCACCTGCCCCTCATGCGGTACACCGCTCCGGAAGCCGGAGGACGAGGTCGGCCTCTACTGCCCCAACGCCGCCGGCTGTCCCGCCCAGGTGAAAGCGAGGATCCTGCATTTCGCGTCACGCAATGCGATGGATATCAAGTCTCTCGGCGAGGCGCTCGTCGAGCAGCTTGTCGAAAAGGGGCTCGCGGCGGATCCGGGTGACCTCTACCGGTTGACGAAAGCGCAACTCGCCGGCCTCGAACGCATGGCCGAAAAATCGGCGCAGAACGTGCTCGACGCGCTCCACGGAAGCCGATCCCAGGAGTATGAGCGTGTGCTGTTCGGCCTCGGGATCCGTCACGTCGGCCTGGCGACCGCTCGGGAGCTCGCCCGCGCCTTTCCCTCGATAGCCGTGCTCCGCGAAACGTCGCCGGAAGAGCTGGCGGAGGTTCCCGATATCGGGCCGGTCGTCGCGCAAAGCGTCCATGACTTTTTCCGGGAGCGACGGTCGGATGCGCTGCTCGAAAAGCTCCGTGACGCAGGACTCTCCCTCTCTGCCGCCGAGCCGAAAACGCTCGTGAACCGCAATTTCGAGGGTCTGAGCGTCGTGTTCACCGGCACCCTGGAGCGCTATTCGCGGCAGGATGCCGCGGCGCTCGTCGAGGCGAGGGGAGGCCGGGAAGCGAAAACCGTCAGCCGGAACACCGGTCTCGTGGTCGCGGGAAAGGGTGCCGGGAGCAAGCTCGAAAAAGCCCGCGCTCTCGGGATAAGAATCGTCGATGAGGAGGCGTTCGAGGCCATGCTCGCCTGACCAAGCCGGCCGTGCTCCGCACGGTTTTCGCTTACAAATGGGCTTCTCTATGTATTGTCATGAGTCCCGATTCCATCGGGATGCAAGGCGGACGGAGTCCCGATTTGCCGGGACAACGAAGCAATTGAAGCGTGGAATACATGCATAGAGTTGCCCAAATGTAAAAAATGAGTGTTAAGTTACTGACCTGCGGATAACGCATACGTCACGGAACAATGGATCCACACTATCGGGTAGCGATTTTCGGCTCCGCCCGCATCAGGGAAGGGGACCGGGATTACATGGATGTTTTCACGATCGCCAAGGCGCTTGCCGGGTCGGGTTTCGATATCGTCAGCGCGGGGTTCGGCGTGAGGAATTTCGAGAGATACCGGATGGGTTTCGGGGTGTTCAAGAAAAAGGGCGCAGAGGGTTGAGCATGCGCGTGAACAGAAGATTGCTGCGGTTCGCTGAGAGGCTGATGCTGTTTTTCACCGCAGCCGTGATTCTGAGGGAGGCGCTTATCAGCACTCCCATCGCAAATACATTGATTAGCGATAACCTGCTGCACGCAATAGCTTTTTATGTCTTGGCGCTGCTTGCAGACCTGTCGTTCCCTGAAAAAAAATATATCGTTCTCAATGTAACGGGGCTCTTTTTATTCGGGGTCTCGATCGAGCTTCTGCAGCGCTACGTCGGTATCGGCCGACATGTTTCCCTGATCGACGTAGTTGCCAACGCTGCAGGCATTTCACTCTTTTACCTCTCACGACCGGCACTGAAAAGAAATCCCCTGTTCAGCCGTTTCTGGCTGTCGGCTCAGCAAGGGAGTCAGCCTCGGCCTTCAGCCAACGGCTCTTCCCGTCACAGGGTTGCCGGAAAAGTACGCACGGCAAGTATGCTGGAGGGGATAACGGTTCCCGAGCGCCTTGCAGCGGAATTCCGCTATATGAGGCGCTACCTTCGACGTCTTGCCGGAGAGGAGGCACGGCTGAAGGAGCAGCTCGGGACGTTGCTCACGGCGCACGGTTCCTTCACGGAAAAGGAGCTCGGGGATGGATCTGATCGTTGTTCGGGAGCAGCTCTTCGCCGCCTCGGGGAACTGCACCCACCCGATCCACAGGTGCGTAAAAGCCATTCGGAACTGCTCGGGAAGTTGCGGGAAAACCGTAGGAAGCAGGCGCGGCTGCTTCGCGATATCAGGCAGATGGCGCGGCAGGAACGGCAGCGTTCGGTGGAGTGACGGGCTTACTTCCGCGCCAGGTAGAGGATCGATACTTCGAACGTCATCGGGTGATAGTCGGCCGCGCCGAATCCCGCTTCCCTGAGGATCGAGACGAATTCCTCGCCCTGCGGGAACGATTCGACGGAGTGCGGAAGGTAGTCGTAGGCGAAACTCGACTTGGTGAACATACGCGCTATTTTCGGAAGCACTTTTTTGAAGTATACCAGGTAGAGCTGCCGCATGAGCGGATTCCTCGGGATCATCGGTTCGATGATGAGAGCGTGCCCCCCGGGTTTGAGCACCCGGTGGAATTCCCTCAGGCCTCCGGGCAGGTCCTCGAAATTCCTCACGCCGAACCCCGCGCTGACGATATCGAACGAACCGTCGTCGTAGGGAAGGTTTTCGGCATAGCCCTCGTCGAAGCGGATGCCGGGATACTTCTTTTTCGCGATCGCGAGCATTTCGGGGGAGAGGTCCATGCCCGTCACCCTGGCGCCCGGTATTTTCGACATGGCGTGTGCGAGATCCCCGGTTCCGGTCGCGACGTCGAGAATGGCCGGTTCGGGATTGCCGTCGACAAGCCGGCGAGCCCTCGAAGCCGTGCGGGACCGCCAGTAGTTGTCGATACCGAGGCTCAAAAGATGGTTGAGGAAATCGTAGGTCGGTGCGACGTCGTCGAACATGTGCCGGATCGACGCATGCGATTTCGATCTGAACAGGGACCGGGCGGTTTCCTTCGAACGGCTGAATTGCCCCTCAGCTTTTTTTCCCATAAACGTCCTCGGGGTTGAACATCAGGGTGTCGCAGATCTCCATCGAATGATCGTCCGTGACCCTGCGGTAAAAGCATGAATGGTAACCGACGTGGCAGGCGCCGCCTTTCTGCGATACCTTCAGCAGCAGGGTGTCCCCGTCGCAGTCGATCATGATATCGTGCACGTCCTGCATATTGCCGGAGGATTCGCCCTTCATCCAGAGTTTGTTCCGGCTGCGGCTCCAGTAGCAGGCTTTCTTTTTTTCAAGCGTCATTTCGAGACTCTCGCGGTTCATCCACGCCATCATCAGAACTTTTCCCGTTTCGTTGTCCTGAACGATCGCCGGGACCAGACCCTTCGCATCGAATCGGACGGAGTCGAGAAAGCTTTTTTCGAGATCCTGGTTCGTACTCATTGACAGTAGGTCGATTGGGCGCCGCCGCCGGAGCACGGCTGCGGCGCAGATATTTTCCTGACCTTAAAGATTCATAAAATAATCGAAAAACCAAGCAGGCGCGCGAGAAAAATAAAGAACGAAGGGAGTGAGACGTAATTTGAAACCAGCATTACAGATGTTAACTTCCTGTTCGTTATTTGCAACGCTTGCTGTCCCATCATGCAGACCGTACAGAAAATACTCCCCAAATACACGATCGCCCTCGGCGTTATCTTCATGGCGACCGTCATCTATCTCGTGACAAGAGGCAACACCGTCTACGTCGATATCCATCAGGTGAGGAAGACGGAACTGATCCAGGCGATCTACGCCACCGGCTACGTGGACGCGGAGAGGATGGCCGAGCTGCGCAGTGAACTGTCGGGAACGGTAGGCGCCGTCATGATCCGGGAAGGAGAGCGGGTCGACAGAGGGGGCGCAATCCTCGAGTTCGAGGAGCGCCAGCCCGGACTCGCCGCCCGGGAGGCGCGGGCGGCATATGCCGAGCAGAAGTCGGAAACCGACGATCTGCGCCTCAGGCTCTCGAGAAACCGGAATCTTTTCAGGGCGGGCGCGATTTCACGGCAGGATCTCGACAATGCAGAAAAGGAGTTCCGGAAGGCGGTCGAACTGCTCGAGCAGCGGGAGCTGCAGTTGAAAAGCCGCAGGGACGATCTGAAAAAGCTCGTTCTGACCGCACCGGTTTCCGGAATCCTGACCATGCAGGACGCCAGAGCGGGCGACCATATCGTCAGCGGAACGCATGTCGCGACGGTGGTCGATACGGCCAGCTATGTGCTGAACGTCGAGGTCGATGAGCTCGACGCGCCCAGGGTGAGGCCGGGACAGCTCGCCACGGTGGCATTCGATGCGCTTCCCGAAAGCCGGTTCGAGGCGAGGGTGTCGAGGGTGGTTCCCCGGACGGACAGGATAACCAAGACGTCGAGGGTCTATCTCGAGTTCACCGAGCCGGTCGAGGGGATTCAGGCCGGCATGACGGCCACCGCGAACATCGTCTACAGCACCCGGGAGAATGCACTCCTGATTCCCAAAAGCGCGATCTTCGAAGAGTTTCGCAAGAAGTACGTCTGGAAAATCGAGGAGCGTCATCTGAAAAAACAGGAGATCGCCACAGGCGCGGGGGATCTTACCCACATCGAGGTGGTGCGGGGGATCGCCGAGGGGGACTCCGTGGTGGTCGGGCCCGAAGAGCGCTTCCGCGAGGGCCTGGAGGCGAAACCCGCGGGAAACGGTCCCTGAGAACAGCTCTTCCCATATCGCAATGACAAGAAGGATCGCCGTCATCATGGCCGCGCACGGAGAGGCCGAAACAGAGGGTTTCCTCGACAACTACTCGATGACGAGGCGCACGCTCGATCACGCCGCCGAGGTGTTGCCGATACCGAAGCCGCTGAGGGTTTTCGTTTCACTTCTTTCAGGGCTGAAAAACAGCAGGTCGTTCCGGGATGCCGGCTATGTGTCGCCGCACAACCCGATCACCCGTCGCCAGGCCGAAGCCGTTCGCAGGAGCCTTTCCGGCCGCACGATTCCGGAGGATCCGGTCTACGAGGTGTTTCCGGCGTTCTCCGCGACGCCTCCTTCCGTGGAGGAGGTCGTGGAGCGGACCAGGGGGTTCGATGCCAGAATACTCCTCTCCCTCTCGCCGGTCGAAAGCCATCTGACCTTCGGCTCGTTCTGCGATCACCTGGAGAGCGTCTGCACGGAAGAGGAGCTCGCGGGCTCGCGGGTCCTCAGCGGTTTCTGGCGGGCCGACGACCTGCGGGAGATTTACAGGGAGCACGTTTTCCACCACGTTCCGCCAGATACCGCCCCGGGACGCCCGGTTCTCGTCCTGGCCTTTCACGGGACGCTCGAGGCCGACCGGAAGGGCGACGTTCCCCCGTTTAGCACCGGTCTGGAGGAGACCCGGTCGTTCGCCTCGATTCTCGGCGAAGCGATTGCCGGCGATGCACGAAATCCGTTCGGCGAAGTCGTGACGGCCTATCTGAACCACGACGTCGGGGGGCGATGGACGCAGCCGCCGCTCGAGTCGGTCCTCGAACGTCTGAAAACCGATGGCGCGGGCCATGCCGTCCTGTTTCCGGCCGGCTATTTCGCCGAGGGTAACGAGACGCTTTTGAGGGCGAAAGGGCTGCTCGAAAAAAGCGGAATTCCCCGGACGACCTACATACCCTGTCTCAACGATTCGGAGGCTTTCTGCTCGTTTCTCGCCGAAAGGGCGGCCGCCGCCGCCAGGCAGATTCTCCTTCCGAAAGAGGGCGGGACCGGAGCGTCCGTGCATGGCGGCGGGGAGGCCGCACAGGATGCATAATCTGGTACTGCTCGCCGTCTGCTTTCTGGCCGGGGTCATCCTGAGGCGGTCGGGAAAGCTGCCCGAAAACGCTCCGAAAACCCTTAATGGCTATATCATTCACGTCGCCCTGCCGGCGGTCGTGCTCCTTTCGGTCCGTGAACTGCGGCTTTCCCCGGATCTGCTGTTCATGGCGGCCATGCCCTGGCTGCTTTTCGGCCTCGGAGCGGCATTCTTTCTGCTGCTCGGACGCGTGTTCCGCCTGCCGCGCGCCACCGTGGGCGCCCTGATGCTGACGGGGGGCCTCGGCAACACCTCGTTTGTCGGTCTTCCGATGATCGAGGCTTTCTACGGCAGTGAAGCCCTGGTCTACGGTATCGTCGTCGATCAGCTCGGCTCCTTCATGGTGCTCTCCACTCTCGGACTCGCCGTTGCGGGCATCTACTCCGGAGGCATGCCGTCGGCGACAGAGATGGCCGGACGGATCGTCATGTTTCCGCCCTTTCTCGCCCTCGTGGCTGCCGTCGTCCTGATGCCGGTCGACTATCCCCAATGGCTGACGGTCGTACTGCGACGGCTGGGCGATACCCTGGCTCCGCTCGCGCTGTTTTCGGTCGGCTGTCAGCTTCATGCGGGGCATTTCAGGGGGAACGGCAGGAACCTGGCTTTCGGTCTCGGGTTCAAGCTCTTTCTGGCGCCGCTGGTTCTCTGGCTGTTCTACGGTCAGATGCAGGTGCTCGAAGGGCTCGCCTTCAGGGTCACGCTGTTCGAGGCGGCGATGGCTCCGATGGTGACGGCGGCCATCGTGGCCACCGAGCAGGATATCAATCCTCCGCTGGCGAATCTCATGGTCGCCGTCGGAGTCGTACTCTCGTTCCTGACGCTTCCGCTCTGGTATCTCGTCCTGTGAGCGGCGGCCGTTTCAGACCGCTCCCGTTTCGGCGTCCCCGGAAAAGTGCGTATTATTCCATTGTTTCATTCCTGAAAAACAGACAGAAAGACCATGGACATCATCAATGATGCGGCCAACGCCCTCGCCGGCCTGTTCTCGGGTTTGCTGCCCGAGGAGCCGGAGCACGGGCTGGTCGACGGCCGTCTGAGACCCTGCCCCGGTACGCCGAACTGCGTATGCAGCGAAGGCGGTGAAGAGTCCGGAAAGATAGACCCGATCGCCCTCGAAAAAGGGGCGGAAGACCGGGCCCTGGAAAGAGTGAAAGCGGTGGTCGGTGAGATGGGCGGCGTCGTTCGGAACGAGTCGAAAGAGTACCTCTGGTCGACATTCGCCGTACCCGTGTTCGGCTTCGTCGACGACGTCGAGTTCAGGCTCGACAGGTCGAAAGGGGTTCTCCATGTACGATCCGCTTCACGAGTCGGCTATTCCGATCTCGGCGTGAACCGCGGCCGTGTGGAGGATATCCGCCGGAGATTCGAAAAAGCCGGTTGAGGGCGTCAAGCGCCCTACCATTCGTCGAAACCGTGCGACACCCCCATGAGTTTTTCGTGAATCGCGCGTGCGGCCGTGCGGCCGGCGCCCATGGCGAGGATCACCGTGGCTCCGCCGGTGACGATATCGCCTCCGGCATAGACGTTCTCCTTGGAGGTCGCCATCGTGTTGACGTCGACGACAATGGTTTCGCGTTTACTGAATTCGATATCGGGCGTGGTCTGGCCGATCAGCGGGTTCGAGCCGTTGCCGATGGAGATGACCGCCATGTTGATCGGCAGTATGTATTCCGAGCCCTCGATCGGGACCGGACGGCGTCTTCCCGAATCGTCGGGTTCGCCCAGTTCCATTTTGATGCACTTCACGCCGGTAAGCCACTGCCGTTCGTCGCCGATGAATTCGACCGGGTTGTTCAACAGCAGGAATTCGATCCCCTCCTCCTTGGCGTGATGGATCTCCTCGACGCGGGCGGGCATTTCCGCTTCCGAACGGCGATAGATGATGTAGGCGTGTTCCGCGCCGAGGCGCTTCGCGGTTCTCACGGCGTCCATGGCGGTGTTGCCCCCTCCGAAAACCGCCACATTCTTGCCCTTGCAGTTGAAAACGGGCGTGTCGCTTTCGGGGAAGTCGTACGCTTTCATGAGGTTGACCCTCGTCAGGAACTCGTTTGCCGAAAGCACGCCGACGAAATTTTCGCCGGGGATGCCCATGAACCAGGGTAGCCCCGCTCCGACACCGATAAAGACGGCGTCGTAGCCCTCCTCCTCGATCAGCTCGTCGATGGTGATGGTGCGTCCGACCACCACGTCCGTCTGAAATTCGACCCCCATCTTTTTCAGAACCTCGATTTCCTTCCTGACGATATCCTTCGGCAGCCGGAACTCCGGAACGCCGTACATGAGAACGCCGCCGAGCTCGTGCAGGGCTTCGAAAACCACCACCTTGTGGCCGAGCTGCGCGAGGTCGTTGGCGCAACTGAGTCCCGCCGGGCCGCTGCCGATGACGGCGATTTTCCTGCCGGTGGGCGGCTTGACGTCGGGGACCTCGATGTTGCCGCTCTCCCTTTCGTAGTCGGCCACGAAGCGTTCGAGGTGTCCGATCGCCACGGGTTCGTGTTTTTTCGTCAGAACGCACACTTTTTCGCACTGGTCCTCCTGCGGGCAGACTCTGCCGCAGATCGCCGGGAGCACGTTGTCCTCCTTGATTTTTTTAGCCGCCGCGAGGAATTTGCCGTGCGCGACGAGGTCGATGAACTCGTCGATCTTGATGCTCACCGGACAGCCCCTGATGCAGACCGGATCCTTGCACTGGATGCACCGCATCGCCTCTTTCATGGCCAGTTCGGGCGTATAGCCGAGATTGACCTCCCGGAAATTCCGGACGCGTTCCGACGGATCCTGCGCGGGCATTTTCTGCCGTGGGATGGCCATGCGCTCCTTGATCGAGATCTTTTTATTGTCGTTCTCCATAGTGATTCCCTGTTGTGATATCGTTCCCCTCCCAAGGGCCGTTGCGCGGTCCGGCGGGTAGGATATGAACGTGTTGCTGTGATACTTGGCGTTGAACGGTCAGGCGTGGCTGTCGAGACGGCAGCTGTGCCGGTAGTCGTCGTCGGACTCCTGTTCCTCTTCCTGGTAGATTTTGTTCCTGTCGCCGAGATTGGAGAAATCTACCTTGTGCGCGTCGAATTCGGGGCCGTCGACGCATGCGAACCTGAGCTCGTCACCGACCGTTACCCTGCAGCCGCCGCACATACCGGTGCCGTCGACCATGATCGGATTGAGGCTGACAACCGTGGTGATGCCGTGAGGGCGGGTAACTTCGGCCACCGCCCTCATCATCGGGATGGGACCGATGGCGAGTACGTAGTCGATCTTCCTGCCGGAATCGATCAACTCCTGGAGTTTCTGGGTGACGAAGCCGTGAAAGCCGTAGGAGCCGTCGTCGGTTGTGATGTAGGCTTCGTCGCTGACCGATTTCATCTCCTCCTCGAGGATGACCATGTCGCGGCTCCTTGCGCCGTTGATCGTGATGACATGGTTTCCGGCTTCCTTGAGCGCGACCGCGGTCGGGTAGGCGATCGCCGTTCCCACGCCGCCGCCAATGCTTACGGCCGTGCCGAAATTCTCGATGTGGGAAGGAGTGCCGAGAGGACCCACGATATCCGTTATCGTATCGCCGGCTTCTTTCGCGTTCAGCTCATGGGTGGTTTTTCCCGCGCCCTGGGCGATGATCGTGATGGTTCCCTTTTCGGGATCCGAACCGGCGATCGTGAGAGGAATCCGTTCTCCGCTGTTACCGACGCGCAGCATGACGAACTGCCCGGCTTTCCTTTTTTTCGCGATACGCGGGGCATCAATTTCAAATTTTTTGATATTTTCCGCTAAAAAACGGGCAGAAACGATTCTATACATCGTTCTTACGTAATTAAACTGTTCGTGAAATTTTACTTGTGTCCGTTGAGGCGGGTCAAAAGCTGTATAATACTGAATTCATGGGTAATTTAAAAATGAATGCCGCAGAACGACCCACATGCGCGGTACTATTGTTCCGCCGAAACGGCAAAGCAGACAACGGAACCAATCGATGATTTTTATTGCGGATTACGGCGCAGGCAACCTCCATTCCGTCCGGAAAGCGTTCGAATATCTCGGCGTGAAGTCCGTGGTGAGCAGCGACGCCGCGCAGCTCTCGAAATACCGAAAGGTGCTGGTGCCGGGGGTCGGAGCTTTCGGCCCAGCTATACGGTCGTTCATGGCTTCGGGTTTCAGCGAAGCCCTGGCCGAGCACGTCGACAAGGGGGGGCAGGTGCTCGGCATCTGCCTCGGCATGCAGCTCCTGATGACGCAAAGCGAGGAACACGGCAGCTACGGGGGACTGGATTTCGTCTCCGGCAGCGTTCTCCGCTTCGAGACCGAAGCCGAAAAAGTGCCGCAGATCGGCTGGAATTCGGTAGACTACACCAGGGAATCCCTTCTGTTCAGGGGCATTGTGGACCACTCGTTTTTCTACTTCGTGCACTCCTACTACTGCCGGCCCGAAGATTCGCGGGACAGTGTCGCCACGACCCGTTTCGCCGGAAAAAATTTTTGTTCGGCCATTGAAAAAAATGGTATTTTCGCTGTACAGTTTCACCCTGAAAAGAGCTCCGACGCAGGGTTGACGGTTCTGAAAAACTATGCCGAATGTTGAAGGGCGCCTCTATTAATTATGTTGCGCGGCCCGAATACTTCGTTGGTCCCGACTTGTCGGGACTCCGGTTTCTGTGCTCCGTCCGCCTTGTCTTCAGCTCGCTCACGACAAGTAATAGAGGCGCCCTGAAAAAGTTCCGGAAACTGTTGCCCGCATCGCGCGGTTTTCTTTTTTTGCATCATGATCCGGTTATCCTGCGCGTCAGGTCCCGGCGAAATGTGAAACGATCAACAGATGTTGTTATATGCTGATTATTCCGGCTATAGATATAAAGGACGGCAAGTGCGTCCGGCTCACTCGCGGAGAGTTCGACAAAGAGAAAATCTATCTCGACAATCCTTGTGACATGGCGGTTATCTGGCGGAAACAGAACGCCAAGATAATTCATGTCGTCGATCTCGACGCGGCCAGGACGGGACGTCCGGTCAACTTCGAGAAAATACGGGAAATTGTCGGTACGCTCGATATTCCCATACAGGTCGGCGGCGGTCTTCGTACGTTCGAAGCCGTGGCTGGATATCTGGATATCGGCGTCGGGAGGGTGGTTATCGGATCGGCGGCCGTGACCAATCCGGAGCTTGTCGAAGAATTGCTCAAAACCTACTCCGCCTCCCAGATAGTCATCGGCATCGATGCCGAAAACGGTATACCGAAGATCAAGGGATGGACCGAAAGCAGCTCCATGCAGGACTACGAGCTCGCTCTCGAAATGAAAAAGCTCGGTGTCAAACGGGTTATCTACACCGACATATCCTGCGACGGCATGATGCAGGGTATCGGCTACGAAAGCATCAGGCGTTTCGCCTCGAAAGCGGGCATGAAAGTAACGGCTTCCGGCGGTGTCGCGGGCTCGGACGATCTGAAAAAACTCGAAACGCTGGAAAAGTACGGAGTCGATTCGGTCATCATCGGCAAGGCGCTCTACGAAACCAACTTTCCCTGTCAGAAGCTCTGGTACAATTACGAGAAGGGTATGAACATCGACAGGGAGTTCTCCTCGGCCTTGCTCAAGAAGTGCTATCCCTGAGCGGATTCCGCCCGCTCCCGTGCCGGTTTTCCGGCGGGTGCGAAACTCGTTAACCGGCGGCGCTTCCCCGGGGGCGCCGGCAACCAGGAGCCTAAGGTGTCAGAACAGGAGCAGGAGAGGGATCAGAAAGTGGAGGTGATCGTTTTCTCCTCCGACGAATCCATTACTCCCCGCCAGATCCGCCAGATTCTCGAAGAAGAGCCCTCCCTTGCCGATATCGAGGCCTGCATAGACCGGCTGAACGCTTCCTACGAAGCGGGCGGCCGAAGTTTCCGGATAGTCCGCGTCGCCGGCGGATTCCGTTTTCTGACGATCCCTTCACTCGAACCGGTCGTCAGGAAAATGCTCGCCCCGAAGATTCAGCGTCGCCTTTCGCAGTCCGCCCTCGAGGTTCTCGCCGTTATCGCCTACCAGCAGCCCGTAACCAGGGGCGAGATCCAGCGGGTGCGCGGAGTCAGCCCCGACTATGCGGTCAACAAGCTTCTGGAACGGGGTCTCATCGATGTCAGGGGGCGGGCCGACACTCCGGGAAAGCCCCTGCTCTACGGCACGACAAAGGAATTTCTCGACTTTTTCAATCTCAACTCCCTCAAGGAACTTCCCCGGCTCCGGGAAATCAAGGAGCTCGTCAGGGACGAGGAGGTCCGGGAGTATCTCGCTTCTTCCGAGGCAAGCGTGGACAATGGCGACAACCTGCAGTAAGAGAGATTCGCCGGAGCCTGTCCGGATCAACAAATACCTGGCAATGTGCGGGGTCGCCTCGCGGCGCGCGGCGGACAGGATGATCGAGGCGGGCGAGGTCATGGTGAACGGCAGGGTGCTCACGACCGTGGGGGCTGCCGTCCGTCCCGGTATCGACGAAGTGGTCGTGCGGGGGAGGATGCTTGCCTTGCCTGAAGAAAAAAAAGTGTATATTCTGCTGAACAAACCCAGGAATTACATCACGACGAACCGCGACGAGAGGAACCGCGAGACGGTTCTCGACCTGGTGGATGTCGGCGAACGCATTTTCCCCGTAGGCCGGCTCGACAGGAAAACCACCGGGATGCTGCTTCTGACCAACGACGGCGAGCTGGCCCATCGGCTCATGCACCCCTCGTCGGGCGTGGAGAAGGAGTATCAGGTCAGGCTCGAAGCCCCTTTCCGTCCCAAGGATCTCTCCGTGCTGACGGGCGGCATGAGGCTCGGCGACACCGGCGAGAGAACGAGTCCCTGCAAGGCGAAAATCCTTCAGGACGGTCTCGATGTGCTGGTGACAATGCACGAGGGCAGGAACCATCAGGTCCGGCGGATGTTTTCGACACTGGGTTACGAGGTGAAGAGGCTTGACAGGACGGCTTACGCCGGCCTGCGGGCGGGGAGGCTCAGGAGAGGTGAATGGCGGTATCTCACCCCCGGCGAGGTGAAGCAACTCCGTCTGGAAAGCTCTCCACCCTGACAGGAGCTAACCATCAAGACACCGCTCTCCCATGAACGTTTTCCCATCGATTCCGCGGCAACTTCCTGTTGCCGCTCTTCTTTTTCTCTCGATCCCTTTCTTTTCTTCACTCTCTTCCGCCCAGGACGGCCCGGCGGGGGCCGTCGAGTCGCTTTTCGACCAGAGCGACATGCCGGGCGACGTCGAGCAGCTTCTCCAGGAGCTCGGGGAGCTGCGGCGCAGGAAAATACCCGTCAATACGGCGACCCCGGGCGATCTGCTGCAACTGCCCTTCCTTTCGGCAGGCGAGGCGGAAGCTATCGTGGATTTCCGTGAACGGCGGGGTCCGATCTCCTCCCTGAAGGAGCTTCGGGAAGCGGTCGGAGCGGAAACGGCGGAAAGAATCGCGCCGTTCCTGCGTTTCGATCTTTTGGAGCCGAAGGCCCCGCCGAAAAAAAACACCTTCGGCGGGAGCTGGTACGGACGGTATTTCAGGGAGATTCCCGAGCGCGAGGGGATAACGGAAGGCAAGTACGCCGGGGAAAATTACAAGCTCTACAACCGTCTGACCGTCGGCATCGGCGACGTCGAGGTGAAGGGCGTCATGGAAAAGGATATCGGGGAGCCCGACATCGACGACTTTTCCTCGCTCAGCGTAGCCTATGCCGGGGAGGGCTTCGTTCGGGAGCTGATCGCGGGCAACTACACCGTCAACGCCGGGCAGGGGCTGCTCTTCGGGCAGAGCCGCTATCTTTCCAAGGGGGTCGATCCTCTCGGTGTCAAGCTTCCGGGGCGGTTGCTGAAACCGTACGCCTCCAGCGCGGAGAACGGGTTCATGCAGGGCGCCGCCGCCACCGTCGCGAACGGACCGTTCAGGCTTACGGCGTTTTACTCCGACAACCGTATCGACGCATCGACGGATGACGGAACGGTCACGACGATACGGACCTCGGGATACCACCGGACGGAGAGCGAGATCGAGCACCACGATAACGTGAGCGAACGCGTCGCGGGGCTCAACGTCCGCTATGCGGTCGATGCGGGGGCGGTGAGCGGTATCGTCGGCGGCACCTGGGCGGGTTACCGCTACGGCATGCCTCTGGAAGAGAACGACGGCGAAGAGGGCTGGAAGAACATGGCGGGTGTCGAGGCGGATCTGCTCGTGGGCAGGGTGAATCTTTTCGGGGAAGCGGCGTTCGCCGGCCGGGACGGGGAACTGTCGTGGATTTGCGGCGCGGGTTTTCCCCTTTCCCCGGATATCCGCACCGTACTCGCCGTGAGGGATTATCATCCCCGTTTCTTCTCCCCCTTCGCTGGAGCCTTCGCCGAGCGCGCCGACGACGGGGCGAACGAGGAAGGTTACTATGTCGGCATCGAGGCCCGTCTCTCGAAAGCGTTCCGGCTCAGCGCCTATTACGATGTCTTCAGATTCCCCGAGCTCAGTCGCTACTACGGGCTCTCCTCGACCGGGGACGAGGCGAAAGTGTTCCTCTCCTGGCGGCAGTCGCCGTCGCTCACCCTGGAACTGCTCCTGCAGAACCAGTACAAGGAAGAGTCGAGAAAGCTTTCGGACGATTCCGGGCTCCAGTATTACACCCCGGTTCCGTTCGTCTCCAACCGCGCGCGTCTCGATCTGCTGGCGAAGCTCGACAAGGACCTGACGTTGAAGACCAGGGGAGAGATCAAGCTTGTCGAGGGAGAGTATCCCGACAACACCGAACACTCCAAGGGATGGCTGGTCTACGAACAGGCGTCCTGGCGCACGGGCTCGCTCTCCCTCGTGGCGAGGTACTCGCGCTTCCACACCGAAAATTACGATTCAGCGATCTACGTCTACGAAAACGACCTTCCGCTCGTGTTCAACCTGAAGAGTTACTACGGCAGGGGAGAGGCCTTTTTCGCCCTGCTCGGACTCGAAATCATGAAAAACTTCGACCTTTCGGCGAGATACGAAAAAGCCTGGTACGCCAACCGCGAAGCCTACGGCAGCGGCAACGACCTCCGCCCCACGAGCAGCCCGTCGTCATGGCATCTCGGGTGTGCGTTGCGGTTTTAGGGGGAATGAGGTTAAGGTCTTCCGCAACCCAGGGAGATCAAGGGCTTCTGTTCGCCTCTACCTTAGCGACGGCATTCTGGTCGAGTTCCGCCGGCAAGGTGGCTCCGCCGGACATCAATGGCGGGCTGTAATCTTCAGTCACCAGGTAAGCTGCGACCCGGGTCGCCTGTTCGTCGTTGCCTCCGGTTGTAATATCGGTAGTCCAACTGCCGTTGTTCTGGATGGTTGTGAGGGGATCGGTAAAAGTCGGCTTTGTCCACCAGCCGGACACGTAGATATAGACGGCTACCCTGTGATCCGAGGGGTAAACGTGCAAAACTTCGCCTTCGAGGTTTTCGAAGCTCCCGATGGGCGGTACATGGGTGAAGCCGATATACGGTTCGCCGGGTCCGCCCGGAATTTCAGGGTCGTCAGATGGAGATGTGCCGGTGTCGTTACTGCTTGTATCGCAAGCGACGAGGGAGATCGAAAAGATCAGCAGCAAAAGAAGGTTCCATACCGTCCGTCTATCCATGATCGGTTCTCCATTGTATTGATGGTTTGGTCTGCGGGATAGAGCGTTAAAAAACAATCGCGTATACTCAAAAGATACTTCTTTTTGAATGTAAACGCATTGGTTTCCGGTTAAAAGAGGGTGAGTTGAGAGAAGGGCTCCCGTTTGTTTGAAGCGGGAGTTTTTTCTATGGGTTCAGCACTTCATGAATGGTCGATGCATTCTTGAAGTTGGTGTCGAGGGATCTCGTGACTTTGAACCATGGGGAGGGGGCAGCTTGCAGAATAAATTTGACACGGTCGTCGGCATCGAGCAGTTTTGCTAATGCGTGCCCCCTGCTTCTCGGAGGTAAGCAGACCTCTGCATTAAGTTAAAACGCCCGGCTTGCCTGCTTCCAGCGCTGAAAAATATTGTTATGATTTACTTGCATCAGTGTTCATTTTTTGGGGAAAAGATAGTGGAAGTGCGTTAGTGATTGACTGACGTGCGCATCATGTTTTTTGATTCCGTCAATTAATGCTTCAGTGTTTTGGCCTGTTCCACGAGATTTTTGTATTGCCGTAAGATTCTCATCCGTGAACAATTCGAGCTCACATTTTTCAAGTATTTGAATTGACTCATTGAACGAAAAACCTTGCATGAAATGATCTTCGTAAGCGTTATGAACGGCTGCGTACTTTTTCAGCTTGCCAAGAAGTTCTGTATTTCGTTCTCTAGCTGATTCAAATATTTGTGTTAGATATTGCTTCGTATCTTTTGGTTCGTGAACGTATTTTTGCCAATACGTAAGTATGCCTACAATGGAGGCAAAGAGCGTGATGATGGTGATTGAGGCATCCAAGTTCAAACGGTTTAGATTAGGTATATGTCCTTATTTTTATTTTGATAGATTTGAGGGACATTGTTGAATGGTGGCAAAAAGCCCAAAACTCAACGAACCATATGGCTGACAGCATCTGTTTTCAACCTCAATTGCCTCGTTGTTTCAGCAAGCGATAATCCATAGTTGTGGACAAACGTTCTCGGCCAACTCTTTTCTTGTCTGCTTCTCAGCCCCCTCTGTTTGGCTTTCACCCTCGACATCACATTTTGACCGCTCTATCTCATTGCGCTTATTGGGCTTGCAACAAGAGTGGGCTTGTGGAATGCTAGTATTCCTCGTGTACTGAAAGAAACCGGTTTTTCCTGTTTTCGCTATACGGCGCCCGCATGACTTTTGAGGGTAATCAACAGCACCCTCTATTTCTGGAATTGGATGGCCTGGTAACTGTTAACGCGATAGCCCACGGCGATAATTGCGTCCAGATTGTAGTATTTCGTCGCATAGTTTTTCCCGTCAGCGGCAGTATGTGCAAATTTTGCACATACTGATTCTTCAGCTAACTCACCCTCTTTAAAAATATTGCCCAGATGCTTGGTCACCACGGACCGCTCCGCCCCGAACAACGCGGCAATCGCCTTCTGCGGCAGCCAGAAGTTCTCATCGTGAAACAATACCCCGACTTTTTTGTCGCCTTCCGGAGTGCGGTAGAGGATGATTTTGTTGGTCATACGCCGGTCTTCTCAACAAACTTTTCGGCATCCGGCAGGATGCTTGGGTTGATGTTCACGAGAGTGGTTTCGTTAATTCCGGTCATTTTTTCGAAAGGCTGCCTTGGTTGGTTAGGCTGAGCGTGCTAATTTAGTATATTAAGTGGAGTCTGATACTTTTTTGGCACTTTGGTTTCAACAACCTCAGTTGTAATCCAATTAGCTGGGTCAAACAGTTCGGATACATTCATTATTTATTCCCTTTTTTATAGAACAACCGAGTTGAATGGAATGGGCGGAGCATCACCGCGTAGGCCTGAAAGCACAATACAATTCCGCTCGAACGATTTGTTGGAGGCACGCGAATCAGCGCGCGCCGGAAACGAATCGTTCGGGTTTACTCAACTCGGCCGGATATTCATTTGATAATGGTTTTTGCTGCAATCTTTCCTTCGTACTTGTCTGGCAAATTCAAAAAACTCTTAATTTCATTCATTGTCAAAATATTTCCTAACGCAATTATCCTTTCCATCTTTTTTGAAAGATAACTTAAATCATCTGCAGAAAGTTTTCGCTTTTCTTTTTTCCAGGTAGTGACATCTGAAAAGAATCCTTCTAGTAAAACGTCATATTCTTCAATTGCTTTATAGAATCGTAATATGTTTGTGAAAATGATTCTTGAAAAATATTTTGGCAAGTTAGAAATAAATGATTTAAATAGGATGTAGTCATCTGACTTATAACGAGCCGAATAATTGATTACTTCTCCCTCACGCAGTGTTGGTAACCACTCATTAAGATATTCATTTGTTTCTTTTATGTCCTCGATATGGACTTCTATGTCGGTAAGAAGGCCTGCTTTTACTTTTTCTCTTGTAAGAAAATATCCTATAGCTTTGGTGATAAGCCCTACTAATAAGCCTACGATAATTCCAGAGATAATTTTTTCTTCAAAAGTCATAAAGCGATTCCATGCTTAAGTGGCTAACATTATTTATTATCTTCACTCAGTAGTGTCCGGTTATAAGTCAAATAAATTCAATTGGTTACAGATGCAGATGTTCTGATTTGTGCCAGTAGAATTCGTAACTAATTGTAAAATATCA